>NZ_JBSWVF010000001.1:0-738531 GCF_056159445.1 Pseudomaricurvus sp. ABR4_320 | reverse complement strand
ACCTTCCTGCATAGCAGCAATGCGGGGGGATCCGACACTCAACCACGTCGCATGGGGCTGCGTGCGGCCATTAAGGGTTGTTCCCACGTGAACCCAGCCCTCGTGGACTTCCAGGACTTTAAGGTCGCGTTCGGAAAAAAACGCTCGACTGTTCATTTTAATCGTATCCCCCCCAGCGGCGGCGTCCGAAACGATACCGTCTGACAGAGTGACTCGCAGTTCACCGTGAGGGAAAAAGCGATTCAACCGTTCCTGTAACGTTGAGACTGCCTTTTCTGCGCCGAATATTTTCGGTTGTCGAAAATCCAGATGCTCAACAGCGGGTTGAGAAAAAATCTTGCACAGTTTTTCTCCTACCAGAAGTAAGTCATCCTCGGTTCCATACATGTGGTCCGTTGCAGACCCATAGAGTTCCTGGCTTAAGTCACCAAACGCGGCTTTACCCCGCTGTTCTAACATATTTACAACGGTTAAATATTGACGACAGGTTTTAACAAGAATTTTGCCAAGAGGGTCTTCTTTGCCCAGCTGATTGCAAATCGTTTTCTTCAACGCCTTTAACCCCTGACGAGTATCTTCGGTATCGAAGCTGAGGGGGATCGAACGGTAGTAGGACTTATTGGCTGGAGGAAGACGTCTCGCATCGCTGGCAAAAAACTGCTGCCGCCATTCTGCGGGCCACTTGATACTGTCGAGAATGCGGATGGGAGATTGCAGTTTGATCAGTTGGTCTGACAGAGAGCGCAGTTTTTCTAAATACTGGGGGCGGGCAGTCATGATGTACTCTTTGGCAGCTAAGGTGTGCAGGCAAAGTGTAATCTGCCACAGCCATTGAGCAAGGATTGGATGAAACTTTCACTCCAATAAGGTTACGTAAATGCGCTTGCTATTACCGTAAGACAAACGTTTATGATGTTGGTAAGTTCTAGAGGGTTTCTTATGACCGGTTTATTTCATACTAAGGAATACACAATTCATGCAATTTAAAACAGTGTTATCCACGATAGGCGTGATCGCCACCTTGTCAGGGTGCTCGACGCCCCCAGAGATTCAAGATGTCGATGCGTCAAAGAAACAGCCAATTTATGGCGACTGGGGTGTCAGTGTTGAAAACGTATCTACTCAACTGGCTGCAGGCGATGACTTTTACCGATTCGTCAATGACGGTTGGCTGAAGACGGCAGAAATTCCAGAAGGTTTCTCCCGCTACGGTGCGTTTACCGAAATTCAGCTTCGTACAGAGCAGCAGTTGGAAAGCATCATGTCGGACATTGCTGGCGGGGAGTGGCGCAAATCATCACCTGAGCAGCAGCTTGGCGATCTCTACAAGAGCTTTTTGGATGTTAATCAGCGAAACGCCGAAGGTCTAGGGGCTCTAAATACTGAATTAGACAGTATTATGGCGACTCAGTCCCACACGGATCTTGCTCGGTTGATGGGTAAATCTGGTCAGCCATCATTGTTTGGAATGTATGTCGGACGCGACTTAGCCGACCCGTCCAAATATCTGCTCGTGATGGGGCAAGATGGTCTTGGAATGCCCGGGCGAGAATATTACTTAAATGCTGAAGCGCCCTATTCAGAGCATCGCACGGCCTACCTAACCTACGTTCAGCAGGTGTTGCAGCGTGCAGGAATCGCGGACTCTGAGGCACTATCTCAATCCATCGTAGACTTCGAAACCCGTTTGGCAAAGATACACTGGGCCCCTGAAGAGGCTCGTGATGTCCTCAAAAACTACCATATGATGGGCACAAGTCAGTTGAACATGTTCGCGCCGGATTTTGATTGGCAGGTGTTTTTTGAGAGCTCGGGCTACGATAAAGTGGATGAGCTGCTGGTCACTACGGATACCGCAATTCGTGATAGTGCAGCCCTCTTTGCTGACACGCCGATGCCGGTATTACGCGCCTATACTGCGTTTCATCTATTGAACAATTATGCGCCGTATTTATCCGAAGATTGGGCGGAATTGTCGTTTGATTTCTACCAGCGGCGCCTTCAGGGAATCGATGCGCCTCGCCCCATGGACAAGCGAGCTCTGGAATTTGTGAATGACCAGTTGGGCGAGCAGTTGGGTAAATTGTATGTACAACGCAATTTTCCCGCGTCCTCAAAGCAGAAGATGGAGGAGTTAGTTTCCTACTTAAAACGTTCGTTTCGTGAACGTCTGACCGCTAACACATGGATGGATGATGCAACGCGAGCCCGAGCGCTGGAGAAACTGGCCGCATTTACCGCGAAAATTGGTTACCCGGACCATTGGCAGGATTTCAGCAGTATCGCAATTTCAGAAACTGACATTATTGAAAACATCCGACAGATTGAAGAATGGCATCATCAAGATAACCTAAAAATGCTTGATGAGCCGGCGCGGGAGTGGGAGTGGGGTATGAGTCCGCAAACTGTAAACGCCTACTATTCACCAACTCGCAATGAAATTGTTTTCCCTGCTGCCATTCTTCAAGCGCCGTTTTTTGACCCTGACGCGGATATGGCGGTCAACTTTGGCGGTATCGGCATGGTGATCGGGCACGAACTGGGCCACGGATTCGATGATCAAGGCAGTCGCTATACGGGAGAGGGGAAGCTACAAAATTGGTGGGACGAGACTTCTCGGAAAAATTTCGAGGTGCGGACATCCGCTTTGGTCGAGCAATTTAATCGCTTTGAACCTCTGGATGGACTGCATGTTAATGGTCAGCTTACCCTGGGTGAAAATATTGGGGATCTGGGTGGAATCAGTGTCGCTTATAACGCCATGCAGTTATATAAAAAGGATCATGATCAGGAGGTTGCCGATAACTTGTCGGGATACAGTCCTGAACAGCGGTTCTTCCTAGCCTATGGGCAGATCTGGCGTAATCTCATTACCGATAACCGGTTACGCCAGCAAGTTCTGACTGACCCCCATAGCCCTGCGGAATATCGCGTTAACGGCATCGTTCGTAATTTCGATCCTTGGTATCAAGCCTTTGGGGTGAAGGACGGCGATACACTCTATTTGTCTCCGGATCAGAGAATTAACATCTGGTAGGGAATACGACAGACGGTATCGGCGCTGTTGCTAAAACACGCGCCGTTTATCCGGGATGCTGGCGGATGAAACCCCTTTGGATGCCCGTGAATTGCCGTTTTAATGCCAAATTGGCCAGTTTTTGATGAATTTTCTTTGACAGCCTGACTCCACATCCATAGAATTGCGCGCCTATGTCTGCACCGACCCCTTCGAAGCCCCTGCCGCGGATGATTGATCTGCGAAAATTTGCTCAGCAAGGGTTGAGTGCGCACGGCCGAATTGATGTTTCGAGTCTAACTCGATTGACGGAAGCGGCTATAGATAACTCTGGCAGTGTTCTTGTCGACTTGCAGTTTGATGTTGACGAAGAAAGACGTCGCGTCATCACTGGTACAGCGGTGGGCCGTGTGCGTATGGAGTGCCAACGCTGTTTGGAAGCCGTTGAGGTAACGCTTTCAGCGGATGTCGCCCTCGCGGTCGTCTATGATGATGATCAGGCGAAGCATCTGCCAAAGTATCTCGATCCACTGATTGTGGATGAAGGTGCGTCCGACTTGTACGAACTGGTGGAAGATGAGCTCTTGCTGATACTTCCCTTTGCGCCTGCACATGAGTTCGCCTGTGCGCCAAAGACAGCTTTCGGCGAGATCGATGACGGAGACGAAGAAGAGAAGAAGGAGAGCCCGTTCGCTGTCCTTAAGCAATTGAAAAATACGCCGGATTCCTGAGTAGTTTCTCTACCCGGGGATCTGAACATTTCCTACATTAAGTGCATGTAGCAAGATACAGGAGCATGCAATGGCTGTTCAACAAAATCGTAAAACTCGTTCCAAGCGTGGTATGCGCCGCTCACACGATGCGCTTTCGTCCGCAACTCTGTCGGTTGATCCTACCAGCGGCGAAAAGCACCTGCGTCATCATGTGTCCGCTGATGGCTTCTACAAAGGCCGCAAGGTCGTTGAAACCGCTAAAGACGAAGATTAATCCTGATCGGATTACCTTTCTCTCCTGAAGTCTGCCTTCAGAACAGTAATGCATAACGGGGACGGTGAGTCCCCGTTATGCATTACTGTGATTGAAGACTTGAGCGGACTACTGTCTTAGAATCTATATTTTGTGGCTTACTTTGCTGATAAATTTTGTCAGTGCTCGTCTCGGATTAATCAGGCATAAAACGACCATCCGTCACGAAGAGAAATCTTAACGATGACTAATAAAAATCTGGCATTTGTATTTCCCGGTCAGGGATCGCAAACCGTGGGTATGTTGGCAGACGTAGATGCTGCCTTTGGTGGGATCCAAGATACGTTTAATGAAGCGTCGGAGGTTCTGGGCTATGACCTTTGGAAGCTTGCCCAGGATGGCCCTCAAGAAGCATTAAACCTTACAGAGCAGACACAGCCCCTGCTGCTGACCGCTGGAGTTGCGCTTTGGCGACTTTGGTTGCGTGAAGGCGGGGAACAACCGGCCTTGATGGCCGGTCATAGCCTCGGCGAGTGGACTGCATTGGTGTGTGCTGGCGTCGTCCCTTTCGCGGATGCGGTGGATTTAGTGCGCTTGCGCGGTCGCTATATGCAAGAGGCAGTGGCCGAGGGCGTTGGAGCCATGGCTGCGGTTGTCGGGCTTGACGATGATAAAGTCAAGGCGGCGTGTCTTAGCGTGACAGGCGAGGAAATCGTTGCCGCCGTGAATTTTAATTCTCCCGGCCAAGTCGTTATTGCGGGGCACGCTGGCGCCGTAGATCGAGCGATTGAGGCCTGTAAAGAGGCTGGCGCGCGCAGGGCGATGAAGCTCGCGGTCAGTGCGCCTTTCCATACCGCACTTATGCAGCCCGCGGCGGATCGGTTGGCAGACAAGATTTTGTCTACCCATTTTGCCTCTGAGGGGATCCCGGTCGTCCATAATGTTCATGCCAGGACAGAAGCTGATTCTGAGAAGGTAAAACGGCTGATGATCGAGCAAATATATACGCCCGTACTATGGGTGAGCTGCGTTGAAGCTCTGCGTGAAAAGGGTGTAACCGATGCCGTAGAATGCGGTCCGGGGAAAGTCCTTAGTGGGTTGGCGAAGCGTATTGATCGTGAGCTGACCTCTCATGCGCTGGAAACTTCAGCGGCATTTAACGAATGCTTGCAGCATTTCAAGTCTTAGCTGCGGCGAGTCAAGACAGGAATAGATTATGACCACTGATCTCAAGGATCGAATCACGCTTGTCACAGGAGCGAGTCGCGGCATTGGCGCTGCGATCGCCGATGATCTTGCTAGCAAGGGAGCTATGGTAGTCGGCACCGCGACCAGTGAAGCTGGGGCTGCAGCGATCACCGAACGCCTGGGAGGGTTAGGCAAGGGGGTTGGTAAGGTTCTAAACGTTAACGACCCTGCGTCGGTCGATGCGCTGATAAAAGAGGTTCAGTCAGAATTCGGTGCGATCGCCATTTTGGTAAACAACGCAGGAATTACCCGTGACAATTTGCTTATGCGGATGAGCGACGAGGAATGGGATGCGGTCATTGACACTAATCTCAGTGCCGTCTTTCGGATTAGCAAGGCTTGTCTGCGAGGCATGATGAAGGCTCGTTGGGGGCGAATCATCAATATTTCATCCGTTGTGGGTGCCATGGGGAACGCCGGCCAGTCTAACTATGCCGCTACGAAGGCGGGGGTCGCTGGATTTGCGCGGGCATTGGCGCGAGAAGTTGGTTCTCGTGGAATCACCGTCAATACTGTTGCGCCAGGGTTTATCGATACGGATATGACCCGTGAATTAAGTGAGCAGCAAAAAGAGTTAATGCTGGGGCAGATCTCGCTGGGTCGCTTGGGTCAGCCTGAGGAAATCGCCAGTGTCGTCAGTTTCTTGGCTGGTTCGTCGGGAGCTTATATCACCGGTGAAACCATCCATGTCAATGGCGGTATGTACATGGCCTAACTGGCCTTGATATCGCGCAACTGTAATTGCCTTAAAAGTTATATGGAAACGTTACAACTCGAGCATTTATCTGTAGAATGCGCCTTCGAGTTGGCCGTAACCAATAAGAGTTCTCACTGGGGTTTGTCTCAGTGGGTAGAATCAAGAGCTAACATCCGATATTTGATAGGAGTTGAAGACTACTATGAGCAGCATTGAAGAACGCGTCAAAAAGATCGTTGCAGAGCAGCTTGGCGTTAAGGAAGAAGAAGTAAAGAACGAAGCTTCTTTTGTTGAAGATCTGGGCGCTGACTCTTTGGATACTGTAGAGCTGGTTATGGCCCTTGAAGAGGAATTTGAAACCGAAATTCCTGATGAAGAAGCTGAAAAGATTACTACTGTTCAGCTGGCCATTGACTACGTAAACTCCAACCTGGATTAATCCAGGGGCAGTTGTATCGCGGGTTTTCATCATCCTGCGGCAATTGCGCTGTCAAGGTTTCCTAGAAAGCCGTTTTATTGAAAAATAGAACGGCTTTTCTTTGTCCAGTCCAAGAATTTTCAGGAATTGCCTGCACGCCATACTCTATTGCCGGGCAGCGTGGACTGTCGCCTGCTGCTTCCGATAGCAGAGGTATCTTGTGAATCGTGTAATCTGAAGGAGACGCTGTGTCCCGTCGAAGAGTCGTAATCACTGGTTTAGGCATGGTTTCCCCGCTGGGAAATGATGTTGCCACAAGCTGGGAGGGTATTCTGGCCGGTAAAAGTGGAGCCGCGCCCATAACTACCTTCGATGCTTCCGCTTTTACCACCCGTTTTAGCGCTGCCGTCAAAAATTTTGATCCTGAACCGCTATTGCCGGCGCGAGATGCGCGCAAAATGGATCCGTTTATTCAATATGGCATGGTTGCAGGTATTCAGGCGGTCGAGGATTCAGGTCTTGATATTACCGACGCTAATGCAGAGCGCATTGGCGCAGCAATTGGTGCCGGAATTGGCGGCATAGGCTCTATTGAGTCGGGATCTGAAACCATCGCGAGCAAAGGTCCGCGTCGTATTTCTCCGTTTTTCGTACCGGGCGCCATCATTAATATGATCTCGGGCAATCTTTCCATCAAGTATGGTTTCAAAGGGCCCAATCTCTCTCTGGTTACGGCTTGTACCACCGGAACTCATAACATCGGCCTTGCGGCGCGTCTCATTCAATACGGAGAGGCTGACGCGATGGTGGCAGGCGGAGCTGAAATGGCGTGTACGCCTGTAGGCCTGGGAGGGTTTGCTGCGGCGAGAGCCTTATCCAATCGTAACGATGATCCTGAGGCGGCAAGTCGTCCGTGGGATAAAGGCAGAGATGGTTTTGTCCTGGGGGATGGCGCAGGTGTCGTGGTTCTTGAAGAGTATGAGTTCGCCAAAGCTCGTGGTGCACGTATCTATGCTGAGTTGATCGGCTTTGGAATGAGCGGTGATGCATATCATATGACGTCGCCGCCAGAGCAGGGAGAAGGTGCGGCTTTGTCGATGCGTAATGCGATTCGTGATGCCGCTATAGATCCTTCAGCCATTCAGTATATTAACGCCCACGGTACTTCCACCCCCGCAGGTGATATCGCTGAAATTCGAGCGGTCAAATCCGTTTTGGGACAGGCAGCGAGCAGTGTTGCCGTCAGCTCGACGAAATCCATGATCGGCCATCTACTAGGTGCTGCAGGCAGTGTCGAGGCGATATTCTCGATACTTGTCATTCGTGACCAAGTTGCTCCGCCCACCATTAATCTTGTCGATCCAGAAGAAGAGGCAGACATCAACTTAGTGCCGAATACTGCGCAGGAGCTGCCTGTCAATGTATCTCTGTCTAACTCCTTCGGTTTTGGTGGGACAAACGGTTCCTTAATCTTCCGGCGGGTCTAGAAAGGTAACCAACAGTCGACCATGGGAATTTCCAGTGTTGACGGCGAATTTGTCGATCATATTTCTGTCGATGATCGCGGTTTGGCATACGGCGATGGTATTTTCGAAACCGTTCGTTTGATTCGCGGTTCCAGCCCTCTGTGGAATTACCACATGCAGCGCCTTGGCCAAGGCGCGCAGCGACTGTTTCTTCATTTTGATGAAGCCCAACTGGAGTCCTATGTAACCTGTTTGTTGGACAGGTATAAATCGGAAACTTCGTCGATTTCAGCGGTACTGAAAATTATCCTGACCAGGGGTAGTGGTCTACGGGGTTATGGCATTGACCCAAGCTCCGAAGCGAGAATCATCTTGCAGGTCCACGACCTAGATACTAGCCTCCAATTGCCAAAAGTGGCTAAGGTTTGTGATCTGCGGCTGGGAATAAACCCTGCACTTGCCGGACTTAAGCATCTCAATCGTATAGAGAGTGTTCTCGCGGTGGAGGAGTGTCGGCAAGGTGGTTTCGAAGAGGGTATTCTGCTCGATACAGAAGGGTATGTGGTAGAAGCCTGCAGCAGTAATTTGTTTGTGGAAAAGGGCGGACTTTTGTTGACACCACCTGTTGATCGCGCTGGTGTCAACGGCGTGATGCGGCGGTATATTCTGGAGGTTCTAGCCTCGGAATTGCGCTTTAAGGTGAGGGAGGAACGTTTCTCTCCAGAACTCTTTAGCGTTTGCGATGGCGCCTTTTGCTCTAACTCTGTGAGAGGGATTATGCCTCTGGCGTCGATCGATAATGTGCAATTCTCGCAAACTTCCACTATAAGTGACCTGAATGCTGCTGTAGAGACTTTGTTCCGGAATGAGTAAGAAGCGCCAAAAAAGCCGTTTTTGGCTTTTGATTATGTTGTTTTTGGTGCCCGTTGTTATGGTGGCCGGAGTGCTCGGTTACAGCTGGCACTGGTTGCAAACACCCTTCGCGACAGGTAGTGGCCAGCCGTCAGTTTTTGAATTGGGCAAGGGCGAAACTTTGTCGCACGCAGTTCGCCGCCTGGCGGCTGATCATAATCTCCAGCACCCTCAACTGCTAAAGTTATACGCGCGGTTGGTTGATCAAAGCGGTGTGATTCGTGGTGAATATGAAATTCCTGCTGAAGTATCGCCCCTGCAGTTATTGCAGCGTCTTCACGACGGCGAAGTCATTCTCCGCAGTATCACATTTGTTGAAGGCATCAACTTCCGACAGTTACGACGATTGTTAGCCGAACATCCCGCGGTATCTCAAACGCTCACAGATGTTTCTGCAAAAGATATCGCCGAGCAGTTAAGCATACCCTACGAAAATCCGGAAGGGTGGTTTTATCCGGATACTTACCATTTTGTAAAAGGGACGTCCGATTTGCAGTTGCTGGATACGGCCTTTCAGCGTATGCGTAACGTCCTTGATCGGGAGTGGCAACAAAAGGACTCGGGGTTGCCATATAGCAATGCTTATGAAGCTCTAATCATGGCATCCATTGTAGAAAAAGAGACCGGGGCAGCGCATGAGCGACAGCAGATTGCCGGTGTTTTTGTTCGGCGCCTACAGAAAAAAATGCGTTTGCAGACAGATCCTACGGTCATCTATGGATTGGGTGAAGACTATGCTGGTGATATCAAGCGCAGTCATCTAAAGCAGGCCACTCCTTACAACACTTATGTCATTCGTGGTTTGCCACCGACACCTATTGCACTGCCTGGGCGGGAGGCAATTCATGCCGCCATGCATCCAGCAGCAGGCGAGACGCTGTACTTTGTTGCAAAGGGCGATGGCACCCATGTTTTTTCGAAAACGCTGGAAGAACACTCGCGTGCGGTACGGCAATACCAATTGAGCCGTAGAGACGATTATCGGTCGTCTTTTCGTTGATGGCAGGCTGGGGCGTGCGCTTTAATTTCTGTGGTAGAGACAGACAGAGAAGATGAAAAGCAGAGGCTATTTTATTTCCCTTGAGGGCACAGAGGGCGTAGGCAAAAGCAGCAATCTAGCGTTTATTGAGCGCTGGTTAAAAGATGCTGGTGTCGATGTCGTGACGACAAGAGAGCCCGGTGGTACTCCCTTGGCGGAAGAGCTGCGAGAATTGTTATTAGCTCAACGCCAAGAGCCTGTCGATTCAAATGCGGAACTCTTAATGGTTTTTGCAGCCCGTGCACAGCACCTAGCTCAGGTAATCCAGCCGAATATTGAGGCTGGACGTTGGGTGTTGAGTGATCGGTTTACGGACGCAACTTACGCCTATCAGGGGAGTGGGCGAGGTTTACCCTGGTCGACCATTGAGGCCCTTGAAAAAATCGTTCAGAACGGGCTGCAGCCTGACTTGACGCTGTTGCTGGATGTGCCTGTCGAGATCGGCTTATCCCGAATACAAAGCCGTGATCAGAGTGACCGGTTTGAAGAAGAAAAAGTAGAGTTTTTCGAAAAGGTTCGAGAAGGTTATCGGAGAAGGCTAACGCAAATGCCGAAGAGGTTTGGGCTGATTGATGCATCCCTACCTCTGGCAGATGTTCAAGCGCAAATTGAAGCGCGATTGCAGACATTCCTTTCAGAAAAAATGTGAGCATATCTCGCAGGAATTAGAATGGCGGATCAGATCGAAAGCTGAGCTGCCGACCATTTGGGTGTAAAAACTCTATAGAATTTGCGTGAAGCAGCAATCGCTCTTCACTGTTCGATCGATGTGGGTGAGAGTAGAACCTGTCTCCGAGAATCGGATGGCCAAACCATTGAGCATGTACCCTAAGTTGGTGAGAGCGGCCGGTGACTGGCATCAGTTGAAGTCGAGTCGTACCATTGTGCTCTTCTCGATGCAGTGTACGAAAGCAGGTAAGTGCAGGCTTGCCGCTTTGAAAACACACTTTTTGTTTGGGGCGCCTTTCCCAGTCGCAAATCAGTGGTACGCAGATTGCGCCGTAATCCGCTTCAACAATACCGTCCACTCGAGCTTGGTAGGATTTGTGAACGAGGCGCTTCTGAAAATGTTGGCCCAGGTGTTTTTGGCTACCATGGTTCAGAGCAAACAGCATAAGCCCCGAGGTTGCCATATCCAATCGGTGAATTACCCGAGTGTTGGGAAGGTGTTCAAGCAATGCATTGCTTAAACAGATTTGACCTTCAGGCCCTTTGCCAGGCACGCTGAGCAGTTCCGCTGGCTTCTCAACCACAAGAATGTCCTTATCAACGTGGTGAATGGGGATGATGTACTGAAGGTAATTAAGTCGGTCCATAGCAACAGTGTTAGCATAGAGGTCACTGGACGGGAGTATACGTCTTTCTGGGTGATTTTACGTTTCGGAGAAGTAGGCATTTGAATCTGCGTCCCCTTAACTGGCAACTTCGCCAGTGGGAAAAAATATCACAGGCGATAGCGGGTCAACACCTGGCTCACGG
This sequence comes from Pseudomaricurvus sp. ABR4_320, assembly GCF_056159445.1. Lineage (NCBI taxonomy): Bacteria > Pseudomonadati > Pseudomonadota > Gammaproteobacteria > Cellvibrionales > Cellvibrionaceae > Pseudomaricurvus > Pseudomaricurvus sp. ABR4_320. Next base: position 727,290 of record NZ_JBSWVF010000001.1, on the reverse strand, counting down.
GCTCCTATTTTTTGGCCCCAATGGCATCGGGAAAAAGTGGTTCGCTGAGGCGCTTTCTGCGCGCCTGCTGTGCCAGAGTTCGGAAGGCGATGGCGCTTGTGGCAAGTGTACCGGGTGTCGCTTATTGAAGTCTGGTACCCATCCAGATTTTTTGCTGATTGAGCCTGAAGGTAGCCGGGTTATCAAAATTGACCAGATTCGTGCCCTGGGAGATTTTGCCGTTCAGACTGCGCAACAAGCTGGCTATAAGGTCATCATCATCGATCAATGTGAATCGCTGAATATGAACGCTGCCAATGCGTTGCTAAAGAATCTGGAAGAACCTGGCGGTAACACGCTGCTAATTCTTATCACTCACGCTCAGGATAGAGTGTTGCCCACCATTCGCAGTCGTTGTCAGTTACTGGATTTTCAATGTCCCACGTTCGATGATGCTCGGGAATGGCTCCAGCAGCAAAGCGCTGAATTGCCTTCCATTGATGCATTAATCTATGCCGGTGGTGCACCTCTCAAGGCCGCAATGTATGTTGAGAGCAACTCATTGGCTGATCTCGATGGCTTTATGAGCGGTCTCGTTGAGTTGGTTGAAAATCGCGGTACGGCTTTGACGCTGGCTGATCGTATTAAAAACATGGACCCTTTGATGATTGTCGATCAGTTAATGCGCCAGCTACATTTGGCGATGGTGCAAAGTGTTGCCTCGGTGGAGCTGCCCGCAAGTATGCGCGAAAAGCCCATCATAGAGGCGTTGAAACGTGTTTCTGCGGAAAGGAAATTTCTAATGCAGGATCGGCTTGCGCAGGTCAAACAGGACTGGCTGAGTGGCGCTAATCCGAATCGACAGCTGATGTTGGAAACCTTACTACTGGACTGGCGCTCTGCGATTCATCGTCGATAGGGCCGTCGCAAAATTTGCCTAACTGTGCGACCTATCACACCTATTGGCTCCTTATTGGACAGGTTGCTTGGTGTGACTTATCTTTATTTGAGGCGTTTCCGCGCAATGATTAGAGAATTTATACAGGTTAATACGTTATGCAGGGCATGGCAGGCGCTCGTAATGGCATTTTGTCGCTCACCATTCGGGATAAAGCGGTCCTCTATGCGGCTTATATGCCCTTCGTAAAAAATGGCGGTTTGTTTATTCCAACCAGTAAAGTATACAGTCTCGGTGACGAGGTCTTTATGCTTCTCAATCTGATGGACGAGCCGGAGAAAATTCCTGTGGCGGGCAAAGTTGTCTGGATTACACCGAAAGGTGCCCAGGGAAATCGTGCTGCGGGGGTTGGCGTTCAGTTCAATGATCAGGATGAGGTCGCTGCCAAAAAAATCGAAACCTATTTAGCCGGTTCTCTGGAATCTGATCGTCCCACCCATACCATGTAGCGAGAATTTGGTACACTGGCGCTTTGCCGGGGCGTTATTGCCCCGGTGCGAATGATCTTCCCGGAGCCTGTGTGTTAATCGATTCCCATTGCCATCTTGATCGCCTTAAGCTTGATAACTATTCCAACGGATTGCCCGATATCCTCGCTGAGGCTGCCAACGCGGATGTCAAAAAAATGCTTTGCATCGGCATTAGTCTGGAAAATCGTGCTCAAGTTGTCGAGCTTGCCGAACAATACCCCCAGGTTTATGCATCGGTTGGTGTTCATCCTCTGGATGTTGATTCCGGTCAGGCTTCAGAGGCAGACCTAATTGAATGGTCAAAACATCCAAAGGTTGTCGCCTTAGGTGAAACGGGTTTGGATTACTACTACAGTGAAGACAGCAAAGCGCAACAGCAGGAGAGCTTTGCGACCCATTTGCGTGCTGCCTCGTCTGCCGAGTTACCGGTTGTTGTACATACTCGGCAGGCTCGCCAAGATACTCTTGAGTTGATAAAAGCCCATGGCAATTTAGAGACGGCTGGTGTTTTGCATTGTTTTACCGAAAATTGGGAAATGGCAAAAGCCGCGATAGATCTTAATTATTACATTTCTATTTCCGGTATAGTTACGTTTAAAAACGCGGCTGATTTGCGAGAGGTTGCCAAGAAAATTCCATCGGATCGTTTACTGGTCGAGACGGATTCTCCTTATCTGGCGCCGGTTCCCTACCGGGGCAAGCCCAATGTTCCAGCTTATGTTCGCGAGGTGGCAGAATTTGTCGCTGATTTGCGAGGCGTAGACTTTCAGGAACTCTGCGAGCAGACCGGCGCAAATTTCCATCGCCTGTTTAATAAGACGTCCTGACTTAGCGGTCACTTATCTTGCGCGGCAAGTGATCAGCAGGAGCTGAGTCTCATCGATGCAGATCTTGAGTGGTTAGACTGTGTTGGTGCCTTGCCGCTAAACACGGTACGGCTCCATAAGTCGTCCGCCAGCTGTTGAATGGGTGGGCGCTGTTCTTCAAGAATCCAGTCCACTATCGCTTCTGCAACGTCGGGAAATTGGCAATTTGGCGCTTTGGGATCAGTCAGCCATTGTCCGATAGCGTCGGGTGATAAATCGTTCATCCGACCACCAAGACCTAATTGCTCAAGGGCCAGTGCGTTAGAAAGTTGTTCCATCTGACCAGACAAAGGTTTAACCAGAATCGGCTTGCCTAATTGTAACGCCTCGCTCGCAAGTTCGAATCCGGCGTTACAGATCACGCCCCGACAACGTTGCAGATCCTGTTTGAACCCGTCTACGCTAAGCGGACAGAGTGAGACGTTATCTCGAACTTCCCGTGTAGAGAACTTTCCATAGTAGTGGAATGCTTGGTGGGGAAATCCTTGCAAGAGTGGAATGACGTCATCCGGTGATTCGAAACCTAAATACACAAGCACGAAGTCGTCTCGGGACGTGTTTGAGGCGTGATCCAAATCCACGATCGGCGGTAAAATTGGTTGATTAAAATGGTGCCAGTGAAGTCCCAGTCGATAGTCTCCGGGAGCAAAATAGCGCATCAGTAAACGAGTTATCTGATTACTGCCTTCAACCGGGATTGGAAAATCAAACGCACATTGATGGCCGAGTGAAACACACTGACGTCCTTGGCGGCGTGCAGACCAGGATGTGATCGGTTCGAAATCTGACAGCACCAAGTCGTAGTTACTGAGATCCAAATGCCGTATATCCTTCGCGAGCTGTCGCAAATTGTTTTGGGACAAGGATTCTCGGAGCTTAATCTTGCCGCGCTCTGTGACGAATGTCAGGCCTTGTCGAACCCAGTAGTCACCGAAAACCTGCATGTCAAAGTAGGCGCTTGGCTCGCGACCACTGAACAAAAACTGTGTCTCAATACCACGATGCGCAAGATGTTTCGCAAGGGCTCTGGCTCGGCTGATATGGCCGTTACCTGTGCCCTGGACACCGTAAAATACTCTCATAGAATTCCTGATGCGGTGAGAACAACAAACGCAATGCTATGGCCAAGCAGTGCCCCCGCTAGAATATCCGTAGGGAAGTGCACGCCAAGAATGACTCGAGACATCCCCACCGTCACGGCCCAAGGGTAAAGAAACCATGCCGCAATAGGAAAGAACGTGCTCAAAAACGTGCTGAAGAAAAAGGCCGCCGAAGTATGTCCAGAGGGAAAACTAAATTGGTCGCTGGGCTGTACGACACTCTGAAAACCGGGAATAGCCTGAGGTGGGCGATTGCGACGGCAGCGATTTTTTAGAATAAAATAGGCGACTCGCTCGATGGTCAATCCAATGAGCAATAGCTTGAGCAGAAGGTAATCTTGTGAGATGAGCAGGGCGAGCGCCAAGAGGCCATAAAGGTGTCCGTCCGCGGTACGAGATACCCAGCGCGCAGCGACGGTCATTTGGGTAAAATGACGGCGACGCAAACACCAGTCAAATGTCAAAAGATCGTAATTGTGCAGACTTTCCAGTATTTTCATCTGCGCCTAGCCTCATGGTTTCTGTCGTAGGTTTACTTTCTTATTGGAAAAGCTTAGAAAAGCCATGTGACAGAAAGATGATTTATCTATGACAGCTATGTGATGAATTCATGGCATTACAATGACAGCTGTTTTCAGTGATGACGTGGGGCGTTGGAGATCAACGGCTTGCGAGAAAGCGACTAAGAATGTGGCACCTTAAGTAATTATTGATAGGTTGGCTGATACTTGGCCATCGATGTGGCGGTAACAAAGCATCACAAGACTTTTAGTACTCGGGAGAAAATGGTTAATGAGCATAACGAACCAATTATGCACCATGTTGGAACTTCAGAATCAAATGAACAGCCGAATTAACGCGGACTGGCGTTCGTTGGAGCATGAATGGTATCGCGCCATCTGGGTTGAATGTGGAGAAATGCTGGATCACTACGGTTGGAAGTGGTGGAAGAAGCAAACTCCAGATCTTCCTCAAGTACAGCTAGAGCTGATCGATATCTGGCATTTTGGGCTCAGTGATTTACTCCAAGGAGGCGATTCTCTTACTGATGTCGCCAACGAGATTGCCGAAGGATTAAACGTGGCCGCAGAAAATCGTGAATTTCCTCTGGCATTGGAAGCCTTTACGTTAGAGACCCTGACAAACAAGCGCTTTCCGCTGTCTAAATTTGGTGAGTTGATGGCGTTGGTAGATTTGAGCTTTGATGCGCTCTATAGCGGATATGTCGGTAAAAACGTACTGAATTTCTTCCGTCAGGATAACGGCTATCAGGATGGCAGCTATCGTAAGATTTGGTCGGGAAAGGAGGACAACGAACACTTGGTCGAGGTGATCGCCGAATTGGATCCGGGCGCTGAGAATTTTCGGGATGCACTCTATCACTCTTTGCAGCAACGTTATCAGGCGGCGGCTTCTTAAATCGACGATCACGGTCGCTTCTTCAGGGTGGGGAAGCGCGCTGCCGTAAATCTGACCGATTGTTATAATTTTTCCGATGTCTCTAGGCTTTTAGTCTAACCCTGATACCTAGACGGGATCGGGAAGATGCAATTTGTTGCGATTTCCCTATAATAAGCGGCCCTCGAAAGGGCTTTAGCAGGGCTTTAGTCCCGTCGCTCGAACACCCTCATATAAGCTAAGCGTAAACGGAGAAATATAGTGAAAGCACCCGTAAGAGTTACCGTTACTGGCGCCGCCGGCCAAATCAGCTACTCACTGCTGTTCAGAATTGCGGCGGGAGAAATGCTGGGTAAAGACCAGCCGGTTATCCTGCAGATGTTAGAAATCACACCTGCTCTCAACGCTCTCAAAGGGGTAGCGATGGAGCTGGACGACTGTGCATTTCCTTTAGTCGCGGGCATGGTCTGCACCGACGATCCTAATGTGGCGTTTAAAGATACTGACTACGCACTGTTGGTTGGTGCTCGTCCACGTGGACCAGGTATGGAGCGTAAAGACCTGCTGCAAGCCAACGCGGCAATCTTTTCCGTACAAGGTAAGGCCATTAACGATCATGCATCTAAAGACATTAAAGTGCTGGTTGTTGGCAACCCAGCTAACACCAATGCGTTGATTGCTCAGCGCAACGCCCCAGATATTGATCCTCGTCAATTTACAGCGATGACTCGCTTGGATCACAATCGTGCCATGACCCAGTTGGCGCAGAAAACTGGCAAGACCATTAATGACGTTACCAAACTGACCATTTGGGGTAACCACTCGTCTACTCAATACCCAGATTTGCATCAAACTCTGGTTGATGGTGCTGACGCTATGGGCTTGATTGATCAAGATTGGTACGAAGCCGATTTCATCCCGACAGTACAGCAGCGCGGTGCTGCTATCATTGAAGCGCGTGGTGCTTCTTCTGCCGCTTCTGCAGCAAACGCAGCAATTTTCCACATGCGTGATTGGGCTCTTGGCACTGCGGAAGGTGACTGGGCGTCTATGGGTGTCTACTCCGATGGCAGTTACGGCATAGAAAAGGGATTGATCTATTCGTTCCCATGTACCTGCAAAGATGGCGATTGGACCATCGTTCAGGGCGTGGATATTAACGAGTTTTCCCGCGCTAAAATGACTGCGACTGAAAAAGAGTTGCAGGAAGAGCGTGATGCTGTCGCAGAGCTTCTGCCAAACTGATAGCAACAGCAGTTATGAAAAAACGCGGCTACGGCCGCGTTTTTTTTTGCGTTCATTTCGAAAGTAATGGAACGAGCTTCAGACATCGCAATAATGTTCCATTGCTCAATGATTTTCGTTGTTTAGTGAATTATGAGTGATGACAGGAAATCTAGCGTATACAGGTATTACCGTTACAACGACAAGATAAGGGTGTGTTTATGGCCTATCCAAAAATTGGCAATCTAGCTCCGGCATTTAAATTAAAAGATCAGAATGGTAATGCCGTTGCATTAAAGGACTTTCGCGATAAAAATCACGTGGTGGTGTACTTCTATCCCAAGGCGATGACCCCGGGGTGCACGGTTCAAGCGGGTGGCTTGAGAGATATCGCGGACGAGTTAGCGAAAAGGGATGTCGTCGTCCTGGGAATCAGTCCCGATCCCGAGGCTAAACTCCTGCGTTTCGTGGAGAAGCAGTCCCTAAACTTTACGTTGCTGTCCGATGAAGATCACGCGGTCGCCGAAAAATATGGCGTCTGGGGTTTGAAAAAGTTCATGGGCAGAGAGTTTATGGGCATCTTGAGAACCACCTTTATTGTTGGTAAAGACGGTCGTTTGAAGGCTGTTATGGACAAATTTAAAACCAAGAGTCACCACGAGGACGTTCTTACGATACTGGATGAGCTCGAACTGTAACGCGATACAGATTAACGCCAAAGCGATTGAGAAAAGGCTAAATTTCTACAGCGAAGGGCAGTTAAGGCTCAATTAACAGCTTTTTTCGATACGAAAAAGTCTTTTTTAAGCATGCGTATTGCGAGGAACAGGCGTTGATTGAGGGCTGAGTAATGGGGGGTGTGCACGTGCTCGACCTCGGATCTTTCGATTCGCCTGGTTTCTGGTTGTTACCCACCTTTGTCTCTGGTGCTGAAATGCGCCACTTTGTCATGACCAGACGTTGCGTGTTTCGTATCCGGGAGGAAACACGCAACGAGAGGGGCGCACAAAGACCATGTTCATGGGCTATAAAAAATAAAATGAACAAAATTAGCCCTCCCCTTAATCAATAGAATGGTGACCAGGGCATCAGGTGCTATATTTTTGCTGAGGGAAACGATTATTTGAGTACAAATGTCCTTTCACGTCGGCTAAAGTGACAGTATATTAACTATTGGCGCGCAAAATTACTTGATGGCGCCCATAACACTAGTATATTTCGCTTATAACGAATAGTTTTGTAAGCATTAGATAGCCATTGAGTTTTGTTCGATGGATCAGGAGAAAGTGAAGCCGGAAAATGCAAAATAACGATCAAATAACCGGCAATCTGTATCACAGTTCAACCTTATTAGTATCGGGTAGTTTAATGTCTGACCGGGCACTCGCTGATCGTTTCAGCCGACTGCATGACCTCCTTACCGACCATTTTGACTCTTATCAGCATCATCGCGAATCCTACTTAAAAGCTGGGTTGCAGATGTTTAATGCCGATGAAGCCATGTTACTTCGCTTGCGTTTCCTTCAGGGAGATGCGGTCTTCGACGCCTATCATGGCGAACTTTTCGAAGGTGTCGACGCCATAAGTCAGGCGGAAGGCTGGATAAATTTCGCTCTTGTGGAAAAAAGTGCCGGTTTTCTGTCGAATGAGGCTGGGAATTCCAGCCTCATGACATATAATGGAAAACCAGTTCGAGGTTCTTTGTGCGCACCCATATTCATTTCCGACCAGATGTATGGTCTTCTCTGTTTCCTGCAGACCCGGGAAGTTGGAAGTACATACTCGGCGTCTGACAAGGAAACGATCGAGCTGATGGCAAAAGGAGTAGCCAAGATGATTGAGCTTCAGAAAAACAACCCTGAGAGCAAGAGTGGTTTTCGCCGGGGATTCGCCACGGAGGGTGTAAAGACCTTTGAGGAGTATGTGCAGCAAGCCCGTCTCCCAGAAGTCTATGGGGTTCCTGGAAGAGTGGTCGAGGTTCTGGAACGTCGTATCGGTAGTTCACCCCTGTCTATTGATTACATCGCTGAAGAGATGAACCTCTCTAAGAGGACGTTGCAGCGTCGTCTCCAACAGCAGGAAATCAGTTTCGCTCAACTGCGTGATCAGGTGAGGTTTCATCATTCGATCAATTATTTGATCGAAAACACCATGAGCATCGACAGTATATCGGCGGCGTTGGATTTTTCAGATCGCACGAGTTTCACCAACGCTTTTAAACGCTGGACCGGGTTGTCTCCGAGTATCTTTCGGAAGCTGTTCCGCGATTACGCCTGATAGACGCATCCGAGGCCAGGTCGGCGGGGTTTTTCGTAACCTCGCTGATTGCTACCGCCCTTCAAAAACGGTACATTCTCTCGCCCTGACAATCAGTAAATAAAGAGGGCTTTAAATGTCGTTTTTTATCCCCGCAGCCATGGCTCAGACTGAAGCGCAAGCGCCACAGGGTAATCCTATGATTACACTGGTTATGTTTGCGGGCCTGTTTGTATTCATGTATTTCTTCATGATCCGTCCGCAGCGCAAACGCCAGAAAGAGCATCAGGAGCTAGTCTCCGGCTTAGGTAAAGGTGATGAGGTTGTAATGAATAGCGGCATGCTGGGCAAGGTTGTCAAAGTTGACGAGAACTATATCGTTCTTGAGACTGGCACCAACGTCGAGCTGAAATTCCAAAAAATTGCTGTTCACGCGGTATTGCCTAAGGGCACGATTAAGTCCATATAAATGTGAGGCTGCGCACGAAGGGCAGGAGCTCATGTACGGATCGCGAACGTAAGCGTGATCCTGTCCTTTTATTTTTTTAGGTCTTTCTCTATTTCTGGCTCAAAACGTTCGCTTTTAATGCCCATCATCACTGCTGCATGTCTGCCGACCGACAAAGACGGATGCGGACCAAGCAGTTTATAGTTACTGCCGAATTCCTAAATTTGCTGATCTGACACGGCTTTCGTTGTCAGAAAGTGACGATACTTGGAGATCACAATGGCTGACGACAAGAGTGCGAAACTGGTCATTGCCATCTCGTCCAGAGCTCTGTTTGATTTGAATGAAAGTCACAGTGTCTATGAACAACAGGGGTTGGAGGCTTATTCCGATTATCAAATTGAGCATGAAAATGATGTTCTACAGCCAGGTGATGCATTTGCGATTGTGCAAAAACTGCTACGCGTCAACGCTCTCTCTGAGTCGGGGAATCTGGTCGAAGTCATACTTCTATCCCGTAACAGTGCAGATACCGGACTGAGAATTTTCAATTCTATAGAGCATTATGATCTGAACATCAGTCGCGCTGCTTTTTGTGGAGGCGAAAGCCCCTATCGCTATGTGTCAGCGTTTGGTAGCCATCTTTTTCTTTCTACGGATGCTGACGACGTGCGCAACGCGCTTGAGAGTGGTGTTGCAGCTGCCAGGCTACTGCCGTTTTCATCGCGAACAGACTACGGTGAACAATTGCGTTTTGCTTTTGATGGTGACGCTGTACTGTTTTCCGATGAAGCTGAGCGCATTTATAAAAAACAAGGATTGCAAGCCTTCAGTGAATCGGAAAAACTGGCGGCCGAGACACCTCTTTCCGGTGGGCCATTCAAGCACTTTCTGGCAGCGTTACAAATGATTCAACGAGAGTTCAGTGGTGATGTTCGCCCGATTCGAACTGCACTTGTCACCGCTCGTTCAGCTCCGGCTCACGAACGAGTGATCCGAACGTTGCGAGCCTGGAACATTCGAATCGACGAATCTCTATTTTTAGGCGGTCTGCCGAAGTCAGAATTTTTACAGTCTTTCGGTGCCGATGTTTTTTTTGATGATCAGATGCTTCACTGTGATCCCGCCAGCAGCAAAGTCGCGACGGGCCATGTTCCCCATGGGGTCGCCAATGAATGATGTCGACATTTTCCTGTGTATGGAACCCGTTTTATGTATTCACTTATTCGAAAAATCCTTTTTTCTCTTGATGAAGAGCGCTCCCATGAGCTCGCACTAAAATCTCTCGATGCGGCTTACGCACTTAAATGTCTGCCACTTCTCGGTAGAGTGCCGGACGCGCAGCCGGTGGAGTGTATGGGACTAACCTTTCCCAATCGCGTAGGGCTTGCAGCGGGACTGGATAAAAATGGCGATCACTTCAATGCTCTTGGTGCCTTGGGGTTTGGATTTGTAGAGATTGGAACCGTCACGCCAAAAGCACAACCAGGCAATGACAAGCCTCGTTTGTTCCGCTTACCGGAAGCGGAAGCCATCATCAATCGGATGGGGTTTAACAATCAGGGGCTGGATTACTTGTTGTCGAATGTTGCACGGCGACGGTATTCCGGAGTGCTCGGTATCAATGTGGGGAAAAATTTAACGACACCGGTTGCGGATGCGCTGTCTGACTATCGTTGTGGCATTGAATCGGTTTACACCGTTGCTGATTATATCAGTGTGAATATTTCCTCCCCGAATACTCCAGGGCTTCGGGATCTTCAATTTGGGGATAACCTTAAACGTCTGCTCGCTGCGGTCAAAGAATGTCAGTTAACGCAGCAGAAGCAACACAGTCGATATGTGCCCATTGCGGTGAAAATCGCACCGGATATGACTGATGACGAGTTGTCGGAGACGGCCATAATTATCCGCGACAGTGGTCTTGATGCGGTTATCGCAACCAATACAACGGTTGACAGGGGGGGGGTTGAAGCGTTGAAAAACGGCGCTGAGGCTGGCGGATTAAGCGGCAGGCCTCTAATGTTATCATCCACCCGCGCGATAGAGGTGTTAGCTCAATCCCTCGCAGGTACTCTGCCGATTATTGGTGTTGGTGGCATCATGTCGGGGCAGGATGCCAAAGCAAAATTGCAGGCAGGCGCAACATTGGTTCAGATATACAGTGGCTTTATATACAGAGGTCCGCCACTGGTCAAAGAGTGTATTGAATCGACCCGCTGATTCTAAGATTCCCCTGCCAGAGATTGTAAAATTTGTTCGAGTTGTTGCGCGCTATTGGCAGTTTGCGTGCGGGTAATGCTGAGATTATCCAGTTGAAAAATAGAAATGGTATTGTCTTCTTTTGGCCAGCTGGTAATCGAGGACTCATCTCTAACCAAGGCGATCGGGAAATCGTAGTCTCGCATTTTGGGAAGCGCAAACATCTTGGTTACTAACTTTGGCATGCCTGAAATGTCTGCGACATAAAGCCAATTTAAGCTGCCTAGATCTTTCAGGGCGAGCTTTTCCAAGGTTTTTCTTACCCACTCGCCGCCATCTTTATGGTGCGAGAAGATAACAATGCGTGTTTTTTCGCTCAGAACTTGGGCATGATCCCACTGATCCGTGAAGCTCATGGGGGGCAGCGAGCTGCTGAATAAGTTTGGTGATATCGATAGTAGAGTAACAAGGAGTAGGGTACGCAGCATAGTTGTCATCCGTAATTCACGAGTGACAGTGTAATGCCTATGTTTTACGATTTCGATATTTAACGGATCAGAAGGATTATTCTCAGAGAGGAAAACTACGATCGGGGATTATATTGGCTGCCGGTCTCGCCGGCAGCGTCGTTAGGAGTGTTAAGTGAAACTAGAAACTGCTCATTTTCTGAGCGAGAGCTGCTCTACTATAGCCATCCCAGTGATCTGTACGCCCTTCGCGCCAGCCGTTTAACCAAGTCTGTCTCGCTGAACCAGCTTCGTGAGGGCACAGGCTCCTCGATCTGCCATCAATACCTGCTTTATAGCCTTTTACAAATGCGCGTGCAGTTTGACTTCTCTTCTGGGTTTTCATCAGTAAGCGTACCTCTTTGTTTGTTGTTAAACACATATTTTGCTAAAAGGTTGCGCCATAAAAAGTCAGATTATTGACACGCTGAACTCAAATTTTTGAGTGTAGAGTTCCAGGTCGTCAAAGGATCTTACTTTCTGGGCACTTTTCACTTCTACTTCAGATAACTGTCTTTCAGAATTATCAGAACAATGGGTTTGTGGTTTTTTAACCTCCTATTTTTTTCGAGTCCTTGTTTTGACCCGAGTTCCTAGTACACCAAAAAAACGGCCCAATTGTGAACAAATTATTTCGAATACAAAAAACACTATTTATCGCTCGAAGGTATATCAAGGCGACGAAATTGGCGTCAATTTAGTATAAAAAATGGTCAAATGGAGTGATTGTCACCCTTTGGCTCTGTTCTTGGGTATCGCTTCCGCGCCAATATGGCATGGGCTTAGTCTTAAGGGGCACACAAATTAAGCCGCTCTGACACAGCCATATTGAGGTAAACTACTGTTCTTTCATCCAGAAGAAATGACGGTATCTCGTATCTGTCGTGATGGCTTCTGTGATCATTACGAACTTTGAAAAATGATTTCTCTATGACCCATATCCCTCTGTTTGCGACCTGTCCCCGTGGCGTCGAAAGCCTACTGGCAAAAGAACTAACCGACCTAGGGGCGTTTGATGTAAAACGGGAGTTTTCAGGCGTTCGATGCTCGGTGTCGTCACAGCAGGATGTCTACCGAATCTGTCTATGGTCACGCCTGGCAAACCGAGTGTTACGTCGCCTCGCCCTGGTGGACCTAAAAGAGCCTGATGATATTTATAACGCGGTGCGCAGCATCGACTGGGGGGTGTTTCTGCGATCTTCCGGGCGTTTTCGGGTTGATTTTGTCGGCACGAATCGATTCATCCGCAATACGCAATTTGGTGGCTTGAAGATCAAGGATGCGATTGTCGATCAGTTTCGCGATGGCTGTGGTGAAAGGCCGGATGTCGACAAAGAGACGCCGCAGCTTATTGTACATGGCCACCTCAATTCGACACGCCTGACGCTTTCTATCGATGTCAGTGGCGACAGTTTACATCGACGAGGATATCGCTTAGCGAAAGGTGCCGCACCGCTTAAAGAAAATTTGGCGGCGGCAATTTTATTGCGCAGCGGCTGGCCAATAATCGCTAAGGAACACGGTGAGCTGTTTGATCCTATGTGTGGATCAGGAACCTTTCTGATTGAAGCGGCGATGATGGCCCTTGATATCGCGCCGGGATTACTGCGAACTCGGTTCGCGTTTATGGAGCTTGCCGATTTTGATGCAGACGCCTGGTCATCGGAGCAGAGAGATGCGCTGTTGAGGCAGGAAGAAGCCAAAAGCGCTCATAAGTGCACTCTGGTGGGGTTTGATTGTGACGGTGCTGTTTTAGATCGGGCCCGCGAGAACATTGAGCGAATCCACCTGCAAGAGTTTATCGAATTGCAGCAGGTTGATGTGCGATCTCTGCAAAGACCATCCACCTTGGACGCCGATCGCGGCTTGGTCATTACCAATCCTCCCTATGGCGAGCGTCTGGGAGAGGTAGATCAGCTTGCTCCTCTCTATCGAGAGCTCAAGCAGCGCATCGGCAATGAATTTCCAGGCTGGAGTTTAGGGGTGTTTACCGGAAATCAGCAGCTGGAAAAAGAACTTGGCCGGCGCTTTCGAGAGACATGGACATTTTATAACGGGGCGATAGAAAGTCATCTTTTATTGCAAGACTTACCTGCATCCTCGTCCGCAGTGGTCGGCTCTGGGAAACGGCTTTCGATACCGGAAAATGCTGATGATTTTTCCGATAACGCCAAAATGCTGTTGAATCGGCTGAAGAAGAATCGCAAGAATTTACGTCGTTGGATCGAACGAGAATCGATTTCTTCGTATCGTTTGTACGATGCCGATTTGCCCGAATATTCAGCAGCTATTGATGTCTATGGCGAGTTTGCACATATCCAAGAATACGCAGCACCAAAATCCATTGACCAGGAAAAAGTCCGGCAGAGACTCGAAGAAATTATTTTGGTCTCTGGTTTTTTTCTGGAATTTCCACTATCCCGTATTAGCTGCAAGCAGCGGCGAAAAACCGCCGGTAAAAGTCAGTATGAAAAGCTACAGAGCGGTAATAAGGATGCTCTATGGGTAACGGAAGGCGCCGCTAATTTACGGGTAAATCTATGGGAGTATCTGGATACGGGATTGTTTCTGGATCATCGTCCGGTGCGAAGATTTATTTATGAGCATGCCAGGGGCAAGCGCTTTCTCAATCTCTTTTGTTACACAGCTACCGCGTCAGTTCACGCAGCTTTAGGCGGCGCTTCAGGCAGTGTGAGCGTAGATCTTTCGCCAACTTATTTACGTTGGGCTGAGGATAATTTCTCCGAAAATCGCTTGTCTTTACAGCGTCATCAGTTGATTCAGGCGGATTGTCAGGCTTGGTTGAACCAGTGTCGAGAGGGGTTTGACCTGATTCTGTTGGATCCTCCAAGCTTTTCAAATTCAAAGCGGACTGACAATGTGTTGGATATCCAGCGAGATCATGTGGGATTGATTCGTCGTTGCATGGAAATTCTCAATCCAGGCGGCAAGTTGATTTTCTCAAATAACTTGCGGAGTTTTAAATTGGATAGAGACGCTCTGGATCGGTACCTCGTTACCGATATTTTGGATAAGACGCTCGATCCCGATTTTCAGCGCAACCGTAAAATTCACCACTGTTGGTTGATTGAAGCGACTAAACGATGATCAGAGAGATGTTACCAAGATCCCAAATATTGAGTAGGAGGTGCAGGTAAACCATGTCGAAACCTTTTGTTGTTTCTAGCCAATTCAAACCATCCGGCGATCAGCCCAATGCGATTCGAGAGCTCGTGGATGGCTTGGAATCCGGCTTGGCTCACCAGACTCTATTGGGGGTAACCGGATCGGGAAAGACCTTCACTATCGCTAATGTGATTGAAGCGGTACAACGGCCAACAATGATTATGGCGCCGAACAAAACCCTTGCGGCGCAGCTTTACGGTGAGTTTAAAGAATTTTTTCCGGGCAACTCTGTTGAGTATTTTGTCTCTTACTACGACTACTACCAACCTGAAGCCTATGTTCCATCTTCCGATACGTTCATTGAAAAAGACGCATCGGTCAACGAACACATCGAGCAGATGCGACTCTCGGCCACCAAGGCCCTCATGGAGCGCAGAGACGCGATTGTAGTTGCAACGGTATCGGCGATTTATGGTTTGGGTGATCCCGATGCCTATTTAAAGATGGTCTTGCATCTTGTGCGTGGCGATCAAATTGATCAGCGCCAGTTGCTGCGCCGGTTAGCCGAACTTCAATACACGCGCAACGACATGGACTTTCATCGTGCAACCTATCGGGTTCGCGGTGAAGTCATCGATGTGTTTCCCGCGGATAGTGAAAAAGATGCTGTGCGCATTGAGCTCTTCGATGATGAAGTAGAAAACATTTCTCTGTTTGATCCATTGACCGGGGAGGTGCTTCAGAAGCTTGCACGCTTTACCATCTATCCCAAATCCCACTATGTCACACCCAGAAATACCGTTGTTGAGGCGATTGCGGCGATCAAAGACGAAATGCGTGAACGCCTGGAACAATTGCGCCAGGACAGCAGATTGGTGGAAGCCCAGCGTCTGGAGCAACGCGTTAAATACGACATTGAGATGATGCAGGAGTTGGGCTACTGCACGGGTATTGAAAATTACTCGCGCTACTTATCGGGGCGTAACCCAGGCGAACCGCCACCGACGTTGTTTGATTATCTGCCGGCGGATGCATTGTTGGTGATTGATGAGTCTCACGTTGGCGTTCCCCAAATTGGTGGCATGTATCGAGGCGACCGTTCCCGTAAAGAAACCTTGGTGGAATACGGTTTCAGGCTGCCCTCAGCGCTGGATAATCGCCCTTTGCGATTCGATGAATGGGAGCGTCTTGCACCGCAGATGGTTTTTGTTTCAGCGACGCCAGGTCCCTATGAGCGAGAGCATGCGGGGCAGGTTGTGGAGCAAGTCGTCCGTCCCACCGGTTTGGTCGACCCCATTGTGGAGGTGAGGCCTGCGGGCAATCAGGTTGATGATGCTCTGTCTGAAATCCAGTCTCGTGTCTCCCAGGACGAGCGCGTTCTCATTACCGTACTCACCAAGCGAATGGCGGAAGACCTTACCGATTATTTGCAAGAGCATGGGGTTAGGGTGCGCTATTTGCACTCGGATATCGACACGGTTGAAAGGATGGAAATTATCCGCGATCTGCGGGCTGGGGAGTTCGATGTGTTGGTCGGTATCAACCTGCTACGAGAGGGGTTGGATATGCCGGAAGTATCATTGGTGACGATTTTTGATGCCGACAAAGAAGGCTTTTTACGCTCTGATCGCTCGTTGATTCAAACTATAGGGCGAGCCGCACGCAATGTGAACGGCAAAGCCATTCTCTACGCCGATGCGATCACCGGGTCCATGCAGCGAGCACTGGATGAAACCGAGCGTCGGCGGGCGAAGCAGATTGCGCATAATGAAGAGCATGGCATTACACCTCAAGGCATACGCAAACAGGTCAAGGACATTCTCGAGGCCGGTTATATTCCGGGCGCCAAAGGCAAGCGTCAGAAAGTCGCGGATAAAAAAGGAACTTACGATGTCGATCTCGGCGCCGGGGATCCATTCAAGCAGATTGCGGCTCTTGAAGAGAAGATGTTTCAGGCGGCTAGAGATCTGGAGTTTGAAAAAGCGGCGGCGATTCGAGATCAAATCACTACGTTAAAGAATGCCACAGGTCGTTGAGTACATCGGTTGTCGCGTCGCAAAGTTTGCATCTGTAGCGGGTTTATTATCAAAAAGAATTACCGATAGACGAAAGAGATATTAAAGATTTCGCGAATACGCGCGATAACAGGGGTATCTGCCACCATCAATGCAGGAGTGTCCCCAGTGAACGCGGTCAGCCTTTCTCTTTATTCTCCAGTTGCTCAACCGGCTTCCAGAGCGACTGATGTCAAGGAAGTCGCGACAGCTGCGCCTCAGGAGGCGAACCCGGCGTCGGTGTATATCCCTTCTGATTCGTCCTCTGTCGTTAGTTTAACCTATGCCTTTGGGCCAAGCTCGGCCGGCGGTGCTGGTCAAGCAGACGTGGTTTCTGAGCCGTCTGAGCTGGCTCTGGAGTCTTCGGGCAATATCTTGAACTTTATCGAGGCACAACTGCAGCGGGACGTGGCTGCCGGCGCGACTCCTGAAGAGCTACAGTCGCGGCTGGAAGCAGGCTTGGAGGGGTTTCAGAAAGGCTATCAGGATGCGTTGGAGCTGCTTGGAGGGCTTGAATCTCTTCCATTTAGCGTTTCCCAGGATTTAGGTCATACACAATCACTGGTAGAGCAGGGCATTGAAGATCTCAAAGCGGCGTTTATTCCATCTGCGAATCCGACTGGGGAAGCGCAAGACAGCGTCGCTCAAGCGACGGATACCGCTGCCGCGTCAGCGGAGAAAGTCTCGCCTGCCAGCCCTGCGGTGTCGTCTGAGACTGCCGTTGAATCAACGTCTCTGGCATCCTTGCAAAGCGATGCGAGCCAGTACAGCAAGCGTTTTAGTTTTGAGCTGACCACGCAAGATGGCGACACCGTACACATTCTGGCCGCGGGTAATTCTTCTGACTCTGTGAGCAATTACTTGTCGATGCTTGAAGAAGGCAACTTTGAGAACAGTCTGGGTTCCGAGGCCGGTGGTGCCTATGCGCTACAGGTCAATGGTGATCTGGATGACGAAGAAATGGCGGCCATCGCGGACCTGCTCTCTCAGGTCGATGAACTGTCCTCAAGCTTTTATGACGGCGACATTACTGCCGCCTTCCAGAAAGCCCTTGAGATGGGGTACGACAGCCGTGAAATTTCCGGTTACTCACTGCGTCTTAGTCAGGATTGGGAGCAGCCTGAACCTCAAACCGTAATTGACCAGCCTGATGTTGCACTGGAGGCCGCAGATAGTCAGCAGTCGCTGGCATCCTGGGAAGGGCAGCAGTACAAAGCCCTGGCTGATTTTATTGACCAAGTCCTCAGTGCTTATGATCAAGCTGCTGAGTTCCAAAAGCCCAAATCACTGCTGCTAAATCTGGTGGCACAGCGTACAGAGGGGGGGGATCAAATGTTGATGAGTGCTGTCTCCTGGTCCCTGGGCGAGCCGGTTGATGCAAAGCTCTAAGTTTTAGCCACTACTGAGTGGCAGGCGGTTTATTCCCCGGCTGGGCTACAATGTCCAGCCTGTGTATTTTTAGGATTGAACGTCATGCCCCAGACTCTGGTTCTGTATTCCACCCTTGGATGTCATTTGTGTGAGGAAGCACAAGCCCTTATCGCGCCACTGTTGGCTCGATATCCCATCACCTTGCGCGTTGTTGACATTGCCGAGGACGATTCATTGGTGGCTGCCTATGGTATCCGCATTCCTGTCCTCTCTCTCGAGCATCACGATGGGGACATC
Organism: Pseudomaricurvus sp. ABR4_320; assembly: GCF_056159445.1. NCBI lineage: Bacteria > Pseudomonadati > Pseudomonadota > Gammaproteobacteria > Cellvibrionales > Cellvibrionaceae > Pseudomaricurvus > Pseudomaricurvus sp. ABR4_320. The sequence goes on along the minus strand of NZ_JBSWVF010000001.1, from coordinate 709,035 downwards.
GGCTGGCCTTTTGAGTGCTCTAACGTTGAAGAATTTTTGCGTGCCAGAGATTGTCATCCTGCGTGACGCATAACCGCTGAAAAATAGTTTGAGACTTATGCAGGCGGTTTTTCACGGGACTTTTGAGCAGTTATCTCAGTCAGGCAGGGTATCTTGAACTAGAATTAATTGAGTTAGTCGTATTACACGGAATCCTGGTTATCTATGTCTAATTTGCTCGATAAAGTCGATCTGCGCACGCAACTGGTTGGAGAGAATCGGCTGGAGCTGCTGATGTTTCAATTGGGCGGACGTCAAAAATTTGCGCTGAATGTGTTCAAGATCCAGGAAGTTATGAAGGTGCCGCCGCTCACGGCCCTGCCACACAGTAATCCGGTGATTTGCGGTGTGACTCACCTTCGCGAGCAAACGATCTCTGTAATCGACCTCAATGCCGCGATTGGCGGACGCCCACTGTGGAATCAGGAAGATGCCAACACGAATCTCATCGTGACAGAATATAATCGGTCTGTGCAGGCGTTTCTCGTAGGGGCCGTGGATCGCATTGTGAACCTTAATTGGGAATCCATTCTGCCTCCTCCACAGGGGGCAGGGCGCAGTCATTTTCTGACGGCCATCACCAAGCTGGATGATCAAATTGTTGAGGTCATTGATGTCGAGCGCGTACTGGCTGAAATTATTCCATTTGAAACGGACGTTTCCGCCGATATCCTCGATCAGGACCTTGCGGAATATGCCCGCCGTAATCAGCTGAAGATTCTCATGGCGGATGACTCGCCAACCGCATATCGACAAGTGCGCTCGACATTGTCCAACATCGGTATAGAGACGATTCATTGTCCCGATGGGTTACAGGCATTGGAACTATTAAAGCACCAGTCTTCCGAAGGTATCGATGTTCAGAAAGAGTATTTAATGGTCATCACTGACGCTGAAATGCCAGAAATGGATGGCTATCGGCTGACCCATGAAATTCGTTCTGATCCCAAATTAGAAGGTTTGTACGTCATTTTGCATACGTCACTGTCTGGCAGTTTTAATCAGGCCATGGTGCGCAAAGTTGGCTGTAACGACTTCTTGTCTAAGTTTCAGCCCGATGACCTGGCGACCAAAGTTCAGGATTTCTTGCGAGAAAAGCTGCAAGCAAATTCCTAGGGGTCGTTCAATCCTCTTTAGACTTATCTGTTCCGGCATAAGACCGGCAAAGTGATACGTCTTTATGACGCATCAGGTGTGGTTTTGTGGGGGTGACGTTAGTGGGTAGGTCGAGGAGGCGGGCAACCTTTTGATGCCGCCCGCGATACGGTCGATTAGAAGAGTTCAATTTCGTCTGTGGTCGTGTCGGCTTCGTCTTTTTCACTAGAAAAGTGATGGTTATAGATTTCCAGCGCTTCTTTGACGCTGGCTCCGCGCATAATGTGTTCGAACATAATGCGCTCTGACTCCATGGTATAACTGCTTTTCACTTTGTCTTGAATGGAGCCCCAGATCTCAGGGTCATTGAGTTGTTTGGGGTTGCCGATTACGCTGCTCACCCGTTCGAGATTGCGAGCCACGTGGTCGAGCCGCTGGCTGATACGGTCGTAAAATTGAAACGCAGTGATTGCCATGTTGATCTTTTCGCGCATGGCCTCGGAGGACTCTAGAACTTCCGGTGTGAGTTCAGAAACCCCATTGGTGCTCATTGCTTGAATGCTGGTATCGACGTCGTAGTGGTGTTGAGCCAGTTCGGTAAATGATTGGGTAAGGTCGGAAACGGAACCGTTACTCTCATTGAGCGAGGCTTCAATCTGACAGACCGCCAAGCAGAGCATATTGATGGTCTCGCGAATGTGCAGCAATTCGTCGTGGTGACTGAGCTGCTCATCGGATGTTTTAGTTACGGCCATGAAATCCTCTCCATTTAACCCTCAGTTCAAGCATAGACAAGTTCCGTGAGATCTACTGGGATTCTTGTCACAGGCTCGGTGTTTGTGTGCCAAAAACCATTGATGTAGACCGACTTTATCCTCGCCAATCCGGCGAGTTAGAAAATATGTACTCTGAAAGTGATCCAAAACATCGAAGCCGTTTCCTCTCTGGACGAATAAAATTATTTTTGCTTTTTTTAACAGCGATGTAGAAAAATTTGTGCAATCAAGGATGTCTGCTTTCAGTTATTGCCGGATGCTGAAAATGACCGATTGTTTATAACGTTTGCTTAATTTCCAATTGCGTCAACAAAGCGGTGGTATTGCCCGTCCGGTAACCATAGATGACGGAATACGCCAGAACATTCTGAACGTACTTACGGGTTTCTCGAAAGGGGATGGTCTCGATCCAAACGTCGTTTGGAAGCCTTTGGGCTGAACGTTCGAGCCAGCGGTCGACATGATGTGGACCGGCATTGTATGCCGCCGCTGCGAGAATTCGGTTCCCTGCGTATTTTTCCAGGAGTTCAGTGATGTAATGACTGCCGAGTACGATATTGGTATCTGGTGTGTAGAGATCACGGGTTTGACGTAAGTCGACACCTGCGCGACTGGCTGTCTGTCGAGCCGTATTTGGCATTAACTGCATCAGTCCCATTGCGCCTGCAGGAGAGTGTGCGGTTTCTGCGAAGGCACTTTCCTGGCGAGCAATAGCGTAGAGGAGTAGCGGTGAGACTTGATTTCTCTGTGCCGCGTCCATCACCTGCTCATTATAGGCAAGGGGGAAACGCATGCGCAGATCATCCCAGGCCCGGGCTTGGGCAAGTGACGAGATCGTTTTTGCGTGCCAGCCCCAGTCATAGGCCAGCTTGGCCGCAGCGATGTGATCCTCCGGGACTGCCAGCCGCTGACTGAAGTAATACCATTCGCGATTCGCATTTAGCGTATCGCCAATTGCGCGCAACTCGCGCGCGCGCATGACGTTTGGATTCAACGCCATACGGCGCAAACGTTCGGGTTGTATAGATACAGGGGTATCGTCAAACTGGTAATTGCGCTGCAGGTGGTCTGCCGCCATAAAACCATAGTAGCTGCGAACATCGGCAATGCTTCGATAGCCTGCTAAGGCGTCCTGGGATTCCGTGTTCAGCTGCTGATCAGCACGAGCCCGCCAATATTGCCAGCGTTCTGAGTTTTGTTGTTCCGTTGACAGTAGCGTGATGTAGTGGGAGACATTGCTCCAGTCGAGCTGCAGCAAGGCCTCGCGAATCAGCGTTTCTATGAGCGTGTCATCACTGATTTCCGTGTTGCCTTCCAGAAGGTTATTTACGGTCGCATATTCATCTTTGCGCAACAGTTGTAAGGCCAGGTATTCCTCAGTGTCTTTGCGATCTTCTTCATCAAACAGCTGTTGAGCATCGTATTTGTGCCAGACATTGAGCGCAGCGACAGGGTCGAGGCGAGAAAAGCGCCGAATGCCGAAGTGAATCAATTCTTGGTTTGCGGGACTTTGCTCTCGAAAAGCATCGAGATCGACAATTTTTTGGGGAGAACGACTGATTGCACGAAAACGATTGGCGAGTTCCAGGTCGTCACCTGTCATGAAGCGAACCAGGTAGCGCGCTAGAGAATAATTGGCGGCTTGCAGCGCCAGGCGAAAGCGTTTCAGTGCAAGCGCGCTGGTGAGCCCGCCCTGGTCGATCCACCGCTCAAAGAGAGGGTCACATTCCTTTGGTTGTGAGCGCGGCACAGTCCAGAGTGCAGAAACGTCTTTCAGCGCGTTGGCGTCGCCAGTTTCCAGCCGTGCCTGAACCGCTAGGCATTGCAGAGAGGTACTGGAAATGTCGTTGTGATAATAGGTGAGATAGATTGGCCACTGGTGTTGCTTGGCCAGTGTATCCAGCCAACGGCGCTCTAATTTGCTGCCGAGATACGTGTTTTGATTCGCTTTTAGAAACTGGTCAACATCTGCCTGGGGGAGGGTGTAGAGGCGACGATTGAGTTCGTAGTAGTCGAGATAGGGCCGCAGTGGGTAATCGCGAAGTTCTTTGTAGAGCTCTCGATAACTCTGGACCTGCCGATGTTTGAGGGCCGACTGAGCTTCTCGGTAGATCTGGCGTTGTGTTTCCAGGCGGGCGGAGAGCTGGTCAGCCGACGTTGCGTTGCCGCTATCTCCGGCGGCCAGGCAGTGCAGCGTCAGGCAGGAAGCGAGGAAAGACCAGGCTAGAAATCGTCTCGAGCTGCGTTTTTCGTTTCCAATCGGCATAGTGAGTGGTGGCACGCAAAGAATTCGACAAAGGAAGTCACGATTTATTTATAATGAATTGTAATCCAAAAATTTTTGTTTGCTGTGCAATGCAGCACAAAGATCCTACTAATACCCAATACTACGATGGTGGTCAAAGCCTTGAGGGCAAATGACGCTTTTTTCGTAGTTCTGACGTTGATGATTCATGCCGTTACTTGAACTGAAAAATGCACATCTTCAATTTGGCACCCAGGTGGTGCTCGATAGCGAAGACTTAGTGGTTGAAAAAGGCCAGAAAATTGCTCTGATCGGGCGTAATGGAGAGGGCAAGTCCACTCTTATGAAGGTCATAACGGGGGATCAAACCCTGGATGACGGAAGCTTGTGGTTGGCTCCTGAACTGAGGGTTGCTCGGCTCGAGCAGGAATTGCCCGAGCAAGCTGACACCAGCGTTTACGATATGGTCGCTGGCGGTCTGGATCCGGTCGGCAGCCTTCTCGCCGAGTATCACCATCTCTCAATGGATCTCGCTGCTGACGGGGCTATGGACCGATTTGAAAAGATCCAAACGGAACTTGAGGCTCGCGATGGTTGGATGCTGCAGCAGCGAGTGGAGACCTTGATTACCCGCCTGGAGCTTCCTGCAGAGAAAAAGATGAATGAACTGTCCGGTGGCTGGAGGCGTCGGGTAGCTTTGGCGCGAGCACTGGTCACAGATCCAGAACTTCTGCTTCTCGATGAGCCGACCAACCATCTCGATGTGCAAGCTATTGAGTGGCTTCAGGAGCAGGTGGTGGATTTCAACGGCGCGGTGATTTTTGTGACCCACGACAGGGTGTTTTTACAGGCGCTGGCGACAGACATTATTGAGCTGGATCGTGGCCACATGCGAGCGTGGCACGGGGATTATCACAGCTTTTTGGAGTTTCGAGAGCAACAATTGCAAGAAGAAGCTCGCCACAATGCGCTGTTTGATAAAAAGCTTGCCCAGGAAGAGGTATGGATTCGTCAAGGCATCAAGGCTCGTAGGACGCGTAACGAAGGGCGTGTTCGCGCCCTAAAAGCCATGCGTGAGGAGCGTTCACAGCGACGGGTTCAACAAGGTAGAGCGGCGTTTGAGCTAAATAATGCCGAGGTGTCCGGCAAACTGGTTTCTCGTCTTGAAGGTATTCGTCAGGCTTACGACGGCCAAGTATTGATCGATGGTTTCACGACTTTGGTGAGACGCGGTGACAAAATTGGACTGATTGGCCCCAACGGTATTGGTAAGTCGACGCTGCTCAAAATTATTCTCGGTGAGCTGCAACCTGATGATGGGCTGGTGCAATTGGGAACCAACACACAAGTCGCCTATTTCGATCAATTGCGGGACCAGTTAGACCTGGATAAAAATGCGATCGATAACATTGGTGGCGGTCGAGACTCTATTACCGTTAATGGGAAAGACCGTCATCTGATCAGCTATCTCGGTGATTTTCTTTTTACCGGTGAGCGTGCACGCACGCCGCTGCGAGTGCTGTCGGGTGGTGAGAGAAACCGGGTGTTACTCGCCAAATTATTCAGTTTGCCCAGCAATTTGCTGGTGCTGGATGAACCGACGAACGATCTCGATGTTGAAACCTTGGAGCTTTTGGAAGAACTGTTGCAAAACTATTCTGGGACGCTTCTATTGGTCAGCCACGATCGAGCGTTTCTCGATAACGTTGTGACCAGCACCATCGCCTTTGAAGGTCAGGGGCGTGTTAGGGAATACATCGGAGGCTACGAAGATTGGCAGCGTCAGGGAGGCAAATGGCCAGAGTCCAATAAGCCGGCAAAGCCATTGGAAACAGCCGTAGACGTCGCTGTTACCAAGACGTCTGGGTCTGCGCCAACCAACGCTAAGCCGGCGCCCAAATTAAGCTATAAACTACAGCGCGAATTGGAAGCTTTGCCAGGGAAAATTGAAGCCCTGGAAGCGGATTTGGAAGCCCTACAGACCGAAAGTTCAGCGGCTGATTTTTATCAGCGAGATCACGACAAGGTGACTCAAACCTTGGACAAAATGGCACAAGTGCAAGCCGAACTTGATGCAAGCTACGCCCGCTGGGAAGAGCTGGACAGCGGCGCTTAAGCGAGCAGAAACCGGGGGGCGAAACCCGTCCCCCGGGCAAGTTCGTTCGTTAACAAACGACTGTTTAATCGGCTACACGCACCGCCAAAACATCGCATTTGGCGCCGTGTAGTACGCCGTTTGCAGTAGACCCTAAAATGAGCGCCAGTCCTTTGCGGCCGTGACTTCCCAGAACGATGAGATCTGCGCCGATATCGTTCGCGGTTTCATGAATCTCGGCGACCGGTTGACCGATAACCACTTTGCGATCTTCGACCGGCAGATTGGCTGGCGCAGCTAAGGCAGTCAGCTGTTCATTCGCTTTGTGCTGCAGCTGAGTTTGCACTTCGGTAAGATCGACGGGTATATCGCCGCCATAGGCGAAGGTTAAGGGTTCAACCACATGCAGTACGGTGAGTTTTGCGCCGTTCGCTTCCGCCAGAGTGGCGGCCCTTGTCATGACTTGTTGAGATTCGTCAGATAGATCAACTGCGACGAGAATGTGTTTGTAGTTGCTCATGGTTCAGCTCCTTTGCAGAACTCTCTTCACATTTGATACTAAACCCTTGCCAGTACCTTGCCTAGACATAGATCAAGTACACTGCACGATTTTTCGGGGGAGAACTATGTGGGTTCCGATATTGATTTGCGCAGCTGCAGTAGCGTTGCTGTTGGGGCCGATCCTATTGATGCAGCCTTCGGCCCTACAACGCCGACAGGCAGAGCTGCGGCAGGCTGCAATTCAAAAAGGCCTGCGTATTCACATGGCGCCTGATCCCAGGAATCCTGGACAGGATAGGCCGGAGTTGTTTTCCGTGTACTGCCTTCCTTGGCAGGCAAAGGAAAAGAGCGACCATCGATGGATGCTGATACGCAAGAATTTTACCCATGATATCCATGCCCATGGGGTATGGGATTGGCAGGAAAAGCCATCTACATCGACAGAGGCATTTTTACTGCCCAGGTTAGCTCACCTCTTGGATTCCCTTCCTGATGGTGTTGTATCCGTTGCTTCAGGCAGTCAGGGGGTCAGTTGCTTTTGGAATGAGAAAGGCGGATTAGATCGCTTGGAGCAGGTTTACGCGTCGCTATCAGACATTAAAACCGCGCTCATGAGGTAGCTGTATCAGTTGCCTGTTGCCGAGGTGTTAGCCTCGGGATTATCTGCGTCATTGCCGCCATTTTCCGGCTCCTCAGGCGGAATCGGCTGGGGAATGGCCTTCGTTGGGTTGTATTGGGTTTCCGGCATCAAGTCTTCAGACAGAAACGCCCGTTTTCCGTTCAAAATTTCTGCCAGTTCCTTAATCATGCGATGACGACGTTTGTCCGGGTGGGAAGATTGCATCAAGAGCTGCTGCGAGCGCTTGTAAAACGCCTGAGCGGACAAAACGTCTTTGCGATTGGATGCTTTGTGACCCTGGCCAATATGGGAAATGACGTCCACCATTAAATGGGCCCAGCTGAGTTGGCTGTGGCAGGCGCTCATTTCCTCAACTGATAATTTGTTGCGACTCTGCAGTTGTTTTATTAAGTTCGCGGCCTCATTGAGGTGTTTTTGGGCTCTGGCGATCTTGGCATCGCTTTCTTTGAGACGATCAAAGTAGTCTGGCAGCGCCTCGTCGGTGAGTGAGTCATTGCGTGCAAGCGCGGATTGATAGGTGGCGTCCAGGTATGTCGCTTCTGGTGCTTCGGCCTTCATTTCCGTGGCAATTTCAAGAATTTCATCGTTGATGAGCTTGGCAACCTGGTGACCCTCTACCAGTTGGTCGACCTCGCCAACCAGCTCCTCCAAGTTATGTGCACGGAGCTTTAAGTGAGAGACTCGAGATTGTAAATCGCGACGGCGGCGGTCTTTCTCATTGATGATACTGACCCCTACCAAGGAGGCGATGGCGATGGCTGTTGATAAAATTAACCAGTCCAGAGGAGTCATTTGATCGTAAATGGGCCGCAACTAGGTTGAAAAGTCGATGAATGGATAGAATCATCGCGTTTTTTACTGTAGCGGCATTCCGTCAGCGAACTTTAGACTTTGGTAGTGCAGAGATTCGCCAAAACCGCAGATTGAAGGCAATACTTCCCAATTGCGGTGGTTATATGCTATCTGTAAAAAAAAGAGCGGGGCGTAGGTCTCCGTGAAAACCACAGTCTGCCGTTGGCGATAACGCCGCTGTCAGCGGGTTAAATGGTAGACAGTCTTGATGGCATTCAGGTCTGGATGCGAACTTTCACTCTTGGAATGTGTAGGATTTTATGGGCAAATCTCTCGTAATTGTCGAGTCACCGGCAAAGGCGAAGACTATCAACAAATATCTTGGGGATGACTACATCGTTAAATCGAGTGTGGGTCATATCCGGGATTTGCCGACCAGTGGTGGTGCCAAAAAGCCGGTCGATGCGAAAGAGCGGGCCCGCCAAGCGGCCATCACTCGCAAAATGTCGCCGGAAGAAAAAGCGGAGCACAAGGCTCGTAAGGCCAAAGAGCAGTTGGTTAACCGCATGGGTATCGATCCGGAAAACGGCTGGTCAGCGCATTACGAAATACTTCCCGGCAAAGAGAAAGTTGTCGATGAGCTTAAGCGACTTGCCCAGAAGGCCGATACCGTGTATCTCGCAACGGATTTGGACCGCGAGGGGGAGGCCATTGCCTGGCACCTGCGGGAATCCATCGGTGGTGACGAAAGTCGGTTTCGCCGGGTGGTCTTCAATGAGATTACCAAAAACGCCATTCAAGATGCCTTTCGCAATCCCGGGCCCATCAATCAGCACCGTGTCGATGCCCAACAGGCGCGTCGCTTTCTAGATCGCGTTGTTGGCTACATGGTATCGCCGTTGTTGTGGGAAAAGGTCGCGCGGGGTTTATCAGCCGGGCGCGTACAATCTGTTGCTGTGCGCCTCGTTGTTGAACGCGAGCGGGAAATTCGCGCATTCATCCCGGAAGAATATTGGGAATTGTTTGCGGAGCTGAAAGGCAAAGACAAAGATCAGGTGAGATTCGAGGTCAAAAAGCATCTCGACAAAACGTTCAAGCCGCTGAACGAAGCCCAGGCGATGGCGGCGGTTAACGACTTAACCGACGCCAGCTACCAGGTGGTTGATCGGGAAGACAAGCCTACCAAATCGAACCCCAGCGCACCTTTCATCACGTCGACATTACAGCAGGCTGCCAGTACGCGATTGGGCTTTGGGGTGAAAAAGACCATGATGTTAGCGCAGCGGTTGTACGAAGCTGGCTATATCACCTACATGAGAACGGATTCAACGAATTTGAGCCAAGAGGCTTTGAACAGTTGCCGCGATTATATTCTGGAGAATTTTGGCGAGCGCTACTTGCCTGAGAAGCCACGTATTTACAGCAGTAAAAAAGGCGCTCAAGAGGCGCACGAGGCGATTCGTCCATCATCGGTCAAGGTTCAACAAACTCAGCTCAAGGGAATGGAGAGAGACGCTGAGCGGCTCTATGCGCTGATATGGCAGCAGTTTGTCGCCTGTCAGATGACTGCCGCGGAATATACGAGTACCACCGTCACCGCCAAGGCGGGTGATTATGAATTGCGTGCCAAGGGGCGGGTAATTCGATTCGATGGTTACACTCGAGTGCAGTCACAAATCGCCAAAAAAGAAGACGAATTGATATTGCCTGAGTTTAAAGTCGGCGATCCTCTCGACCTGCAAAAACTCGATCCTAGTCAGCATTTCACCAAACCGCCAGCCAGATATACGGAAGCCAGTTTGGTCAAAGAGTTGGAGAAAAGAGGCATTGGTCGGCCTTCCACCTATGCGTCGATCATCTCGACAATACAGGAACGCGGTTATGTTCACGTCGATAAGCGTCGATTCTATGCAGACAAAATGGGCGATATCGTCACAGAGCGTTTGACCGAAAGTTTTACCGAGTTGATGGATTACAGTTTCACCGCCAACATGGAAGTCTCATTGGATGATGTTGCCGATGGCAAGGTTGGTTGGTTGCAATTGCTGGATCAGTTCTACGCCAATTTTTCAGATACCCTGTTGAAGGCGCAAAACGATGAAGGGGGTATGCGGCCTAATCAGCCAACGGAAACCGACATTGTTTGCCCTACTTGCGGTCGCCCCATGCAGGTTCGAACGGGGGCTACCGGGGTATTTTTGGGCTGTTCTGGTTACGCGTTACCTCCGAAAGAACGCTGCAAAGCGACCATGAATTTGACGCCCGGAGACGAGGCCGTCAACGCGGATGATGACGAAGAAGCAGAATCCCGTCAGTTGCGCCAAAAACGGCGTTGCCAGTTGTGTAATACCGCGATGACCAGTTATCTGCTGGACGAGCAGCGCAAGCTCCACATTTGTGGCAACAATCCCGATTGTTCTGGCTATGAGGTAGAGCAGGGGCAGTTTAAGATTAAAGGCTATGATGGCCCCACCATCGAGTGCGACAAATGCGGCAGCGAAATGCAGTTAAAAAATGGCCGCTTTGGTAAATACTTCGGCTGTATGGCAGAGGATTGTAAGAACACTCGCAAACTGCTGAAAAACGGAGAGGCGGCGCCACCTAAGATGGACCCAGTCGCCATGCCTGAATTGGCTTGCCAGAAAGTTGAGGATCACTACGTGTTGCGAGACGGCGCGTCCGGGCTCTTTCTTGCGGCGAGTCAATTTCCCAAAAATCGGGAAACCAGAGCACCGCTGGTTGCGGAATTGATTCCCCACAAAGATGAAATCGACAAAAAATACGCGCATTTGTTTTCGGCGCCCCAGCAAGACGATGATGGCAATCCGACGGTGATTCGTTTCAGCCGTAAGACGAAAGAGCAGTACGTGCAGTCTGAGATAGACGGTAAAGCAACGGGCTGGAAAGCGTTCTTTCGTAACGGTGCCTGGAAAGTCGGCGCTGCTGATACCGGTGCGGCAAAACCCAAAGCGAAAGCCGCGGCGAAGAAGGCAGCCAGCAAGCCAAGGCGCAAAGCCGCCGCTGCGGCGAAGTAAATGACGAACCCATACCGGCGCCTGGTTGAGAGTAAGTTGTCCCAATGTGGGCAACTGCTCGAGCTCGTCGATCAAGTTAAAGGGCAAGGGCGTCTGGAGCAAACATTACTTGAGTCAGCACTGTTACATCTCGGTGTTGCATTGCGTTTCTTTAGTGCAGAGCTTGTGTATGAGGTGTCGCCTGAAGACGTTGATGGGCAGCTCAATCGTTTTTACCAGAAGGCTTCAGTGACTCCCCAATTGGCGTGTTTAATGCGCTTGGAGCAACAACTTTGGGCCATAACGCTGCGTTCCTATTTGGCCCAGTTACAAACGTTAAGCGACACGGTAACGCCTGTATCATCGAGAGATTCTTCTGATGACCTCATTGCCTCTGATATTTCTCGAAGCCCAGGGGCGGCGGAAATTCACTCAAAAGAGCGAATATTAAGTTTGATTCGTGCTTTTCGTCAGTATTCTGACGTCGAGCGAGGTGGCTTGCTGGAATATTGACGAGTTTCAGTGGTAGACTGCTAGCAGATGTTTTGAAAAATTCAAGAAGAGCAGCGGTCAACTACATGTCTTCACTATATGAACTTGTCGAATTACCTGATGGTGGTGTCGGTTTACGCAGAGCCGGAGAGGACGGTGAGCCTCTGATCTGCATTAAGTTCTCCAGTGAAGCAAAAACCTTCCTGCAGGACAGCCGTTTCGAAGTCGTGAAAGCAATGATCGAAGCCGGAATGGAAGTTGTCGGAGACATCATTGATACCGATGAAGTATCCGAAGAAGATATTGATTCTTCTGAAATCACCTATCACTGATCCATTACTTCTTCTCTGGCCGAGTTAATGGTGCTGGATGATAGAGGTCCTGTTGCGATTTCTAAAAGCAAATCCCAGCATTCATTGTCCCAACCTGCACCTCAGAATTGAGTGATTTTTTTGAGGTCAGATTTTTAGGCCTGAAAAGTCCCTTTGATAGCCACTTGCGGTCCTAAATTAATTCTGAGAACAAACTCTTATCAGTAATAATTGACCAGCAGCCCTTGCGCATTGTTAGCCGCGGCAGTGCGATGTAAACGCTTCATCTGTGCCGCACTGATATTGTTTTCAGGGGAGGCAATTACTGTGTCGCTGGTACCTGCGCAGAGCGCTGAGTTGAATAGTGGAAGTACCTCTGACGTATCACGAGTATAGATCAGACGGATCGCACGGCAATCGAAGTGACGTTTTTGTAGCGCAACGCGTTCTTCCGGGGACGAAAGTATCCAAGTTGTCCAGCGCGTACTTTCATTACTCAAGTGGGAGACAATCGGGTAGAGAAAACTGATGGCGTTTTCTCTCGCGAGTGTTAACTGAGTAATTGAGTTTGGCAGATTATCCGGTAGGAAACTGTCGTCTGAGTGAGCAAAAAGTGATGCTTGGATCGAAGGTGATACGCGTTTAGTTGATGTGCTGCAATTAAATCTGTGTGTCATTAGAGCGAGCTCCTGGAGAGATCTTCCCCAAAAGTGGAGAAGAACCGGTTTTCTTCATACGATAATCAACAGTGTGTTCCGTGTGTAAAAACATCTCTCTGGGCAGGTCTGCAATGGCGCTATTGTCGAAGGCGCCTCTAACGTAAACGAATTCCGTTTTGGCTGCGGGCAACTGAAAACTTTGCTTATTCCGTCATAAATTTCAATCTATGCCCGGTTTCTGTGAGAAGAGCTTTCTTGCCAGTAGCAAACCTCATTTATTCAGAGGTGCCTTTTATCCTGCCTCTAATACAGCAATGTGAGCGCCTAGTTGGGTTTATTTGGCCTACTGGCGGCGAATAACCCCAACGCTGAGTCCTTCAACCGCGAATTCGGTGTCTCGCAAATCAACTTTAATAACCTCGAACTCTGCGTTTTCAGGGTGCAGTTCGACATTAAACTGGGACCTGCCACGAAAGAACCGTTTGACGGTTACTTCATCGCCGATTCTTGCGACAACGACTTCACCGTTGTGAGCCGATTCGGTTTTATGAACGGCTAACAAGTCGCCGTCCAGAATGCCGATGTCCTTCATGCTTTCACCGCTGACTTTCAGAAAATAGTCCGCCGACGGAGAAAAAAAAGTGCTTGGGAGATTGCAGTATTCTTCGATGTGCTCAGCCGCGAGTATGGGATTACCGGCGGCGACTCGGCCGACAACCGGAATGCCCTGATTGTGGTCCGGGAGGCGAATACCTCTCGATGCCCCTGGAACCATTTCAATTGCGCCTTTTTTTGCGAGCGCTTTCAAATGCTCTTCTGCAGCATTGGCTGAGCGGAATCCAAGTTCTCGGGCAATATCTGCTCGGGTGGGGGGATATCCGGTTTCATCGATATGACGCTTAATAAGGTTTAATACTTCTTCCTGGCGTCTGGTGAGCTTTATCATAGCGAGCCTGATGTTTCATACAGTATCTGTGATTATATACAGTGGCTGTTCAGGTGCAAGGATTTCTTTGACCGTGTTTTTCTTTTTCTAGTAATGACCTGTGCGGCTGACGAATGATTGGAAGTCGATGGCAACGCTTGAGCTTCTCGGCACTTCAGGTTTTTAAGAAAATAAGAAGGAGTCCAAGAAGGGAGTGACGGGACGCAGGACATGAAACGTCCTGATCATGTTGGAGCGATGTTTTGTTGTGCCTTATCTCGCTGGAGAATCCAATGATCTCCAGGAGGGGCGTTCATCGTTTGTCGGTGGGAAAATCGCTAGAAGTCTTCCGTTCCGGGAAACAGGTCAGGCTCAATCATCGTTAGCGGGTCTGATAGTGCCGCAAAAGACGGGGAGTCATCGGTAGACCAAAAGCCAGCAGTATCTTCAAAAATGCTCGTAGGGCTTTCTGGAGGCACCGTCGTGATAAGGGGCAACTGTGTCCAGCAATCGTCGTCCAGCTCCGATATGTCGCCATTGGCGTATTGAATTTCAATGGTTTCTGTCGTTGGATCGAGGGCGACCACTTCAAACTTCAGGTGAGAGTCAAGATCTTCATACCAATCGCCGATGATTGGGCCTGCTGGCGTCGGGGTTTGTCGTAGTGCTGACATCTTTGGTACCTCGTTATTGTTGTTTCGTATCTCTTGCGAACAAACATACTCTGTGAAGACAGGCAGGAAAAGATCCGATGAATTAGATGCCAGTCAGCTGGTGTGAGATAGCTGTCAAATTGTTGGCTCGAGGAAAAACTAAGTGCTTGATATTCAAGGGTTCGCTTAATTTATTTTCCTGTCGTAAAGTTCCAATCAGTTCTGATGTGGCAGGTGATCATGCAAAATCTGTCTAACGGTGAGTCGTTGAAATAACATGATTTTCAGTGAGCAGCCGATTTTTCTTTGCTCGATAGAACACGAATTCTTTTTATAAGGAGCACAAAAATGGCTTTAGGGCCGCTTATTCTAGATGTTGACGGTACCCGGTTGGATGATGTTGAGAGAGAGCTTTTGCTGAGTCCTGCTGTGGGGGGCGTCATACTGTTTGGGCGCAACGTCGTCGATTACAACCAGGTCGCCGATCTTCTGGCTGAGATTCGTGAGTTGCGGCCAGAACTATTACTTTGTGTGGATCAAGAAGGGGGGCGCGTTCAGCGCTGTCGCCAAGGTTTTACGCGGTTTCCTCCGATGCAGGTCTTCGATGCGGAGTTTACCAAAGATCCCGCTCGTGCAATTTCACAGGCAGAGCAGTGTGGATGGTTGCTTGCTGCAGAAGTCTTGTCGGTGGGTTTCGATTTGAGTTTTACCCCGGTGCTGGATGTCGATGACAATTTTTCGAGTGTTATTGGTGATCGAGCATTTTCGTCAGATCCGCAGCGAGTGACAGAGCTCGCGGGTGCATTTATCAAGGGTGCACACCGTGCCGGCATGGCCGTGACCGGGAAACATTTCCCCGGTCACGGCAGTGTTAGGGAAGACAGTCATTTGGATTTGCCCATCGATACCCGGCCGATGGCCGCGATTGAGTCTCATGATCTGCTGCCGTTCAAAGCGCTCCTCGGTCAGCTTGAAGCGGTAATGCCTGCGCACATTGTTTTTGATGCGTTGGATTCCAGTCATACGGTGGGGTTTTCGAAGCCTTGGTTAAACGATGTATTACGTAAGGACTTAGGCTTTGCTGGGGTCATTGTCAGCGATGATTTAACCATGGAGGGTGCTGCCCGCTATGGAGATTTCGTGCAGCGTGCGGAGTTGGCTCTTAATGCCGGTTGCGATTTGATTCTGGTTTGCAATCATCGCGAAGGTGCGCTGAAGGTTGTTGACGCTTTGGAAATAAATCCTCGAGATGCTTCTGCCAGCATCGAAATGCTAAGGGCCCGTCAGCACTACAGCAAGAAAGAGCTAATTGCTTGCGCAGAATATACCAAGGCTCGCGAAACTGTGGCGGCCCTGTTAGATGCTGATCATGGAAAATAGTTATATACCAAAACATAAATACCTACATTGAGGAGATTGAGAGTTGACCACGGGAATTATTGGTGGGACTGGGTTGCAAAAGTTGTCGGTCGGCTGCGAAGTTGAGCAAATACAAAGTGAAACACCTTTCGGTGAAGTTTCGGCTCCACTTATAACTATGGCGATTCACAATCAGAAAGCCTTTCTGTTATTTCGCCACGGCGTTAATCATCACCTCGCTCCTCACCTTATTAATTATCGCGCTAACATTTCGGCACTCGCTCAGGTCGGAGTCAAAAATATTGTCGCTGTACACGCGGTTGGAAGTCTAAATAAAAGAATGCCACCGAGGGCACTCGTAATTCCCGATCAAATTATTGATTACACGTGGGGAAGAGAGCACAGTTTTTCAGATGGTGTCGAAGGGACGTTGCAGCATATAGATTTCACGGAACCGTTTTCGAAGAGTTTGCGACAAGCTCTTATGCATGCAGCAAAACGGTCTGACGTTGTTGTGATTGAAGGCGGCACTTATGGTTGTGTGCAAGGACCCAGACTGGAAACAGCGGCTGAAATACGGCGTATGGGACAAGATGGTTGCGACTTGGTTGGAATGACGGCGATGCCCGAAGCTTCACTCGCTCGCGAGTTGGGTTTGTCGTATGTCAGTTTGTCGTTGGTCGTCAATTGGGCTGCTGGAATCTCAGAAGCACTGATCGATATGGCGGAAATCAAGCGTGTCGTCGAGCAAGGCAACCTTGATATAAACGCCATTTTTGACGCCTTTTTCCACGATTATTCGAGCATTTCGTAAAATTTTGGCGGTTTGGTGTTTTTTGCTGGACAGCACTGCTTGTTTGACTTAAAAATGACTCTGCGCGGTTGAATTCAAGTTTATTTAAACAAAGTCAAGTTAAATAAATTGACCAGTTAATCTAATTTATTTGAGCAGCCGCGTGTGGATGTGGTGTTGTCCGAATGCCTTTCGGTGTTCAGGAAAATAAAATAATGACGTATTTGTTGTCCTGGTTTGAACGAAGATTTTAAACGTCGTCGTTGAATCGTTGGTCATAAGGTCAGCATCTTAAAATCATATAAAAATAAATTTTGAGGTAAATAGAAATGGCAGCTCGTGAAATCGGAACAGTTAAATGGTTCAACAATGCTCGTGGGTATGGCTTTATCACCCGCGGTGAAACCAGTGAAGATGTCTTCGTCCATTATCGGAACATAACGGGGGATGGGTATCGATCTCTCAGTGAAGGACAATCTGTCGAATTTGATATTCTCGAAGGGGATAAGGGGCTTCAGGCCGAAAACGTCAGCTGTATCACAAACTAGTTCTGAACCGAGACGGCGGCAGGAATTTGATTCCTGCTGCCTGCGGCACATCTCAAAACACCGGTCGGCGCGTTGACGCTGATGACACGCAGTAATTAAAACTTGAGAAGTTTTATGGGCTGTTGCCAAGGAGGCTGTATCGCCCCCGTCTTGAAAACCTTTGTTCGTAAATTCTAATGTCTATTCCAGTGACTCTTCTGGCTCTGTTTTTTCCGGGAGTTCATAGGGTTCACATATCACCAAAATGCCGACCTGAGGATGATCAATGTAATGAAGTTCTCGACTGCGCATACGCCGAGTATCACTGATCTTCACAATGGATTCAGGAATATAAGGGTTAGCGAGAATGGCATCGTAGATATCCCCGCCAGAATAATTTAGTGAATCAGATGGCATCTCTTGATGATTGCCGCTATTGATTTTAAATTCTTCCAGCGCGTCTTCGTTTAATCCTGATGCCGGCGAGTAGGAATGAATGGGGTTGGTTGGAAGCGGAGGCCATTCTGATAAATCCTGTCCGAAATTGTGCGCAAAACGTGTCAGCCACAAATTGGATTGTACGTGAATGTAGCGAGAAACCCTGACTTCCAGCGTGCCTTCCAATTCCCGGTGAGGTCCAAAGGTTTCACCTCCCTGAATAAGGACGGGAGGTTCTCTGTCGTCGGTATCGGGAAAGCGCCAAGCCTCATGAAACAGAACGCGATAGCCGCGGCTGCGTGATAATGTTCTGGCTTCTGCTTCCAATAGGAAATCATTTTTTGTCAGTTTGGTATAGGCTTCGGGCAAGCCCTCATCCTTGGCGACGCCATCGCCATTCTCGTTTTTTTCCAGAGATTCTTCTGTTGTTTGGTCGGTGTTCGGTGCCGGATTCTGTGTTGATGAGCCGCTAGAGGGGTGTGATGATATTTCGCTAGAAGAGTCTGTTGTTGACCCGGTAATTTGTTTGTCATCAGAGAGTTCTGAGTCTTCATTCAGCGCATCAGGAAAAATATCTGTGGCAGGCTCCCAATCGTATTCCGAACCGTCAGCATCTCCTCCAATGCGCCAGTCTGGTCCAGAATCATTCGAATCCGTAGGCGTATAATTCGGTGGCGTAGTGTCGGAAAGTTGTACCCAATTCAGAGGGTATTCCAGAGAGATATCTTTACGCCAGGCCTCAGAGTCAGAGCGAGTACGGTCGTCTTGCGCAAAGATGATGACCTCAACCTGGAACCAGCGTGGCTCTTGTTGTGCCAGTACTGTGGCAGACGTCGACAGCATCATGCTACCACACAGAGAAAGCAGTGCTTTTCGAAGGAGGGGGTTGTTGCTGACAAGATTACAGGCCAGGGCATCCTTCGAACGGGAACGACATAAGAACTTCATGAATTACTATCCTTTAAGCTGCGGTCAGCTGCTTCAATAAATCATCGACCTGACGCAGGCGATGATTGGCAACGTCGTCTGCGGGGGATTCTTGCAGTGAAAATTTCAGTTGGCTGGCGCCTTCCAGTTTGTAGTGTTGTGGTTGTTTTTGTACCAGTTTGACAATGGTAAGAGGGTTGACCGATGTTTGACTATCAAACTCGATTTTGCCGGAGGTTGCGCTGGCTTCGATGCGTTTGATACCCAGAAGTTTGGCTTTCAATTTTAGTGCAGTGACTCGGAACAAGGTTTTGCAAGCTTCTGGTAGAAGTCCAAAACGATCGATCATTTCCACTTGTAAATCACGCAGCTCGTCATCGTTACTGGCACCGGCAATTCGTTTGTACATCATCAACCGAGAATGTACATCGGGCAGATAATCTTCCGGAATCAGCGCAGGGATCCGCAAATTAATTTCGATACCGGAATCCAAGGCCCGTTCAGGTTCAGGTGTTCGCCCCTCGCGGATTGCAGTAACTGCGGCATCAAGCATTTCCATATACAAATTGAAGCCAACCAATTGCATTTGTCCACTCTGTTCTTCTCCGAGGAGTTCTCCGGCACCGCGAATTTCGAGATCATGGGTGGCCAGTGTGAATCCTGCTCCTAGATCCGTCGTCTGGGAAATGGCCTCCAGCCGTTTTAGTGCGTCTCCTGTCATGGATTTTGGCGATGGCGTCAGCAGGTAAGCATAGGCCTGGTGATGGGAGCGTCCGACACGACCGCGCAATTGGTGCAGTTGAGCAAGGCCGAATTTATCGGCTCGATCGATAATAATCGTATTTGCGTTAGGCACGTCGATGCCGGTTTCAATAATGGTGGTACACACAAGTACGTTAAACCGTTTATGGTAAAAGTCCGCCATTACCTTTTCGAGTTGGCGCTCACGCATTTGCCCGTGAGCAATAACGACCCGTGCTTCGGGAACCAATTCCGACAGCTCGCGTGCGCAGCGCTCAATGGTTTTTACTTCGTTGTGCAAATAGTACACCTGACCCCCGCGCATGATTTCGCGCAGAATGGCTTCTTTTTCGATTGAGGGATCATTTTGATAGACGAAGGTTTTTACTGAGAGGCGACGCGCCGGCGGAGTTGCAATAATCGAGAGGTCACGAATGCCCGCCATCGCCATGTTCAGTGTGCGAGGAATTGGTGTTGCGGTTAGCGTAAGAATATCAACTTCAGCGCGCAGGGCTTTTAATTTTTCTTTTTGACGTACACCGAAGCGATGCTCCTCATCGATAATTAACAACCCCAAATCTTTGAATGTCATATCTGACTGCAGCAATTTATGGGTGCCAATAATGATGTCGACTTTACCTTGCGCAAGTTTTTCTTGGACGATCTGAATGTCCTTGTTTGATCGAAATCGTGAGATGACTTCAATATTGACGGGCCATTCGGAAAAACGGTCACGAAAATTTTCGTAGTGTTGTTGCGCCAAAAGCGTTGTTGGCACCAGCACGACAACCTGTCGACCACTGTGGGCGGCAATAAAGGCCGCGCGCATTGCCACTTCGGTTTTTCCAAAACCAACGTCGCCGCAGATGAGTCGATCCATTGGCTGCGGAGCTAACATGTCTTTGTACACAGATTCAATGGCAAGCTGCTGATCAGCGGTTTCTTCAAAGGGAAAGCTACCGGAAAATTTGCGATATGCTTCCAGTGGGTCTTCAAAGGCATGACCTTGACGGGCAGCGCGCCTCGAATAAATGTCGAGTAATTCGGCCGCAGTATCGCGAATCTGCTCTGCGGCTTTTCGCCTGGCTTTTTGCCATTGTTCGCTGCCGAGTTTATGGAGTGGCGCCTGTTGATCCTCTGCACCACTGTAGCGGCTAATGGCGTCGAGTCGATCGACAGGCACATACAGTTTGGCTTTATCCGCATATTCCAGCATGAGAAATTCACTGGCCTGGTCATCGATCGTAATGGTTTCAAGGCCGAGATAGCGACCGACGCCATGATCCATGTGAACAACCGGAGCACCGACTTTTAATTCTGTCAGGCTGCGTACAACCAACTCTGCCGATTCCTGTTGGCGGTCACGTCGTCGTCGCTGTTGTACTCGTTCGCCAATTAACTGGTTTTCGGTAATGAGGGCGAGCTTTTCTCCGGGAAGTATTACGCCTCGATCAATAGGGGCTACAGTAATTCCAAAACGCTCCTGACCGGAGAGGAAATTCGCCCAGTGGGTTTCTACCGGTGATATTTTTACCTGTTGTAGCATCTCGAGAAGGGCTTCTTTGCGACCGGTGGATTCTGCGCAAAAGAGGAGGCGGTGATCATTGGCCGCCAGAAAAGCTTCCAGTCTTTGAAAGGGGCGATCCTGGCCTGAGGCGATGGCGAGGTCAGGCAGGGCTTCAGTGGCGAAATTATAGGCGCCGGCCTTGTCACTGATGGTTTCTCCGCCAAGCTGGATTTGTTGTCCTGACTTCAATTGCTGGAACGCCTCATCAACCGTCAGGAAAATTTCTCCTGGAGGAAGAATGGGGCGCTGTACATCGCCTCGTAAGCTCTCGTAACGGTCGCGAATATCGCGACTAAAATGTTCCGCTGCTTCGTGGGTTCGCTCGTGAACCAGCAAAAGCGCTGAATTTGGCAGATAATCGAAAAGCGTGCTGCAGTGATCGAAAAAAAGCGGCAAATAGTATTCGATACCGGAAGGACTGATACCCGCTGCAATATCCTGATAAATGGAACACATACGATGATCGACATCAAAGCGATCGTGCCATTGTTGTCGAAACAGGCTGATACCTTTTTCGTCCAAAGGAAATTCCTTGGCAGGCAGCATTTGGATGCTATCGACTTTGTTGACAGAAAGCTGTGTTTCTGGATCGAAGCTGCGTAGGGTTTCGATTTCATCATCGAATAAGTCAACTCGGAAGGGTACTTTGCTGCCCATTGGGAAAATATCCACGATGGATCCACGAACAGCAAATTCGCCGTGTTCATAAACGGTATCGACGCACAGGTAGCCGCTTTTTTCGAGTTTCTTGCGAAACGGATCAATATCGAGAATTTGTCCCACCTCGACCATCAAGCTGTTGGCATCGAGAAATTCAACGGGCGGCAGCCTGTGCATCAATGTGGAAATAGGGATAATCAAGATGCCTTGCTGGGTACCAGACAAACGATACAGGGTCCGCAGGCGTTCGGAGATGATGTCCTGATGGGGGGAGAAGCTGTCATAGGGGAGAGTCTCCCAATCGGGCAGATGCAGTATCTCTATTTTTTGCGATCTCCCACCGTTGAAAAACGCCAATTCGCTTTCCAGTATCCTGGCGGTTTCCGTATCTGGTGTAATGACAACGGTGAGTTGTTTTTCATTGCAGGCGAGCGAATGCACCGCCAATGCAAGGCTGCTGCCGATGAGGTGCCCCCATGAGGGCGTTTGGTTGGAGGCCGAGCGAATAGGAGGTGAGAGAGGGCTGGTGTCTAGCATGTGATATCTGTCGTTTCTACCCGGTACAATAAAACGCTGGGCCATATACACCGGGCAATGTCATGGCGTTCCAATAGAAGCGAGTTGCTGTCGCTGAGTCCTTGCGCGCAGCGGCCTCACGTTGGCATAGTGTTTGGTTCTAGTCTATATACGCTAGCAGGGATGAAAAATTTTGATCATGGAGAAGCTAGTCGTTAACCTCGATCGCCGGAGCGGTCAAAGTGTCAGTATGTGGTTGTTCAATTCGCTATATAGTACCAGTATTCGCGCCTGTCTGGCTTTTGTCCTTACGCTCTGTTTTTGCGTTGGTGGTTGCACTACGTCTTCAAAGACGGCGATCAGTGTCAAAGGGCTTGCCAAGAGTGATGTGGATCTTGTGGCTGATTTGCATCGCCGTTCCACCTGGTTATTACTGCGCGACCTTCATATTAAGCTCTACCGACGTAACCCGGCAGAGTTAAAGAAAACACCCGGGGCGACCATTTCCTCCCGCTGGCAGATGCTGACCCGTGACGTCAGTCGTCCCTTAACGTTTCGAGAATTGGATAATGCCAGCGGCATTTACGCGATGCGTCTGGCATTCAATGAAAATTATCAAGGAGATCGGGTCTTTGCCATCATGGCGGGATTGACCGATATGCTCAATGAAGCCTACGGCTACAAAAATGAGTTTTTTATCATCGACTCCGTCAATGACCGAAAGCTGACGGCGAGCGCGCGGAATATTGAAACACTGGTGTGGATGCTGCGCAGCAAGCGGGACAGCCATGGCCGCCCATTGGTATTGGCCGATACGCTATCAGATACTCAGATTAACCTCAGTTTTGAACGACTGTTCGGTAAGCTGATTGCCCATCAAGACATGTTGGCTTCGATTGCTGCGGGGAAGTCCCAGCGTGCCATAAACAGTGTCGCCCAGAGTCTGGTAAGCATGACATTTATGCCTTTGTAGAGGCGTTGCCAATCCAAAGTTTGAGCGAAAATGCTCGCAAAAGCTGCAAAATTGTGAACTATTTCATTGAAAAGCGTCAAAGAGCACGCTCTGTGACGCATGCCTCTGCTTCTTTAGTCTAGATTGGTTGCAGCTGCGTCACCTAACACCGATAATGAGCGCCCACAAAATTCGCCTGAGCCCCAGCGGAATGGGGGCTTATGAATTTTGTGCTCCCCCAAATGAATGATTAAAAGTTAAGGTGACTCGACGTGAATCGACCCAAGCCGGACGACTATTTTAAAGATTGGAAACAGCGTGAAGCGCTGGCAGAAGCCATGATTCCAATCATTGGAAAGCTCAATCGCGAACGCAACGTCAACGTTTATATGTATGGCCGTAACCTGGTCAACCGCTCTGTGATCGACTTAATGAAAGCCCACCGCAGAGTGCGGCAGGTCGAAGAGAATGAGCTGTCCGAATTTGAGACTTTCCCAATCTTAGAGGCAATGGCCGCTTTGAATTTGGGACCGGCTCACGTTGATTTGGGCAAGATGGCCGTTAAATTTATGAAAGACGGTGGCGGCAATGTCACGGATTTCGTCAAATCTGAGCTGGGCGATGCTGTCGATAGCAGTGCCAAGCCGCTTCCTGAGCCGCAGGATGTCGTGCTCTACGGATTTGGTCGTATCGGTCGACTGGTTGCTCGCTTGTTGGTAGAGAAGGCGGGTAGTGGAGATGTTTTGCGTTTGCGCGCCATCGTTGTTCGTAAAGGTAAGGCGGAAGACGATCTGGTTAAGCGCGCCAGCCTGTTGCGTCGCGACTCTGTTCACGGTTCCTTCCGTGGCACGATCCGTGTTGATGAAGACACCAGCACCCTGGTAATCAATGGCAACGAAGTCAAAGTGATTTACGCGGGATCGCCTGAAGAAGTTGACTACACCCAGTATGGAATTTCCAACGCGGTTGTTGTTGATAACACAGGTGTATGGCGCGATGAGAAAGGTCTTGGCCAGCACCTTAAGTGTCCTGGTGTCAGCAAGGTTATCTTAACCGCACCAGGTAAGGGTGAAATCAAGAACATCGTTTATGGCATCAATCACAGCGATATTTCCGCTGAAGATACCATTCTGTCAGCCGCATCCTGTACGACCAATGCGATTACGCCAGTACTGAAAGCGGTTATGGATGAATATGGCATCAAGCACGGCCATGTTGAAACGGTTCACTCGTATACCAACGACCAGAATTTAATCGACAACTACCACAAAGGTGAGCGCCGCGGCCGTAGCGCAGCACTGAACATGGTTATTACTGAAACTGGGGCTGCGAAAGCGGTATCCAAGGCGTTGCCAGAGTTGAAAGGAAAGTTGACGGGTAATGCGATTCGTGTTCCGACGCCAAACGTTTCCATGGCGATCCTTAACCTGCAACTCGACAAAGAAACGACTGCGGATGCATTGAACAGCTATATGCGCGAAACAGCACTATATTCGCCTCTCCAGCAGCAGATCGATTACACCAATTCGCCTGAAGTTGTGTCTACCGATTTTGTTGGGTCTCGCCATGCCTGTGTCTATGACAGCAAGGCAACCATTGTCGATGGAAATAACGCCATCATATACTGCTGGTACGACAACGAGTTCGGTTACAGCTGTCAGGTTGTACGATGCTTGGAGCAAATGGCTGGCGTTAGCTATCCTCTGTTTCCGAAATAAATTGTCCGACTTGATGTCAGTGCGGTAATCGCACTGTTCTCTACGGGTGCCAGGCTGTTATCAAATCATAACGTTTGGCGCCCGTTTCTTTTTTTGCATTTCCTATTTTCTTATCGTTCATTTTTTCTCGGTTGTTTGGCGTTTCGTTGGTTGAGTGTTTGCCTATTACCGGCGGCAATTTGATGTCTGTGGAAAGTTTGTTTAATTAGTAGTCAAATTGTCGAAATGCTGACGAGGTCACAGCTAAGGCCTTGACAGTTTGGTGGTTTTTTCCTTTCCAGGCAGCAAAATTACCAGTTATGGCTGGTAAGAATTAAAACCCCTCTTTATAATTGCGCCGATTCAAGATTTGCGATTCAGCTTCCATGCTTCAGGGGTAGCCGACCCCAGAGGCTACCGGAATCTGAATCTGTCTGTCCCTGCAATACCCAAAAGTCTAAAGTAAAGTTATGGGCACTTGGCTTGGAAGAGGTAAAGCGACTGCCAGCCGCAGGTCGCCAATTATCAGGGAATCCCTTCAGTAGGGTTGATCATATCTCTTTCACTTCAGCGCGAGCAGCAGCGAGTGCCCCAGGGAAGTCGGCCGGATTCTGGCTGCGATTTGTCGGATGCGACAGTCGAGCCATACTCTTTTAACAATTCGAGTGATTAGGCATAGACGTATGATTGAAATTCGTCGGGGGCTGGATTTGCCCATTTCCGGAAGTCCCGAACAGGTTATCTACGACGGTCCCAGGCTCCGTTCCGTAGCTGTTCTGGGGAATGATTACCACGGTATGAAGCCAACTATGGCTGTCAAAGAAGGCGACCGTGTCAAGCTTGGTCAGATTCTCTTCTCTGACAAGAAAACCGAAGGTGTGGTCTACACAGCTCCGGCATCGGGGGTGGTTTCTGCCATCAACCGAGGCGCTAAACGGGTGCTGCAGTCGGTCGTCATTGATGTAGAAGGTGACGATGCTGTGCAATTTGCCAGCTACACGGCTGACCAACTCGGCTCTGTGAGCCGCGAGCAAGTTCAAGAAAACCTGGTGAATTCCGGTTTGTGGACTGCGCTTAGAACCC
Organism: Pseudomaricurvus sp. ABR4_320; assembly: GCF_056159445.1. Classification (NCBI taxonomy): domain Bacteria; kingdom Pseudomonadati; phylum Pseudomonadota; class Gammaproteobacteria; order Cellvibrionales; family Cellvibrionaceae; genus Pseudomaricurvus; species Pseudomaricurvus sp. ABR4_320. Next base: position 683,538 of record NZ_JBSWVF010000001.1, on the reverse strand, counting down.
GCCCCTACAGCAAGGTGCCGCAGCCTGGTACCGTTCCCAATTCCATCTTCGTCACGGCCATGGATACCAATCCTCTCGCCGCCGATCCCGCGCTGATTATTCGCAGCCGACGAGATGATTTTATTCACGGCCTGCAATTGCTGTCCAAGTTAACGGACGGCAAGGTGTTTGTCTGCAAAGCCAAAGACTCTGATGTTCAAGTCGGAAACAGCGCACAGGTAACCTCGGAAGAGTTTGGTGGCGTGCATCCTGCTGGCAATGCGGGCACGCATATCCACTATTTGGATCCGGTCAGTGTAACCAAGACGGTTTGGACTGTCGGTTATCAAGATGTCATCGCTATCGGTCAGCTGTTCGCCACAGGCCGATTGCCAACCGAACGTGTCGTCTCTTTAGCTGGACCTCAGGTGGAGCAGCCTCGCTTGGTGAGAACCAGTGTCGGCGCTTGCATTGATGAGTTAGTTGCTGGCCAGCTGAAAGCGGGTGAGAATCGAGTCATATCGGGATCCGTTTTCGGTGGTCGTACAGCATACGGACCCTATGCCTTTTTGGGCCGTTACCACAATCAAATCACGGTTTTGCTCGAGGGTCGCGATCGTCCTTTCATGCATTACCTTCGCGCTGGTTTTGATTATTTCTCCAGCTTGAGCATTTATGCCTCCAGTTTGATCAAGTCAAAGACATTTGAGTTTACGACAACGACCAACGGCAGTGAGCGGGCGATGGTGCCCATTGGCGCGTATGAACGCATTATGCCGCTGGATATCCTGCCAACTCAGCTGCTGCGCTCTCTCATCGTCGGTGACACCGATATGGCGCAGAAGCTTGGTTGCCTGGAGCTGGATGAAGAAGATTTAGCCCTCTGTACCTTTGTTTGTCCGGGTAAATATGAGTATGGGCCGATTCTCAGAAACAATCTCACCCGGATCGAGAAGGAGGGTTAAGCGTGGCGCTAAGAAAGTTTCTCGATAATATCGAGCCGCATTTTCACAAGGGTGGAAAACTTGAGAGCTGGTATGCTCTGTACGAAGCGATAGATACAGGTTTATTTCGTCCTAAGGATGTCACCAAAACAACCGCTCATGTGCGTGATGGTATCGACCTCAAGCGCATCATGATCACGGTCTGGGTGTGCACGTTTCCTGTCATGTTTTACGGCATGTACAACGTTGGCTGGCAGGCCAATACGATCATGGCCGATATGGGATTGACGGAAATCGGTAACTGGCGTGATTTGTTCATCGGCAGTTTCGACGCCAACAGTTGGCTCAACTGCCTCTGGCACGGAGCTTTGTATTTCCTCCCAATTTATGCCACGACGTTTATTGTCGGCGGCTTCTGGGAAGTCCTCTTTGCGATGAAGCGCGGACACGAAGTGAACGAAGGCTTCTTTGTAACATCGGTGCTTTTCGCGTTAATCACTCCGCCGGATGTTCCTCTGTGGCAGGTCGCCCTGGGTATTTCCTTCGGTGTCGTTATCGCCAAGGAAGTCTTTGGTGGAACGGGTAAAAACTTCCTCAACCCGGCGCTTGCTGGACGTGCCTTCATGTTCTTCGCATACCCGGCTGAAATGTCTGGTGACGCCGTATGGACGACCGTTGACGGCTACACAGGTGCGACCGCTCTGTCGATTGCCTCTACAGACGGTATGACCGGACTGCAAGGGCAGCTGTCGTGGGCTGATGCCTTCTTAGGTCACATGCAGGGCTGTATCGGTGAGACCTCTACGCTGCTGATTCTTCTGGCCGGGGTTGTATTGGTCGCCATGAAGATCGCTTCATTGCGCATCATCCTGGGTGTCTTTGCTGGCATGTTTGCAACATCACTGTTGTTCAACTTAGTTGGTGACCCTGCGTCTAACCCAATGATGGCTATGCCTTGGTATTGGCACTTGGTTATCGGTGGTTTTGCTTTTGGTATGGTCTTTATGGCGACTGATCCTGTGTCTGCCTCTATGACCAATGCGGGTAAGTGGTGGTTTGGCGGTTTGATTGGTGTCATGGTGGTGCTGATTCGCGTCGTCAATCCGGCCTTCCCAGAAGGCATGATGTTGGCGATTCTTTTTGCGAACTTGTTCGCACCACTCATCGACCATGTCGTCGTCCAGGCAAACGTAAAGCGGAGGTTGGCACGTGGCTAAGAACGATTCCATTTCCAAAACAATCGGCGTCGCTCTGGCGCTGTGTATTGTCTGCTCGATCGTAGTGTCTACCGCTGCGGTAATGCTTAAGCCTCAGCAGCAGGCCAATAAAGAGGTCGACTTGCACCGCAACATTCTTGCGGCAGCAGGTATGCTCGACCCCTCTAAGTCTGTTGAAGAGCAGTTTTCTCAAGTGACGCCAAAGTTGGTCGATCTTTCAACAGGTGAGTACACCGAAGTTCCAGAGGGTGTCGACGGTTACGATCAACGCTCGGTATCCAAAGATCCGGATAGAACCATTGAGCTCTCTGATGATCAGGACATCGCCAAGATTGGTCGTCGAGTCAATGTGGCAAAAGTCTACGTTGTCGAAGGTGACAATGGTGATCTTGAAAAGCTGATTTTGCCGGTCAAAGGTTATGGCCTATGGTCGACGCTGTATGGCTTCCTGGCGCTGGACTCTGATTTAAACACTGTCAGTGGTCTCGGCTTCTACGAACACGGTGAAACTCCTGGTCTTGGTGGTGAAGTGGATAACCCCAAGTGGAAAGGCCTTTGGGCTGGCAAGCACGTTTATGATGAGGAAGGTGATGTCGGCCTGGTCGTCATTAAAGGCGCAGCGCCCAGAGATTCGGAATATGAGATCGACGGACTTTCCGGTGCGACTCTGACCAGCCGTGGTGTGAATAACCTGATTAAGTTCTGGATGGGCGATGAGGGTTATGCCAAGTTTATCGAGAACCTTAAGAACGGGGAGGCATGAACATGAAGACAAAAGAGTTATTGTTCAAACCGGTTTTTGACAACAACCCGATTGCTCTGCAAATTTTGGGTATTTGTTCAGCGCTGGCTGTGACCAGCTCACTGAAAGTCACCGTGGTTATGTGTATCGCACTGACCCTGGTAACGGCATTCTCTAACCTCTTTGTGTCGCTGGTGCGTAAACACGCGCCAGGCAGTATTCGAATCATCATTCAGATGACGATTATTGCCTCACTGGTTATTCTCGTGGATCAGGTGTTGAAGGCTGTTGCTTATGATATCAGTAAGCAGTTGTCGGTCTTCGTTGGTCTTATTATCACCAACTGTATCGTGATGGGCCGTGCTGAAGCCTACGCAATGAAAAACCCGCCAATCCCAAGTTTCCTGGATGGCATTGGCAATGGTTTGGGTTACAGCGCGTTACTGTTGGCGTTGGGCTTTATTCGTGAGCTCTTTGGATCCGGAAAGCTTTTCGGTATCGAGATACTTCCCTTGGCGACAGATGGTGGTTGGTATGTTTCCAACGGTATGTTGCTGCTGCCTCCGAGTGCGTTCTTCTTGATCGGTCTGATCATCTGGGGCCTCCGCTCTTGGAAAACCGCCCAGGTGGAAGAGCCTGAATTCAAGATTTGCCCGAATACAACGAAGGAGGCATAAGTCGTGGAACATTTTCTAGGACTTTTTGTCCGCTCAATATTTATCGATAACATGGCCTTGGCGTTCTTCCTTGGCATGTGTACGTTCCTGGCGATCTCCAAGAAAGTCGACGCGGCTATTGGATTGGGCATCGCGGTTGTGGTGGTTCTCGGCATCACCGTGCCAGTCAATAACCTGTTGCTGACCTATCTGTTGGCAGACGGTGCTCTCGCTTGGGCGGGGTTACCGAATGTCGATCTGAGCTTCTTAGGGCTGATTACCTACATCGGTGTTATCGCGGCAATCGTGCAGATTATGGAAATGGTGTTGGACAAATACGTCCCCGCACTTTACAACGCCCTGGGCGTGTTCCTACCTCTGATCACCGTGAACTGCGCCATCATGGGTGCATCGTTATTCATGGTTGAGCGCGACTACAACTTTGCTGAATCTGCCGTCTTTGGTATCGGTTCTGGTGTCGGTTGGGCGCTGGCCATTACTGCACTTGCGGGTATCCGCGAAAAGATGAAGTACAGCGACGTACCTGCCGGCCTGCGTGGTCTGGGTATTACCTTTATTACTGTCGGTCTGATGTCGTTGGGCTTTATGTCCTTCGGCGGTATCGATATCTGAGTCAGAGGAGACAGGCGTAGATTATGGATATGACTATTATCGTCGGTGTCGCCATGTTCACCGGCATCGTATTGGCTCTGGTGGTGATCATTCTTGCCGCCAGGGCAAAATTGGTCAGCAGTGGTGATGTCAACATTCTCATCAATGGTGAGAAGACATTAACGGTTCCTGCTGGTGGCAAGCTTTTACAAACCCTTTCCGAAGGCGGTTTATTTCTGCCTTCCGCGTGCGGCGGCGGCGGCAGCTGTGCCCAGTGCAAGTGCATTGTCGAATCCGGTGGCGGCTCTATGTTGCCAACGGAAGAATCGCACTTCACTAAGCGCGATGCCAACGAGGGCTGGCGTTTGTCCTGTCAGGTACCCGTTAAGCAGGATATGGAAATTGAAGTCCCTGAAGACGTATTCGGCGTCAAGCAGTGGGAGTGTGAGGTAGTTTCCAACCCCAATATGGCAACCTTTATTAAAGAGTTGACCTTGAAACTTCCAGAAGGGGAAAACGTAGATTTCCGTGCGGGTGGTTACGTACAGTTGGAAGCACCTGTGCACCACGTTAAATACAAAGACTTCTCAGTCGAAGAGGAGTATCGGGGTGATTGGGAAAGGTTTGGATTTTTTGATCTCGAATCCAAAGTGAATGAGCCCATCATTCGCGCCTATTCCATGGCGAACTATCCCGAAGAGAAAGGTATCGTTAAGTTCAATATTCGTATTGCGACGCCACCTCCGGGTTCCAAAGGAATACCGCCCGGCCAGATGTCCTCCTATGTGTTCAGCCTGAAGCCAGGCGATAAAATTACGGTATATGGACCTTTTGGTGAGTTCTTCGCGAAAGATACCGATAACGAGATGGTGTTCATTGGTGGTGGTGCAGGTATGGCGCCAATGCGTTCTCATATCTTCGATCAGCTGAAAAGACTCAAGTCCAATCGCAAAATGTCGTTCTGGTACGGTGCTCGGTCGTTGCGCGAGCTTTTCTACCAAGATGAATACGACATGCTGGCCTCAGAGAATGAAAACTTCTCATGGCACGTGGCTATGTCTGATCCTCAGCCAGAGGATAACTGGACGGGCTTAACAGGCTTTATTCACAATGTGCTCTATGAGAATTATCTGAAGGATCATCCCGCGCCAGAGGATTGTGAGTACTACATGTGTGGGCCGCCAATGATGAACGCGGCAGTCATCAAGATGCTCAAAGACCTGGGTGTTGAAGATGAGAATATCCTGCTGGATGACTTCGGTGGTTAAGCGAAGTCGCAGGATGTACCAGCAAAGGCCAGCTACGCTGGCCTTTGTTGTATTGGTTTTGTTGATTCTTGGGGCATGTGCGCCGAAATCCGAGCGCCAAACCACCAAGTTGACCGGCGCGACCATGGGCACGCAGTATCATATCTCCGTTGTTTCCAATGAGAGCATCGATGGTACGGCGTTGCAGTCTTCAGTTGACGATTTGCTGGTACGAATCAATCAAGCGATGTCTACCTATATCCCTGATTCCGAGATTAACCAATTGAACGACGATGCAACGGGTGAGTGGATACCTGTATCCGATGAATTGTTCGAGGTGCTTTCGGTAAGTCAACAGGTGAGTGAATTGACCGGCGGAGCTTTCGACATTACCGTCCGCCCTTTGATCGACCTGTGGGGCTTTGGTCCGGTTGATACACACGATCAGGTTCCAAATGATGAGGCGATCGCTGCTGCACGTCAGGAAATCGGGTGGCAATCTCTGGAATTGAACGCTGAGCGTCAGGAGCTGCGTATGAAACAGCGATTGACGCTGGATTTAAGCGCTGTGGCGAAAGGATATGCCGTCGATAAAGTGGCGGAGTTGGTTGAGTCTGCAGGTTTTGATCATTACTTGGTGGAAATCGGTGGCGAGCTGCGCTTGGCGGGACACAACGCCAAGGATCTTCCCTGGCGCATCGCAGTAGAGCGGCCGGATTCGGGGCTGCAAAACGGTGTATTTGAAGCGCTGTCGTTGACCGATGCGGCAATTGCGACTTCGGGTGACTATCGAAATTTTTTCGAAAAGGACGGCGTACGCTACAGTCATACTATAGATCCCACGACGGGCTATCCGATTCGCCATCATTTGGCATCGGTTACGGTCATCACCGACAAATGCGGTTTTGCGGATGCGCTCGCTACTGGGTTTAATGTACTAGGTGCTGAGCGTTCGCTGGAGTTGGCGGAAGAGCATGGTGTCGCAGCCTTATTTATCGTCAAGGAAGCGGACGGTTTTCGAGAGTTGACCTCCCAGACGTTTGCTCCTTATTTATCGGGTCAAAGCCCGAGTATTCATTGACGAGAGGTTTTTATGACCGAGTTGTTTCTAACAATCCTGGTGCTGTCGATTCTGATAGCCGGTATGGCGATTGGCGTCATTATGGGACGGCGCCCTTTACAAGGGTCTTGTGGTGGCGTCGGCAAGGCGCTGGGCGAAGAGGACTATGTCTGTGATATCTGTGGCGGAGATCCTGACAAATGTGAGTCTTCAACAGATGACGTAGCGGGAAATTCCCGTCAGCAGGCAAAGGATCTTGCCTATGAGTTGTCCGAAAAACGTTGATTCTAATAACGGCAACATGATTTGCCGGGACACAGAGGTGCAAGGATGTGCCGTCGCCGCCTGAGGCGAGCGGGAAACCTTCAAAGCAGGTCATCGACTCTGGTTTGGAGGGCTTTAGTTGATAGGGTATGTGGCGACCTGTCGACTGACCAAAGCCGATAGATCGGCTTTAGGTAACTGCGATAATCAGTGCACGCCGGTTGTTTGTTTGGTTTAAGAGGAGTGGTACGCGGTATGGCAGAGTACAATTATGACTTATTGGTAATCGGTTCCGGGCCGGCTGGGGACGGGGCGTCGATGTCGGCGGCTAAGGCGGGATTGCGAGTCGCGGTTGTTGATCGTCGCAATATGCTGGGTGGAAACTGTGCCCACAAGGGGACGGTTCCATCAAAATCCTTAAGGTTCGCCGTAAAGCAGATTGTACGTTACAACTCTCAGCCACTGTTTCGAACCATCGGCGAGCCGCGCTGGATCCGTTATCCAACCGTGTTGGAAGCCGCCAAGCGTGTGATTCCGCGCCAGGTGGAAAAAATGACGTCGGACTTCGCCCGTAATCGCATCAATTTCCATACAGGTGATGCGTCCTTCGAAGGCGAAAATCGAGTGCGAGTGAAAACCGCCAGCGGTGCAGAAGAATACATCAATGCAAAAAATGTTTTGATCGCGACGGGCTCTCGCCCTTATCGTCCCGACAACGTCAACTTTAACCATCCGCGTATCTACGACAGTGATACCATCCTCGAGATGAAGCACTCACCGCGCACGATGTTGATCTACGGTGCCGGTGTAATTGGTTGTGAGTATGCCTCTATTTTTGCCGGTCTTGGTGTCAAGGTTGATCTGATTAACACCCGCGACAAGCTCCTGTCATTTCTTGATCATGAAATTTCGGATGCTCTCAGTTACCACTTAAGCGACAGCGGTGTCATGGTGCGCCATAACGAAGAATATGCCTCCGTTGAAGCCAATGACGACATAGTAACAATGCACCTGCAGTCGGGTAAGCAGTTGCGTGCAGATGCTCTCCTTTGGTGTAACGGTCGTACAGGTAATACCGATTCTCTGAATCTGGATTCTGTTGGCTTGCAGGCGGATCACCGGGGACAGCTAGAGGTTTCTGAGCGCTACGAAACCAATGTGCCGGGCATTTTTGCGGCGGGGGATGTCATTGGCTGGCCAAGCCTTGCCAGTGCTTCTTTTGACCAGGGCCGAGCCTGTGCTCGCGGCATTGCCGGTCAATCGATTCGTTATGTCACCAGCGTTCCGACCGGAATTTACACTCTGCCGGAGATCAGCTCTCTCGGGAAGACTGAGCGGGAACTGACCGAAGCACGCGTGCCTTATGAAGTTGGTCGTGCGTTCTTCAAGCACACGGCTCGTGGGCAGATCAGTGGCGAAGATGTGGGCATGTTAAAGCTGTTGTTCCACACAGAAACTCTGGAGCTACTTGGCATTCATTGTTTTGGTGCCGAGGCTTCAGAGATTATTCACATTGGGCAGGCGGTTATGGCGCAAAAAGATGGCGGCAACACCATCAAGTACTTTGTGAAGAATACGTTTAACTACCCGACCATGGCTGAAGCCTATCGCATCGCCGCTCTTAACGGTTTAAATCGCGTGCTGCGGTTTTAACATTTTGATTTACCAAAAGTGACCACGACCCGGGCTAGGCCTTAGGGTTGGTTGGCCACTTTAGGCGTAAATTTGAGAACACTGTGGATGACGACGTCACCTTCAAAGTAGACGGTAAACGATTCGTAGTCCCAGCGTGTGATCGGTGGCGTTCCCGTCGCTTGACCTTTGTGTTGTGGTTCGCCAAAGGCTTCGTTGACTCCGCTCATTGTCATGCCCAACTTTGGACGCTTGGCTTCGACTTGGCCTTGTTGCCCGATTGGAATGATGATCTTTTCGGCGTAGGTGACCGCACTGGGTAGAAACAGTAGGGCGGATGCGGCCAGTAAGGGAATACCAAGAAATCGGGTCATAGTGTTACTCCTGGGAAAATCTCATCCTGATATTGATTGCTGAGACTGGCGACGTTTGTTTGCCAGCTGGGTGCGCATAATGTGTCTGCCGAGCAATTCCTGGTCAGCCAGTGATAACGATAGAAACTCGCAGGCAATTTTGTAGCCTTGGTCCGATTTCAGTGTTTCACACCGGTTTACCATTCCAAAGCAGGTGACATTGGAAAAGTCTTTGGTGAATAGCAAACGCAGGGCGACATAGGAACCCTTGTAAATTGGCTTGCCGTGAACGAAAGATATTCCCCCTTCACTCAGATTCACTCGATTGCGGTTTTCCTGACGATTGGGATTGCTGTTGAGAGCGTGATGCAGAACAAGATCGACTTTGCGATTGAGCAGTTTCATCCAGTCCGCAAGCGGACGTTGCTGATCACCCAGTGCCGAAAGCAATTGCTGGGCTTCGCGTTCGATGCGTCGCAACTCATCAAACATTTCAATGGTCGCCTGCTGTTCCGGGAACTGATCCAGCGCTCGCTCGTTGTTGACCGTGTCGGCAGAAACCAAGTGAAACGTCAGTGAGAGGTCTTTATTGACGCGAAAATACTGACGGCGCTCTTCCGTCGTCATAAAAAGTCTGAAACTGTCAGAATGAATACACGCATGTGTGGTCTCATGTCCGTCTCTTTTACTAAAGTTTAGACGCGACATTCGATTGTTGCCGTATGAGTCTCTGATTCTGAGAAAATCACCGTTTTTCGACTGTACCACCGACCATGAGCGGTCAATGTCTGTGGATTGATAACGGTTGTTCAATCCGTTTGCTTTAGGTTTAATGCCGCCATGCAATTACCAACCTCTGTTTTTATCGGATTGCGCTATACGCGGGCGCGTCGGCGCAATCAGTTTATTTCCTTTGTCAGCGGCTTTTCTCTGCTGGGCATGCTGCTGGGTACCGCTGCCTTGATCATCGTGATGTCGGTGATGAATGGCTTTGACCGCGAGATAAAAGGGCGCCTGTTGCAGGTCATACCTCATTTGGAATTTATCGGGACGGATCAAGGTCTCGAGAACTCTCAGCAGCTCCAACAGCAGTTGGCTGCGTCTGTGAACGTCGTCACGACGGCGCCTTACGTGACCGCCAGCGCCATGGTGAATTTCCGCGGTGGATTACAGGGGGTGGAATTAAGAGGCATGTCCGCAGACGACATCAGCAAGGTCACTGATGTCGAAGAGCATATCTTTATGGGCGGCATCAATGCGCTCAAACCGGGTGACTACGGCATTGTGCTCGGTGGTATTTTAGCCCGCAACCTCGGCGCCACGGTCGGCGATCAGATAACTTTGGTTCTACCGCAGTTGACGGTGACGCCTGTCGGAATATTTCCCCGCATGAAACGGCTGACGGTGGTGGGTATTTTTGAAATTGGTGGCCAACCGGATCAATACTTAGGGTTTGTCGATTTACAGGATGCTCAAGCGCTCTTGAGGCTGGGCGATCGAGTGTCCGGCGTAGAGGTCCGCACGACAGATATGTATCGCAGTGAGGAATTCGGAGCCCAACTCTGGAACTCTTTGCCTGAATCAGCACGAGCTCACTTGCGGATGCAGGATTGGACGGAAACCCAAAGCAGCCTCTTTTCTGCCGTTAAAATGGAAAAAACCGTTGTCTCGAGTCTGTTGATGATCGTTATCGCGATAGCCGCGTTTAATATTATTTCCAGTCTGGTGCTCATGGTTGCCGATAAACGTTTCGACATCGCCGTATTGAGAACCTTGGGGCTGACGCGTCCGCAAATCATGGCCGTGTTCGTCGTGCAGGGGGGCGCTACGGGGGCTGCCGGTGTTGTTGTTGGTGGTCTCGTTGGTGCTTTGTTGGCGGTAAACGTGGGTGGCGTAATCGGATTTTTTGAGCAATTGCTCGGATTTCAGATTTTCGATCCCCAGGTTTTCTACATCAGCAGCATGCCGTCGCAGTTGGAGTGGGGGGATGTCGCATTGGTCATCAGCGTCGGTTTAATTCTCAGTTTGCTGTCGACCCTGTATCCGGCATTTCGGGCGACCCGCATTGAGCCTGCTGAAGCGCTTAGGTATGGATAAGCGCCTCGTTGATACTAACTTAGGAAAGATACATGAAAGACAATAATGCCTCTGCGCCGGTGCTCGAGTGTCGGCAGATGGTGAAATCCTATCGGCAGGGGCCTGAAACGGTTGAGGTGTTGACCGGTATTGATTTTCAACTGTTCCCAAGTGAGCATGTGGCGATCGTCGGTGCGTCGGGATCCGGAAAATCCACGCTGTTGAATTTACTGGGTGGACTGGATACGCCGGATGCCGGTGAGGTTATTATTTCCGGCCATGCGTTCAACGAGTGTGGTGATGCTGAGCGTGGACGGCTACGCAACCGATTTCTCGGGTTCGTTTACCAGTTTCATCATTTACTGGCAGAGTTTACCGCACTGGAAAATGTTGCTATTCCGCAATTGATCGCCGGTGCGACCAAGCGTGATGCGTTTCGAGAGGCTGGCGAATACCTTGAACGGGTTGGACTGGGGGCTCGTAAAAAGCACAAACCGTCTGAGTTGTCAGGCGGTGAGCGTCAGCGGGTGGCGATTTCGCGCGCGCTCGTCAACCGGCCTGCCTGTGTTCTCATGGACGAGCCGACCGGTAATCTCGACCGAGCAACGGCGGACTCGATTCAGCAACTCTTGCGGCAACTCAGTGAAAGCCTGTCGACCAGTTTTATCATTGTTACCCATGATGAGCGACTGGCCAATACCATGGATCGTCGTTTGACCTTGAGTGATGGCAAGCTGGTTGAAAGCGGGGTTGTCGGTGTCTAGGTTTTCAACCTTTGTTGGTTTGCGGTATGCGGGTAGCCGCAGCGGGACCCAATTGGTGTCGTTTATCTCCTGGATTTCGATTGCTGGCCTGACGATTGGCGTCGGTTTGTTGTTGACGGTGCTCAGTGTCATGAACGGCTTCGACCGAGAGCTGCAGCAGCGTATCCTCAGTATTTTGCCCCACGGTGCTGTATACAATCGGGCAGGTATTGCCGACTGGGAGAGTTTGCGCGAGCAGTTACTCGAGAACCCACAGATCATCGGGGCGGCGCCGTTTGTTGAATTGCAGGCGATGCTCAGCACGCGCGGTGGTCAAGAGGTGCAGCCGGTGGTGCTTTACGGCATTGATGTGAAAGAGGAGCAGCAGGTCTCGGTATTGCCGCGCTTCGTCGACAGCGATGCCATGTCTGAATTTTCCCAAGGGCAAAGCGGCCTGTTGTTGGGGCAGGGAGTTGCTGACACCTTGGGTGTCGAGAAAGGCGATAAGATATCCGTTCTCGTCCCGTCTGGATCCGGATCCGCGACATCGCCAAGACTCCGGGTTTTTACGGTATCTGGCCTTATTCGATCAGATACAGAACTCGATCATTCTCTGGCATTGATTCCTCTCGACGCGGCCAGCGCGCTGTCAAATACGCCGGGGCGAGTTTCCGGCCTGCGGGTCAAATTGCGTGACCTGTTTGCCGCGCCGGAAGTGATCTATGGGGAAACGTCGAAGTTGCCTTATGGCTATTATGGATCTGATTGGACGCGAACCCACGGCAATTTGTTTCAAGCCATTCATATGTCGAAAAGCCTGGTCGGCTTACTGCTATTTATGGTGGTCGCGATAGCGGCGTTTAACGTTGTCTCCACCCTGGTTATGGTCGTGGTTGATAAAGAAGCCGATATTGCAATACTGAAAACTCTGGGCGCGAGTCGTTCCAGCATCCTGGCAATCTTTGTTCTTCACGGGTGCATTATCGGTGGAATAGGGACGTTTCTGGGCGTTTTGCTCGGTGTTGGAGGCTCTCTTTTGGCCGGTGATATTTACGCCGCCATTCAGGAGTTTTTCCACGTTTCGCTGTTAAATTCGAGCATTTACCCTGTGAGCTATTTACCGTCGCAAATACGCGCTGCGGATTTTGTTCTGGTGGTGTGTCTGTCTCTGCTACTCAGCGCGGGTGCGTCCCTGTACCCCGCCTGGCGTGCAAGTCGCATTGCTCCTGCGGAAGCCTTGCGCTTTGAATAGGCGTTTCTAGCGGCGCTCTTGCAAGCGCCGTTGTTTGCGTTTTTCCCAGCTTTGCAACACCTGCCAGCGCCAGAAAATTTGAATAAAACTGTATCCACTGATCGCTGCCAGGGTGGCAATGATCAGGGAACCCACCAAGAGGGGTTGCCACAGTCGCAACAATCCCGTACTCAACCACTCCCAAGAGAGCTCAATAGAAAAACTGACCGCTGGCGTGCCCAGTATCCAGCGCCCTAATTCGTAAGCGCCGTAGAAGATGGGGGTAATGGTGATGGGATTGCTCACCCATACCAGAGCGACCGAGAGGGGCAAGTTCACTCGAAACCAGAGGGCGGACAGGGCAGCGAGAGGCATTTGTCCGACCATTGGCAAAAACGCGATAAATAACCCTACCGCGAAGGCACCTGCGACCGAGTGCCGATTCAGGTGAAATAGGTTCGGGTCCTGCAATAGATGCCGAAACCCTCCAAATGCGGGATTGCTGACGTAAACCCTTGGGTCCGGCATTAATCGCCGAAAAAATTTTCTTGGCATCAGTGAGCGGCAAACAGGTTAAGGGCAGCCCCGTAGCATTTCGCGAAATTGTTAAGGTCTGATGTCATTGCTGAAAAATATCGAGTGATTGATTGAATTCGTTGCCATTGGAGTAAGTTGATTAAAGCTGATCCAGTCGTTAAGTGTACGGAGCAAGGTCCGCTCTGGCGCACTGCAAAAGTGGCACGACAGAAGGAATTTCGAAGGCGCGGAAAAAACAATCGATTACGCGCCTGGCGTTGAGCTGTCGTAGAGTCTAAGTCAGTAGCATTGAACCCATTATAGAAGGTCTACGATCTGTCGGGCGGCATTATAGGGGGTTGTGGCGTTGTCCACCACGGCTTGCTGGAGGTCAGGCATGATCTGACGTACGGAGGGGCTTTGGTTGAGTCGAATATCGATCAGTTCATGGATGAGTTTCTTTAACCACTGGCGATTTTGGCGGGCACGCTTTTCAAAAAAAGCGTTGTGAACAATTGCCTCCTGCCGATAATCCTCAATCATCGCCCAGATTTCATCGACGTTGCGGTTTTCCATCGCAGAGCAGGTTTGTACCCGGGGCGTCCAAAAGGATCCTGTACGAATCAGGTGGAAAGCGTTCTGATAGTGCTGCTTGGTACGTTCGGCCAGGTTAAGGCTCTCACCATCGGCTTTATTGATGACCAGGGCATCGGCCAGCTCCATGATCCCGCGCTTGATTCCCTGCAGTTCATCGCCCGCATTGGGAATCATCAGGACCAGAAAAAAATCGACCATGGCGGCGACTTCGTATTCTGACTGTCCGACACCAACGGTTTCTACCAAAATGACGTCATAACCCGCAGCTTCGCAGAGTAGCATCGTCTCCCGGGTTTTCTGCGCGACGCCGCCTAAGGCCCCTTCTGATGGGGAAGGGCGGATAAAAGCGTTGTTCTCGCGGGAGAGTTCCTCCATGCGGGTTTTATCGCCGAGAATGCTGCCGCCACGTATGGGGGAGCTTGGATCAACGGCAAGCACGGCAATTTTTTTGCCCTGCCGAATAAGGTATTTGCCGAACGCTTCGATAAACGTGGATTTTCCCACCCCGGGAATACCGCTGATACCGATGCGAATGCTGTTTCCGGTATAGGGCAAAAGGGTTTCGAGCAATTCCTGGGCCTGAGTTCGGTGTTTGTCCAACTTGCTTTCGACGAGGGTGATGGCTTTGGCCAATGCCCGTCGATTGCCGGTGCGGAGAAGTTCGAGGTCGACGCTGCTCATAAAATGATTTCAGGTAAACAGAATAAAATTTGTGGATAACAAAAGGGGGCGATTACGCCCCCTCGGTGATGACGTGCTGAGAGGCTTGTAAATGGCCTCTCGCGACAATTAAGCCGTCGCTTTGCGGACTTCGTCGAGTACTTTGCGCGCCGAAATAGGAATCTTGGTGCCCGGACCAAAAATGCCTTTTACGCCAGCCTCATAGAGGAAGTCGTAATCCTGCTTGGGAATAACGCCTCCAGCCACGACAATAATGTCATCGGCTCCGAGCTTGCTCAGCTCCTGAATCAACTCTGGTACCAGGGTTTTATGACCGGCAGCCTGAGAAGACACACCAACAACATGAACATCGTTTTCGATGGCCTGCTTTGCCACTTCTTCTGGCGTGGAAAACATTGGCGACAAATCGATATCGAAACCGACGTCGGCGAAAGCCGTGGCGATGACCTTAGCACCACGGTCATGGCCGTCTTGTCCCATTTTGCACACCAACATCCGGGGGCGGCGACCTTCGCTCTCAACAAACGCATCAATATCAGCTTTGATGGCCTGCCAGTCGGCGTCATCCTCGTAAGGCGCGCCGTAAACGCCAGAGATGGTACGTGCCTGGGCGTTGAATCGACCATAAACCGCTTCTAATGCATCGGAAATCTCGCCCACGGTCGCGCGCAGTCGTGCGGCTTTGACCGATAGGTCGAGCAGATTACCTTCGCCAGATTTTGCCGCATCCGTAAGAGCCTGCAAGGCTGCCGCCACGGCTTCACTGTCTCGCTCGGCTTTGATTCTGTCGATACGGGCGATCTGAGACTCGCGGACTTTAACGTTATCAATATCGAGGATATCGAGATCGGATTCTTCCGCCAGAACATACTTGTTGACGCCGACGATGATGTCTTCGTTTCGATCGATTCGAGCCTGTTTCTTAGCGGCGGATTCCTCAATGCGCAGTTTTGGCAAACCCGCTTCGATGGCTTTTGCCATGCCGCCGTTTTCTTCAATCTCGACAATCAACTCCCAAGCCTTGTCGGCGATATCCTGGGTTAATGACTCCATCATATAAGAGCCGCCCCAAGGATCGATCACACTGCAAATGCCGGTTTCTTCCTGAATGATCAACTGAGTATTACGAGCGATGCGGGCGGAAAATTCCGTTGGCAGGGCCACCGCCTCATCCAGCGCATTGGTGTGCAGAGACTGGGTACCACCAAAAACCGCAGCCATCGCTTCGATGGTTGTGCGAATAATGTTGTTGTACGGGTCTTGCTCTGTGAGTGACCATCCGGAAGTCTGTGAGTGCGTACGCAACATCGAAGACTTGGGGTTTTGAGGGTTAAATTCCGCCATGATCTTCGACCAGAGCAAACGCCCGGCACGCAATTTGGCGATTTCCATATAGAAGTTCATGGAAATACCCCAGAAAAACGACAGACGTGGCGCAAAGGCATCAACGTCGAGTCCTGCCGCGAGTGCGGTGCGCACATACTCACGACCATCGGAGAGGGTGTACGCCAGTTCGAGGGCCGCATCGGCACCGGCTTCCTGGATGTGGTAGCCCGAGATCGAAATGGAGTTGAACTTCGGCATGTACTGGGAGGTGTAGCCGATAATATCGCCGATAATCTTCATGGACGGTTGCGGCGGATAAATGTAGGTGTTGCGCACCATAAACTCTTTCAGAATGTCGTTCTGAATGGTTCCCGCGAGCTTGTCCTGGGAGACGCCTTGTTCTTCCGCAGCGATGATGTAGTTGGCCAGGATAGGCAGTACGGCGCCATTCATGGTCATGGAGACGGAAACCTGGTCGAGGGGAATGCCATCGAACAAAATTTTCATGTCTTCCACAGAGTCGATTGCCACACCGGCTTTACCTACATCACCAGCCACGCGCGGATGGTCTGAGTCATATCCCCGGTGAGTCGCGAGATCGAAGGCGACAGATACCCCCTGGGCTCCGGCTGCGAGGTTCTTGCGATAGAAGGCATTGGATTCTTCTGCGGTCGAAAAGCCAGCGTACTGGCGAATTGTCCAGGGGCGGCCAGCATACATGGTCGCTTGCGGGCCCCGGACATAGGGCGCCAGGCCGGGTAGGGTATCGGCATATTCCAAATCTTCGACGTCGGCCTTGGTGTAGAGTGGCTTGATGTCAATGTCTTCAGGCGTGTGCCAGGTTAAATCCGTAGGGGAGCGCCCCTTCATTTGTTTGGTTGCCAGGGCTTCCCATTCAGCCAGCGTTGGTTTCTGGTCAGACATGCGTATTCTCTCAGTTCCGTTCCGTGTTTGCAGAAGATCAGTGATGATCTTCTGCAGGTTGATTGAGCTCGATCAGCACTCCATCGCAGCTCTTAGGGTGGATAAAGATCACTTTGCAGTTGTGTGCTCCCTGTGTCGGCGCATCCGAAAGAAAGCGATACCCTTTTTCTTTCAGGCGGGCGACATCCGCTTCGATATCGTCACTGCGAAAACACAGATGATGAAGACCGCCACCTTTTTTTTCCAAGTAGCCAGCGATTGGGCCTTCGCCATTGAGTGGATGGACCAGCTCAATGCTGGTCTCCGGCAACGGAAAGAAAGCCGTACTGGTTTTCGCGGCAGGGACGTCTTCGGTGCCTTTGTACGTCAACCCAAAATCTTCCATAAATCGCGCGATGGCTTTTTCCAGGTCGGGTACTGCAACGGCTATGTGGTCAAGTGCAACTATCATAAAAAAGCTCCGCAGGCTGCTGGGTCAACATTAAAAAAGGGCCGCCAGATAGGAATCTGTACGGTCTTTTTTACGGGCACTGATTTCCTCGTCAGTTTCGATCTCGACCTTTTCATCCGGGGTGATTTTGAACAGCGGTTGCCCCTTCTTGATAATTTCGCCATCGTTTTCAACGAGAATTTGCTCAATCGTACCCGCAAATGGCGCATTGACTTTATTGAACATCTTCATGACTTCAATAATGTACAGAGGTTGTCCAGCATCGAAATGACTGCCGACTTCGACGAACGGTGGCGCGGTAGGCGCTTCACGAGAGTAAAACATTCCGCCAGTGGGCGCCAGAATCTCATCAGACTTGGCCAGTGGTGGTGGCACCAAAACCTTCGCCATAGCAGTTTGTAGATTTTCATCGAGCAGTTTTTCTGGAATATCGATGCTCAAATCTTCATTGACCTTAAGGTCATAGAAACCGGTTTTGTCGGCCAACAAGACCAGCAAATTGAGAATTTCCATACCGGCCTGAAAGCCACAGTGGGAGGCTTTTGCCTGTTCCCAAATTTCAGGATCTGTCCCTTCGGGCGCAGGTCCGTTCAACGCTGCTTCAATGTCAGAATATTCATTCGTGCCCAGTATCTTTTTAATGGACTGATAGAAGGCGACCGCTTGCACTAAAATTTCACGATCGTGATCCCAGATAACACTGGCAGCAGGCTTACCTGTGCCTTGATCCATATTCAGAAAACGATAGGTTTTGGCGAGTACGGTGATGGGGTTATTCAGCCAGGTGACGGTTTTGTCTGCGCCCAGAGAGAAATTAGATTTGTTTTCGCTGAGCCAGCCCGCCAGTTTGTGAGGCTCGTCGAGCAGAATTTCCAGCGGACGCGTCAGTAACAGGCGCTTGCGATCCAGCACGAACCTAAGATCCGTCTTCGCTTCTGCGGAATCCGCCTTGGCCAGCTCCCGCTGACAAATGTGTTGATAGGCGTAGGCCAGATCCAGATTGTTCGCCTCCTGCTTGAGCAGGCCGACAGCGGTTAGGTAAGGCACAATAAACCGGGTGGTCGGCCGTGCATTGATGTTGTTGCCCAGGAACCAGTGTACCAGTCCGTAGTGGAACCCCAGGTTGGTAGCAAGATCCTTGCCGCGCAGCTCTGTCACGCGGAGGATTTCTGCCAAACTCTCATAGCTGTTTGTGCGGTGCTCGCCCACCGTTAACAGCAGGGCGATGTTGGAATCATAGGCACCGGCCAGGTGATACTTCATAAACACATCCGTATCCGGATTGTGCATGCTGATGCCCTGATCGTCGCGAATTTCACCCTTGATGTTGTTTGACCAATACTCAATGACACCACCGGCATGGGGTTGCAATGCCTGGTTGGTTGCATTGAGGCGGGCCTCGACTGACGCATTATGGCGCAGCAGACGCTCTGGCTTGGGCAATCTTGGACCATGGGCGGCCAGCAGGACCATCGCTTCGACCAGAGAGTCGACCACAAACGACTCACTGCTGTCGTTCGGGTTTGTGAACTTCAGTGCGTAACACAATTCGGTCACCCGGTGCTCGACCTGGATACGGGTATTCATCTCCATAAAGAAATGCTTGTCGCGATCGACAATACATTCGAACGTTGAGACGGAATCCAAACCCACGGCTTTGCCGAAGCGTTCGGATTCTTCTTCCATTTTCTTCAGGGTGATGATGTCCTGCTTAAGGATCGCCACTTCGGTTTCGCGTCCGGCGGCTTCAACGTCTGCCAGGGCGTACTCGAGATCTTCGGTGATCACAGAAACTTCCAGCAGTTTCTGTTCGTGCATTTGCAAGGAGCAATCACGTCCTCCCATGGCCAGGGTCCAGTCGCCATTGCCGATGACCTGGATTTCCTGATGGCGTGTGGTTTCGATATTCAATTCAACGAGAACGTTTTTGTTGTCGCCTTTACCGGTCGCTTTCACCTCATTGAGAATTTCCAGTACCAACCCTGGTGCTTTATCGGCAGCTTGGTTCAGTCGGCTTTCCAAGTCGCCGGTGTAATGTGCCGGAGAGGCCAAAATGCGCTGGCCTTTACCGCCACCGCCACCAATGCACTTTAGGCGGATGCGGTTTTCCGGATATTCCCGGCTCATTTTTATGACTTGCTCGCGAATGGTGTCTCCCAACTCTTCGATGGAGTAGAGGTCGATGCCTTTCTCATAGCTGGCGGCGAGGACGATATCGGCTTTGTCTTCCAGACTGATACTGTCCGCATTAAATGCGTCCATGTCGACACTGAGGCCTTCGCTCTCAATCAATTTGGTGAGCGCAGCGACATCTGGATATTTCTTTAAAATGGTGAGCGCTGTGGCATTGTCGACGCCAGGTGTGACAGAAACACCCACTTTTAAAGCGGTACGCTTGGCTTCGTCTTTCAAGCCTGCACCGTGAACGGTTTGCGAACAGGGGCCGATAAAATTAAGCCCGGCTTCTTCCATGGCGCTAACCATGTTCTCGTCTTCGGCCATAAAGCCGTAGCCGGCGAAGATCGAATTGTAGCCGTTGTCTTTGGCGATATTGATGATTTGTTGGATGCGAATTTCTCGCTCGGCCTTATCGACACCTGTGTAGTCGGGCACTCGGTGAATGCGATCTGGGTGCGTTAATTGACGTAATTCCGGTGCCAGAGCGCGTTGATAGGTGATCGAATCTTTTTCTGACAGCAGGATGCCATAGTAATCGATGCCCATTTCCTCGAGTACGTCGATTACTTCTTTACGAATGGGGCCGCGGCAGATGATCAGCGGCCGCATATGGCGGCAATCAAAACTTTTTACCCATTCGCTGGTAGCAGTGTCCAGGCGACGATTTTTGTGGATCAGCGGATTATTGAGATAGTAGATGTTGCTGGGTTGCACGACATGAGCCTCTTTGAATTCGTTAGACATTATCAATACTTAGTGAAATTCGCGTTGCACGCTGGTGAAGGGCTCAGGCGTGTAATGCTTGAGGTGGAATTCCATGTTCTTGCACAGGACTTCGCGTAGATCCGCAGGCATGACGATCTGCGAAATGGATCCGAGACTCAGTGCCTCATTCGGATTCATCAATTCTTCTTCGTACCGGTTTTTTAGTGCCAGTTCTTGCTGCGCCTGCCAGGCTTTAATGTCTGCCTCTGCGGCGCCTTCAGCTTTCATCTCCTGAACTTTACGGCGAATTTCCTGCATCTCTGGCTTGTAGACGAATTCAACCCCGGCCGGTCCCATCACCGCTGCGCGGGAGGAGGGCAGGCCAACCACAAAGTCAGCGCCAGTCGGGTAGTTGTTGTAGGAGGCGTAGGCGCCGCCGAAGGCGTTGCGGATGATGACCAGGAAGCGGGGGGTGCGCAGATCGATAATGGCATCAAGCATGGCGCGACCCGCTTGTACGATACCGCCAGTCTCCTGTTCCCGACCGGGCAGGAAGCCCGTGGTATCTTCCATAAAAATCATGGGGATGTTGTACAGGTTACAGAAGCGGATAAAGCGCGCATTTTTCAGTGCCGCATCAATATCAATCTGGCCAGACGAGACCGCTGAGTTGTTAGCAACGAAGCCGATCACATTGCCGCCCATACGACCAAACGCGGTGATGGTGTTGCGAGCGCGGCTGGATTGCACTTCCATAAAGTCGCCGTGATCGCAGAGCTGCTGAATCATAATGGACACATCGATGGGGGTGTTAAAACCGGTGGGAGAGTTGAAGGCTTTTTTCAGCAGGATATCAATATCCCAAGTCTTGCGATCAACCGGATCCGATGTGGGCTCAAAGGGTGCCAGCTCACTGTTATTGCTCGGGAGATAGTTCAACAGCGAGCGTACTTTGCGCAACGCTGAGACTTCATCGGGGACCACAAAATCGGTTACACCCGACTGGCTGTGTACGCCAGGACCACCCAGTTCGTCGGGCGTGACGTCTTCACCGAGAACAGATTTAACAACCCCTGGCCCGGTCAGACCAAAGAAGGTTTCGTTGGGCTGAATCAGAAAGCTGCCCTGACGTGGTAGATAGGAGCCGCCGCCTGCATTGAAGCCGAACATGCACATGATGGACGGAACAACACCAGAGATTTTTCGCAGCGCGGTAAAGGCTTCGGCATAGCCGTCGAGGCCGCCAATACCTGCCGGGACGAAAGCGCCCGCAGAGTCGTTCATACCAATCAAAGGAATGCGGCGTTTCGCGGCCAGTTCAAACAGACGTGCCAGCTTGCGTCCGTTGGTGGCATCCATGGATCCAGCGCGAACGGTAAAGTCGTGGCCGTATACAGCGACGTCACGGCCATCGATTTTGGCAATTGCCGTAACGATACTCGCGCCATCTAAATTCTTACCCCAGTTTTGGTAGAGCACTGTAGGGTCTTCGTCAGTCAGTACCGAGAGTCTCTCCCATATGGTCATGCGGCCTTTCGCATGCTGTCGTTCTATGCTGGGCACACCGGCGGCGCTTTTCGGCCGGCGGATGAGATCGTAGCCTTTTTTCAGCGTGTCTTCGTGCAGTCCCGGATCATAGGATGCTTGGCCGGGGATGCTGAATTCCACTTCCTTGGTATCGTCGAAGGGATTGACGAGCGTTGCAGTCTTTTTGTCGGGGTTAGTCATACAATGCGTTTCCAGATGTTTGTCACGACGAAATATTGTGAACCTGCCAGGCAATTGAAATTGCTGGCGAAATTCCCGCGGTTTCCAACTTTGGGAGGGGGCCTCCAAGCGAACGCGCTGGATAATAGTGAACTTAGTCTATTGTGTGAATATAGCGGAAAGCAGGGTATAGACCACATTAAGCATTCAACTGTTTGATTTATAACAAAATAAATATTTTATCTGTCGTAATTTAGGACAAAAAAGTGCACAAAAATGTCACAAATCCGCTCACAAAATGGAGTCTAGGTTGGATTTGGCGACGGTTTTTTCACTGTCGTCGGCCGCGGTGACCCGTCGTAGAGGCGGTCTGATCAGGCTTGAATCCGCCGCTTTTTTAAGCTGCGTGCTACGAAAGGCCTGCGGCGTCACTCCCTGCCAATGCTTAAAGGCGCGAGTAAATGCACGGGGTTCACTGAAATCCAGCAGACGTGCGATTTCGGTGATCGTCAGGCGTCGATTACTGAGCAGTCGGGCTGCAATGTCACTGCGTAAGTTATCTTTTATTTGCTGATAGCTGCTGCCTTCTGCACTCAGGCGGCGGCGTAGAGTTTGTTCACTGATCCCCAGTTGATCGGCCAGCTCTTTAGAGTTGGGCAATTTGACCACGGTATTGCTGCGGGGCTGGAGAAGCTGATTGATTTTGGCCGTGAGGCTGGTGTCTTCACCGGGGATGGTCAGCAAATCGATGGGCGCGCGGCGCAGAAAGACTTGCAGCTCACGCTGGGTTTTTACCAAGGGTAAGCGCAGATAATCCCGGTGAAAGACCAGTCGATTGAACTTGCTGCGGGTGTGCGTTGGGCAGCGAAACAGCAGTCGAAACTCTTCGGCGTCTAGAGGCGTGTAATTGATGTAGGCGCCTACAAGTTTAATGGGGCGGCCGATGTACCAGCTAGCAAATCGGTGCCACATGACATGCCAGTATTCGATGTAGAAGTGTTCGAAATCCAGCTCTGGATTTTTGAGTACTGTCGTCAGATACACATGATCGCCTTCGTATTCCAGCGCCATCTGCAATTCATCGGTCACAGTGTTGTAAAAGCGGATTCCTCGCTTGAGAAGCTCTTCAAGCGTTTCCGATGTCGAGACCCAGTCCGCCATGAGATCGAAGGTGCCAACTTTACAGGGGCGCTCTGTGAACCCCATAAATTCATCATTTAGTTCGCGGGTAATACCGGAGTAGAGTTTGGCGACTAGGTCGACGTGAATGCGTGTGCCCTGCGCGCGCAGAGGCTTGTCGGGAATACGTGCCTGACGTAGCAGGGCTTTGGGATCCAGTCCACGAGCAACAGCGCCGCCGAGAGCGGTTCGAATGTAATGTGCGCCGATCGTAGCCATAGAACAGAAGCAGCCCCTTTGCTTGAAGATCTCGTTGGCAGTCCGACTACTATACCCGCTCTGAGGTTACAGGTTAATGGTCATTTCATGACGGTGGTCAAGTGAGAGAGGATCAGTCGTCTGACTGAGATCGAGCCGAATGAGAGATCGGTGAATCCTCTTTCAAACTATGGACGCTGGCGAATGGTGTTGTCCCATTTTAGGCTTTCAAGCTTGTCTTAGATTTCCGCTCAAGGAAGAGCTCGCCTGTGCCAGCTGCCGCTTTATTTTGTCTTGCCATCGCGATTACCGTGCAACTGCCTGTTGCTATGGGACTCCTTGCATGGGGCAGTGGCGGTGTCCTACTTATCGCTGTTATTGGGTACGCGATTCTGCGTGACAAAGGTGTGCTTGGCGGAGACCTCAAAGGCAAAGCAACAGTTACTGTTTTGATGATGATTATCGTGATTGCTCTCGGGGTGTTACGGGCGTCCTCCTGGGCTGATGGTCGGTTGCAGCAACAGCTTTCCCCATCTCTTGAAGGAGAAGACCTGGTCGTTGTTGGCTTCGTCGAAGGTTTCGCGTCTCACGCCGATCGACTACAGCGCTTCAATCTTCGTGTTTTATCGTCGGCAAAAAGCGACACTGCCATTCCAAAACGTCTGCGACTCACGCTTTACGAGAATACCGCAGGACTCAAACATCCTCTGAGAGGAGGGGAATGGCTGGCGTTGACCGTGCGCTTAAAGCGCCCTCATGGTTACGCCAATCCCGGTGGCTTTGACTACGAGCTTTGGTTGCAACAGCAGGGCATCGGTGCGACTGGCTATGTGCGAGACGTGCTGGTGAAAAGTGGGAGCCTCGACGGTTTTTATTCAGGGCTGCGAGCGTCCGACGTCACACAGCCGAAGATTGGGATGTGGGATAGGGCGGTATCCTGGCAGCATCATCACCGACAAATTCTGCGGGATAGAATACTCTTGAGCCAGGAGGACCGACGTGTAACGGCGACACTGTTGGCGTTGACCCTCGGTGATCGCGATTTGATGAACGCGTCGGACCGGGAATTGGTCCAGGCATATGGGCTCAGTCATCTTTTGGCGATATCCGGGTTGCACATTGGTTTTATGGCACTGGTGTGCGGTGGTTTAGGGGCCGGTGTGGGACGCGTATTGGGGCTGCTGATGGTGCGCAGTCGGCTGCCTCAGTGGGTGAGTCAGAATCTAGGGGCGGTGTGCGGGGTTGCTGGCGCGTTTGTATATCTCATGATGGCCGGGAATGGTCTACCTGCAACCCGAGCGTTTATCATGGTATTGGTTGGCGCTCTGTGGACAGTCGCTAGGCGCAAGCAGAGTCCCTGGTTTGCCTGGTGGCTGGCGATGTCGCTGATTCTTATTTGGCAGCCTGCTGCCTGTCTCGATGCCGGTTTCTGGTTTTCGTTTATTGCCGTCGCTGTGCTGATTTTTGTCTATTGGCAAAGACATCGATGGCGTCAAAGCGCCCGCGGACAATTTTGGTGGCCTCTAATCTGCGCGCAGGGAATGCTGTTATTGCTGTTAACCGGGGTACAGCTCTTTTGGGGAATGGGTGTCAGTCTGTTGTCACCGGTGGTAAATCTGCTGGCGATTCCCTTTGTGTCGTTTTTGGTGGTCCCGGAATCTATTGCTGGATTGGTTTTACCTAGCGCTCTGGGGGATCTCCTCCTGTCTTGGAGTCGACTGGCGTTAACGTTTTTCTGGTCGATGTTGGAGGCTGGCGAGCCCGTTGTTGAACGGTTCTTTTTAAACCCTGGTGTACGGCTGTCTCTCGATCAATTGATTGCTTTGCAGGTGGGTATCATTCTTCTTTTGCTACCGTTGCCCGGTAAGGTAAGAGGGTGCGGACTCTTGTTGCTCTGCGCCAGTTTGCTCAGTTGTACCAAACTCGCGGCTCCCGTTGAGCCGCGCCCTCCGCTCACACTAACCGTTCTGGATGTCGGCCAGGGGTTGGCCGTCGTGGTTTCCTCACCGACTCAAACCCTGCTCTACGATACCGGCCCTGGGTATCCCTCAGGATTCAATACAGGGGAGGCGGTGATTGTCCCGTTTCTTAATGCAAAAGGCATTGATGCCATTGATACTTTGATGATCAGCCACGGGGATTCTGACCACGCCGGAGGCTTGTCCGGCGTGTTGGCTGGAGTGCCGGTGGAACAGGTCTTCTTCGGAGAGCCTCTGGCGACCTCCGATACGCTCTTGACAGGTGACTTAAGCCGTCATGTTCGCGATTGTGATCGGGATATTGATTGGCGGGTGGATGGTGTCGATTTTCACATTCTTGGCGGCGGCGGTCATTGGTCGTCGTCCAACGATCAATCCTGTGTGCTACTGATCGAAAGTCAGGGACGGCGATTCTTGCTCCCGGGAGATGTCAGTCGTACCCGTGAACGGACATTGCTGGAGCACCCTCGGTTACAGGACCCTGTCGACATTCTGCTGGCGCCGCATCACGGCAGTGGTTCGTCATCATCGAAGAAGTGGGTTACGCAGTTAAACCCGCAGCATGTGGTGTTCAGTGCCGGTTACCGAAATCGTTATCGACATCCTCAAGCGGGCGTTGTTGACGCGTATCGACAGCAGGGCGCTGAGATGTGGTGTACCGAGTCTACTGGTGCGTTAGAGATCAGCATTGATGGCATGGGACATCTGGCGACAAGCGCCTATCGGTCGTCTCATCGTCGTTTCTGGCGGGATTCTCTCGGGCAATCACCTTGTCAATAAACTCAGGCAAACGCTTTCGGTCGAAAAGCAGCTACAATGATAATTGCTCAATGGCCGTTAAAAGAGTGTTAATAAGCCTTAATGCGTCAATTCTTGCGATTTTCGTTCTAAAATAGTCTGCATACTTATCCTAATTATCCTGACAGGGAGATCAAAGTGCTCGAGATTGTGTCCGCCGGTGGCTGGCTCATGTTGCCCCTTTTGTTGTGTTCTATTGCCGTTTGCGCCATTGGTATTGAAAGATACTGGACGTTGAATCCGAAAAAAATTGCACCGCCTCGCTTGTTGTCGGATGTGGGCAGCCTGATCAATGCCAATCAACTGACGGCAAATCGCCTGCAGGAACTTCGGGATTCGTCAGAGCTGGGTACGTTGCTGGCTGCGGGACTCGCTAATGCGCGCTTTGGTCGCGACGTCATGAAAGACAGCATCGAAGAGGCGGCCAGTCAGATTGTCCATAACCTCGAGCGCTATCTCGGTATTCTCGGCACCATCGCGTCGGTGGCGCCCCTGTTGGGGTTGCTCGGTACCGTCCTGGGCATGATCAAAGTCTTCACGGCAATTATGTTGCAGGGAACAGGTAATGCGGGTGTGTTGGCCGGCGGGATTTCCGAGGCTCTGATCACTACCGCCGCGGGGCTTAGCGTTGCGATTCCGGCGATGATTCTGCATCGCTATTTTAGCCGCAAAGTGGATACCCTTGTGGTGACCATGGAACAGGAAGCGGTAAAACTGGTGGATGCCTTCCACGGCGAACAACAGCTTGCTGGTCATCGCGCCGTCAAGGGGAAGTAATATGAAGTTCAAACGCCAAATTCAGGCGGAGGACTCCATTAATCTCACTCCCCTGATCGACGTGGTGTTCCTACTGCTGATTTTCTTTATGGTGTCGACCACCTTTACCAAAGAAACCCATCTCACCGTAAATCTGCCGGAAGCGGAAGGCTCGGCTGCGGCAGAGGCGGAAAAACAGGGCGTGGACATTTTAATCACCGCGACCGGCAACTATTCCATCAATGGCACGGCATTGGCTGATCGCAGCAGTGCGACCTTAAAATCTGCGCTGATTCAAGCTTCGGATCGCGATACCACCTTGCCGCTGACTATTGTCGCCGACGCAAAGACACCACATCAGTCGGTAGTCACCGCCATGGATGCCGCTGGACAGCTTGGGTTTGTGCATCTGAGTATCACCACCCGCCAGCCGGAAGGCGGTGAGGGATGACCCGCTAGAGAGTGCTTTCATCGTGCAGGATTTTTGGGTGCGTAGCTGGTATGAAGGCCGGCGTTGGCTGTGTTTATTACGACCGCTATCGGCATTGTTTCAATGGTTGGCGACGCGCCGTCGCAAGAGGTTGCAAGCGGCGCAAGCCGATCTCCCGCTGCCGGTGGTTGTGATCGGTAATATCTCCTTGGGCGGAACCGGCAAAACGCCTCTGTTAATTACGCTCGCCCGCGACCTGTGTCGCCAAGGGTGGAAGCCGGCGATCGTCAGTCGCGGTTATGGTGGAAATTCGGAGCAGTACCCTCTGTTTTTGGCAGCGGATACCCCGGTTACGGCCAGCGGTGATGAGCCGGCGCTTTTGATGGGCGAGACCGGTCTCACGGTCGTTGTTGATCCCCTGCGTTTGCGGGCCGTACAGGCCATTGCGGCACAAACCGATTGCGATCTGATTCTCAGTGATGACGGCTTGCAGCACTATGGATTGCCGCGTACTGTTGAAATTTGTGTGGTTGATGGCGAGCGGGGTCTGGGAAATGGGCGTTGCCTGCCGGAAGGCCCTCTGCGCGAGCCGCCAGAGCGCCTGACCGAGGTGGATTTGGTGGTCAGTAACGGAATGCTTCGGCGTCCATTGGGGCATATTGAGCCTGCCGTCATGACGGTCGCCCCCGTGTGCTGGCGCAAAGTCTCCGACCCGATGCACCGCGCGAATTTAGACGATTTCCCCTGGCGGCAGGACGAGTCGGTGTCTGAGGCCATAGCTGCCGTGACCGGTATCGGTAATCCTTCGCGCTTTGCTGGGACCTTGGCGGACCTGGGGTTGACGGTGGAGATGCAGACTTTTCCCGACCACCATCAATTTACGTCGCAAGATCTGGCACAATACCAGCACCAGCCGCTACTGATGACGGCCAAAGATGCGGTAAAATGCCGCTCTTTTGCGGGTGAGCACTGGTGGTATCTGGCCGTTGAAGCCAAAATACCTGACTCTGTTTTGCAACAGGTGGCGGCAAAATTGTCGGCGACCAAACGATCTACTGTAGAGCCATCCGCATCCATTTAAGGGCTGTCTGTTCGCCCATCATGCGGAATGATAAACGGTACCTTCGATACCTATTTTTCGCGCAATAACCAAAACATGATGCATCCTGTTCCCTGTGGGCAGTAACCATTTACCGAGTTGTATTCGACTCAGGCCAGAGAGAGGCTTTCATGGATTTTACCGTCGTCATTCCCGCACGCTATGCGTCTACCCGACTGCCCGCCAAACCGCTGTGTGATATCGCCGGCAAGCCTATGATTCAACGTGTGTACGAGCAGGCTGGCAAGTGCTCTGCCACTCAGGTGATTATTGCAACCGATGACCAGCGCGTTGCCGATGTGGTGAAAGAATTTGGCGGCCGCGTTTGTCTGACCTCGCCAACACACGAATCCGGCACTGACCGACTGGAAGAGGTGTCCCAGCACTTGGGGCTATCTACCGACGATATTGTCGTCAACGTGCAGGGCGATGAACCACTGATTCCGCCAGACGTTATCGATCAGGTTGCAAAGAATTTGGCGGCATTCCCAGCGGCCAGCGTCTCTACGCTCAGCGAACCCATCCGCAGCGCTGAGGATTTTGCGAATCCGAACGTTGTCAAAGTGGTAGCGGATCGGGAGGGGATGGCTCTGTATTTCAGCCGTGCGGCGATGCCTTGGCCACGCGATGTGGATTGGCAGAACAGCGAAGATTTTTCTGCAGTCGCGGGTCTAGCCCGCCGCCATATTGGAATTTATGGCTATCGAGTCGGCCTGTTACATCAATTCGTGGAGTGGCCAGTCGCGCCGTTGGAAACCTGCGAACGCCTCGAGCAATTGCGCGTACTGTGGAACGGTCACCGCATCCATGTCGCCGATGCATTGGTTGAAGTGCCTCCTGGCGTAGACACAGAAGCGGACCTAAACCGGGTTCGAACGCTGTTTGCGGAAAATGGTTGGTAAGCGCTGCAGAGTCGCTTCCACACGGATGATTTCAACGAGTTTAACCCGACCCACGAGGAGTTCTGCGTGAGTATTACGGTCATGTTTGTTTGTCTCGGCAATATCTGCCGATCACCCACCGCCCACGCGCTGTTTGCTGCTCGGGTCAAGGCGCGTGGGTTGCAGGATCATATCGACGTGTGTTCATCCGGTACCGGCGATTGGCATGTGGGGGAACCGCCAGATCGGCGTTCTGCTCAGGTCGCGCTGGATCGGGGTATTGATATTTCCCATTTGCGTGCCTCTCAGGTGAGCGCCAGCGACTTTCAACGCTGTGATTATATTTTAGCGATGGATCGGCAAAACCTGAGTGATTTGCAGGCCATGGCACCCGCCGATTATTCCGGAACACTGGCCCTCTTTCTGGATTATGACCCCGAACAGGAGCGTGCAGAAGTGCCGGATCCCTATTACGGTGGCGAGGAAGGTTTTCGGCTGGTGATCGAATTGATAGAGCGTACGGCCGATGCATTGTTGGACCATATCCTGTTGCAACACCCGGAGCTGGTGAGTGCAGATTGATACCGCGACGGCGCCGCCACTGTTAATTCCTGAGGCGGATCTCTCCCATTTGAACACCCTTGCAGCGCCTGCCACCGCAGCGTATATGGCAAGAGTGCAATCTCCTGAAGAATTGCAGCAACTGTTACTGTGGCGTCGTCAGGGGCGCGAACCTCTGCGCCGTGACATGCCGATCTATGTACTTGGGGGGGGCAGTAATTCGCTATTACCCGAGTATTTTCCTGGCTTGGTAATCCAGATGGCCATCAACGAACGGGAGTGGTTGCAGGAAGATGATGACCACGTCTGGTTGAAGTTGGGGGCGGGCGTCGATTGGCCGGACTTGGTTCGATGGAGCTTGCAGCAGGGATGGTACGGGCTCGAAAATCTCGCGATGATTCCCGGTACGGTTGGTGCGGCCCCCATCCAGAACATTGGTGCTTATGGTGTCGAGTTGTGCGATCTGCTGGAGGAACTCCACGCCGTGGATATCGCCAGTGGGCTGCCGGTCACCTTTGATTGTGATGGCTGCGGTTTTGGCTATCGAGACAGCGTTTTTAAAGGCGCCTTGGCGGGACGCTATGTGATCACCTCGGTGGTGTTAAAGTTGCATTTTGCGCCTCTGGTGCAGGCGGACTATCCGGCTCTGGCGCAGACTTTGGCCGCCTCTGGAATCGACGATCCAACACCAGAACAGGTGTTCGAGGCGGTATGTCAGGTTCGCTCCAGCAAGTTGCCCGATCCGGCTGAGATTCCAAACGTTGGCAGTTTTTTTCAGAACCCGATCGTTGAGCGGGCACATTTTCAACGCTTAAAAGTTGATCATCCTGACTTGGTCGGCTTTGACGCCGGAGACGATCAGGTCAAACTGGCCGCGGGCTGGATGATTGAGCAATGTGGTTGGAAGGGCGCAGTGGAAGCGGGTGTGGGGGTTCACGATCGACAGGCTCTGGTATTGATCAATCCAGGCAAACGACCCTGCCGCGAGGTTTTGGCGCTGGCCGCAAAAATTCGTACCGATGTCCAGGCCTGTTTCGGGGTTAGTCTCGATATAGAGCCCAGGTCTCCCATCGGAGCGGCATCATGATGCAGCAGCAGGATTTTCTGCCACCGGCGGAAGAGGTGATCGATCTACACCAGGGCAAGCTGGTGTACGTTCGCCAATGGATGTCGAGCGATGAGGCGGATAAGGCGCTGGAAGAGTGTCGCCGTCAGCTGGCATGGGAACAGTCGAAGATCACCCTGTTTGGTCGGCAGGTAAAAATTCCCAGGCTAAATGCCTGGTACGGCGATCCTGGGTGCCACTATGGTTATTCCGGTTATCAACTGCCGTTGCATGACTGGACACCTAGGTTGCTCTCCATCAGGGAAAACCTACAGAAAAGGACGGGGCATACCTTCAATTCCTGCCTTGCCAACTGCTACCGAGACGGCAATGATAGTGTGGGCTGGCATAGCGACGATGAAAAAGAGCTTGGACGTAATCCGGTGATAGCAACCGTTAGTCTTGGCGCTGCGCGGCGTTTTAGCCTCAAACATCGTTATGACAAAGCGATTCCTTCGCTCGACCTCAACCTTGAATGCGGTTCGTTATTGCTGATGCTGGGGGAAACCCAACATTTCTGGCATCACAGTATTCCTAAGACCCGCGCCCGGGTTGAAGAGCGGATTAGCCTGACCTTCCGGCATATTGGATAATAGTCGAAGTCCTGCTGGAATCCGGTGGTTTTGTCAGATCATTTACGGTATCTTCCAGGATACTACTCAAGTCGCCACTGACGATGTTTTTTCGATGCCAAAGTCACAAATTTGGCTGTCGTCAGAATAATCTATTCCGAACTAGGCTAGACTTGAGATACCGCTGAGGGGGACAGGTGGACTGTCCGATTCACACCGAAATATGGATTCGGCCTAAGCATCCTTTAGCGATTTCAGGGTCAAATTTTGATTAGAATTCTCGTGGTTGACGACCAGGATTTAGTGCGAACGGGTATCGTACGAATGCTGGACGACGTCGACGATTTTGATGTTGTGGGGGAAGCACGCAGTGGCGAAGAAGCGGTGAAAGTGTGCCGTGAAATTGCGCCAGATGTCGTTCTTATGGACGTTAATATGCCGGGCTATGGCGGTATAGAAGCGACCAAGAAAATCGCCGCCGTCTATCCATCCATTAAAGTGATTGCCGTAAGCGTGTACGAAGACGACGTCTTCCCGACCCGGCTACTGCAAGCGGGTGCCAAAGGGTATATCTCCAAGAGTGCCTCTGTGGAAGAGATGAACCAGGCCGTCCGTACTGTTTACCAAGGCGATCTCTACATGAGCAGCAGTGTGGCTCGACAACTCGCCCTGCGTAACTTTTCGCCTGACCGGGACAAGTCGCCCTTCGAGCTCTTGTCTGAGCGTGAGTTGCAAACGGCAATTATGATTGCCAATGGCAAGAAAGCTCAGCAGATAGCCGATACGTTTTGCGTGAGCCCTAAGACGGTCAACAGCTATCGTTATCGGATCTTTGAAAAGCTCGATATCAATAGCGATGTTGAACTGACTCTGCTTGCCGTTAAACATAAAATTCTGGATATCGAGTCCATTCTTCACTGATTTCTTCCGGGCCTATTTCCCGCTCGTATTAAACATCACATGCTTAACTATCTGCGACCACATGCAAAAATATCGAATGGTTGCAGGTAGGCTACTGCGTGCGGAGTTCTGTGGGCGATCTTGTCTGAATGTTTTGTTTCAGTTGCCCGTAGGTTTATCGAGGGTGTTTAAATTCCTAGCCTTTGCACAGTATCCCTGGATAGTAGCTGGATATCCCGAGTACCCAGAGTAATTTCTTTGTTGGCTGTGAAAAATCGTCATTCTTAAAAAAAGGCCATGTCGCCAAATTCCTCCCTTAAATTCGCAGAGAAATCTGTGAACTATGTCACTAAATTCATTTTTTCTGGTAAATAAATATTCAGTTTTATAGGAAAGTATGAAAAGCACTTCTGTGTGGGAAAATTCATAGATTTACGTAAGTTAATCTATGTCAATCTTTCTAAAACTGTCAGTACAATTCCCGTTAGTTCACATGCTTTCCTAAATTTTTGATTTCTATGGCTATAGAAATTTCTGTAACCTCCTCAAAGTGAATGCATGACGGTTCTTGGAAAACAAATTTGCCTTTGATAGGCCAGATTCCAAATGAAAAAAATCTTTTTGTTTTGTTTGCTAAGTATTATTCCTACATCGGTTTTGCCTGCGGAAATCATTGCGCGAGGAAAGGTAACGTATATCGAAAATGGTTGGAATGGAGAAGGAATAGCTCTCTTTCATACAACACCTACTGAAGGTTGTAATGCTGCATCTACTCAATATTCGATCAGTAAAAACCATCCGGCTTATGAAGAATTGCTATCCATGGCGTTGACTGCCTTTGCCGCAGATTCTGATGTTCAGCTTGTTGTCGACGCAGGCACGTGCGAAATAGGCAACAGAACAAAAGTGATTTCTATTCGATTAATGAAGTAAATAGGTATGAAAAAACGTCCAAGAACCTTCAAGAACGCAATGTGTATATCATTAAAATCCGCTAGGAAATTACTTCTAACTCTGGTGGCTTTTTCAAGCGTCGCTACGGTCTCTCTTCCGGCTAATGCTTGGGTGACAGGGGGGCGAGAAGAGATAGTTCAAGTCTTAGAGTGGGAAAATGAAAAGCCAATATACTTCAAGTTTTCGGGAGGGACTTGGTGTTATGTCCCAAACAACGAAAGCGCCTTATACAGTCTTCTGTTATCAACCTGGATGGCCGGAAAGAAAGTCTCTTTTCATTGTTACGACTCGACGGAAACCGTGGGTGGGGTAGCTGGGCATAAACTACATCGAGTGATCGTCTTTAATGAGTAATGCGTCCGTAAAAGGTATTGACGCATAATCAGCAGTTTTCTCGTGCGGCGTCGTTGCTGACAATAATGCCGCATAGAAATGATGTGAATAAATAGAGGTTTCAGGATTTTGTTGCGGCGAATGGATGATTGTATAAGGTGCGCCAGGCGTAGGCTGTTACAGGGAGTTATTGTTGTTGGAAGTGCGGTTGTTTGGAGTGCTAGCGCGTTATCTGCCAACCCAAGCCAATACGAACTCTATTACGGAAACGTAAATGGCGACGGGTATCCCGATATCTATTTTCAAATTCAACAATCCATCGTGTTGATTCACAGTGATATCGCAATTCCGATTGCGTTCTATCCTTCATCGTCCTTTGTCATTTATGGTGGAAGTGGTGGATATGGTTCCCCTCAGTTGTTGGATCTTACCGACGCTGATTTGGCGACCTACACAAAGGCACAATTAAATTCTGATTATTATTTGGGGGATTTGAACGGTGATGGTATACAGGATGTACTGATCCGTGGCCAGAATGAGAGTAGTACATCATTGGTCGTGTCTGGAAGTTCAGGTGATTTATTGCCCTCAACTCTGGTCAGTTTTACCGGCGCAAACGCTCTCTCTCATAACCTCAGTGATCGCTCGATATCAATCGGTTTGTCAGACTATAACGATGATAATCGGATCGATATTGTTCTCGCCAATCAAGGCTCCGCCTATCAATTTACGTCGGGCAGTTCATTCGCAGAAATTGGACCCGCTTCATCAGTCAGCTATCAATACGATGCGTTAGGGCGCTTACGTGTTATCAGTGAAACCTCCGCATCTACGCCTTATACCCAGAGTTACCGATATGATCCGGCGGGAAATCGCTGTGAGGAAGCGAACAATGCCAGTATGGGGGAGGGAACCTGTGATGCGGAATAAG
Organism: Pseudomaricurvus sp. ABR4_320; assembly: GCF_056159445.1. NCBI lineage: Bacteria > Pseudomonadati > Pseudomonadota > Gammaproteobacteria > Cellvibrionales > Cellvibrionaceae > Pseudomaricurvus > Pseudomaricurvus sp. ABR4_320. The sequence continues at coordinate 649,021 of NZ_JBSWVF010000001.1, read as the reverse complement.
CTGCGGATGTTTCAAATGCATCGTAATACGTTTTATTTCTTTAAACCCTTTGGCTTCTATTCTCCCTCGAACATTGTTCTATTTTTAACAATGTTTTTGCTGGCGTCTTCGGTGGCGCAGGCTGCCGGGATCAAGTTCGAAAATTTACCGGTGATTGATCCGAAACCCGACTTTAACGGCGTAGATGCGGGTACAGGCAGTTTTTACTCGTCTTCGCCCATTACGTTTAATGTTCCGGGTGCAGGGCATCTCAATATGACCAGCGGCTTTAACGGGCGCAAGCCTAGTTATTCGGCACTGGCGTATATCGAAGATAAGACCTATTGGTCTGATCAATCTTCTTCGGCGCAAATTAGTATTCGACATATAACCGTGCATGTTGGCGGTCTTGATCGTCTCTTCAGTTGTCCCTCTCAAGGAATTTGTACCCAGGATATCCGCAAAGACGGCTCTCAGCTGATGCGCAACTCTCAGCATGATTACGTTTTTACCGACAAGAACGGTACGGTATATCAATTCTTCCCGACGATGGAGCATTATTACCCTGAGGGGCAATGCACTCTGTTGGGTGGTGATCCCACCTATTGTAATGCGGCGGAATATGAAGCTGCTGCCATGGTCTCCACCATTACTTATCCCTCTGGTGAAAAAATAACTTATTCACCGATCAGTACAACAGATGTAAAAGGTGGCCAGACGTATCGTGTGGAAACCATTACCAGCAACTTGGGTTACGCTCTTGAGATTCGTTGGCTGGAGGATTACGGGTATACGGTGCCCAGCAGTTCGACAACCGGAGATAACTGGTTACGCTTTTATTATCGTGGGCAGCGCGACGTTGACTTTGCATTGTACAAAGACGCCACATTGCTCAATACGATCACCACGCGATACACAGAAATTACTGAAGATCCCGTTTCGTATTTGGTTGTGCAGAGTGATGATCTTGGACGTGAATACAAGGTGACCTTCCAGGGCGGCTTTGTGATGCGTTGTCATGGTGAGTTGCCAAGTGGATACAATCCACCCATTGACTCGACACCAATGCTACCGATTTCAGTGACGTCTCCAGGCCAGATTGTCACCCAAATCAATTACCATATGGAAAACGCAGCGAGCTGGGAGTTTGTTGATGCTGCAGGTGCGGGGTCGACAATCCCCGTGTCTTCCATCGTTCGTGGTGGCCTCACCTGGAAATACGATAACGCAGAAGAATCCAAAATTCTCACTGACCCCAATGGAAAAACGCGGAAAGTTAATTTTAGCTGGATTCAAAATGACTATGACCACGGCGATCCACAGTGTCCTGAGCACGAGGGGAATGTTGAAACCCAGATCGATGACTATACGGATGAGCTGCAGCGACTTACGGGTTATGCCTACGAGAACAATCTGATTGAAGGGGTCTCTTTCCCTGAAAACAATGGTTACAACTACCGTTATGACAGCCGCGGTAACATCACCAGCATACTTCAAGTGGCAAAGCCTGGATCGGCTGAGACAGATCGAGAAGTGTTTTCGGCGGGCTACCCGGAAACCTGTACTTATGCGAAAACCTGTAATCAGCCGAGTTGGACGAAAGACGCCAAGGGCAACCAGACGGATTACACCTATTACAATGAGCACGGTGGGGTTGCGACAATGACCTTGCCTGCCGATGCTGATGGTGTGCGGCCTACAAAAACGCATACCTATACAGCGACAGATACGGGCAATGGCACTCTCTGGCGGCTGACTCACATATCGGAGTGTATCCAGGGCAGCAGTTGTTCTGGATCGCAAGATGAGCTTGTGACAGAAATTTCTTACTTGGGCAATACCTTGCTGCCGCAGACTAAGACCATCCGCGCCGGAGACGGCAGCGATGTCGCAACAGAATCTACGGCGTACAACAATAAAGGCTTAGTGTCTTCTGTTAGAGACGCATTGAATCATTCGACCTATTATCACTATGACGTCATCGGTCGTCAGATTGGTGAAATCAGCGAAGATCCAGATGGTGGCGGATCTCTTCCGAGGCTTGCCACCAAAACAAATTACGATGCGGATGACCGGGTTACCTCTGTACTTTCGGGTACGACAACGGGCGTATCACTGAATCATCTAAATGCGATGTCCGTGGTAAAGCAGGTGGTGTACGGCTACGACGGGCTGGGCCGCAAAAATCGTGAGACAGTATCTGGCGGTGGAAAAACCTATGGGGTAACGCAATATTCCTACGACGCTTGGAATCGCGTTGTTTGTACTGCGCAGCGCCTGGATACCGCGTCCGTCCCGGAGGATGCTTGCGCACTCGGTGCAACCGCCGAAAATGCGGAAGATCGCATTACCAGGAACGTATACGATGCGGCAGGTCAGTTGTTAAATGTTTATAAAGCTTTTGGCACGCCTCTGGAGCAGGTCTACAAGGCTTACAGCTATAGCAACAACGGCAAGCCAATCTCTATCACGGATGCCAATCAAAACAAGGCTGGTTTGAGCTATGACGGTTACGATCGCCAAACCCACTGGTACTTTCCTTCAAAGACCAAAGCAGCCAATGCCTATTCGAACTCTGACTATGAACAATACGGCTATGATGCGAATGACAACCGAATCAGTTTTCGTCGCAGAAACGGCGTCGTACTTAATTACGAATTCGACAACTTGGATCGAATGGTCCAAAAGATCGTACCTGCCCGCAGTGGCCTGGCGGCAGACCACTCTCAAAACGTCTATTACGGTTACGACTTGCTCGGTCGAACCCTCTATACGCGTTTTGGATCTGACCAAGGTGCTGGTGTAACGCAGAGCTATAACGTTCGCGGTGATCAAACCAGCGCTTCCATCAATCTTGATGGTGTGACGCGCACCATCAACTACGCGCCCGACGCAAAAGGATTAAGGCGCAGCGTAACTTATCCTGGTAATCAAGTGTTCTCGTTCAACTGGGATGCATTGGACAGACTCTCATCGATTACCCACGCCAATGCTGGTACATTGGCCAGTTATCGCTACAAAGGGAATGGCTTGCTAGATCGCCTTACGGGTGGCGGCATCAATCAATACCAGTATGATGGCATGGGTCGGTTGACGGTATTAGGTTTAGATGTCGCTGGCAGCGCCAGTGACAACACCTACAAATACGACTACAACGCCGTCTCGCAACTCACTAAGCTGCAGACCACCAACAGCCAGTATGTGCCCATCCCGGTTCTCCAGAAAGCCGCCTACAACACCAATGGGTTAAACCAGTACACGGCGGTTGGTGGTGTGAACTACAGCTACGATGCGAACGGTAACCTGACATCGAATTCTGATACCAATTACACCTACGATCAGGAAAACCGGTTGGTCAAGGCAACCAAAGCCAGCGGCGAGCTGATTGCGGAACTCTGGTACGACCCCCTGGGACGACTTTACAAATACGAAACGCCCATTGGTATTACTTATTTTCTCTACGATGGCGACGAGCTGATCGCAGAGTACATCAATACCAGCACCACACCGTTGAGACGGTATGTGCACGGTGCTGGCGTCGATGACCCTGTGGTAATGTTTGACGGTAGTAGCGTGACGAGCAGTAATCTGCAGCATTTGCACCCCAATCAGCAGGGGAGTATCGTGGCTGTAACAGACAATTCCAGTAATGTGGAATCCTTGCTCCGCTACGATGCCTGGGGAAAGCCTCTGTCAAATCACTCGCTGCGGTTTGGCTATACCGGGCAGGTTTGGTTGAGCGAATTAGGCCTGTGGCACTATAAGGCGCGGATGTATTCGCCGACACTGGGGCGGTTTATGCAGACCGATCCGGTTGGGTATGAAGATCAGATGAATCTTTATGCCTACGTTGGGAATGACCCAATGAACCATATAGATCCAACCGGTAAATTCGTAATCGCTCTACCTGCAATCCCTTGGGCTGCTGCTGCGATAAAAGCAGCATTATTTACAGGTAGTGCTGCGGCTGTAGCTTATGGGGCATCCGAAGCATATAACGCATATAGTGAATCTTCAGAAGGCTCGGAGGGCACGCGAAAGCTTGGGGACTTGGAACCTATTCATGATCCTGATCATCCTCAGAACGATCCCGAAATTGGAGAGCTATCTGATGAAGGGTTAGGTGAAGCTATTAACAACCCTGAGGACGGAGAGAAAGTAAAAGTAAGGGGTAATACTGTTATTGACGGTAATACTCGAATTAATGAAGCAAAAGGTCGTGGATGGGCAGGTGACACCGAAATACCCGTCATAGAGTTTCCGGAGCGTCCAGATAATATTAATGATGATCCATTAGGCCCATATGGAGGCTAAGAATACAGATGGATAAAAACTATGATGCTCAAGAATTAGAGGCAGCGTTATATCAACTGATGCATTTTGCTTTTATTGAAATACGTTCTTCAGAGAGTTTGAATGCAGCGAAAAAAATTGCAGACATTTTTCATAATGTACCGTTGATGGTTTACAGGGCTTCAAGTTCGGAGGATTATTTGAATGTCTTTGAAAAAATATCGAAGGTATCCTCTAAATATGATTTAGAAGAGTATATAGACAAATTTAAATCTATAGCTTTTGAGCAAGTGAAGAAATAGGCAAAGAGTAAGCACCCTGTGATCAATTGTGGGGTGCCTTTTTATTAAATCTATATAATCAAAATATAGAGGACATCCATAAACTTGACTTAGCTCCTCAAAACCGATAAACTCCCAAAACATGACCAAAGCCCGTTCCGAACAAATTGATCTTGATGCGACGCCGTTTTATCACTGCTATGTGCGGTGTGTACGTCGTGCGTATCTCTGTGGGGATGATGCGCTGACCGGTGAGAATTACGATCACCGCAAGCAGTGGATTGTCTCGCGGTTAAGATTTCTGTCTTATGTCTACGCCATCGATCTGTGCGCTTATGCGGTGATGAGCAATCATTACCATGTGGTCTTGCATGTGGATCGTAATAGGGCGAAAGGCTGGAGTGATCACGACGTTGCCGAGCGTTGGATGCAGATCTATAAAGGTCATTTGTTGGTGGATCGCTGGCTGCAGTCGCCAGAGTCTTTTAGCCGAGGTGAACTCGATGCGGTTCGCGAAATCATTGATGGCTGGCGCGAGCGGTTATCCTCCATTGAGTGGTTTATGCGGGGCGTTAACGAGACCATTGCTCGTATGGCCAATGAGGAAGAGGACTGTCGTGGCCGCTTCTGGGAAGGGCGCTACAAAAGTCAGGCCTTGTTGGATGACGCGGCGTTGTTAAGTTGTATGGCCTATGTGGATCTCAATCCGGTTCGTGCGGGCATGGCAGAATCCATGGAATTGAGTGATTACACCTCGATTCAGCAGCGGATTTACGATTATGTTCGCGAGCATAAAAATGCCGCTCGTCAACATTCGGATGTGAAACAAGCGGTAAAACGCCAGCAGGCTGTTCGCAAAGAGATCGGCTTGGCGGATCTTTCTCAGGCCGCCCTTAAGCCTTTTGATGGCAGCGCCCATACTTCACTCGAAACGGCCCTGCCTTTTACCTTTGCGGATTATATGGCTTTGGTGGATACCACCGGCCGAGCGATTCGCGATGACAAAAAAGGTTATATCGCAGAAAAGAGTCCTCGCCTTATTCAGCAGCTCAACATCGATCCCGATCGCTGGTTGGATCATATTCAACACTTTGGTCGTTCCTATGGGAATGGTGTTGGCTCCGTGGAATCCCTAGCCGCGTTTGCCGCCAAGCGCGGGCGAGGGTGGGTTAAGGGTGTCGGTCAGTCGCGGCGTTGTCGGTTGTGTCGTGTTGGTTAAGGCTTCGATGGCGGTTGCTACACCTGAATGTTTAGTGCGCGCGCCATGTCGTCCACATTTGCGCGTTCATCCAAACGGCTAAAGTTCGCTCTCGCGTGAGAGTCTATTTTGCCTTCTCGAAAATCCTATTTGCTCTCGTCGTCTTTATCTCTTTAACTGGTTGATAAGCAGAGATATTTCTTTTTGAAGTCAGTATCTGCAGGCGAGTTTAAGCTCGCCGCTGCGTAACGGGCTTGTTGACGGTTGGGCCTAATTCTGTGGGGGTAAAACTATGGATGTGTATGGCACTAGGTGCTACACTCGGCTTGTTAGGGTAAGGGCCAAGAATGAGAATATTTAAAAACAAGACCTTCTTCAAATGGGCGGTAAAAGAGGGCCTTGACGACGGCGCGTTGCTCGCGGCGGTTAAAGAGATAGAGCTTGGATTAATCGACGCAGATTTGGGTGGCCATGTTATTAAAAAACGCGTGGCGATCAGTGGTCGCGGTAAAAGCGGCGGCCTAAGAACTGTTCTGGCTTACAGGGTAGGTAGTAAGGCGTTTTTTATGTATGGATTTGCCAAGAATGCTCGATCCAATATCAGTTCTGATGAGTTGAGAGCATTGAAGCGATTGGCAAAAGAATTATTGGGATACAATGATAAGGCGCTGGATGAAGCGATTAAGTTTGGTGCGTTAGTCGAGGTAAGTGTCAATGAGTAAATCAATTATGGATGCGGTGCATGATACTGCGAAAGACTTGCATGCTGCCGGGGTGATGAAAGAGTCTACATTGCGAGAGTTTGATGCGCTATGCTTGCCACCCATCAAAGAGTTCAGCGCGTTACAGATCAAACAAATTCGTATTAAAAATCATGCCAGCCAAGGTGTATTTGCCGCTTACCTGAATACCAGCAAATCCACGGTACAGAAGTGGGAGCAAGGTGCGAAAAGGCCTAATGGCCCTTCGTTAAAACTATTGAACCTGGTTGCAGAGAAAGGGCTTGAAATATTGGTTTGATATAAAAAACGTCTCTGAAAGATACCGATTGTTAATAGGCACTTTTTATAACATTGACTAGAGGGTGTTCAAAGCTCTGTGTCAGTCAGCAGGATCATAAACTGATGTGTTTCCCTGGCCGATCCGGGAAGTGAATCGTGAGCTGCGACAGTGTCTTGTTTCAATGTTGAATCGGATGGGGCAATCGCTCAGTGTCTTTGAGTATACCGGCGTAAAGCAGCTTCAGTAAGCTGTTTTCATTGGCGGAGCCATCCTTAGTTTTGGTGGGCTTACGAAATTGACGGTGAACCGCTTCAACGGAGTTGATGGTGTAGATCGACTTCTGCACATAATCCGGATACTTAAAGAAAGCCGAGAGTGTTGGCCGCTAGTTGCGCCAGAATTGGATCGCTATCGGAAATTTGTCGCCCCACTTGGCTTCCAAATCATCCAGAGTGATTTCCGCTGCATTGAGCGCTGCATTGCCGTCTTGTAGGTGCGCTTTAAATCACTCATAGATAAGGGAAGCCATGCTGAAGTCACTCACTCTTCGTTCTCACAATTCGAATCCCTTTTATTATGTCTTTATCAACATTAGAGCAATCGTTAGAGGCAATAATAACTACCTTTCGTCCCGCCGTTAATGCAGTAAGCGCGACAGAAATAATAAGTTCACGGTTAACATTTCCGTCGTTGGCAAGTTCAACGGCTGTTTTATTTGAGCAAGTGGTGGCGCTGCCGATGCTATCGGTTAAGTCGATCCAGGTGCGATTGTCCTGTACTTGAATTGCGGCAATGCCGACTTCTGCGGATATCCCGGCAAAGGACGCCGTTGAAATAGTAAGTGCTGTAGTGGCAATACCAAGCTTGGTGAAAATGTTCATTGTTTTCCTATCAGCGCAAAAATATTAAGTCTTAGAAAAGTGTAGCTTCTATCAAACCTATCGATTAAAAACTGATGTCGATGCGGTAGATTAGGGGGTAATTTGGAGCACGGTTGAAGCACCCTTCAATTCCAAAGCCCACTTTTTTTCCGGATGTCGCCGCTGCTAGGGCTGCGGAATACATTTCCTTCGATTTTTCATCTTTCATATCTATGATTACCCGTCCTTGGATCGTGTTTTGACAGTTCTGGGTGTTGTCAAAATTTGGTGTAAACCAAATTGCGGCGAAATCCTCGTAAGTGATGATTTTTGTAATCGCTCTATCGGTAGGGACTTGATCTTTGCCTGCGTGCGATAGTGCTGATAGAAGAAGGCTTGCGCCAAGGATGTATTTTTTCATAGATGACTTCCGTTGTAATTCTTCGCGCGAGTTTCTAGGGGCGGTTGTTAACGTTATGCGAAAAATTCTAATTTGGTTTTCGCTAGAGTGGTGCCATTGAATTGTACCTAAACTGATTAGGTTGTAAGAAAGTTTATCATTAAACTCTGTAGCTAGATGTTTTTAATGATTGGAAAATCAGAATATTGCGGTAGATACAGCGTTGATGAGTGTCTTACCGTTTGTTCGTTATTAAGAGTTTTGAATTCTTGGAGGAAATGATGATGAAGCGTTTTGCTGGGCTACTCCTGTCTGGGGTTTTTTCCTACAGCGCGTTTGCCGTTGAAGACAGTAATAGAGCGATTGATCGAATCGGTGTGCAGGGAAATTATGCGTACTTTACAGTGACGGAGGGTTTGACACTCAATTGTGAGTGGTCTGCGGTCTATTTAGACATCACCACGGATTTTGGCAGGGCTGCGTATTCGAATCTACTTGCGGCGAAAACCGCAGGTAAAAAGCTCTCAAGAGTTGTTTATAGTCAAGCGGTCGTTGGTGAGCGTTGCCACCTGTCATTGGTCGAAATAAAAGATTAACGACCAAAAGAGATTCGCTACTTCTCGCTAGCGTTGAAGGGTAAACTTCCGATACGCTATTCAATAGTGGGCAAATGAGCCCTCTTTTGCGTAATATCTTATCTATCGGACTCTAAATGTTTGATTTGATTAGAAATCATATGCGCGTATCATACACCCATGACTGATCCCGACCTGCTAGCGAGCTCTGACGAACCCCTATTTAATGCCAAGCGTTTTTTGAGTCAGGTAACGACTCGTGCTGGGGTTTATCAGATGTATGACGTTGACGAGAAAATCCTCTACGTTGGCAAGGCGCGCAACCTGAAAAATCGGCTGGGCAGCTATTTTCAGAAGAATATACCCAATCCCAAAACCCGTGCGCTGGTGGCGCGAATTGCCCGCATCGATGTCACCGTTACGGCGACTGAAACCGAGGCCCTGCTGCTCGAACAAAATCTGATCAAGCAGAATCGTCCGCCGTTCAATATTCTGCTGCGGGATGATAAATCCTACCCCTATATTGCCCTCACGGGGGGCGAGGACTTCCCCCGGTTGGTATTGCACCGGGGCGCCAAGCGTAAGGGCAATCGCTATTTTGGTCCGTTTCCCAATGCGGGGGCGGCCCGCTCCAGTCTCAACTTTCTGCAGAAGACTTTCAAATTACGCCAGTGTGAAGACAGTGTTTTCTACAACCGCTCCCGGCCGTGCCTGCAGTTTCAGATCGACCGCTGCACGGGGCCGTGTGTCGGGCTGATCGACAAAGACACCTATACGGAAGATCTACGCCACAGTGAAATGTTCTTGGCGGGCAAAAGCGATAGCTTAAAGCAGGAGCTGGCTGATTTGATGGAAGCGTCTGCGGCGCAATTGGATTTTGAGCAAGCGGCCCAATATCGGGATCAGATGGCGGCGCTTGCCCGAGTTCAGACGCAGCAGATCATCGAGGGTGGCAGTGGTGACGTGGATGTCATTGCCCTGGTACATCAAGCCGGATTGGTGTGTGTTCACGTGCTGTATATTCGCCAGGGGCGTATTTTGGGCAGCAATAGTCATTTTCCTCAATCGGCGGCGGGGCAGGGGCTACTGCAGGAAGAATCGGAAATGCTGATGGCGTTTTTAGGGCAGTTCTATCTGACGGATAGCGACCGCACTCTGCCTCGCCAAATCCTGTTGAATCTTCAGCCAGAAGAATTGCCTGAGCTTGAAGCGGCTCTGCAACAGAAGTGGGGGCGTAACCTCAGTATTCAGTGTGGCGATTTGAGGGGGCAGCGGCAACAGTGGATGCAGTTAGCGACCAATACGGCTCAGGAGAACCTTCTGGGGCGTCTGGCAAGCCGCCAGAATACCTTTCAGCGCTTCGAGGCTCTGCAGGATGTGCTTAAGCTCGATAGTATGCCTGAGCGGCTGGAATGTTATGACATCAGCCACAGTAGTGGCGAGTTGACGGTTGCTTCCTGTGTGGTCTTTGATCGCAATGGTCCGCTCAAGCGAGATTATCGGCGCTTTAATATTGATGACATCACCGCCGGCGATGATTACGCCGCGATGGAGCAAGCGTTGCGGCGCCGCTACACGCGCCTGCAAAAAGGCGAGGGTTTGATGCCCGATCTCCTGATTATTGATGGCGGTAAAGGCCAGTTGCATCGGGCCGAGGAGGTTTTGCGGGAGCTGGCCATTTCGGACTTGATGGTGATCGGAATCGCCAAAGGCACCACTCGCAAGGCGGGGTTTGAGCGGATTCTGTTGCCCAATGATGGTGGCGAATTGGTACTGGAGAGCGATTCCCCGGCGCTGCATTTGTTACAGCACATTCGGGATGAATCCCATCGTTTCGCAATTACCGGCCACAAACTGCGGCGGGATAAGAAGCGGAAAACCTCGCGCCTGGAAGATATTCCTGGTGTCGGGGCCAAGCGGCGGCGTGAGCTGTTGCGTTATTTTGGTGGCCTGCAGGAGATTCGGCGGGCCAGTGTGCAGGATCTGGTTAAGGTGCCTTCGATCAATAAAAAAATTGCAGAAGACATCTATGCTGCCTTAAAGTCCGACGGTTAAAGCCAGCTGACCCTGGTGTACCGTCTAGTCGTAGTGAAGTTATGGGTAAAATGAATCTTGCCAACCGCCTGACTCTGGCGCGGATTCTGATGATTCCGCTGCTGGTGCTGGTGTTTTATCTGCCGGTCTGGTGGAGTTTTCCACTGAGTTCCGCCATTTTCAGTATTGCGGCCATCACCGACTGGTTGGATGGCTATGTGGCGCGTAAATACGATCAGGCAACCCCTTTCGGAGCCTTTCTAGACCCGGTCGCCGATAAACTCATGGTTGCGGTGGCCCTGGTCCTGTTGGTGCAGGAGCACGGCACAATCTGGATCGCCTTACCGGCAGTGACCATTATCGGGCGGGAGATCGTCATCTCGGCGCTGCGGGAATGGATGGCGGAGCTGGGTAAACGGGCGAGCGTGGCGGTATCCTACATCGGTAAGGTGAAAACCACGATGCAGATGATCGCCATCATTGTGCTGTTAGCCTTCGATCCCAAGGCGTATTTCATTTTCAATGTGATTGGATATATCACCCTGTACATCGCGGCGATACTGACGCTTTGGTCCATGGTGCTTTATCTGATGGCCGCGTGGCCGGTGCTGATGGAAGATGATCACACGCAATTGTGACAAGTCCTTGACTCCAAAGAAAGAATACGTAAAATGCCTCGCGAATTGCTCTGACCCTTCAGGCGTTGTTTGAGTGCCAATTTCGTTGCAGTAAGATGAAGTTGCATGAAGTTTTGAAAGTGGTTTGTGACAGTTTAAAGGCGCGGTGGCAGAGTGGTCCAGTCGATAGCAACTCCAGCGTCCGCGACGAAATAAAGAGGGCCGGTTGATCGAATCGGCGTACACGACTCAGTGTACAAAAAAAACGATTATATAGGCGCGGTGGCAGAGGCGTGGTCCAGTTGACAGCAACTCGAGCGTCCGCGACGACATAAAGAGAGCCGGTTGATCGAATCGGCGTACACGACTCAGTGTACAAAAAATCGATTTTATAGGCGCGGTGGCAGAGTGGTCATGCAGCGGACTGCAACTCCGTGTACGCCGGTTCGATTCCGACCCGCGCCTCCAATTTCTTCGTAATGCCGGCCCGTGAACGGTTGATACAGTTCCAGTCAGTAAGACGCATTGCCCGAGTGGTGGAATAGGTAGACACAGGAGACTTAAAATCTCCCGGCTTCACGGCCGTGCCGGTTCAAGTCCGGCCTTGGGCACCATCTCTTCGGTTAGGATTCACTAACCATCGAAATTAACTAGCAAATAGGTAGCACGTTTAGTTATAAGTACTTTAGCGCTTCTGTATATATTGCTGCGGACGCGAGAATATGGCAGCTAAATTTGCTGCGATTTTGAAAAACAACTTATTCAAACTGTCAAAAAAATGCGCGCTGTATTGCGCAGCATTTGCGATCTTGTTTTTATACGTAGCATCCACAAACAACAATGACACTCTTCCTGCTGTCGCGGCGGCTGCACTATGCGCTGTCATCGGAATTGCGTGCGCGACATGGCTGTGGCTTGGCGCGCTACACGTAGATGCTTTTGTCTCGCGCTGTCGAGCTTATGCTCGAGCTATGCGTCGAAGATGATGCGATGCTGAAGCCCTAAGTCTTGCTGAAGGTGAAAACCGAACATCTGGTGCCGTTTTCCAACCAAACCGTCATTGAGCTGCTCGAACAACTCCAAGATAATTCCGGGCGTTACCCACACATCCTCCCCTCTAAAATAACGCCGTGAGATGATGAGGTGGTGGGCGGATTTTTTGGGATAGTTCAAAGACGCAAGGAAAGTTGTTACCGATCAAGTGGCGAAGCGAAGAGGTGTCGTGAGACGAAATCAACACATAATTTGTCAGTCAGGCTGTTAAATTTCGTCGCCTATGCATCGATTAAAAATCGCTTTAAGGAGTTCGTAATCGCAGTGAACAGAGGCGACATTCGCATTAACCCATTCCTCTAGGTCGACTTGGCTCCAGGAAATTTCAAGGCCGGTATTAATCACAATATGCTCAAAAAGAATGCGCTGAGTTCGGCCATTGCCGTCACGAAAAGGGTGGATCATATTCATGTCGCCATATAGCTCGGCAACATTGCTGATCAGGTCTTCGCGGTCCAATTCAGTAAAATTATTTAGGGCGTTTAGGTGAGAAAAAATCTTTTCAGCTTCAGGCACAACTCTATTGACTGAACAAAAACGTGTTTCACCCTTACTAATATCGACACTTCTTATAGCGCCTGCCCAGCTATAAATATCTGAAAACAGCGTGCGGTGTATTTCTTGCAGGTAAGCCAGATCGTATGGAGGGGGAGAAAATTCAATTTCAGAGGCGGTGACCGAGCTGATTTCTCTTTCAGCTTCTTCGAGTAGAGCCTCATCTTCAATATTTAATAAGTTTTTGAGTACGGATGTTCCTGGGTAGCAAGCAGGGTCATCGGCAGCGCCATACTTATCAACCATTCAGTTTAAGCTTTTGCTGTTTTTGCGTATTTTGCGAGCGCTTTAGCTTTAGAAGATGCCGTTTTAGACGGAGAGCTAGAGACTGTAAAACCTTCTAGCTTGAGACTTGCTTGGTAGTTGCTGAATCGGCTTTTTCTCGCATAAGCCTTTTTGGCCTCAAGGGATACTGTTCTCATGTCTGACTCGCTAAATTGAACCCAGAGTTGCATATTATTTTAGCATACTGACCGATACATAGCATTCTTTTATGGTTTGACTTATGTCTCTTAAGTTTTTGATTTATATATGTATTTAGTGGGTTTGAATAAGCGTTGGAAAACAAGCTGCTAGAAAGGTGGTTGTGGCCATCCTGGATTGCTGAGATGCGCTAGCCAGCTAGGAAGAAGGCGCTTGCCCGCTGCATCAGGATAATTGTCAAAAATCCTTCATTGAGCGAAAGCGTTATGGGCAACAAGACCTCTCACGAATGTTTGCGAGAGGCCTTCTCTACCGTCAATCCTTTAACGCACACACCTTCTCACAACTGGCAGGTGGATTGTTCTTGAGCGTCATAAAAAAGCGCTTGGCTGCATCCACGGTTTCCTGTGGGCGCTCGACATTGATGTAATGCCCGCCGCTATCAAAGGTGACGAGGCTCTTGCTGCAGGCGTTGGTGAGGTAATCCAAAAACGTCTGAGCGGTTTCGGTATCCAGCGCCGCGTTGGCGGTGCCCCACATGACCAAGCTGGGAGCTTTCACATGGCTGAGAACGCGTTTTGGATTGCCCGGCTCGTAAAATGCCAGGGTTTGGTTGGAAACCTCCAGTCGACCCTGAATGTTCATGTAATCGAGTTTGCGTTGAATAAACGCATCGGTGCGAGCGGCGGGATCGTTGATGTAGGCTTCATAGAACCCCTCAACGTCGGCTTTGGTCACGATCGGCTCAATAAACATATTCTTGGCTGGTTTATTGTCTTTGCCGTCCTTCAGTGTGTCTTTCTTTTGTGCGGGCTTGCCTTTTTGAATACCGGCTGAGTTGATCAACACCATGGAGGTGACTCGATCCGTGCGGGTTGCGGCATATCGAAACATTACCATTCCGCCGTAGGAAATGCCCACCACGCCAAATTTTTCAATGCCCAGGTGATCCATCAGTCCGTCGATGAGGAGGTGGTTGCGGTCCACGGAATAGTTGCCGTTGGGCATATCGCCGGTCAATCCAAAGCCAGGTAGATCGAAGCGGACGACTCGAAATTCATCCGATAATTCCTCCGCCCAGGTGTTCCAGTCAAAGAGGTCGCCTAGGGTGCCGTGCATCAAGAGAATGGCTGGGCCTTTGCCTTCATCGCGATAATGAACATTGACGCCATCGATATCGACGAACTTATCCACTTCAGTAGCGTATTTCGCGCGAGCATCCGCCATGGGCAGTGTACGGGTAGTCGTTTGCTCTTGTGTGCTTGTTGCTGGCTCGGCAGCCAGCAGATTCGAGGCTGGAATAATGCTCAATAGGCAGGCGACGGTGATCGCCAGTGACGTTCTTGTAGATGCGTTCATATTCACGTCCGATGTTGTCAATCGTAAAACACAAACCCCGGTGAGGGCATTTTTTAAAAATAGAATTATGAGCGATTCATTATAATGACCAAATGTCCTAACCATAGGACAATTGGTATAGCGGACGAGGGTCGTTTCTGGTATGGCCGGGTAGCCTGTAAGAGAGCTGAAGCGTGTTGAAAAGGAAAATCGGTTGCATGCGATTATTGAGGGATAAACGCTTATTGCGGTCCCACGCAGGTGGGTGTCTGGTGGGACCATTTCTGCTGTGTGCTTAGCGGGGTGGTGGTGCCTGCAGTTCGTCTTCAGTCAGAACGCCATCACCATTGCTGTCCATCTTGCTAAACATTTCCGACAGCATTGGGTCGTTGCTGGCTTCGTCTTGGGTAATCACCCCGTCGCCATCTGTGTCGAGGCTGTCGAAAGACGGTGGACCGCCACGTCCGCCACCAGGAGGACCACGGTGAGCCGCATTAAACTCGTCTTCGGAAATTGCTCCGTCACCGTCGCTGTCGAGGCGGTCGAACATATCGGCAAGCATCGGGTCATCACTGGCTTCTGCACTGGTGATAACGCCGTCGCCGTCGCTGTCTAGATTGCTGAAAGAGGGTGGCTTGCCACCGGGCTTCGCTGCGCAAGCCATTCCGCTAGCGGAGGCTAGGGCGACTAACGCCAAGACTGATTTTCTCATCATCGCTTTTCTCGCTGTAGATATTGTCTGACTAGGTCAGACGATCAGCGGGAGTGCGGGGTTCCTGTATGGGGCGTTAAGGAGGGTTAATAAATCCTGGGGAAATGACCAAGAATTCCCAGAATAATTGTAGCGGGCGAGTTAAATGTTCGCCTGACCAAAATATTCCGGCGAATTCTTCAATAAACAAGCCATCGGTGAGGCAAAGCTTTCCGACATTGTGTGTTAGGAGTATCGATTAAAGAGTGGATATTTGCTATCCCGTTTTACGCAACCGACAGCGTCGCGATTGACTCATGCCCTTAAGCCAGCATTGCCCACGTTTGGTGGCAAATTCTTTCAGTGATTCAATGGTTCCTACTCCGTCTGAATAAGAGCGACCAAAGTGTTGAATGTGATCTAACCAGCGATCTGGATCGATATTGAGCTGCTGAACTAGACGGGGGATCTTGTTCGAGATAAAACCCATTTTATCATCGCGAATCGCTCGGCCTGTGGCATCCACCAAGTCCATATAGTCGGCAAAGGTAAAGGGTAAGGCTGTTTCAAGTGGTGTATGGGCACTGCCATCAAAGGGTTTTAGGGTGGCTTGAGAAAGATCCGCCAAGCCGATCTCTTTGCGAACAGCCTGCTGGCGTTTCACTGCTTGCTTCACACCCGAATGCTGGCGAGTAGCATTTTTGTGCTCGCGAACATACTCGTAAATCCGCTGCTGAATCGAGGTGTAATCACTCGACTCTAATGAGTCAGCCATACCGGCACGTACTGGATTGAGATCCACGTAGGCCATGCAACTCAGTAACGCGGATTCATCAAGCAATGCCTGGCTTTTATAGCGACCCTCCCAAAAGCGGCCACGACAGTGGTCTTCCTCATTGGCCATGCGGGCAATGGTTTCGTTAACGCCACGCATAAACCACTCGATAGACGATAAGCGTTCACGCCAGCCATCAATGATTTCACAAACAGTGTCGAGTTCACCTCGGCTAAAAGACTCAGGCGACCGTAACCAGCGATCCACCAGCGGATGGCCCTTATAGAGCTGAATCCAACGCTCGACCACCTCGTGATCACTCCAGTCGGCTGCCCGATTCTGATCCACATGCAAAACCACATGATAGTGGTTGCTCATCACCGCATAAGCGCACAAGTCGATGGCGTAGACATACGACAGGAATCGTAAGCGCGAGACAATCCACTGCTTACGGTGATCGTAGTTTTCACCGGTCAGTGCATCATCCCCACAGAGATACGCACGACGCACACATCGCACATAACAGTGATAAAACGGCGTGGCATCAAGATCAATTTGTTGAGATCGGGCTTTGGTCATGCTTTGGGAATTTATCGGATTTGAGGAGAGAAGTCAAATATTTGGGTGTCCTATATTCCGCGGATAAGCATCAGTCTATCCTTTTTTGTGTGATACGGAGAATAGGATCTCATTATCAGGCGCTTGAATAGATTTTCAAATAACAGTGGTAGAACGGCGTTGCATCAAGGTCAATTTGTTCGGAACGGGCTTTGGTCATGGTGGGGGAGTGTCAAATATGTGGGTGTCTTATATATACGCTAAAATAGTCCAAGGAAGAAAATTCTGACAGCGGGCCCGTTCAAGTCCGGCAGTATACGCATTTGCGTGCGTTGGACGGATGTGCACATTGTGCTGACCGCATGTGAACGGATGTACTAGAATCCACTGAACGGCTCGCTGGCACATTTGCGCAAAAAAGGCGCTTTGTGCGCCTTTAATTCTATCTGACACCACTTATTCCACTTATTTTCAGTCGATGTAATTCTCTTTACCTAAAAGTTCGAAAAGTGCTAAACCTACACATACAGCAGCACCAACCCAGTAAAATTGAGCAATGCGCTCAAACTTTAACTCTCCAGTGATCGCATTTACTAACAGTATGATCGCGCATAAAAAAACACCTTTGGAGAAACCTACGGAGAGTTTAAATATAGCGCCCTTGTCTTTAATATCCCATCTTTTGTCTACATAATGCGATACCAAAAAAAACATAAGCAAAGAAATGAATACATTACTCATTTAAACAAATCCTCAAGGGTTAGGTATCGCAAACCCTGCACCACTACTCAAAAAATATTCATTTGATTGCCAAGCAGCGGTAGCCTGCCAAGAACCACCAGACGCCGAAATCAGACGGCTGGTTACTGGCCCAGTAAGCCCTCCTAATAAAGCTCCTTCGAGTGCCGAACCAACACTTGGGTTATTACCTAATGCTAAATCCGTAAGTGTAGCGGTGGCTCCACCAACGGCCATATTGTAACAAATTGCTATTCCTCCAGCACAAAGTAGAGTCGCAGGTGCGCTACCGGCAATGTTGGCTGTATTTGAGAAATTTTGCCAAGAACGTAAGTCTGCAACTCCACGAGAATAATTAGCAATTGCCCGGTTTCTAGCCTGCCCCCGAGCAATGGCTCGATAATATCCAGAAACATCAATTGAATAATCTGGGGTAAAGGTCGAGGCTTGGGCCACCACCTTTATTGCTTCCATATAGATTGGCTCTTGGCTCATAGCCCTAGCTTCGATCTCAGGAAGGGTTTCATCCACATTCATATTGTTGATGGCATCATCACGCAACTTGACATCCGTCTCAATGGAAACTTTGGGATTGGTTAATGCTCCTCCCGTACGGACCGGGCGACTGGCAGCCCAATTAGCGACCGCTGCGAAAGCTGCATACCTTGCCCCATTTGCGAATTGTCCACCGGTTGCTTTTGTTAAAGTCCCACCCACAATAGCCCGGCCTATTACATTCCCCACCAGCTCACTGCCAACAGCGTCACCAATGCTACCACCAAGCGCACCGCCAGCGAGCCCACCAATACCTGCACTAACAAACCCGTGACCAAACTTTCCGCCTTGAAGGGTAGAGGTTATGCCTCCCACCGTTCCCATTGAAACCACAGCAGTTGCGTAATCCCCAAAGGTCGATGCCCCTGGAAGCAATGAGCCTCCCATATATGTTAGAGCGGCTGCTGATATCCCCGATATAAAGGCATCACCAAAACTCCCGCCTTGAGCTAACGTCTGAGCGAAAGATGCGACACCTACTGCAATTGCAACAACCACGATATCTGTGGTAATCGCCGCAGCTATAGCACCTACAACTATAGGTAGAATATGCCCCGACGGATCTGTCATGTTTAACGGATTATTCAGTACATAACTGTAACGGTTATAACCTTGGGTATAGTCAGGGAACTGAATGATTGTGTCAGCCTGCAAAAACCGCCCAAGCCTCGGATCATAAATCCGCCCGTTCATATGAATAATGCCGACGCTATCCAGCATCTCATGGCCGGTAAATCCACGCGTCGTCGGGCGGCTAAACAGATTTAAGAAGGGTGTCAGCTGACTGCCGTCGACCAAATCCGTCAGGTTGGCGGCGTTGATTCTGGCGCCCCAGGGATCAAACGCGTAGCGTTCTGGTTGACTACTGCCGACCAGGTAATCACCCACGACTGAACCCAAGTGGTCTTTGAGTAGAGTCCGTTTTTCCTGCAGTTGGAAGCTGCCATTATAGATCCACAGAGCATTGCCTGGCAGCGTGCGTTTGTAGCGAGTTTGGTTGCTCTCAACGACTTTTTCCACACCGCCCAGATAGAGGGTGGTGGTGACCTTGCCGCTGGTGGTATTGGTATCGACACGCTTCCAGCGCTGGCGATCCGGACCATAGAAAAACTGGATTTTGATGTTGCCTTTGGTGATTTGGATCGGCTTATCAAAACTGCTGTAGGTAATTTTCCGACCCGAGCTGTCGATGATCAAATTACCATTGTTGTCGTAGGTATAGGTGGTGCCACCCGCATTACTGACCGCATGGGGCCGCACATTCAAATTGGTGCTGTATTTGTAGGTGCCAACGCCGGCTTTGGCGGTAATGTTCCCAAAACCATCGTATTGGACATCTTGTTGCGCCGACGTCAGGCTGCAATTACCTGTGGTGTTCTGATGGGTTTTGATCAATCGATTGAGATTGTCGTAGCAGAAACTTTGGTGCTGCTGCTTGAGATGATCAGACCGTGTGGTCAGGTTGCCGACGGTATCCCATTGATAACTGAGATTTAGCAGGTCATTGGTGGTGGTCGCCTGGCTGCTGGCCGTAATGGCTTTGAGCCGCCCGGTGACAGTCTCATAGTTGTATTTCTGCAGCGTGCCGTCCTGCAAATAAGACTCGGTCACCTGGCCCCGGCTGTTTTGAGCGGCAACCGTATACAGTGTTGCTTTGCTGCGACTGTCTTGTACCTTTTGCAGGTAGCCATTGCCATTGTATTGGTTGATGGTGCCACTGAGCAGGTCCAAACCGTCGAACTGGCGAGCGACTCGGCCAATACTGTCAAAGACGGTACTGAAGGTCGTATCTAGGTCGCCCTGGGCGTCAAACACTTCGACCGTGTCGGTGCGGCTACCACTGCCGTAGGCGCCATAGTAGTAGTTGCGGGTCAGGCCGCCACCGACTTCACGGGCGAGTTTACCGATGCCGTTGGTTGCAGTGTCGTAGGTCCAAGTGGTGTTGCCTTCTAAGACATTATTTTGCAGATAGTCTTTGCGAGTCACCATACGACCCAGCGTGTCATAGGTCATAACGGTACGCTGGTAGCGCGCCGGTGTAGACTTCAGAGTTGCGAGGTTACTGCCGTACTGCACCTGATGCGTGACTTTATACTGTTCGTTAAGCTCACCAAAACCATTGTAGGTGTAGAACCAAGTGCCTTTATCCGGGTCTCGCATTTTGATCTTGCGGCCCAGCCCATCGTATTCCAGATAGGTATTAATGGTTGCACCTTCGTGACTTATAACTTGGGTTTGGCGCAATTGATCTGTGGCCGTGTAGAAATAGCGGATTTTATTTTGAGAATGATCGATAACCTGGCTGAGCTGACCGCTGGCGTCGTGAATTTCTGACTTTACCTGGCCTTTGGGGTTGGTGTAGACGGTTTTTAACCCCTGATAAGCAATGGTGGAGGTTCCGATACCATCGACCTGTTGACTGGTTAAACGACCGAGCGCGTCGTAGCCATTGGTAGTCCACGCTAGAGCTTCGCCATCACGATAGGGAATGGATTGACGATAGACTCGTCCGGATTTGTCGTATTGGGTCTTCTGGTGGATGGCTCTGCCATCGAATCCCGTGGTCGAGGTTTGGATGACTCGGCCCAGTTGATCGTAATATTCTGTGGTTTGTCCGCCGCCGGATTGAGAGGTGGCGACCCGATATTTCGCCCAAGAAATAAGACCTTGTTTGGAATATAGGGTTTTAGTCCAGGCGCCGGTGGCGTCTTCTTGATAGGTTTGACGTCCTAAGGAGTCGTATTCAAATCGAGTCCAAAAGCCGTTAAGACCTTCCACAAGGGTGGGCAATCCAAAGGCATTACGTTCTGTGATTCGCTCAGCGACGTGATTTAAGCTATTGGTGGTAGAGGTCAGGTAGCGGCCACTGGCGTAAGTCCAATTGGTTTTGCGGTTTGCCATGCCTGCTGTATTGCTGATCGCGGAGATCTTGTTGCCATAGCTGTCGTAGGTGTAGGTCGTGGTCACTGCTTGAGTGCCCGCGCCGGAAGCATTCACGGTTTCGGTTTTTAGTAAGTTGTTCGCAGCACCGCCAGAATAGTAGGTGAAGCTTGAGGTTTTAACGATGCTGCCGGTACCTTGTCGTCCGTGTTCTACACGGGTATTAGAAAGTCGACCATAGCGCTTGTCATCCTCATCGCTGCCATAGGCGTTTGTCACTAAGGTTGAGGTGAGGGCATTGCTAAAGTTGGCTGCTGTATAGTTAAAGGTGTTGATGGACGTCAGATTGCCCCAGCTATCCGGTTGGGCTGTGGTAACTTTTTGGGCGCTCGTAAAACGACCGGTTAGGTCGAAGGTTTTTTCAAAGCTGTTAGCCGTCCACAATTGGTAGTAGCTGGTGCCATCGTTACCTACGGAGGCTTTATAAAAACGATCTTGGTTGAAGCTCTCTTTAAGGGTTGTCGAGCCTTTTTTCACTGTTGTGATTAGCGGTCGACCGATAAATGGGAAATCCTGACGGTAGCGGGTTGTGGTGACGATTCCACTTTGTTCGTCGGTCGAGGATACTGTGCGGAATCCTAAAAGACCGCGACCGCTCGCTTGAATTTTGGCCTCGCTATAGCTGTAGCTAATATGGCTTTTTGCTCGCGCATTGCTAGCCGTAGGCGCATCACCGGAAACACGAGTGACGACTTGAATAGGTGCGGCGAGTTCCAGCACCGGCGACGTTTTACTGATGTATTGCGGGCTGACTCCGTAGCTGTCGAAATTGGACTTTAAGTCAACATTCCAGTCGGAGTTTAATGCGGTATAAAAGCTGCTGGCGTTCCCGCCAACACGTTCGAGTAATGGTTTATAGTGATTACCGGTATCCGCAAGTCGCTTGTATTGTATATCCGTCGCGCTACCTAGACCGTTGGTAATACGCAAAATGCCGTTGCTGTCGTTGTTTGCCGTACCGTAGTAGCCATCTAGATTTTCACCGTCGGCAACTAAAAGATCGAGCGATGAGTCGCCATTAATGTCTGTCAAAATATAGCTTGTATCGACGCTTCCTGCAGTCTTTCGGATGGTTAACGCCGAGCTATACTGATCGTTTGTCGGGTTCCATGTGCGGACTTTGATAGCTTTATTCGCGTCATCGTGCCAATAGAGGTCAAGATAACCGTCGCGATTCCAGTCTGCGAATTGCGGCTTATAATTTTTATGGATGGTGGCGAGGAAGCCTTTTGAAACATATGTCTTTTTAAGCGAGCCATCAGCATTATTTAAGCTGTAAGACCAACGCTTATAGTCTCCACTGGTGGCGGAATATGCCCAATCGGTGTATCCATCATTATTGATATCTACAGGCGTAATTGAAAAATAGCTGGAGTTTTTATTGACTATTCCAAGATCAATTACAGATAGTTTGTTAGAATTTTGAATTAACTTGACAAATTGTCGTGTGTTTAGCTTCGGATAGTTATCAAGTCGATGAGAAACGGTTAAGTTCAGCGCGAAATCGACAAGTCCATCTCCATCAATATCCGCTGGAGGAACGCTTGATGCTATTGCAATTGATTCAATATCGTGATGATCAGGATATGAGCTATTGTTGAATCCCGTTAAACTATAGCTTTCTACAGCTGAGAAACGATAGAACCGATCAGCTGATGCTAGGTTGCTTGAGCTTCCTTTTTGTAGCTTTCTAACTTTAAGGCTGGATTTGTCAGAATATAGAATATCAACCATGCCATCAGAATTAATGTCTGCAAAAACGGCATCCTTTACTTCTATCCCGGTATCAATTGCGTTCTTTTGTGAGCTTAAAGCCCAGCCATTCGATGTGGGTCTAGAAAGCAGTACTTTCCAGCTAGTGTAATCCCAAACGGCCAGGTCTTGCTTTCCATCACCATTGAAATCAATAACTTCAATAGGCATGGGCTTTTCGTTATCTGACTTTGGGAGGTCTTTTTCAAAAATATTAGTGGGCTTCGCAAAACCTTGTCCCTGGCTTTTCGCATAGATCACGTAAATTTGATTAGTGTGAACATGGCCATCATTGTCGTAGTCACCGACTATCCAAACGATATCTTGTAGACCATCTCCATTAGCATCAATAGGTTTCCAAATCGCTACTCGGTCACGCTGATCTTTCAATACCTCACTAAAGTCACGGCCATTGTCAATATGCGAGTTAGCAGTAACCTGCCATTCAAACCGTGTTGGACTTAAACATTTAGAATCTGCATCGCACTCGTATAAGGCTTCGAGATAACTTCTATTGGCGGTGGTTGGGTTTCGACTGTTGGCGATATCATCAACAATATCTTTATAGCGTAGGTGATAGCTGCGCAGAATTTTTGATGCTTCTTTAACTCGAATGCTGGACAAACGTTGAGTTAATTTATTGAGGGTCGCGTTTAGGTAGCCAGAGGAGACATCTGGTCGAGCTTCATAGCCAAATTCTACTCTAGAAGAGCCGTAGCTAATTGTCTGAATGCGTTGACCATTGCCACCATTGATGTAGGTGAATGTAATCGCATTTCCGGCGCTGTCAGAAAATTTGGAGAGCAACCAATTGTAGGGAACATTTCCAACCAACAATTCAGACTGAGACGAGTTGCCGTATTCAGATCTAGAGCCATCTTTTCGAGTGACGACAAGGTATCCTGCTGAGGTACTGATATTCCCCACAACGGACACTTCTGTGCCGTTGTCGATTTCAGCTCGGTATTTGGATCCGCTAGCGCCGTAATTTCCTGAGGTTAGTATGAGCCGTTGGCCATCCAAACAGAGGCGATCGTTGCTGTTGTAGCTCAGTGCTTCACTCGTTCCATCTTGTGATTCGGTCTTACGACAACGAGTAATGCCTGATAATCCGCCGAGGGACCATCCTTGGCCTGCAATACCACTGCCTGCTTGGCTGTTATAGTTCAGGCTTAATTGCGGCGAGACGCCACCTGGTCCGGTTGGTGTGTACAGTGGTACAGAATAGGTCGCGGCACCTTGCTCGTTGACTCTAAAATTGCCAGCAGTCGTTCCTACTAATGAGGTGTTCAAGCTGGCGTCGGTGGAGCTATAGGAAAATTGACCCGCTCCCAGATTGCGGTAGGTGTATTCTCTGTTGCCCGTGCGCAGAACAATATCCGTTACGCCGTCTCCGGTAACGTCTGCAATGCTGGTAATGGTAGCATTGTTAGAAATTTGCAAATCAGCGTAAAGAGATAAGGAGTTGTTGCGATTGGAGATGATCTTGATATCACTTCCGTTGCGCCAGACCAGATCTGAGAATCCATCATTGTTAAAGTCAGCAGAGTAGAGAGATACGTTGGTATCAGCGGAATAGCTTTGAAGTCTGCTGGCAGCAACGCCGATATTTTCGTTTCTTACCAGAGAGCTAATGTCATTGAGCAAGGCGCTATTGGCAGCTAACTCACTGAAGTTATTTTCGTTGATGGCAATGGATGATTCGAAAATTCTACCATCTTCGGTAAGGATATATGCCGGTAAGTCAGGCATATACGTAATAGGCGTAATGACGCTCGATGAAATCAGAACGATGGAATCTTTAGGAACCAGATAGGTTAATGCGAGCTCTGACGTGTTTAGCGTTGAATGAACAACGTTAGCGTTTACCGAAAAACTTGAGTACTTCGCAGCGTCTATTGACTGAGCAAAGTTATTGCTGCTCCAGAAAAAGAATAGGCATGTACTCAGGAATGCTAAAACGGAACGACATTTCTTGAGTATAGCCGCTTTAGGCTGAGTTGGTGTTGAATTACACATGCCAGGTCCTTCAGGTTCTATTCAATAACCAAGCGAATCATCCATCCGCTGAAGCGCGGGAAAGTTACCATGATGGTGATATTTCACCTATATGAAAAAAGTTCCATTTTTATTCGCGTTTGTAATATGTGACCGAGTTCACAGTTTCTGGCTGTGTTTCAGACGAAGGTTGATCATCGCTTTAGTTTCTATTACTTCCGAAGATAACTATCGAGCAAGCAATATTGGATGGCTAGATTTTCGCGTATGTCGAGAATCAGTTTCCGGGCTAATAAATTTGTATGATTGTTGTTATTTTTCGTATGAGTAATAATGCCGCGCTAATTTTGGATCTACAGTGAAGGCTTCCTTCGCTGCTCAACGGACGAATTGAATGATGTTTTCTAATAACGCCTTAAAGAAAGTGGCGATTTCGTCGGGCGCTGCTTTCGCATTACTTTTTTCTTGTGTTGTCTTTTCAGAAGATACGCCCAAGCTTTCTGTAGTGAGCCTCAATAGCTGGTCGGGTACTACTGTTATCTCGATCGCCTCAGATTATTCCTCTGCTCAAAATTGTTCCTCCAGCTCAAGTCGGAAATTCATCATTAGAAATGCTGATCAACCTGAAAAGCAGACAATGTTAAGTACATTGCTTGCTGCTGGAGTATCTGGAAAGCCACTCAGTTTTAGACTTATTGGTTGTGGCGGCGGCAACTACGACTACCCTTTGGTGGAAAGAGTCCAGATCTTTTTTTAAGCGAAGCTCGGAAAGATAACCCATGAGATCCAAGGGTGGAAAATATGAAGATCGTCATTAAATTAGCTGCTTTTATAGCCATATTTTCATTTGCACAGCAGGGAATTACAGCGAATATTGCTTTTGGAAAGTTGGAACAGATTAAAGTTTACGATCAGTCTAACAGTAAAGTTACGAAATTGATTTTTTCTGCCGATGCAACCCATCAAAATGTCAGTGGCTGTGATTTAACGGCGACAATCACTCACTCGAAACATTCTGATAAAGCCATTGATCAAATGATGAGTATCGCGCTCGCCGCTTATATGGGCGACAGAAAGGTAAGGGCATTTTCTAGTGAAAATGTTTGTGAACTAGATTTTTTGGCGATTCAACAGTAACTATGCTGATAAAATATATTATGCGCTTATTCAAACATGCCAATTTATTGATTTTGTTACCTATCTTTATGGTATCTCCATCCGCCCGGGCAATAGGTACAGCGAACAATTATGAGATCGATTTAGTTCGAGTGGACCGCAGTGGCTTAGGGTATGTTCAATTTAAGAATGACCTATTGGACTTCATGTGTAACGAAAATTATCGTAGAGCTTTGTCTTTTGATACGAATACGGAAGGTGGAAAGGCCGTCCTTAGTTTGGTTTTGGCCGCTAAGTCCGCGAACAAAAAGGTATTCGCGAAAGGTACAGGAAATTGTGCCGATTATTCCGGCGTCATGGAGTCCTGGAATTGGGGCTATATAAGAGATTGAAGTGAAAGCATTCAAACGAATTATTCATGGAGGGAATTGTGTTTAGAATTATTCTATCGTTAATAGCGTTGTTACCTAGTGTGGTCCATGCAGGGATATCAAGAAATAACGAAGTCGACTGGGTTGCTGCGAGTTCAGTATCTTCCTCGAACAGTCATTTTGTTCAATGGGTTAATCCATTGCAGGTATCTTCTGACTGTGTTACTCCAAACGGTAAAGCGAGAACGCGTTTGTCCATCGACGATAAAGAGTTATTCAGCCTTCTACTTGCGGCAAAATCCGCAAAGCTAAAAGTCGGCTTTTATTACAAGACACAAGCAACCAGCGGAGCTGTTCCTGGTCATGGCACTGATTGCCAAATAGTAAATGCTTGGATAGAAAGCAACTAGTTGATAACTGTTGCAATGTATAGGGACTTCACTGCCGTACATCACTGTTAATTTCTTGTCAGGTATTTTATGAAGAAGTATTTTTCTTTTAGTTTGTTATTTTTCTGTTTTTTTAGTCACGCAGCTTTTTCTACCGTTTGCAATGTCAAGGCAAAGATTACGCGTCTTATTCCCTCAACAGGTGATGCAGGTCTTCAACTTAGCGCGACTATTTCAGGGTGTAGCTGTGATCATGAGATGGTTTGGATCGATACTAATACAGATAGCGGAAAGATCTTATTCTCATCAGCATTAGCAGCAAAAACCACTGACGTGACTGTTTTAGCAACGGTTGAAGATGGGAAAGGACAAGGTACCTCTGGAAACAATTCAATTACCTATCGGTAGTGGGCAAGCTGCCAGTTGATGGCTCTTGAGTTGAATTAGGAGCTTGAAAATATCTATCTACAATCGCTGGTGCCCTACCTAACGAGGAAGGGACAGAAATCGTAATTTTTGAAGGGAATAAGATGACAAGAAAAATATTTCTTTTGACCTTGTGCTTGGTCTTTACTTCAGAAGCGTTTGCTTCGTACGGTACTATTGTCGGCACGATAAAGAAAGTGCATGCGGGTAATGACAATTGGTTTGGTATTCGATTTTATTTAAATGAAACATCGAATACCGCTGATGGAATCTGCAACTCTGCTTTCGTATATATGGAACCGAAAGAAGGCACTGGATATGAAGGGAAAGTTTCTGTTTTCTTAGCCGCATATATGGCTGAAAAGAATGTCTCTTTTACCGTAAGGGAAGGTAGAAACGGTTATTGTGAATTGGTTGAAGGTCAGATGGAGTAGCTATACTGAGGCTGTTGTTCGAATTTGCAGCCTCTTCAATCATAATACCATGGCGCTCCGCGAGCGCCTGGCGATCACTGTCGTAACCCCCACCAATAACCGTCGCCAAGGGAATCTCTCGAGTTTTACATTCCTGCAGGATCATTCTGTCCCGCTGGCGAATTCCTTCCAGAGATATGTTCAGTAGTCCTAAAAGAGCGTGTCCGCTCGCTTGAACTTTGGCTCCGTTATAGCGTTGTCGTTTAACGCTATCTAACAATCAGCAGTCTCTAGAGTAAAAACATGGGCAGCGTATCCCAGCTCTCGATGGTCAGCATCGAAGTGGTAGAACTCTCGAAGCTTTGTATAGTCAGAGCTGATTAAATATAAATGACAAGATACTCTATCTTTTGGTGGATTGAGCCCCCCTAAGGTCCAGTTGGCTGCTGTCGGCTAGGTTTGGGTTCACTTTCTCAGTCCTATGTTAGTAATTACCGTTAAAATAAAGTTTAGGGGGAAATCTGTGAAAACCTTCACATATCCTTCCGCTTAAACCAAAGCAAACCATATTAAATATCGAAATAACAACTAGGTCTCATTACTTAACGATCGCTTCATCTAAGTTATTCAGCTGTCTTGTCATAAAACACAAAGTTATGTCATTTAATAGGGAAATTCGCATTATGCAGAATGCATACATTGTAGGATCGATTGGGTTGTGTTTGTTGCTTAGCGCTTGTGGTGACGAGTCTTTTTCAACACAAGTTTCTGCAACTCTACAGAATCAAGAATCCACGGTAGAAAGCACAGAGAATTCGACGGGTACTGCATCAACAGCCAGTACGACGAGTTCGCAAGATGACGTGAGTGCTTCGAATTCTTCTCCCTCACTGTCTTTGGTAGGCTCCTCTACGGTTGTGGTAGCAATCAATTCGCTCTTTACAGATCCTGGAGTATCTGCTGTGGATCTAGAGGATGGCGATTTAACCAATTTTGTTGACGTCCTATCAAATGTCGATACAACGGCGCCTGGAGATTATTCAGTTCGCTACGTCGTTACAGATTCTGATGGCAATACTGTTTCAGTTGAAAGAACGGTTACTGTTTCCGGAAATGTTTACGTTAACTATCCTGTTTCTTGGGAGAGCGAGTTTGATCAGCCTGATCAGGATTCAGAAGGCTGGTCGCAGCTACAACCCTCTGAAGATTCTATTATTCTCTATGTCTCTAGTTCAGAAGGTAACGATACCACTGGTGCTATCTATTCGGCGTCTGATAGCGTTGTTGGAAGCGATCCATTTCATCCTTCGGGCACAATACTTCCTTTTGCAACCATTGAAGCTGCTGTGGAGCATATGCGTAGAGGCTACGCGGATTATGTACTTCTAAAGCGCGGTGATGTGTGGTATCCGACAGCCGATGAAATTGTTATCGACCAGCCAGGGGCTGACGATAACCGTGCGGTGTTAGGCGCTTATGGGGATATATCGAATGACCGCCCTTTGATTGTAAATAAAGGCATTGAAATAGGTGCATCGGGTAATCTCGCGATTGTTGGGCTTCATTTTAACGCAGAGCAGAGAAACCCAAATTCACCCGATTTTGTACCGTTTGATGCTGATGGAAATGCTATTCATACGGCTGGACTGAAGGCTGAGATGCATTCTGGAAAGGGGAATATTTTAATTGAAGATTGTTGGTTCGAATGGTTTTCTGGAACTGTCATTCTGTCTTATAGAGTCGACGCGGAGGGTAATCGTGTTTATCTCAATAACGTCATTGTCCGTCGTAATATTTTTAATAATAACTATGCAACAGACTCTCACTCGATAGGAATATATTCATCTTATACTTCTATTTTGCTAGAAGAGAATATTTTTGATCATAACGGGTGGAATATTCAAGGTGATGGTGCAACTAAGGAGTATGGAAAAGCTACCATGTTTAACCACAACACTTACTTCACAAATTCTGCGAATACGATATTTAGAAATAATATCTTTTTAAGACCATCTAGCATCGGCAATAAATTCACATCAAACTCTAGTGAGACAAATACGATTAGGTCATGGAATATCTTGTTGGACAATAATTTTTATGCAGAGGGCGAAATCGGTGTGAGTTTAGGCGGCAATGCACCTTATGATTTCGATGATGGACCTCGCTGGCAAAATGTTATCGTCGTTAACAATGTTATGACGGCTATTGGAAGATCCCAACCCACCAGTCGTAACCTTGGTTGGGGTATTGCAATCGACGATTGGAATGGAGGCCTCGTGAAAAATAATTATCTATTTTCTTGGGGAAAGACTGGCAGTTATTTAAATACCTATGCAATCGAGAGTATCGGCGACACAACCAATGTAATATTTGATAGCAACACCGTGTATGACATTAAATCGGATAAAGGTGTTGTGATGTTTAATGATGAAGGGTCATCGACAACGGGTGAAGCTAGCCATAACAATGTTGTTTTCTCAAACAATGAAATTAGCCAAACGTCCGATAACTCGGGTAGTCTACTTGGTTATTTCATAAATCCTTTGATTCTTGAGTCATCACATAACCAATTCTATTTTGGGGCAGCAGATAGCTACTGGTTTAGCGTTTCGAGTGATTTGGATTATTCAAATGTGGACATTTCCGACCCTACAGAAGTGACATTTGATCAATATGTTTCCATCACAAATGATACAACCAGCTTGGCAGAACCCCCTCCTTATTACGGTAACTATAGCCGTACAATAAGTTCGTTTTTGGTGGATGTCATGAAGACGGCTGAATATGACGAAGAGAGCGAAATTTCAGAATTGGTCGAATTGCTTAAACAACAGCGTAAGGGTCATTGGGACCAACGACTAACGTCGGCTTCATTGAACGAATATTTTCGTGTTGGTTTTCAGTAGAATACTGCGGCCGCCTCTTCAACCACAATGCCATGGCGCTCCGCAAGCGCCTGGCGATCATTGTCGTAACCCCCACCAATAACCGTCGCCACGGGAATCCCTCGTGTTTTACATTCCTGCAAGATCATTCTGTCCCGCTGGCGAATTCCTTCCAGAGAGATATTCAGAAGTCCTAAGGGATCATCTCGATAGACATCAACGCCGGCATCGTAAAAAATTAGTGCAGGCTTACTTTGATCAATCACCTGTCGGAAACTTTTCAGAACAATATCGAGGTAGGCGTCGTCTTCCAAACCTGTGGGTAGGTCAACATCCAAATCACTTTTTTGTTTGCGAATCGGAAAGTTTTTTTCGCAATGAACCGAGCAAGTAAAGATTCTCGGTTCGTCTTTTAATATGGCGGCGGTGCCGTCACCTTGGTGTACATCGCAATCGAAAATGAGTATGGAGGGGCGCTCAAGAGCGCTCCTTCTCGATGGGTGCAGTAATCCCAGTGCTGCAACGGCCAGGTCATTGATGATGCAAAAACCAGAGGCTCTATCGTAGTGGGCATGGTGTGTTCCGCCAGCCAGGTGGCAGGCGATGCCATCGTTTAAGGCTAGGGTGCCGGTTAAAAAAGTGCCGTTGGGTGAAATCAGCGATCGTTTTAATAAGCCCTCTGACCAGGGTAGGCCCATTTCTCTCAGTTCTTTCGGGGTTTGTTGATTGCTGCAGAATCGATTCAGGTAATCGGTGCCGTGGGCAAGTTGAAGCAGGTCCATCCGTGCCCGACCGGGGCGCAGCACGTTGTGATCTTGCGCGATGCCTAAGCGTTGCAAATGCTCATGGAGCAGACGAAATTTTTCCATGGGAAAACGGTGCTTGCCCGGAAACGGAAAACTGTAAGAGGGATGGGTAACCAGTTTGAGTGTCATTGGCGAAACTTTACATCTGGCTGTCGTATATGTGCGTGAGACAGCCGAGATGTTTCGGAGTTTTAAAAGATTGAACGGGCGTTAGATCTTTACGGCGGCGATGGTCATGGTGGCTTCGTGGGTTTCACCAGGTTGCAGTTCGATCGCATTTTTCGCCGCGTTGCCACGTTCTACGCAAATATAGCCGTTGACATGTTCGGCACCAATGTCAGCAATGGTGGCAGCGGCTTCTTTGCCTGGGTTCCAGACAATGGCGCTGTGGCAATTTTCACCGGATACGCGCAGGTGCGGTTTCGAAAGGATTTCTTGAGTTTTGCCCACATCGATAAAGAGACTGTCGACGGGGCCAGGAAAACCAATGTTACCGGATTGAACTTCAGGCGTTAGGCCATTGAGATTGTCCAGGTAGTGGTATCCATCCAGCCCAGTGACTTGGGCTGTTGCAGAGTCTTCGATCGAGAAGTAACTGTGCAGGGCCCAGGTCAGTGGCATGGGATGTTTATCGAGGTTAGTGACGCTGAGTCGTGCCTGCAGGGCGTCACCGAAAATAAAGGTAAGAGTGGCTGCGAATTGAAAGGGAAAATGCTCGGAAGGCTGCTGTCGATAGGCTTCGAGTGACAGGGTAATGGCGACATCGCCACCATCCAGTGCTTTCGCGTCAGAAAGGACCCAGTCAGTCGTGCGGGCGAAGCCGTGTTGGGGCTTAACGCCTGGCTCCTGAGGGTGGGGGCCAAACCAGGGAAGGCAGACGGGAATGCCGCCTCTGATGGCTTTGCCCGGTTTAAAAATCGCTTGAGGGCTTACCCATAGATGATCACCTTGGTCGGGAGTGGCAAAGGTCAGCAGTTGAGCGCCGTATAAGGCAAGCCGGGCGTGACATTTGTCGGTTTGGACGATCAGCAGCGGATGCGGGGTCTCGCCAGGAATCCCTGGGAATTCGGCAGAGGTATCGCTGAGTGAGAGAAACGGCAATTGGTTTAAGAGGTCAGATAGCAGCAAGGACATAAAAGGCTCAGTTCGCTAGAGTTCAAGGCAATCAAGCGGTGTGATGTTCTTTTGCTGGCCCAAGCAAGGCCAGCTCATCGTTAGCGTGCTAGTGTACCGATAAACCCTACGGCAGCCCAACACCTGTCTGATGTTAAGTGCTTTTCTAAAAAGGCACCTTTTGAATGCTGGCGGTGCCCTTAAGAGCGGTGTTCGATGATTTTACGATGGGCGAGCAGTTGGCACAGTTCCTTCAACGGCAGAGGCTCATTGAGAAGGTAACCTTGAAAGTAGTCGCAGCCCCATTGCGCCAGTAATTCCAGTGTCTTGTCGTTTTCTACACCTTCGGCGGTGGTTTTCATGTTGAGCGACTGCCCGAGAGCCAATACGGCGCGGGTAATGGCGCGGTCATCGGCGTCGCGCAGCAAATCCTGTACAAAGGATTTATCAATTTTGATTTCATCAATCGGGAAGCGTTTCAGGTACGTCAGCGAGCTGGCGCCCGTACCGAAGTCGTCCAGAATGATTTTAACCCCAAGTTCCTTTATGCCTCGCAAGGTCGCTTGTATGGCTTTTGAATCTTCCAGTAGGGTGGATTCGGTGATTTCAACGTTGACAAGTGCACCATTGAGCCCCGCAGTTTTCAGGCTGGATTTGAGTTTATCCAGCAGATAAGCGTCGCGGAGCAGGCGCGGCGACAGATTGATGGACATGGAGCAGGTACTGTTAACCAGGCGTGAGCCACGCATGATTTGCATATCCCGAAAGGACTGCCGCATCACCCAGCGGGTTACGGCGACAATAATGTTGGTCTCTTCAAGAATGGGAATAAACAATTCCGGTTTGAGAAGCCCTCGTCTCGGGTGGTTCCAGCGCAGCAGCGCCTCCAACCCAGTGATCTCTCCCGTTTTCACATTCCCTTGTAATTGATAGTAGATCTCGAATTCATTGCGGTTGAGGGCGTTATGAAGACTGTTGCCGAGGTCCAGCCGCTCTTGTGTGCGGGTGCCCAGTTGTGTCGAGTAGAACTGATAATTGTTGCGCCCTTTGTTTTTGGCGCGATAGAGGGCGATATCAGCGTTCTTGAGGAGCGCCTGGGCGTTGATATCCTCTCGCTTTGTGGCGAACGCGATGCCGATGCTGGTACTAATAAACACCTCTTGCCAGCGGAGGTTAACCGGTTGCTGTAGGGTGCCCAGCACAGCTTCTGCAATTTCGGCAACCCGGGAGCTGTCTTCAAGATCCTGCAGGAGAATCAAGAATTCATCGCCGCCGACTCTCGCTACCGTGTCTTCGTCACGGACGCATTTTCGCAAACGTGCGGCGACTTCAATCAGCAACTCATCGCCAGCATCGTGTCCCAAGGAATCGTTGATGTTTTTGAAACCGTCCAAGTCCAGGGCCAGCAGGGCCAGTGGACCGTGGCGTTTAACGCGTTTGAGGGCGTATTCCAGACGTTGTGTCATCAGGCGTCGATTGGCCAGACCGGTTAAGGCATCTTGTTCAGCGACTTGCCGTAATCGGGCTTCCGATTGGCGCCAGTGGGTTTGATCGGTAAGCGTTGCGACAAAGCCCAAGCCGAGCGCATCGCGGTGAAGCAGAGGTTGAATGTTCAGTTCGGCCCAGCGGGGTGCTCCGGTGCTGTCAATCAATTCGCAGGGGTGAAGGAATGCCTCAGAACTTTCGAGCTTCTGGTGTAGCTCACGCAAAATGTCTGCACAATTTTCACCAAACAGAATCGGGATCCAGTGCATGCCCTGAAGTTCTTCTTCCTGGCGATCACAGATCTGTAGCCATTGGGCATTTACGCTGACGGCTTCCCAGTCCTGATTGACTTCCATAATACCGATGGGGGCAATCCGCATCAGCGCCTGTAAGCGGCTGGTTTGTTCTTCCAGGGTTGATTGAAGTTGGCGCAATTCCGTTAGATCACGAATTAAGAGGCGGTAGGTCGGTAGTCCGTTCACCTGCATCGCCTGAACAATGATTTCCAGTTCGAGTGCGCGCTTGTGCTGGAAATTCATGCCTCTTAAAAAAGACGCGCGATCGGCACCTTCTACAAAGCTCTCCGTAAAAAGTTGAGATCTATGTTCGCCAGGAAAGTTCTCGGGTAAAAGCGTGCTGAGCGGCTTGCCGATCAGTTGCGATTCCTGGATACCAAAAAGTTCTTCGCTGGCGCGACTCATCGCCAGAATCTCAAGTTCCGGGGTAAGATGAACAGTACAAATGGATTCTTCGTGCTCTTGATGCAGCAAATTGGACTCAGCGGATCCGGGTAGCGATGTTGATCGAAACACTTCTGGCAAGTTTAGCAGTTCACTTGCCAAATTCTGCCTATTTTCATCCGGTGTATTATTCGGCCGAGGCGTATCGACTGGTGCGCTGTCGGGGTTTGAATGGGATGCCTGTTGGTTGGAGCTTAATGGGTTTTTTGCTGGTCCGATTGTTTTAGCCATTGCGGAATTGGCGAATCGTCGCATCACAACGTGTTTACATCCTTGTTTTTGAACTCGAACTAACGTTGGCGCCTAATAACTTATTGGTTTACTGCAATCGGCTGCCACAATTTCATATTTATTACATATTTTTCCAAAAATGCAAATTATCGTTTTAAAAACCGGCAGGTGTGCTTGTCGTTAACGTTATTTGTTATAAATCTCTTGGGCGTTTACTGAGCCGATCCGTTGTTCTATTTCCCGCTTTACGTTCAGTAATGCATCACAGATTTCCGACTCTCGTTCCCCAAGCCGTGGGGTAGGCAGTACAACGCCGGTGGCAAAGTTGCCAAGGTAGGTTTTCAAACCGACGGAATAGCCGCAGATCCCGTCGATATAACCGCCATATTGAGAGGCGACGTCTTTTTTGCGGATTTGGTGAATTTCATCGATCACCTCCTGGCGAGAGCGTGTGCACTCGTTGGCACGAAAGAGCTCGGGTGTCAGCGTATCGAGCAACTCCCGGTCAGGCATCAGGGCGAGCAGGGCTTTTCCTGAATCCGTCATAAGTAGCGGGGTATCTGCACCTACGGGAAACACAATTCTAAGCGGGTGCTCAGCAATAACCCGGTCGATCACCTGGGTGGTCTGGCCCGCCATTTTAGCGAGGTAAGTCGATTCCCCAAAGGTGGTACTCAGCTGTTCAAGAAACGGGCGGACTTCAGAAATGATATCCGTCTGGGAATGGTGCAAGAGGCGACCAATGGCAGGCCCAATGCGATAGCCTTTTTCATTGGCGGAAACCTCTACCAGCATCTCCTCGGCTAAGGCGCTTACGATACGGTGTACTGTCGATCTAGGAAGATCCGTCAATTCTGAAATTTCACTCAGGCTCATACCGTGGGGGTGATCCCCCAGCACTCTCAAAATCTGCGCAGAGCGGGCAATGACCTGAATCCCATGGCGGGGTTCACAACCATTTTTCACCGGTGAGGAAGCTTCATTAGACATAATCAACGTGTTACCTAGGGTTCTGGTGATGCCAGAGTGGAAATAAAGTCGCCGAAGAAAAAGCTCTTCTTTTATACGGGGTAGCCGCCCGCCCAACGCCAAAATTAGCGGATTGGCATGGGTGTGCTAAGACTGAAGGGGTGCATTTCGGGCTCATACGCTAGTGTAATTGTTACCTACGGTAACCTTTTTTGTTAATTAGTATTAAAGTGTATCGCAATGTGGGACGGCGTTTTGTAATATAAGACGTATAGAGTTTCATTGTCCAGATAAGTAACGTTTAGCCACGTCAATGTCTCTGGACCTCAAAGGAGTCGATGTTGTGATGTCCATCCAGTCAAAGATCGCTACTGGATTTGTCAGCTTGGCCGCCGGTTTACTGGCGAGCTGCGGCAATGTAGAGCCCCAGGCGCCGCCGCAGGCAAAAGTTGTCGGTGTGTACACCCTGGAAAGTAAGCCAATCAATCTCACGGTGGATCTTCCCGGTCGTACTGTCGCTTATCGGTTAGCGGAAGTGCGCCCCCAAGTCAGCGGTATTATTGAAAAGCGTCTGTTTGTTGAAGGGGCGGAAGTCGAGGCTGGCCAACAGCTTTATCAGATCGAAGATGAGCGCTATCGCGCGACCTATCAACGGGCACTGGCAAATCTGGACAACGCGAAAGCACAGCTGTCTCGCTATGAAGAGCTGTTAGATAGCGGTTCGGTCAGTAAGCAACAATACGACGATGTTGATGCAGCCTACAAATTGGCCGAGGCTGAAGCCGAATTGGCGCGTATTGATTTGGAACATACGGAGGTCGTTGCCCCAGTCACTGGTCGCATCGGTCGTTCCGCCGTTTCTGAAGGTGCGCTGGTTAGCGAGGCCCAGACCGCCCAGCTGTCGACCATCCAGCAAATTGATCCTAT
Organism: Pseudomaricurvus sp. ABR4_320; assembly: GCF_056159445.1. Taxonomy (NCBI): domain Bacteria; kingdom Pseudomonadati; phylum Pseudomonadota; class Gammaproteobacteria; order Cellvibrionales; family Cellvibrionaceae; genus Pseudomaricurvus; species Pseudomaricurvus sp. ABR4_320. The sequence goes on along the minus strand of NZ_JBSWVF010000001.1, from coordinate 612,535 downwards.
ATACGTCGACATTACTCAGCCTGTCGTTGAGATGCTGCGCTTACAGGAAGCCATGGACTCAGGTGCGTTGGAAAGCGACAGCGAAAACGGTGCCAAGGTGTCTTTGTTGTTGGACAATGGACGCGTTTTCGATCAAACGGGCAGCCTGAGATTTTCGGAAGTCAGCGTTGATCAAGGCACAGGTTCCGTGACTCTGCGGGCGGTTATCCCCAATCCAGAAGGGCGTTTGCTGCCTGGCATGTTTGTGCATGCTCGTTTGAATCAGGGCCGCAAAAACGATGCTATTTTGTTGCCTCAGCAAGCGGTCCAGAGAGACGCATCTGGTAAGCCTGCGACTTGGGTCATTGGCGATGATAAAAAAGCGGAACTACGCTCAATTCAGGTGCACCGTGCCATTGGCAACATGTGGTTGGTTGAAAACGGTGTAAAAGCCGGAGAGCAGGTTGTTACCGAAGGCATTATGGGTCTGCAGGCCGGTGTCGAAGTTGAGCCAGTGCCCGCCAGCAATGTCAATCCTGTTCTTGATTTCAATGAGGTCGCTTCTAACTAGCGTTAGCGAATCCCCTTAACGAATCTGGTTTTCAGTGCCTGTTACCCTTTCCTAAAAACGGCTTTCGACAGACGTTCGGAGTTGGTAACAGGCTTTTTTTGGTCTGGAATTTATGTCAGCATTCTTTATTAACCGCCCCGTTTTTGCCTGGGTAATCGCGATTGTTATCATGTTGGCGGGCGGCTTGGCGCTCAACAATATGCCTATCAGTCACTATCCCAATGTGGCACCACCGGCTATCTCAATCAGCGTCAGCTATCCCGGAGCCTCGCCTCAAACCGTACAGGATTCCGTTGTCCAGGTCATCGAGCAACAGATGAACGGATTGGATGGCCAGCGCTACATGTCCTCGGTGAGTGAAGCCGATGGCAGTATGACGATCATCGTGACCTTTGATCAGGGCATAGATCCGAACATTGCTCAGGTTCAGGTACAGAACAAGCTACAGCTGGCCACGCCGTTGCTGCCGGAAGAAGTCCAGCGGCAGGGCATTCGGGTGGCTAAATATCAGCGCAACTTCATGCTGGCGATCGCTTTGATCGATGAAAGCGGCAAGTTGGATAACTTTGCGCTCGGCAACTACATTGCCTCCAATCTGCAAGATCCTCTGTCGCGTGTACAAGGGGTGGGCGACTTTACGCTGTTCGGCTCTCAGTATGCGATGCGTATTTGGCTGGATCCTTCGCGACTGCACAGTTATCAGTTAACGCCAACCGATGTCTCAGCGGCGATTACCGCACAAAACGTGCAGGTCTCTGCCGGTCAGCTGGGCGGCTTACCAACGGCAAAGGGCGTTCAGCTTAACGCCACAATTACCAGTAAAACTCGTCTGCAATCTCCAGAGGAATTCGAGCGCATCCTGTTGAAAGTGGATGAGGACGGATCCCAGGTTCGCCTATCCGATGTGGCCAGAGTTGAACTTGGTAGCGAGAACTTTGCGATCTCGGCGTATTACAATGATAAGCCCACCGCAGCGATCGGTTTACGTCTGGCAACTGGCGCCAACATTCTGGAAACCTCCAAGCGGGTTAAGGACCTGATTGCCGAGCAAGAGCCTTATTTTCCTCAGGGTGTTAAGGTCGTTTATCCCTTAGAAACGGCTCCGGTCGTAACGGCATCTATTGAATCCGTTGTACACACACTGATCGAAGCCTTTGTGTTGGTTTTCTGTGTGATGTTCCTGTTCCTGCAAAATTGGCGGGCAACACTGATTCCCACGTTGGCAGTTCCTGTGGTAATCCTCGGAACCTTCGGCGTTCTCTATTCGTTAGGCTTTAACATCAACGTATTAACCATGTACGCCATGGTGCTGGCAATAGGCTTGCTGGTGGATGATGCCATCGTCGTTGTGGAAAACGTCGAACGGGTCATGAATGAAGAGAAGCTGTCGGCGAAAGAAGCGACCCGAAAATCTATGCAGCAGATCCAGGGAGCGCTGGTCGGCATCGGGCTGGTGTTGTCTGCGGTGTTTGTCCCTATGGCGTTTTTCGGGGGCTCTGCTGGTGTGATCTATCGTCAGTTCTCCGTGACCATTGTGTCAGCCATGGCGATCTCTGTGCTGACCGCATTGATCTTCACGCCTGCTCTTTGCGCCATGTTACTTAAGCCTCACGACGGTGATCATGGCACCGAGAAGAAAGGCTTTTTCGGTTGGTTTAACCGAACTTTTGAACGCGGCGCCAACGGTTACGAAAACAGTGTAGGTGCGATGGGTCGAAGCCCCAAGCGCTATCTCTTTTTGTTTGTGTTGGTGTGTGGCGGTCTGGGTTATCTGTTTAACGAATTGCCGGGCGCTTACTTGGCCGATGAGGATCAGGGACGGGTTTATTCTGCTGTTCAGTTGCCTCCCTCTGCCAGTGCAGAGCGTACTCAGCAGTCTATGAATCAGATCCGTGAACACATCTTTAAAGAAGAAGGTGGATTGATTGACGCGGTGTTGGCGATCAATGGGTTTAACTTTTTCGGTCGTGGTCAAAACCAGGGGCTTATCATCATTAAGATGAAACCTTGGAGTGAGCGTGAAGGAAATGGTAAGCCGACCGATGTCTTTAGTTTTGTGAATCGTCTGAATGGCTCAATGGGCGAATTCAGGGATGCTCGGTTAATTAATATGATTCCACCGTCCATTATGGAGATGGGTAACTCGACGGGGGTTAATGTTTATCTTCAGGATATGGCGGGTCTTGGGCATGAAGCCCTGGAGAGCGCAAAAGGTCAGTTCCTCGGTGGGTTAATGAAAGACCCACGGATCCAAGTGGCCTTTCCGATGGGAGTTCCTGATACGCCTCAATACAACATCGAAATCGATGATGAGCGTGCCAGTGCCTATCAGGTCAGTCTTGAGGATGTGAACAACACCATGTCTGCAGCTTGGGGTTCGATGTACGTCAACGACTTCGTCGATCAGGGGCGGGTCAAGCGTGTTTATATTCAAGGCGAACAGAGCTCGCGTCTTGCGCCAACGGATTTTAACAAGTGGTACGTCCGTAATGCCGAGGGCGAGATGGTTCCTTTTGCCGCCTTCAGTAAAGGGCATTGGTCCAATGGTCCTGCTCAGCTGCAGCGTTATAACGGTGTTCTGGCGAATGAAATCATGATCAATCCGGCGGAAGGCTACAGTACTCGTGACGCGATGGCTGCCGTGGAAGAAGTGGCAGCAACGTTACCGAGTGGAATCGGCTTCTCCTATACGGGTATCAGCTATGAGGAGCAGAAAACCGGGTCGCTGGTGATGCTGCTTTACGGTATTTCCCTGCTGGTGGTATTTCTGTGTCTTGCGGCACTGTACGAGAGTTGGACGGTTCCTTTTGCGGTTATTCTGGTCGTTCCTATCGGTGTTCTCGGGGCGGTTGTGGCAACTTTGTTGCGGGACCTGTCAAATGACATCTTTTTCCAAGTAGGGCTGTTGACCACCGTCGGGCTGGTGGCGAAAAACGCCATTTTGATTATCGAGTTTGCCAAAGCAAGATATGAGGCGGGCATTCCGTTGATAGAAGCGGCGAAGGAAGCGGCGCGCTTGCGGCTGCGGCCGATCATCATGACCTCGCTCGCCTTTACCTTCGGGGTGCTGCCAATGGCAATCGCCACCGGGGCGGGGCAAGGCAGTCAGCATGCGATTGGTACAGCGGTTGTTGGTGGGATGTTTACCTCCACCTTCCTGGCCATTTTCTTTATTCCACTCTTCTTTATCGTGGTCGGTATGATTGCTCATAAGCTTTCGGGCAAGAAAGCCGCCGATTCTAAAGCGTTGACCAGCGAGTCCTAGCGCAGAATTTGTTTACTTTAGGGAGGCATTGCCTCCCTTTTTTTGTGCTGACGTTTTGTCTCTGCTTCAGTTCGCTGCCGGTTTGGTGGCACTGGCAAGGCAGCTCGGGCAGTAATCCACGGCATGATAATAGCCCATGGCGTCTTTGTAGGCGGCGATCGGGTTGCCGTAGGAGCCAATGTAGCGTGAGTTATCCGCTGCTGGGGCATCGGCACAGTGAATCAAGTGAATGATGTTGCCTTTTTCTTCGGCTTCGTGATTAACGCAATATTCTGCCATGGGATCGTCTCCATTCTCGGTTTTTTGGAGTCCGTTCTTCAACAGACGGACCTGTCAAACTAAGAGCGAAATACATTCCAGGCAGCGGAGATGGGCCTTTTTTCAGTTATTACAAAGACTTAAATCTCAGCGGTCAGTATTGATCTGTGTCAATTTATTGCGCAATTGTCGGCTCTGCGATCGGGTTGTTTGATTTGGGACAGTAAGGTAATTCGGGGGCGGGAGGAGAGGATGCAGCAACGCAATGACTGCATCCCTTTGATCGATCAGCGGCTGGCGGCCAGATCGCTCAACAACTTTTCCAGGTTACGCTGATCGGTAGCAAAGTTGCGAATGCCCTCTGCCAATTTTTCCGTCGCCATCGCGTCTTCATTTAATGCAAAGCGAAAGTCCGATTCTGCAAAGGACAATCTTGGCTGATTTTCACCCAGATTATCTGGAGTCAGTTGGCGAGTGAGGTCGCCGGAATCCGCAGCAAGTTCGTCCAGAAGGGCGGGGCTGATGGTAAGTCGATCACAGCCGGCCAAACCCTCAATTTCACCGATATTGCGAAAGCTTGCGCCCATCACAATGGTCTTGTAATCGTGTTGTTTGAAGTAGTTGTAAATTCGGGTTACGGAGAGAACCCCAGGATCATTGGCGGCCGTAAACACCGTATCTGCCGGTGCTTTTGCCTTGTACCAGTCGAGAATTCTGCCGACAAAAGGGGAGATTAGTGTAACGCCAGCATCGGCGCAGGCAACGGCTTGAGCAAACCCGAATAGCAGGGTTAGGTTGCAGTTGATGCCTTCCTGTTCCAGTTCGCGAGCAGCTTCGATACCTTCCCAGGTAGCGGCAATTTTGATCAAGATGCGATCCGCACTGATACCCGCATCAGCGTAGAGCCCCATCAACTCGCGGGCTTTTTCTACGGTGGCATCCTTGTCAAAAGACAAATGGGCATCGACTTCCGTAGATATACGGCCGGGGATCAGCTCGAGAATTTCTTTGCCGACGGCAACGGCAAGGTGATCACAAGCGACAGCGATATCTCCTTTGGCATTTTCAATGGCCGACAGCATTAACTCGCGATATTCGGGTTGCTGGGCGGCTTTGTAGAGCAGGGAAGGGTTGGTGGTCGCATCCAGGGGCTGGTATTTGGCAATCGAACCTATGTCACCGGTATCGGCAACGACGTCGGTCATGGTTTTCAATTGCTCAAGTTTATTGGTCATAGTTAGGGTCCGTAGGCAGTGGCATAACGCCGTTCAGTCACGTTCGGGCGACGCGCATTATAAACGGCTTGGGGGACGGCATGGCAAACATTGCGTGCAGACTGAAATGTGTCCTGCTTTTTCGAAGATTAGGGCAAAATCGGACTCTGAGGTAACATATTGGTAATGAAATGATGCAGGTGACTATCCATACACTATCTACATGAGTCGAGATAGGTCTCTATGAGACACCATGGGTTTAGAAACTCGATTGACTTGGATATCCACTTGTTTGGGGAAGGAAGCAAAAACGATGAAAAAGAGGTATACACTGGGGGTGGCGCTGGCCACGACGTTGCTGGGCGCATCCTGCAGCTGGATTACGCCGGCGCCTGGCGCAGAATCGATTGAGGTCAGGATGTCTACCGAGGTTGGCGACTGCAAATACCTGGGACGGGCGACGGCACAAACCCGTGCGACAATCGGTGTAAATCGCAACGAGGAAACCGTGCAGTCTGAATTACTGCTGTTGGCCCGCAACGAAGCCGTGACCATGGACGGAAATACTGTGGTCGCAAACGATAAGCCACTGGCTGGCCGCCAGAGTTTCAGTGTTTACGATTGCCCCTAATACAACGAGTGTGACAAAAAACGTTGCCGGTGAACGTCAGAGAGTGGAGAAAGATGGTATGAGTGAAGACCTGTTGAAAGCGCACATCGCTGAGGTACGCAAGCAGATGCAAACGGCCCTAAACGGTAAGGAGCGAGATCTGCTCGGGGATCTTATGACGGCGATTGCTGAAGGAAAGCACGAACAACCCCAGTCAGAACTCGACGAAAAGGCGGTTGCCTTCGAAAGTGATCATCCAAAATTAGCTCGCGCGCTACGAGAGGTAATGGACGTGCTTAATAAAATGGGTATCTAGACAACAACTCAGGTCTGACTAGCCCTCTTGCTGACTCTCGCCCTCTAACCGCAATAGATCAATGTGCGCGAGCGTCAGTTGCGGCAATAGCCCGTTACTGCCGAAGTAAGGAAGCAGGTGTACTCGACGATGAGGCATCTGCTCCATCACCTCCGCGACTTGCGCCGGAATGTCTTTTTCGACGTGTTTACCCCGATTGAAGAAAAGGGGATAGACATCAATCTCTTTAATATCATCCCGTAGACTCTGGCAGGCTTGCAGTAGTGTTGGCGGTGCCTGTTCCAGCAGTGCTGGCCGGGTTTCCAGGTAGCGATCCGTGGCGCTAGACGCGACGGCGTCGACAAAATCGAAAAATTCGGTATTGGCTGAATCCCGACGACTGCCATGAGCCATGATGATCAGGCCGCGAGGTGGAATAGGAGATGTCATAGCAATGGCTCTGGTATCACTCGGTTGTCGAAGAAGTCGAGGTTTCTGTCAGTCGTTCTAAGGGCTGTCGCAGGCGTTGGAACGCTCGTGGTGCCACATACTGTAGAACGTCTTTACCTTCGCTATTTACGGTGATGTCCAAACCTCGGTTTGGAAACAGATAGTGAGTTTCTGTTTCCGATACCTCGATGATCTCGGCGGGCGCCCCGAAACGAGCGTTGATGATTTCAGCGTCCAGTCGGGCGGCGGGGATAAACGACACGCTACTGATCGGAAGTGAAAAGATTTCCGGTAAATCGTCAGCGGCTGGAACGTATTTACGGTTGCCGCTGCTGGTGTGAGAAAGGTTGGCGGAGCGCTCTTTAAAGTCTGCAATCTGATTTTCACTGGCGCCCAACCCCAAGATCAACTTCCCTTGGAGTGGACCGCTGCGAAAATAGCCATAGTAGATTTCGATTTCCCCTAAAGTGTCTGTCGTCGACATGATGGCCAGGTCATGATCTTCACCCAGCTGAGCGATGGCCTCGCCAGCCTGCGTGGTATCGAGTCGCAGGCCAAATACTTGAGCTGTGCCATCGTCAAAGGTCTCAATATCCCAGGGAAGTTCCAGGCGCTGTCCGCTCGAGGTTTCGGTAGACGGTTTTAGAAGAACATAAAGGAGTACGACGGGCGCGGCGACCAGAGCCAACATCAGCAAGCGACGTAACAGAATGGGCATGGCTTATTCCTTGGGGGCTGGCGAGTTCTTTGTGGGGTGCGAGGACGCCTTGTGCTTGCCTCGTCTGGCGCTTTTGCGGGCTGCTTTTTCCGCCTGCGCCTGAGCGACTTTTTGTTGTTCTACGGCGATCATTTCCGGCGTTTCGAGAGAAATCTTCCCGAGGGCGCCGGAGCGGAATTCCCGCACGAGGATTTCGCAGATACGGTGCAGGTTTGGTCGTCCACCGGCCCCGAGGGCACCGCGACGGGCGGCGGCCAATTCGAGAAACTCCACGGCTTCTGCTGGCAAGCTGTCAAGTTGAAAGCGGGCGCGAAGCAGATCTGGGTATGCCTGTAATAAATATTCCGCCAGATGAAAGCCAACGGACTCGTAATCCATGGCGGTGTCTTTAATGGCCGCGGTGGTGCCAAGGCGCAGACTGCTGTCGGGACTCTCCACTTTTGGCCAGAGAATGCCGGGAGTATCCAGCAAGATAATGCCGTTACCGAGATTGATCTGCTGTTGCTTTTTGGTCACCGCAGGCTCGTTACCGGTTTTTGCAATGACGCGTCCTGACAGGGTGTTGATCAGTGTCGATTTACCCACGTTGGGAATGCCCACCACCAGCGCAATAATCGACTTAGGGCCCTCGGCCTTGCCGGGGATCAATTTTTTGCAGAGATCTTCAATCCGGGACTTGCAAGCCGGTTCGCTGGCGCTGATGGCCAGGGATTTTACGTGGGCCTCCTCTTGCAAGTGCTGCTGCCAATGTGCGGTGAGTGTCGAATCGGCCAGATCAGCTTTGTTCAGTATCTTCAGGCAGGGTTTGTCGCCCCGCAAGGTACGAATGTCCGGGTTTTCGCTGGAATAGGGAATACGTGCATCCAGCAATTCAATCAGCAAATCCACACTGTCTAAACGCTGGGCAATTTCCTTGCGGGCTTTGTGCATGTGCCCTGGGTACCAATGCAAGGCCATAGAGTCATTCTCTGTGATGGGGGCGGATATTGTAGGGATTGTTGGTGCGAATTGCACCGCAGCCCGCGACCCCTGAGTCTCGGAGAAAGCCCCTGCGATGTTTGCCATTGGGGTTGTGTCTCGCCATACTTGCCGCTGCCTGAACGAAGGCTATCTATCTCTGCTTGATTTGGACATGTTTATGGAAATAACTCGGGATTGTGTTGTCACTTTGCATTATCGACTGACGAAAGCCGATGGAGAATTTATCGAAGAATCCCACGGTGGTGATCCAATCTTGTATTTGCAGGGGCGTCGTGGGGTGCTGCCAGCTATTGGTGAAGCGCTTCTTGGTAAACAGCCTGGCGATGAATTTTCAATCACGTTACAACCAGGCCAAGCCTACGGTACGCGACAGCCCAACGCGCAGCAGCGGGTGCCCCGCAAACACATTCTCACAGGGGGCAAACTCAAAGTAGGTCAGCGGGTGAAACTGAACACCGAAAAAGGCCCTCGCGACGTGTGTGTGGCGAAAGTCGGTCTAAAGACGGTAGATATTGACACCAACCATCCTCTCGCCGGAGAGGCGCTGACGTTTGATCTGCAAGTGGTTGCCGTGCGCGAGGCTACTGCGGAAGAGCTTGCCCATGGACACGCTCACGGCGTTGGCGGTCACCAGCACTAGTGGCGGTTATTGACATGATTTTGAGTCGCGGGCTTTTGCGCGGATTCCGATAGTAATGATCAAACATTATTTCCTGGTTGCTCTGGGGTGGACATCGGTCGTTCTGGGCGTGATAGGGATCTTTTTACCCATTCTTCCAACAACGCCGTTTATTCTGCTGGCGGCCTGGTGTTTTTCGCGTAGCAGCGAGCGGTTTCATCAGTGGCTCCGCAATCATAAACGCCTTGGTGGTATTGTCCGTTCCTGGGAAGACGGCGGCGGCATTTCGCGCCGGGTGCGCAATCGCGTTGTCATTTTGCTGTGGATCAGCATGTGCTCTTCGTCGTTTATTATCGGGCGCTGGTGGGTGGCCGGGATACTGTTTGCTATCGGTTTGGGCGTTACGGTCTATCTGTTCCGTTTGCCCACTGTCGAAACACTGTATGTTGAACCAGACAGTGACCAACCGAAGGACCGACATACCCAACCGCCAGGAGAGGATGTGTGAAAAAGGAGGATCTCAAGCCGCGGCGATTTATTCCACTGAGCCGCGCCGATATTGTTCAGCTATGTGGGCATAAACTGGAAACAGCTGGACATTCCGAAGATCGCTTTCAGTCGTTGGCGGCGATGATAACAGACCTTCTGCACGTAGAGTTTCACCAGACGCAGGAAGCGTTCAAGCGCGCCTATGCGGCCTTTGATCCGAATGCAGACACGGTGATTCCCAAACTGTGGGGGGCAGCTGAAAAGCCGCAGACTCCGGAACTTAAAACACTGCTACTGAACGTACTGGAGAAGGGCAACTACGAGCCATTGTCAGAGCAGGATTTATCCCGCGCTCTCGAGAGCAGTTCCATGTTCAAAATCAGTCTGCACATTGAATTTGATGATTTCGATGAGGTGTTGTTGTTCTGCCGAGGTGAAAATGTCGCAACGGAGTCGGTGAAAACGTGGTTTGGTTTGCGTCGGCAAACTGTGAAATTTCTTAATTACGATCGTGTACTTCTCTATATCCGTTTTCGTGAAGAGATCGATAATCCACACCCCAGCTGTCGGCCGGGCAGTATTCTGTTAAAGCTGTTTGAGGATGTCCCCAGGGCTGATCTTGAAATGCTGTTTCCGAATACTCGGATTCGCATGCGTACCCTCGACAAACTGCTCATAGGCGTTCCAGCAGCGGTTGGCGGTGCCGTCGTCATTTCAACCAAGTTGGGAGGGTCGCTGCTCTTACTGGCATCGCTGGCGGGTTATTATATGGGTACCCGTGATGCACCGGTGGCGTTGGATAAGTCGGCATTGATTGCGTTGATGGCTGGTTTGGGAGCTTTGGGGGCGCATTTCTGGAAACAGTTCAGTGCGTTTAAAAATCGAAAACTGCAGTTTTCTCAAACGCTCACCCAAAATTTGTATTTCAAAAACCTCGACAATAACGCCGGGGTTTTTTATCGCCTGCTCAACGACGCGGAAGAAGAGGAGGGCAAAGAGGCTGTATTAGCACTGTGTTTTCTCATGCTTGCAGAACAAGGGCTTGATGCGAAGCGTCTGGATGATGACGTTGAAGCCTTCCTCCAGCCCTTGGTTGGAAAACCCGTGGATTTTGAGGTGAGCGATGCGCTTGCCAAACTTGAGCGCTTGGATTTGCTGGTCTCTGAGCCCGATGGGCGATATCGTCTACGCCCCCTGAACGAGCTGCAATCGAATCTTGTGGCGCGTTGGGAAAGGCTTTTTGGTACAACTCAATCAGTGTAAAAAATACTGGCAGAAAAACGGATTAATTTGAGACAGAGCAGGAGTTCTGTCCGGCTAAGATTCTATTTAAAACATCGATATTACCGACGGAGTAGGTTTAAGGTGCAAACAATGAAAGCAATGCGAATGGTATTTCACTCATTTTTGGTTTTGGGCTGTCTCGGGGGCGCGACAATGGCCGTGGCAGAGCAAGAGCATGAGATTACTGTCAGTGCCCGTGGTGAAGTGTCTGCGATTCCCGATGTGGCCATCATCTCAGGTCGTATTGTGGAGGAGGCAGATGATCCGGATACCGCCGTATCAAACGCGCGCCGGCATCAGGGAGCTTTGGCGTCCTTAATTCAACGTTGGAATCTCGAAGACAGATTTATTCGCATATCCGATGTCTCGGTCGCGCCCGTGTGGGACTATGATCGCCAAGGGGGGCGTACCTTACGAGGCCACGTGGCAGAAGTGTCTGTCATGATTAAGGTGACTGAATTGTCACTGGTTGGCAGCCTGACCGGAGACCTGCTCGACAGCGGAGTGAATGAAATGAATCCTGTTCAGTTCGAATTCAGTCAGCGTCGTCAATTGGAGCTGGATGCGATTCGGGATGCAATGATTTACGCGGGAATGCAGGTCGAGGTTGCTCTGTCGGCTCTCGGTCAGCAGCGGGGGGCACTGTTGAATTCACAGGTCAGCGTTCAAGGTGGTATGCCCCAGTTTGCTGAGGTGAAATCCGCCTCTAGAAGCAGTTATAAAAGTGAAAGCGCCGACCCGGTTGTTGTCAGTCCTGGTGAGCAAAAAATCACCGCGGACGTGACCACCACATTTCGCATCGAGAAATAACATTGCCGTTATTTCTGCGTTTACTCACGGCAGCACATCTGCGAGAGGTGGTGCTGGCGTGACAACAGAGGCGGGCGAGCCTCTGTTGTCAGACTATTTTTAGTATTGAGATTCTGGTAAGTGAACGGTAAACCCATCCATGTCATCGGTTACGATAATCTGGCAGCTCAGGCGACTGTTGTCTTTTGGCTCGTAAGCCGCTTCCAGTAGATCCTTTTCGGTTGCCTCAGCGGGAGGAATCTTGCTGATCCAAGCCGCGTCCACATAACAATGGCAGGTCGCACAGGCACAGGCGCCACCACATTCCGCCAAAATGGCATCGATCATATTGTCGACAGCACCTTGCATAATGGAGTCACCTGAGGCGACTTCAACTTCGTGATGGGTGCCATTGGCTTCGATATAATTGATGAGTGGCATTGGTGTCCTCTTACGGTTACTTCGTTGGTAGACGAGAAAATTGTTATCTAAATAATTTCATAGTGTTGCAGGATATACGCTATAAACTCCCAGAGACACATTCGGGGTGCCTATCCCGGCAGGTTCCGCAATCCGGACTGCCGGTACGCTTGTTCTGCTCCACGGTATTGCCATTCGCTCATGCAGGCCCGCTACACAAGTGTTTGGCGTCCAGATGATCGAAAAAAGTGGTTACAAAGCGGTGCCACTAAACTTGTGTAAACATGCCCTAGGCCAAGCAATTGCCAAAAGGCGTACAATAGCTGACAGTTGTAGACTGCATTCAGGAGACACTGACGTTGACCAAGTCAGACCACGAACTTATCAAACTTGCCAAACCTGGCATCTACCGCCATTTCAGGGGGAGTATATATCAGCTGATTCAGGTGGCAAGGCATAGTGAAACCGAGCAGTGGCATGTATTCTACCGGTGTCTTTACGGTGATTACAGCTATTGGATTCGGCCGTTAGATGAATTTTTTGCCACGGTTGCTCTGGGAAATGAGAGTGTTCGCCGATTCAGTTTTTTGACGTCCAAAGAGCAGTGGGAGCGGGATCATGGCCCTCTGGCAGATCTGTCTGCCGAATAGTTGATCAGCAGGTAAGTGTGTTTTGAATCTCGACGTGCGAGATGAATTCTGGATGCGACAAGCTTTGCAACTGGCGGCGCGTGCCGCTGAGCAAGGCGAGGTGCCTGTCGGCGCGCTGGTCGTTTTGGACGATGAGTGCATAGGCAGTGCCTGGAACCAACCAATCCTTTCCCACGACCCTAGCGCTCATGCCGAGATTGTTGCCCTGCGACGGGCCGGCGAGCAACAGGCGAATTATCGTCTGCCAGGGGCGACTCTATACGTCACTATTGAGCCTTGCACCATGTGTGCAGGTGCCATAATTCATAGCCGTATCCGTCGATTGGTGTATGGCGCACCGGAACCCAAAGCCGGCGTCATCCACAGTCAGGCACACATTTTGGAGCAGCCGTATTTTAATCATCGGGTCGAAGTTACCGCCGGGGTGCTCGAAGAGGACGCAACGGCCCTGATGCAAGAATTTTTTCGCGAACGCAGACGCTCACGGCGCAAGCGACCTACTCAAACTTTGTGAGCATCCCTCGTCCTTTTGGTAATCACGCTATGACCTCTGAACACGATCTCCACGGTGATGTTGAGTTGAAACTCCGCAACCTGACCCCGGAGGATTACGATGATGTAGACCGCATTATGAATGATGTCTACAAAACCCTTGGTGGGGGCTGGCCCCGTACCAAGTACAGCGCCATGCTGAAAGTGTTTGGCGAGGGGCAAATCTGTATCGAAGACAATGGCAAAGTCATTGCCGCCGCTTTCTCTGTCGTGGTCGACTACGACAAATTCGGCGATGAGCATACCTACGATGAGATTACCGGTAACGCCTATCTGACGACACATGACCCCAAAGGGGATGTGCTCTACGGAGTCGACGTCTTCGTTGATCAGGACTATCGCAATTTGCGTTTGGGCCGACGCTTGTACGAGGCGCGCAAAGAGCTGTGTCGAAGCCTGAATTTACGCGCGATCATCGCCGGAGGCCGAATTCCCGGCTACAAGGATTATCGCAGTAAACTGTCACCTCAAGAGTACATCGAAGCGGTCAAACGCAAAGAGATTTACGATCCAATACTGACCTTTCAGCTGTCCAATGATTTTGACGTGCGCCGGGTATTAAAAGCCTACTTGCCGGAAGACAAGGAATCATCCGGCTATGCGACTTTGTTGGAGTGGTTCAATATTTACTTCGAGCCTAAGAAAAAGGCGTTGTTTGGTGCACGTAAAAGTACTGCTCGAATCGGTTGTGTGCAGTGGCAGATGCGGGAGATGGAAAGCGTCGAGGCTCTTTTGCAACAGGTGGAGTATTTTATTGATGCGCTGTCTGACTACCGTTGTGACGTCGCTTTGTTTCCTGAATTTTTTAATGCGCCACTGATGGGGTTGGCCAAGCATAATAATACCAATGACGCCATTCGTTTTCTGGCCAGTCACACGGATGAAATTATCTCGCGGATTTCCTATCTGGCGGTGAGCTACAACATCAATGTGATCGCAGGATCGGTTCCTGTTCTAGAGGATAACGAGCTGTTTAATATTGCCTATCTGTGCCATCGGTCCGGGGCGATTGAATCCCAGGCAAAACTGCATCCTACGCCGCACGAAAAGCGCGATTGGGTCATGCAGGGGGGCAACAGTCTAAAAGTGTTTGAGACGGATTTTGGTCGTATCGGCATTCTCATTTGTTACGATGTAGAGTTTCCAGAGCTGGCGAGAATTCTCAGTGACAAAGAAATGCAGATTTTGCTGGTTCCCTTCTGGACCGATACCAAAAATGGCTATTTGCGCGTGCGTCGGTGTGCACAAGCCCGTGCTATTGAAAATGAATGCTACGTTGCTATTGCCGGCAGCATCGGAAATTTACCAAAAGTCGATGACGTAGATATTCAATACGGCCAGACCGCGGTATTTTCACCGTCGGATTTTTCATTTCCCCACGATGCCATTATGGCGGAAACGACACCCAATACGGAGATGACGTTAATCGTTGATGTGGATCTGGATCAGCTGCAGATACTGCGTAATGACGGATCGGTACGTAACTTTCTCGACCGCCGTCGCGACCTCTACCGAGTCGAGTGGTTGGCCGACGACTAACCAAATATTGGCCGCCGGGTTCTGACGTTCCGGCGGCTCGCTGTCAACGAGGAGGTGTGTATGGATGCATTTATGGCCGCGGCAATTGCAGAGGCTCGCAAAGGGTTGGCTGCCGGTGGAATACCCATTGGGTCGGTATTGGTGATCGATGACAATATTGTTGCGCGTGGGCACAACCAGCGGGTGCAGAAATTGAGTGCCGTACTTCATGCTGAAATGGATTGCTTGGAAAATGCTGGGCGTCTCAAAGCGTCTGATTATCAGCGGGCGGTTCTCTACAGCACCCTGTCACCATGTGATATGTGCAGTGGTACGGTGCTGTTGTATGGGATTCCCAAAGTTGTCATTGGCGAAAACGAGACCTTTCGTGGGCCGGAAGATTATCTGCGTTCCCGGGGGGTGACCTTGGAGTTGGTTGATAGCGATGAGTGTAAGCAGCTGATGAGAGATTTTATCGCCGCCAAGCCGGAACTCTGGAACGAAGATATTGGCGTTTAGAGAGCTCTGATGGTTGCAGGCAATCTTTATTCAGCCGCCCATGGTCATTCGGAGGCAGAGGTTTTTACCGAGTTGCTTCGAGGCAAAGGTTTTTATTTGCAGAGAATTGTCTCGTTGGGGCAGGCGTCACCGGAGCATGCGTGGTACCAACAGCAGGATGACGAATGGGTGATTCTGCTTCGTGGTGCTGCGGAATTAGAATTTTTGGATGGTCGTCGAATGCCAATGACGCCAGGCGATTATGTTTTTATCGCCGCTCATGAGCGCCACCGTGTGGTGTCAACAGCGCAAGAGACCGAAACCGTTTGGCTGGCATTGCATTGTGAGCCAGGCAGTTTGCCGACGCTGGGTTGAGTTCGGATTACAGCAGTGACGTGCCTTTTTCCGACTTCGCCTGCTCGTTGAGTGGCGGCGGGGTAAGGTCTTCCAAATCGTCCCCGCGAGAGGTGGCAAGCCGACTCTGTTGCACCTGTTGATGCCAGGCTATGGTTTTGTGGAAGTTGCGGATGTTGTTGACGTATGCCACGGGTTCCCAGCCGCGGGCGTAACCATGGGGCAGTGTACTGTAGTACTTGCGCTTGGCCAGCAGCGGCAGAACTTTTTCAAGGTCGTCCCAGATGTCTGGATTCAATCCTTCGCGTCGCGCCAACGTCCGGGCATCCCGCAGGTGTCCGAAACCGATGTTATAAGCTGCCAGTGCCATCCACTGACGGTCTTCTAAATTCACACTGGTCGGAATCCGGTCGTAAATTTTGCGAAAATATTTAGCGCCGCCATAAATACTCTGGACTGGATCGCTGCGGTTCGTAATACCCATTTCCCTGGCGGTAATCTGTGTCAACATCATTAGCCCGCGCACACCCGTGCTGGATACTGCTTTCGCGTCCCAGTGGGATTCCTGATAGCTCATGGCCGCCAGCAGCATCCAGTCGATATCGTGCAGCGCTGCGGCCTGCTTGAGATGTTCTTCCCAGAGGGGCAGGCGGTTTTCCAGGCGGCGGGTAAAGGTGACGGCGCTGCCCATATCCATTTTGGCAATCTGGCCGTAGTAGATATCCGTAATCTGATCCAGCAACCCCATGTCCGTCGCGTTTTTCAAAAAGGCGTTGGCTAACTTATACAGACTGTCATCGTCAGATTGGGGAAACGCCCAGGCGAGGTCTTCAGATTCTGTGACGTCAAAAGCCACTTTGGCTCTTGGGTAGATGACGCGATTCAGATCAAAGGCATTGGAATCAACAATCGTATAGTCGATATCGCCATTGTTGACCATTTCAATGAGTTCAATCATGTCCAGATTGGACTGCTCATTCCAGCGCAGGCGAGGATAGTCTTTCTGTAGGTTGCGCAGGGTTTCCACGTGCGAACTGTTAGAGATGACCAGGATGTTTTTGCCATAGAGGTCTTCGATCGTGCGTGGGCGGAAATTGCCTGACCGGTAAAGCAGTTGCTGTCGAACCTGCAAATACGGATAGGTGAACCTGACCTTCTGGCGTCTTTCTTCGGTGACCGTGATGCCTGCCGCAGAGAACTGACCTTCTTCGGTGCCCGCTGCGTCCAGCAGCTCAGACAGGTTACTTTCTTCGCGGATTTCCAGGTCGACACCAAGCGAATCTGCAAAGGCTTTGGCGAGATGATATTCATAGCCATCAAAGCCATTGGGACCTTCGAAGTAGGTGGTTGGTCCGTTGCGCGAGACAATGGTTAGGCGACCCGCTTGCAGAGTTTTTTCCAGTGCAGTTGGTGTATGACTGCCGGTCAGAAACAGCGACAGGCTGATCAAAAGCAGGATCATGCCAACATGCTGTATCAATGTTAAAAGGTTAAGCCTGCGCAAAGCCAGTCAGCGCTCCATATGTTGGCGAATGAATGAGTCCTTATGGGCACAAGTCGCTCTGGGCGACCGTGCATCCAACATCTTCCTGTTTGACGGACTCACGCTCATTAGGTCTGCTCTTGATAAGCATATCGTTGCGTTGTAGCAGCGAAAGGGCACTGTCCGACTGGGGATAACTTTAGAATTTTATCCTACCTAGCAAGATTCAGAATAGCTTGTTTTTGCCATAATGGTGTGATAGCAGTCACAGGCACCGGGATCTTGGCTCCATTTGGCCCGAAGGCAGCGGTCTTTAGAGGCAGACGAGCGGCTGTCTTGGCGGGGGATATCCAGTACAATGGCGCGCTTTCCGGGAGCCGAGCTTGCCAAGGTGCGACTGACGCTTCCAGGTCATATTAAGCCGCCCATGATTGGTGGCTTCACTCGGTACAAAAGGGGAAACTATGCTCACGCTACGCGGTGTGCCTGCACTGTCTGACTTTCGCGCCAAAAAACTGCTGGTCAATTTGCAGGCAATCGATGCGTCCGTCAGTGGAGTGTATGCGGAATACATGCATTTTGCTGCGTTGTCTAACGAGTTAACCGCCGCTGAAGTTAAACGGCTAGAAGAGTTATTACACTATGGCCCGAGCCTGCCGGTGCAGGATCCTCACGGGTTGCTGCTGTTGGTGGTTCCTCGCCCCGGCACCAAATCACCCTGGTCATCTAAGGCAACGGACATTGCCCATAACGCTGGATTAGAAAAGGTTGAGCGTCTGGAGCGTGGCATTGCATATTATGTTGAAGGCGTGAAAGAAGCGGGCGCTCTGTCCGACTTGCTCCACGATCGTATGACAGAAGCTGTCATGGCCTCGCTCGAGGCTGCAGAATCGCTGTTTGAGCAGGAGTCGCCGCGCCCCTTGGCTCATGTGGATATTCTTAATGCAGGCCGCGATGGTCTGGTGAGTGCCAACCAATCCCTGGGCTTGGCGTTGGCCGACGACGAAATTGATTATCTGGTTAAAAGCTTTCTCGATTTAGGTCGAGATCCGACCGATGTTGAGCTCATGATGTTTGCACAAGCGAACTCTGAGCATTGCCGTCATAAAATCTTTAATGCCAGTTGGACTCTGGATGGGGAAGAGATGCCCAATTCCCTGTTTGGCATGATTCGCAATACCTTTAACCTGGGTGGCGAAGGTGTGCTCTCTGCGTACAGTGACAACGCCGCAGTCGTTGAGGGTGCCGTTGCAGGTCGCTTCTACCCAGATCCCGAGACCAAAGAATATGCGGCTCATCAGGAGCCAATCCATATATTGATGAAGGTGGAAACCCACAACCACCCGACGGCGATTGCGCCCTTCCCAGGGGCGGGCACTGGCGCCGGCGGCGAAATTCGCGATGAGGGGGCCGTAGGAAAAGGTTCCAAACCGAAAGTGGGACTCACCGGCTTTACCGTTTCCAACCTGCAGATTCCAGGCTATGAGCAGCCTTGGGAGGCCAACTACGGCAAGCCGGAGCGTATCGTTTCGGCGCTGGATATCATGATCGAAGGGCCCATTGGTGGCGCCGCGTTCAATAATGAATTTGGGCGCCCCAATATTTGTGGTTATTTCCGAACCTTTGAGATGGATTTTGACCGTGAGCGGCGCGGCTATCACAAGCCCATTATGATTGCCGGTGGTTACGGGAATATCAAAACCGAACACATCGCTCAAGAGGCCTTCGCGCCGGGCGCCAAGCTGATAGCGCTTGGTGGCCCAGCCATGTTGATTGGTCTTGGGGGCGGAGCTGCATCATCGATGAGTTCTGGTGCGTCCACGGAAGACCTGGACTTTGCGTCGGTCCAACGGCAGAACCCGGAGATTGAGCGTCGCTGCCAAGAGGTGATCGATCAGTGCTGGCAGTTGGGCGAGTCCAATCCCATCGCCTTTATCCACGATGTGGGTGCCGGCGGCTTTTCCAATGCTTTTCCTGAACTGGCGAAGGATGGCGAGTGTGGTGCGAATTTCGAACTGCGCAATATTCATTCTGACGAGCCGGGTATGAGTCCGCTCGAGATTTGGTGCAATGAGGCCCAGGAACGTTACGTGATGGCGGTCATGCCAGAGCAACTGCCGCGTTTTGAAGCCATCTGCGAGCGCGAGCGCTGCCCCTATGCGGTTGTCGGAGAGGCTATCGCCGAAGACCGTATTCGGCTCAACGACAAAGAATTTAAATCCTCACCCGTCGATCTACCGATGAGCGTGTTGTTTGGCAAGCCGCCCAAAATGCATCGGGAGGCAGAGAGCCGCGAGGTTAAAACCAAAGCCTTCAAAACCGATGCCATCAATATTTATGACGCGGCAGAGCGAGTGATGCAGCATCCCAGTGTCGCCAGCAAGAGTTTTCTCATTACGATTGGTGACCGCTCGGTAACGGGGCAGGTAACACGGGATCAAATGGTCGGTCCCTGGCAGGTTCCTGTGGCCGATTGTGCCGTGACCGCGCAGGCCTACGACACCTATGCCGGTGAGGCCATGAGCATGGGTGAGCGTACCCCGTTGGCGTTGCTCGATGGACCCACCTCTGCGCGCATGGCGGTCGGCGAAAGCATCACCAATATTGCCGCTGCGAGCATTAAGGCTTTGTCCGAGGTTCGCCTCTCGGCCAACTGGATGTGTGCTGCCGGTCATCCCGGTGAAGATGTGAATCTCTACCGCACCGTTGAAGCTCTCGGAATGGAATTGTGTCCGGAGCTCGGGATTACCATTCCTGTCGGTAAAGATTCCATGTCGATGAAAACAGCTTGGCAGGAAAACGGCAAAGACAAAGCCGTGACGGCACCTCTGTCGTTGATTATCTCGGCGTTTGCCCCCGTGGCTGATGTTCGCCGGACGCTGACACCGGAACTTCGCACTGATCAAGGAACTACGGACTTACTTTTAATTGACCTAGGTGGCGGCGCAAACCGCTTGGGGGGCAGTATCCTGGCGCAAGTCTATGAGCAAATGGGTTCTGACGCGGCCGACCTTGACGATGCCAGTCTGCTGAAGCGCTTTTTCGAACAAATTCAGTCACTCAATGCCGATGGCAAGTTGTTGGCCTATCATGACCGCAGCGATGGCGGTCTGTTTGCCACCATTGCTGAAATGGCTTTTGCGGGACACTGTGGTGTCGATATCAATATTGATGGTATAGGGACTGATCCGCTGGCGATTCTGTTTTCCGAAGAGCTGGGCGCGGTGGTTCAAGTGCGTCGAGACGATACCCCTGAAGCTGTTACACAACTGCGGGACGCGGGTCTTAGCGTTGTAGAGCTGGGCTGGTTGAATGGCAGAGATTATCTGCGAGTGGAGTTTGGTGGCGAAGTCATTTATGAAGAGACCCGCGCTGAATTGCAACGACTCTGGAGCCGCACCAGCTACGAAGTTGCCCGACTGAGGGACAACGCCGATTGTGCTGAGTCAGAATATCGCCAAATCGACCAGGTCAACCCAGGCCTGAGTGTCGAATTGAGTTTTGATCCCGCAGAGGACGTTGCCGCGCCCTACATTAAAAAAGGTATTCGGCCCAAGGTCGCCATTTTGCGGGAGCAGGGCGTTAATGGCCATGTGGAGATGGCGGCCGCGTTCGATCGTGCAGGCTTTTCAGCCATTGACGTACACATGAGTGATATTCTCGCTGGTAAGTTGACGCTCGACGAATTCAAGGGGCTGGTGGCTTGCGGTGGCTTTTCTTATGGCGATGTACTTGGCGCTGGCGAGGGTTGGGCTAAAACCATTCTGTTCCACGCCCAGACTAGATACGTATTCGCGAAATATTTCTCGCGCAGCGACACGTTTTCTCTCGGTGTTTGCAATGGTTGTCAGATGTTTTCCAGGCTGAAATCCTTAATTCCCGGAGCTGACCATTGGCCGAGATTTGTGCGCAACGAGTCTGAGCAATTTGAAGCTCGATTCAGTTTGGTTGGGATTGAAAAGTCACCTTCAGTCCTGTTGCAGGATATGGCTGGCAGTGTGCTGCCGGTGGCGGTAGCCCATGGCGAAGGTCGGGTAGAGTTCTCCAGTGAAGAAGCACTACGTGATTGCCACGACAGTGGGCTGGTCAGTTTGCGTTATCTGGATAATTTTAAACGCTATACGACCGACTATCCCGCCAACCCGAACGGTTCTGCGAAAGGCATCACCAGTGTGACCAGTAAAGATGGTCGCGTAACCATAATGATGCCTCACCCTGAACGGGTGGCACGAACGGTTTGTAACTCCTGGCACCCGGACGATTGGAAAGAGGATAGCGCTTGGATGCGTATGTTCCGCAATGCCAGAGTGTTTGTGGATTAAGAATCCCAACTGTAAACGATAAGAAAGGAATCTAAGACGATGAAAAAATATTCCAAACGAATACTGAGTGGATTGGCTGCCGCTACGGTGATGGCCTATCTGCACGGTGTGAATGCGCAGGATTTTTCAAACGTTGATTTTAAAACAACGCCGGTCACGGAAGCGGTAAGTATGCTTCAAGGCGCTGGTGGCAATATTGGCGTTGTTCAGGGCCGTGACGGGTTGCTGGTCATTGATGATGACTTCTCTCAGCTGGAGAGTAAACTTGATGCTGCGCTAGATGCGTTCGAGGAAGGCAAACCACGATTTCTGTTGAATACCCACTGGCATTTTGACCACACGGGTAACAACAGTCTGATTGGCAAAAACGGGGCCATCATTGTTGCCCACGATCACGTGCGAGAGAGATTAGTCACCGGGGGTGAAGTTGCCGCTTTTGATGTCAAGGTACCACCGGCGCCACCTGAAGCTTTGCCGGTTGTCACCTACGATGATGGCATGACCATCCATTGGGACGAATTGACACTAACGTTGAAGCATTTGGGGCCTGCCCATACCGACGGCGATACGGTTGTGTATTTTCATCGCGACGAGCAGTTGGTTGCCGTCCATACCGGAGATTTGTTCTTTAACGGCTCTCTGCCGTTTATTGACGCAGGTAGCGGCGGGAATGCTCGCGGAATGGTGACCGCGGTGGCGGCAATTATTGAAAAAATCGATGAGGATACTCGTATCATTCCCGGCCACGGTAACCTTGCCACCCGCAGTGAACTGCAGCAATATCACGGGTTTCTTGACGAGGCAGTAACGGCGATTGAATCCTTAAAGGCAGAGGGGAAATCCCGTGCCGATACCGTTGCCGCCAAGCCGCTGGATCGTGTGAAAGCGCCGTTCGAACCGGGCATGTTTACACCCGATGTTTGGGTGGGGCTGGTCTACGATAGCCTGTAAATGACCTTCGTTTCACTGTAGGCGCGTATATCACCGCAAACCGCAATAAACACAAGACAATCATCGGGTAGTGCAGCAATCAGGCAATGCCCGAAATTTTTGAAACCGTAACACGAACATTCGGAGCGATGTATGAATCCCAATATTGTTACAGTAACTGCCGAAAACGCCCAGCAGGTACTGATTGAAGAGTCCAGCCAGCGGCTGGTCGTCATCGACTTCTGGGCGGATTGGTGTGAGCCTTGTAAAACATTAATGCCGTTATTGGAAAAATTGGCGACAGAGTACGACGGCCAATTTCTGCTTGCCAAACTGAATGCCGACGAGTTGCAGCCCATTGCCGCACAATTTGGTGTGCGCAGTTTGCCAACTGTAATGCTGATGAAAGATGGGCAGCCCATTGATGGTTTTGCTGGTGCGCAGTCGGAACAAGCGATTCGGGAGATGCTACAGAAACATCTACCAGCGCCTTGGGAGGCACTGATTGAAAAGGCCAACCAATTTATGGCGGAAGAAAATTTTAAAGAAGCTTTGCCACTATTGTTGCAAGCCTATCGCGATTCCGGTGAACAGGCGGAGATCGGCGTGGGGCTGGCCCAAGTCTATCTGCATCTGAATCGTTGCGACGAGGCCGAGGCACTGTTGGAAAAGGTGCCTCTGATTAGTCAGGATGCTAATTATCAGCAGGCGAAAGCACTGCTGGATTTGAAGCGAGAAGCTGCGTCGTCACCGGAATTGTTGGCACTTGAAAAGAAAGTGGCTGACAACCCTGAGGACTCTCACGCCGCTTATCAGCTCGCCGTACAGTACAGCCAAAACAGTAAAGTGCGTGAAGCTTTAGAATTACTCTATGGTCTTTTGCGTCGCGATCTTAACTTCGACGATGGCAATGCAAAAAAAGCGTATATGGAAATTGTTGCCAGCCTTGGCAAAGGCGATCCATTAGCCACTGAATTCCAGAGAAAACTGTTCACGCTTCTGTATTGATTGTTTGAAAACGCAAAAACGGTAGAAATTGAACGCTTTTAGGTTGCCTGCTTTATATCGTTTGCTAAACAGAATCGTGTATTAGACGGGCCCATAATTTCAGGCATAAAAAAACCCTCGCTAGCGAGGGTTTTTTTGGTTCTTTAGTCGGGCGTTCGATTAATCGAGCGTTCCTTCCAGAATCCAACCAGACCACCAGGCGTCTGCGGCTGCAGTACCTGGGGCAACTGCTCCAACATAGGTAGTGGCGTCAAAGGTGAAGCCAGAACCATTGGCAACAGGCGTAATGGTCGGAGCCGTTACGGTTGCGCCAGCGTCAGTCAGTGCGTAGGCGCTGTCTATAGTAACCGTCGCCGCAACCGCATTGGTTTCACTGTCAGCGGTTTCGTGCGTGTAGAAGCCACCGGCACAATCACCGAGCACGTTAACCAGAGTTACGTCAGACATCGCCATGGTGCCAGCGCCGTCTGTGTCGGCGTCGTCGATGCGGACACAGCCAGTATCCCAGCCGGTCAGAGCGGTATTGTAGATGCTGGTGGTCAACGCACCACGTAGGCGCATACCTGGTTCGGCGGCTGTAACGGTGCTGCCGATCAACAGTACGTTGGCGATAGCTGCGTTTGTTTGAGGCGTATAATCTTCATCGGAAGAGTTGGCTTCAATACCGCGAGGATCGTTACTGCCAGTAGGTGCCGATTTGGTTTGATTCTTACGAATAATCGCGTACTGAATATTACCCTGATAACCTTCATCGTAATCGATGTCGTCATCGTCGTTACCCGTCAGAACCAAGTACTTCGCGTTAACTGTGCCACCAAACCACTCAACACCGTCGTCCAGATTGCTGTGAACCTGAATGTATTCGAGCGTCGTGCCGTAACCAACACCCTGTAATGTCAGGCCATTGATTTCATTGTTTGGACCGGCAACCAGACCGCCTTCAGCGATACGGACATAGCGCAGAGAACCACTGTCGTCAGCGGGTAGGTTACCGCCGTAATTGCCGACAACTGTGCCGCCTTCACCAACAACGTTACAGACAGTGCCTGCGCCGTAGCAAACTCCGGTGCCGCCTTGGCCATACTGAGGTGCAAAGCCCTGAATGATAACGCCACCCCATTCGCCTTCGCCGTCGTAGTTGTCGTCAGCAAGACTTGAGAAGGTGATCGGGCTGGCTGGTGTGCCTTGAGCTTCCAGTTTAGAGCCACGGGTTACGATCAAAGAGCCGTCGTCGAAGGCGCGAACTTCAACGCCGGGATCGATGGTCAGAGTCACTCCATTAGCGATGATCGTTGCCACATCAGCATCGCTGGTTACTTCGGCATTGCCCGTTCCGACAATGACTTCACCATCCAGACGCCATTCAACACCGGCGGTCAGGCGATAGTCTTCGTCGATAGTGCCAGCCAATGTACAAGTGGTTAAGCCTGTGTCACAAGTGACGAAACTCACATCCGTGTTGGGGGTGGCGCTCGCCAGAGAGCCTGGAATGATCCAGCCTTCCCACCAACCGCTGGTTGCGGCCGGATCAACAGCACCTACATACGCGGTTTGATCGAATACGAAACCAGAACCTGTGTTTGCCGCGACGATCGCCGGTGCAGACGCCAGAACGGCTTCAGATTCATTGATGGCGTAAGTGCCGCTGTAGCTCAAAGACGCTTCGATGACATTAACTTCTGTGTCCGCGGTTTCGTGGGTGTAGATACCGCCAGCACAATCATTCAGGATGTTGGTCAGGGTCACATTGGACATGACATCGGCAGTACTGTCGCCGTTGGTGTCAGCGTCGTCAATGCGAATACAGCCGGAGTCGAAGTTATCGATGGAAGAGTTGTAAATGCTTACCGTCAATCCGCCGCGCAGACGGTAACCTGGTTGAGCACCCTCGGCTGACGCATCGTTGTTGTTCATGGCGCCACCAACCAGTGTGACGTTAGCCAGAACAGCATTGGTTTCTGCGGTGTAGTCTTCGTCAGAAGAGTTGGCTTCGATACCGCGCGGATCGTTACTGCCTTCCGGTGCGTCTTTGTCCTGGTTCTTTTCGATGATGGCGTATTGAATGTTACCTTGATAGCCTTCATCAAAATCGATGTCGTCGTCGTCATTGCCGGTTAAAACCAAGTGCTTGACGTCGACGGTTCCACCGAACCACTCAACACCATCGTCCAGGTTGTTGTGAACCTGAATGTAATCAATGGTGGTGCCGTAACCGACGCCCTGCAGGGTCAGGCCGTTAATCTCGTTGTTCGGACCGGCGACCAGACCGCCTTCAGCGATACGAACATAGCGCAGAATACCGCTGTTATCGTCGGGCTCGTTTCCGCCGTAGACAGCCACTTCTGTACCGCCTTCGCCCTCGACGTTACACCAGGTATTGGCTCCATAACAGGCGCCAGTACCGCCTTGGCCGTATTGGGGTGCAAAGCCCTGAACGATGATGCCGCCCCATTCACCGAGACCATCGTAGTCGTCATCGGCAACACTGCTGAAGGTAATTGGCGATGCTGCCGTGCCGTCGGCAATAATTTGCGAACCGCGGGTTACAATCAACGCGCCATCATCGAACGCACGCACATTGGTACCTGCTTCGATGGTTAGAACAACGCCGGCGTCTTTAACAGCCTGCACATCGGCGGCAGAGCTGACTTGCTCGTTACCGGTGCCAACCAGAACGGTACCGTCCAGGCGCCATTCGAGACCACTGGTAAACGTGAAGTCTTCGTTGATGGTGCCAGTGATGGTGCCGATGGTGCCCGCTTCGTTATAGCTGACAAAATCCGCTTCTACCAGATTGCCAGTACCACCTGTGGAACCGCCGTCATCCCCACCGTCGGTGCCTGTGTCATCGGTCGTCTGTTCGATGTTGATGTTAACATCGTCGCCTTCGTCTCCGCTGTTACAGCCAGCTGTCAGTACAGCTGTTGCCGCCAGCATGGCGATAAAAAGTTTGTTGTGGTTCATAGTGCCTTCCTGAGTTAACTCCACGATGGAAAGGTGGTTAGTAAAAATTATGAGGGGCGCGACACACTCCGGTGTCGCTGGTTGTTGTGACGTCCTGAAAAAAAGTTTTAGAAGTCGTAGCTGGCGCCGATAGAGAAAGAAATCCCTTCGTCATAGCTTTCGATGATGCGTCCGTTCTGTTCCCATTCCACAGGCTCATCAAACAGGTTCTGGATTTGAGCTTTGATGGTTAAGTCTTCGAACGGAGTGATTTCGTAATTAAAATCCACCACGATGCGGCCTTTCTCGTATTCCGGACCATTGTTGGCACCGCGGGTAACACGATAAATGCGGTCGTCGTAATAGTTCATCAGCAGTGTGAATTTCTGACCGGTGGGGTAGTGATCGAGTCCAAATTGCAGGTTGGCCAGTTTGGGCGATTGTCCCTGGAGGTCGCGACCGATGTCGTCTTCACCCTCGAGTCGAATTGAATCCGCATCCAGATCGACTTCAGATTCAATAAAGGACACGTTGCCGCCGATGAAACCAAGGAAGTTATCGGTGTCGAGGACGTTTTTGTTTACATCGATTTCTATACCACTGATATCGGCGCTTTCGGCATTACGGAAAGTGATACCGTCTGCAGCAGAACCAGAACCATCGGGAACCGCTCGTTCGATGGGGGAGTCGATGTCTTTGATAAAGTAGGCAATCGAGACACTTTCTGTATCAGAAAAGTAGTATTCAGCGCGCAGGTCGAAGTTATCGATGGTCGAAACTTGTAAATCCGGGTTGCCGAAAATAGGATCGTCGGTTTCAGGATCGTAAGAGAGAGATTCAGACCGCTCGATAATACCTGGGTAAGAAACCGTCTGGCTGAAGCCACCACGGAATTGGATTTCTTCGTTAAACCGCCAGGTAACGGCGAGTGCTGGAAGCAGCTCGTCGGAATCCAGGTCGTTGGAACTTCCGCCTTCGTTCGGGTAGCTTAAGGACTGCTCAAATTTTTCCTGACGGGCACCGAGCATAACGGTCCAGTCTTCGCCAACATCCAGGGTGCTGGAGAAATAGGCCGCAGTGATTTCTTCATCGGCTTCGTAGGAGTCAGTATCGGTGGTGGTTGCTCTGAGTCTCACACGATCCAGGGCGAAGTTTTGGTACGACAGAATGTCTTCCAAATTTTCACTGTCGCTGAAGCTGATTTCGTCACTGTTATCACCGGGTTGAATGCTGAAGCGATAGAGATCTACTTCTCGAGACTTATCGGAATACAGAAGGCCGAATTTGGTTTCCATAAACAGGTTGTCAGAAATTTCTAACGGCATGGTGTAATCGACGCCGATATCAATACTGTCTTCGTTTAAATCAGACCAGCGGCGCTCCAGCGCTGACGTGGACAAGTTGCCGTTTAGGTAGGTGTAAGTTCTGCGATCGGGTTCTGTACGCTCAGTTTCTGAGTAGCCCGCGCGCCAATCGATTTGGTGATCGCCGCCAAAAAATGGCAGCAGGTGTGTTCCGGAAAACTGTTGGGAAATAAACTGGCGTTCTACCCATTGCAGAATGACTTCTTCGACTTGGCTGCCTTCGTTATCGGTACCGTATTCCCAGCGAGTGGTGTTGTCACTGGAGCGAAGGAAAATGGTTTTACTGAGGATTTCGTCAGCGTCACGGAATTGATAACCCGTTACAAAATAGCCGCTCAAATTTACTTCTTCTTTGCTGCGAGCATACTCACCGACGGTATCTTGTGGGTCGTTTAGTGTCGCATCGATGCGGTCTTCGGTTTCGCTCTTGAAGCTCAAAGCACCGTAGTAACCAATGTCGCCACCGTCCAGTTCGACGCGATCACCATAGCTGTAGGATCCGCTAAAGTCAGGCAGGGCGGTTTTATCATCCAGGTTGTAATCGTCCTGAAATTGCACACCGTAAGAGGCGGCGGTTAGCGGGGACGTACAGCGATCCGGATCGACAGCAGGATCACAAATGGTCAGACTGCGGCCACCGTCCGTTGCGGAAACCACCCCTTTGGGCAGATCGCGCAAGCCAGCGTCATAGCCATACCATTGGCCAGAGCTCTCTTCATAGGTGATGATGTCTTCACCGGTAACGTCTGTGGTGTAACCGGTCGAGAGTGACAGCGAATTAACTTTTTCATCGGGCAGACCACGGGTCTGCATTTTGACGCTACCACCTGTGGTGGTACCCAGTAATTCCGGCGAGTAAGATTTCTGAATCTCGACACCTTCCAAAATATTGGAGGGGAAGAGGTCGAGCTGCACATCGCGACGCATTGGATCGGTCGATGGCATGACCAGTCCGTTCAAACTGCTGGAAATGTAGCGTCCATCCAATCCGCGAACATTGGCATATTTACCTTCGGCAATACTAACGCCGACGATGCGGGTTAGAGCAGCAGCGGCGGTGCTGTCTCCGAAGCGTTCCAGCTGACCGATGTCCAGAGCATCGGTCACTGTAGTAGAAAAACGTTCGATTCCGGCACTGGAATCCATGGGGTTAAATGTGCCCAGAACCACCATTTCTTCAAGTGTTGCAGGGGGCTCTACGCCGCCATCTGCCGTGTTTTCAGAGGCGAGAGGCTGCAGCGTGACAGAGGTGGCAATACCCGTATTGCCGATCACGCGTACGTTGTTCAACTCCTGACTTTGGTAGCCGGGGTGGCTGATGGTTAAGCGGTATTCCCCGCGCGGTAATTCAAGCCGGAAGGCACCGTTGGCGCCAGAGGTGGCTGTCGCATCTGAGTCTTCCACCGAAATACTGGCGTCGCTCAGTTCGTTGCCGGCTGCGTCGGTCACCATTCCTGAAATAACGCCATTGACCGACGTATCGCCAGCGGCGTACTTATTCACCTCGACTTCCGGCTTTTCTTCGGCCGAGGAGAAACTCACTCGGATTTCCGCGTCTTCATTGCCCGCTGTTCGATAGGTGACGCTGGTGAGTAATTCGCCACCGCGAGTCAATTCTAACGTGTGCGCTCCAGCGGTGATTTCACCGGCGATGCCGCCCGCATTATCCGTCGCGCCCAGACGCTGCCCGTCTAGACTGACTTCGACACCCACGACAGGTTGTGAATCGTAGAATACTCTGAGATAGGTATCAGCAGCCCAAGAGGACTGGGAAATCATCGCTATCGCCACAGCGAGAGACTTGGGGGTGAACTTCATAGAATGTCCCTGAAACACCGACAAAAGTGAAAGGACACCCAAAAGACATACGCTGCAATGATAACAACAACTTGCAGTATGCTGTTGATTGCACGTTGAATTCCACCAAAATTGGTCTCAGTAAGCGGTGACTTAGCTGACGAATTCCTATGTCAGGGGTGTCCAAATTGTTTGACGCGACATTTTCCTTGGAAAATGTGACAGGCTTTTTACGACAGTGTTACAGAAAAATGACGGAAGCATTTCTGCTCTGATTTGCTGCTTTCTGGAAACGTGTGTGGAGGGTATTGGATTTATGAATTCTGTTCATAGGACTTAGTCCAACCGTTGGTGGAGCGCTGAATATTGGGTGTTACGCCATATATATCGGGGCTGGCGGCGTGTTTTTTACGTTTTTCCGGGTTCCTTGTTGATAGCAACGGGGTGGCGTCGCAAAGATCCCAACTCATCCCAATGGCGTAAGTCTAGCTTCACGAGGTAACGTTTTTGGTGTGACAGCAACTGTCTGCCGAGCTTTTCGGCAGGGTTTCGCAATGGGGGAGAAATATGAGCAACAAGCGACCGTTTGAAATATCCAGGCGGTAATTACTCAATGCCGGATCAGTATCTGCCGCGGCGAGTCTTTTACCGTCCGGCGCTTACGCCGCGACGGAGGAAGCGGAAAAGCAGATCCACGAATCGGAGGTGTCTTTCATTGTAAACGGCTCGCGTAAGCAGTTGCAGGTCGATAACCGTACAACGCTGTTGGACGCCTTGCGTGAAAACTTGAAACTGACAGGAATAAAAAAAGGCTGTGATCATGGCCAATGCGGCGCTTGTACTGTTCTGGTCAATGGTGAGCGAATAAACGCCTGTCTGTCACTTGCCGTTATGCATGACGGCGACCAAGTGACGACCATCGAGGGGTTGGGATCGGCAGAATCTCTACACCCAATGCAAGCATCTTTCATTGAACACGATGGCTATCAGTGCGGTTATTGTACGCCCGGCCAAATTTGCTCCGCCGTCGCGGTGATTAAAGAGATCGAAGATGACATTCCCAGCCATGTGACTGATGATCTGTCCGCGCAAATGTCATTGTCTACCGATGAAATCCGAGAGCGTATGAGTGGCAACATCTGTCGTTGTGGTGCTTATTCAAACATTGTGGAAGCAATTGTCGATGCGGCGGAGAAGTCTGTATGAAAGCCTTTACCTACCAGCGTGTAAGTTCTCTGGCAGAAGCTGCCAGAGAGATTCAGAAACCGAATAGCCAATTTATTGCCGGTGGCACCAACCTTCTTGATTTGATGAAGCTACAGGTAGAAACGCCACAGCATTTGGTTGACGTCAATCAGCTTGAATTGAATGATATCTCCGAAGAGGGTAACGGTGGACTAAAGATTGGGGCTCTCGTCAGCAACACCAGGCTTGCGGCGGACTCTCGAATACGCCGTGACTATCCGGTATTGTCACGAGCGCTTCTCGCCGGTGCATCTGGCCAGCTGCGTAATAAAGCAACCACAGCCGGAAATTTATTACAGCGAACGCGCTGTCCCTATTTTTACGATACCGCTCAGCCTTGCAATAAACGCCTTCCGGGAAGTGGTTGCTCGGCGCAGAAGGGTTACAGCCGACAATTGGCTGTCGTTGGTGGCAGTGACCATTGTATAGCGACCCATCCCAGCGATATGGCGGTTGCAATGCGAGTCCTAGATGCTGTCGCAGAAACCATGAATGACAAGGGACAAGTTCGCAGAATCCCAATCGCTGATTTTCACCGACTTCCCGAAGACAGGCCTGAAATTGACACGAGTTTGTCGAAAGGAGAATTGATTACCTCCGTCATATTACCGCCGCCAATTGGCGGCCGTCATTTTTATCATAAGGTTCGAGACCGAGCCTCTTACGCTTTTGCTCTGGTGTCCGCCGCCGTTGTCATAGATGAGAATGGCCAAGGGCGTATCGCCCTGGGGGGCGTTGCGCCGAAACCCTGGCGCCGGGAAGAGGCGGAGCGCAAGTGGGCGGAAGGTCCACAGGCGGTAATCGATGCGCTTTTTGAGAAGGCGCAACCGACTGAGCAAAATCAATTTAAAATTGAGCTGGCGAAGCGAACCTTTGACAGTGTCCTGGCAAAAGTTGATGAGGAGAGCAAGCATGAAATATGATTCGCCCGCGCAATCCAATCCCATCGACCAGGAACGGTTTATCGGCAAGTCTACCAAGCGGATTGACGGCCCTTTAAAAACGACGGGCAGTGCTAAATACGCTTATGAGCGTCACGATATTTTTTCTAATCCAGCGGTTGGTTTTATCGTTGGTGCAACCATTCCAAAGGGGCGTATTCGGTCCATGGATTTGGCTGCGGCGAAGGCTATGCCTGGTGTGATCGATATTATATCGGCTCGCGACGTTAAGACACTTGAGATCGCCAAGCGGAATACAGCGAAGTTGCTGGGCGGCCCAGAGGTTCAACATTTTCATCAGGCCATTGCAATCGTGGTCGCTGCGACTTTCGAACAAGCCCGGGCGGCAGCATCTCTCGTGCGGGTTAACTACGAACGTGCAGAGGGGAATTTCGATCTGGTGGTGCAAAAAGAGGTGGGCGCTGTCGAAGTAACGGAAAATACACCAGATATAGAAGACGGTGATTTTACACGCGCATTTGATCGTGCGCCGGTGAAAATTGATCACACCTACCATACGCCAGACCAGAGCCACGCCATGATGGAGCCTCACGCGACTATGGCCGCCTGGGATGGGGGTAAGCTAACAGTCTGGACTTCAAACCAAATGATTGAGTGGGCGAAAACGGATATCGCGACGACGCTTGGTCTGTCCGCTGATCAAGTTCGCGTTGTGTCGCCTTATATTGGCGGTGGTTTTGGTGTCAAACTGTTTATTCGTGCCGACGTTATTTTAGCGGCACTCGCTGCTCAGGTTGTACAGCGTCCTGTCAAAGTGACCTTGACGCGTCCGCAGCTCATGAATAACACGACCCATCGGCCGGCGACCATTCAGAGAATCCGTCTGGCGGCTGATCGCGAAGGAAAGTTGCTCGCGATCGGTCACGACAATTGCTCGGGAGATTTGCCGGGTGGTGGGTTGGAGCAGGCAACACAACAAACCGCACTGATGTACGCCAGTCAGTCGCGTTTGATTCGCAATCGTCTTGCGGTTCTCGACTTGCCGGAGGGCAATGCCATGCGTGCACCTGGTGAGGCGCCTGGTTTAATGGCATTTGAAATGGCAATGGATGAGCTTGCTGAGGAACTGGCCATGGATCCTGTGCAGCTTCGTATTGTCAATGACACCCAGGTCGATCCACTCAATCCGGAACGCCCATATTCGCGTCGTAATTTTGTTCTCTGTTTTCGCGAAGGGGCCGAGCGTTTCGGTTGGTCTAACCGGTCACCAAAGCCTGCGCAGCGACGAGATGGACATTGGTTACTCGGCATGGGCATGGCGGCCGCGTTCCGTAACAATATGCTGATGGCATCGGCTGCGAGAGTTCGTCTGCAAACCTCCGGACAGCTTATTGTCGAAACGGATATGACCGATATAGGAACCGGCAGTTATACGATCATCGCTCAAACAGCGGCGGAAATGCTCGGACTTCCCCTTGAGCAGATAGATGTTCGCTTGGGTGATTCTGATTTTCCTGTATCGGCGGGATCCGGAGGGCAGTGGGGAGGCAACAGTTCTACGGCAGGCGTCTATGCGGCTTGTGTTACATTGCGCCAGCAGATTGGCGAGCGCTTGGGAATGGATGGCAACGCCGCCATGTTTCAGGATGGGCAGGTCATCACTGGCGACGAAAAGCATGCCATCACATCAGCTCTGGCGGATGGGGAACTGATAGCCGAAGAGGGCATCGATTACGCGAACGTGGAGGACTCTCACCAGCAGTCAACGTTTGGCAGTCACTTTGTCGAAGTAGCGGTTAACCAATTCACTGGGGAGACCCGTATACGTCGTATGCTGGCGGTTTGTGATGCAGGCCGAATTCTCAATCCCATGTCGGCACGCAGCCAAGTGATTGGCGCCATGACCATGGGCGTAGGCGGCGCATTGATGGAGGAGCTTGCTGTCGATCCAAGGCTTGGATACTTCGTCAATCACGACCTGGCTGGTTACGAAGTACCCGTGCATGGGGATATTCCCCACCAAGAAGTCGTGTTTTTGGATGATGTTGATCCCTATTCGTCGCCCATGAAGGCAAAGGGCGTTGGCGAATTGGGACTGTGTGGCGTGGGGGCTGCTGTTGCCAACGCGATCTACAATGCGACTGGGATGCGGGTCCGACATTACCCCATATCCCTCGATAAATATTTAGACCGGTTGCCGGCATACCAGACTGTTTAATGACGCATTGCCATTAAAGCGATTGCCCTTTGCTACAGGTGGCTTTTGCACTTGGGCAAAGGGGTTTTATTTCCTATAGACAATAAAATTTGCCGTGAAAATCCCTGCCACGGCGTTTTCAAATCTGCGATAATCTGCGCCCCGAAATTCTCGCTGTGACTGCAATGCGCAGAGCGGCGTTTGATTCTTCTCCGGTTGGCACCTTTCCTGTTGCCAGAGCCGATAACACGCGGAATATGTTGATGAACAA
The DNA here is from genome assembly GCF_056159445.1 of Pseudomaricurvus sp. ABR4_320. Classification (NCBI taxonomy): domain Bacteria; kingdom Pseudomonadati; phylum Pseudomonadota; class Gammaproteobacteria; order Cellvibrionales; family Cellvibrionaceae; genus Pseudomaricurvus; species Pseudomaricurvus sp. ABR4_320. The sequence goes on along the minus strand of NZ_JBSWVF010000001.1, from coordinate 578,559 downwards.
GCCAGAGATCAGACCGAGCAATCCCAATTTTTCTTCCGGCCCCTGCAGTAAGCGACCTGGATACAACGTGGGAGGGTTGGACACTCGGATTTTAGGCCGATCTCATCGTTCTTCGCTCGGAAAGGAGCTTTTGCAGCAAGCGTGCACTCGTACCGCGGAACTTTTGGGTTTACCAGAAGGGTATCGGGTGGGGGTTGTGCCCGCATCCGATACCGGCGCGGTGGAAATGGCGCTGTGGTCGCTGCTTGGTCCCAAACCAGTTGATGTCGTGCATTGGGAATCCTTTGGCAGCGGCTGGTACTCGGATATTACCAAGCAACTCAAGTTGGACAATGTTCGCTCGTTGACCGCAGATTACGGTAGCTTGCCTGATCTGACCGAGGTGAACGCAAATCACGACGTGGTTTTCACCTGGAATGGCACCACCTCCGGTGTCCGCGTGCCGAATGCCGATTGGATTGCCGATGACCGAACTGGGTTGACCATTTGCGATGCTACGTCGGCCGTTTTTGCGATGGCGTTACCTTGGGAAAAGTTAGATGTTGTGACATTTTCCTGGCAGAAAGTTCTGGGTGGGGAAGGTGCCCATGGGATGCTGATTTTGAGCCCGAGAGCTGTCGAACGTCTGGAGACTTATACGCCGCCTTGGCCTCTGCCCAAAATTTTCCGTATGACGAAAAACGGCAAACTTATTGAGGGTATTTTTCAGGGAGCGACCATCAACACGCCATCAATGTTGTGCGTGGTTGACTATTTGGATGCGCTGAGCTGGATCGAAACGCTAGGCGGTGTATCTGCGGCTATCGAGCGCTCTCAGGCCAATCTTAAGGTCCTTGAAGCCTTTGTGGCTGAGAATGATTGGATTGAATTTCTGGCCTCGGACCCAGAGCTCCGTTCTAACACCAGTATCTGTTTTACGTTGAGTGCATCGCCGGAGCAGGTCAAGCAGATGGTAAAACTGCTGGAAGCAGAGGCCGTTGCCTTTGATATTGGCGCTTATCGTGACGCACCTGCAGGATTGCGGCTTTGGGGGGGCGCGACGGTCGAAACCAAAGATCTAGAAGCGTTATTACCATGGTTGAGCTGGGCGTATCACGAAGTTACTCATTCTTAATATCTGCAGCTCTGTGTCGCCGACCGATGGTTTGGTGGCACCCTATTCGGAGAGATCGGTATGTATAAGATAAAAACTTTCAACGCGATATCCTCCCGAGGTTTGGAAAGATTTAATGGGTCGCGCTATCAGATCAGTAGCGACACCAGTGGCGCCGACGGTTATTTGTTGCGCAGCCACAAACTGCATGGGGAGAAATTTCCCGTTGAGCTCAAGGCTATCGCTCGAGCAGGAGCCGGTGTCAATAACATTCCAGTTGATACGTGTACACAAGCTGGAATCGTGGTTTTTAATACTCCTGGTGCCAATGCGAATGCAGTGAAAGAGCTGGTGCTTGCCGGCTTACTATTGGGGTCTCGTGACATCATTGGTGGTATTCGTTACGCACAAAGCCTCACCGATATGGCCGATGCTGGTGCTATGTCTGCGTTGTTGGAGAAAGAAAAGAAACGCTTTGCCGGGCGGGAACTCAAGGGGCGATCCCTTGGCGTGGTAGGACTCGGGGCGATCGGGTCTATGGTTGCGGAAACGGCGCTGGCACTTGGTATGGAGGTGTTGGGATTTGATCCTGCACTTTCAGTAGAAGCAGCTTGGCGCCTTCCCAGTCAGGTGCGTCGGATGGAAAGCTTACCAGCGCTGCTTGCTGACGCGGATTTTGTAACTCTGCATGTTCCGGCGATTGCTGCAACTCACCATATGATCAATCGAGAAGCCCTCGAGGCCGCCAAGCCGGGTGCGACGTTGCTCAATTTTGCTCGAGATCAGATCGTGGACGCAGAAGCGGTGGCCGCATCTCTGAATCATGGTCGGCTCAGCCATTATATTTGTGACTTCCCAGAGCCGAATCTCCTTGGATGTCCAGGCGTTATCGCGATGCCACACATTGGTGCCAGCACCAGTGAGGCTGAGGACAACTGTGCGGTAATGGCCGTCAATCAACTGATGGATTTTTTGGAAAATGGCAATATAGCCAATTCAGTCAACTATCCCAATATTCAGTTTCCGAGGGGGGAGGGGTATAGAATCACCTTCTGTAATGAAAACGTGTCAGGCGTGTTAGGTAATGTGCTCTCCATTTTTACCGCTAACGAAATCAATGTGCTCGATATGATGAATAAAAGCCGCGGCAATGTTGCTTACAATATTCTGGACCTGCAAGAGCCGCCTGCCACCCATATCCTCGCGTCAATTAAAGAGGTTGAGCATGTGATTTCAGTGAGAGCCCTGGATCAATAGGCCTATGAAAAAACTGTGTGTCTATATTCCCGAGGCTCACCTTGAGCCCGTCAAAGAAGCCTTGTTTGCCGCTGGCGCAGGGCGAATTGGGAATTATGATAAATGTTGCTGGCAGGTGGCTGGGCAGGGTCAGTTTCGACCTCTGTCAGGAAGTCAGCCATTTCTCGGCGGCCAGGATCAGCTTGAGGTCGTCGTAGAGTACCGAGTTGAAATGGTGTGCGATAACGCCTGTGCGGCCGACGTTATTAAGGCGCTGCGCGAGGCTCATCCCTATGAGGAGCCCGCGTTTGATCTGGCTGAGGTTGTCGATGTAGAGGATGTGGAGTGATCACATTAATCCGGGGGGACGACTGCCTTCCAGAGTTTCACTGCGCATGTGAAAGTGGTTTTTCTCCCGATCGGCAAAATAGTGCTCGAGTGTTCTACCCATTACGCGAAAAGCCAGTTGCTGCCAGGGAATTTCTTCTTCTTTAAAGAGGGCGACCTCTAGGGACTCGATTCCCGGTCCAAAATCTGTGTTGTTGAGCTTGCCTTTAAACAGCATATAGACCTGATTAATGTGCGGCAGACTAAACAGGGTATAGAGGCCGTCGAGAGAAATCTGAGCTCGGGCTTCTTCCCAAGATTCGCGCAAAGCGCCGTCTTCCGCGCTCTCACCGTTTTCCATAAAGCCGGCCGGCAAGGTCCATAATCCATGACGTGGTTCAATGGCGCGTCGGCAGAGTAGAACCTTGTCTTCGAAATAGGGGAGGCAGCCAACGATAATGCGAGGGTTCTGGTAGTGGATCTCGCCGCAACTGGTGCATACGTGCCGATGCCGGTCGTCGCCGTCGGGAATTTGTAGAGTTACTGTATTGCCGCATTTACTGCAGAAATTCATTCGCCACCTCAATCACAATGATGATTGATTATAAGGCAGCAAGACAAAAAAAAGCAGCGAAGGATTCGCCTTAGCGCTACAAAAGAGCGTCTAAGGCGGTGAAAGGTCAGAATTTTCCTGGAAACGGTAATACCTTGGCTTCGGTCGTTTGGCGATCGTTGTCCTGCTTGTCCAGAACGGACAGTTGCGCCGCACTTTGCCCGGTAATTTGGTTTAACAGGCTTTGCAGCTCGCCGAAGGATTCGTACATCATCTTAGAGATTTCAACACAGGAACCTATAGGGTTCTTATGTAATTGCCGACGCCCGTCAATGGTAAATTGCAAACCTCTAAGGCGTTGACGCATGTACTCAGGCGCTTCGTTGATCACTGCTTCTATCTGTTGTTGACGGTATGCCTCAAGTGCCTCCGGATCATTCTTTGCTAAGTCGATAAGTTCATCAACGGTTTTTCTTTCGCTTGTATTCATTGGGGTGTCCTTTCGTTGTTGCTTTACACATGCTCCTGTGCACCTTCTTACTGAAGGAAAAATGAATTAAGCGCCAAATCGATTGAAAAGTAGTCTATCAAACTTCCATTTTGTATTGCTAGCGACGTGGCTAGATCAATTGGTTATATAACCCGCAATTTCGACTGTGAAGTTAGTAGACGCTAACGGCGCTTTTGGCTACATTGGATAACGCGGTTTCATCAACTTACATGGAATTGTTTCCACGCCAATGATCTCCTTAAGTAAGGTTCGCCAGCATTTTGAGACAGACGTCGAGCTGTCTGTTCCCGCCGGAAAAAAAGGACAGGCTGCCGTCCTCCTGGCGCTCACTGATCGTGAATATCACCCTTCTGTCATCCTCACGCGACGCTCTCCTCATTTATCCTCTCACAGCGGTGAGGTGTCACTACCCGGCGGTAAGTGGGATAGAGGCGATGACTCGCTTCATGATACAGCGCTGCGTGAGACGGAAGAAGAAATTGGTGTCTCTCGGGACAATGTTGAAGTGCTCGGCAGTTTGCCGGTGCTGCAAACCTGGCGGGGTATCGATGTATTGCCGGTCGTTGGCGTTGTGCCGGGAAATCTCGATTACACGCCAAACCCGGCGGAACTGGATGCGATTTTTCATGTGCCATTGAGCTTCTTTGCTGTTGATAAGCGCATCAGAACCGATTGTTTTGAGCGAACTCTGGGGCATAGATGGTCGCCAGCTTACGATTATAATGGCTATGAGATTTGGGGGCTGACCGCGCGAATCCTCTGTATGTTTTTCAGTCGAGCTCTGGGGGTAAAAATCCCTCAGGAAAATCCCGCACCTGTAAAACTCTGGAGCGGTAGAGCTAAACAGGCCTCTTGAAGACTGTTATTCTTGTGATTCCACTTTATTGGGCGCAAAAGCTCTTTTGCGCTCTCGGCTGATATAAATCGGATCTGTTTTGGTGTCGTCTCGTTTGGATAATACGGGGGTTCTTGCATCACCGTGCATTAAGCTCTGCCGCCTCGATGAGCAGCAGCGCTGTGAAGGGTGTTTGCGAACGCTCGAAGAAATCGCTGGGTGGGCTAATTTTACTGAGGGCGAGAAAAGGCAGATCCTCGAGCAGTTAGAGAGCCGTCGTTCGACGGCGAGCCCCGGTTAAGTTATTCGCTGCTCCGGTTCACTCGGCGTACTTTGGCCGATTCAATCATCTTGTCCGTAAGTTCAACGGTTTCAAAGCGATAGTTTTCTATTTCAAAGCCGATGTTTCCAGCTGGAATGCTTTCTGTGTGCTCAAGCATCAGGCCGTTGAGGGTTTTCGGGCCGTCAGTGGGGAGCTCCCAATCCAGCATCTTATTGATGTCGCGAATCGACGTACCGCCTTCAATCAGGTACCAGCCGTGTTCCAGCTCAGAAATTTCACTGCTGTCTTCTTCTGCCAGATTCGTGGTGAATTCACCGACGATCTCTTCCAGCAGGTCCTCCATGGTGACCAGCCCTTGAACGTCTCCATACTCGTCAACAACGATGGCAATACGCCGCTTTTGTTGCTGAAATTGCAGCAGCTGAGTGTGAAGCGGTGTGCCTTCAGGTATGAAGTAGGGTTCGCGGGTAAAGCGACGGATGGCCTCGTGCGTTACTGTACCGTTGTCGCCCCAGATAAAGCGCGCAGCGTTACGCAAATGAAGTACACCAACGATATTGTTGATATCGCCATCGTACACGGGCAATCGAGTGTAGTTAGAGTTGCGTATTTGCGACAGGATATCCGCAATGTCATCCTGCATGTCTAAACCGACAACTTCGTTGCGAGGTATCATGATGTCTTCGACCGTGGCTTTTTCCAAGTCGAGAACATTGAGCAGCATGCCCTGATGTTGTTCTGGCAAAAGGTCTCCATGCTCGTCTACCGCGGTTCGCAGCTCTTCTGGGTGAAGTTTTTCACTCAACCCTGTGCTGGCTGGATCGACACCGCACAGTCGCGCGAGACCGTTGGATATCCCGTTTACCAGATACACCAGTGGATAAAACAGTATTAATAGTGGCCGTAGCAGAAAGCTGGCTGGAAAGGCGATTTTCTCAGGATAGAGTGCGGCAATGGTCTTTGGAGTGACTTCTGAAAAGATAAGTACCACTAACGTCAGGACCAGGCTGGCAGCAAACACGGCGCCTTCGCCGTAAAGTCGTATTGCGATTACGGTTGCCAGAGCTGCGGCGAGATTGTTGACCAGATTATTGCCAATCAAAATAACACCGATCAATCGATCCGGGCGCGCCAGTAAATTGGCAGCGCGAACAGCGCCAGCGTGCTTTTGCTTGACGAGGTGCTTCAGACGATAGCGATTCAGCGCCATCATCCCTGTTTCGGAGCTCGAGAAAAAACCGGATAGAATTACTAATACAGCCAGAATACTAAAAAGCAGGCTAAGAGGGGCGTCGTTCAAGAAGGTTATTGCCTGTATCGTTCTTTAGTGAGTAAGTGTGTCCCAGAACAGACGGTTTCGCAATAGTTTAGACGGGAGCAGTCCCGTTGCCATGGAAAATGCGTCATAAAGAGGCTATTCGCGCCATGCGCACCATCAAACGGGGTTGTGGAGCAGAATTTCCAGCACGAATTTGCTGCCAAGAAAGCCCAGCACTAAGATGAAAAAGCCTCCCAGCGCCCAGCGAACAGCGGTCATACCGCGCCAGCCAAGTCGATGATGACCCCACAGCAAAATGGAATAAATAATCCAGGCGGTAATTGATAGCAACGTCTTGTGGACTAGGTGTTGTGCAAACAAGTCTTCCAGGAATACAAAGCCGCTGATGATTGCCATAGAGAGCAACAGGTAGCCCGCCCAAAGCAATTCAAAAAACAGCGCTTCCATCGTCTGCAGTGGGGGCAGAAGCCGAATCAGTCCCGCTGGGTGCTTGTTTTTCAATTGATGCACTTCAAACGCCAGAAGCAATGCCTGCAAGGAGGCGATAACCAGCAAGCTGTACGCAAAAATCGAGAGCAGTATATGAACACTGGTACCGGTTTCAAAAGGAATCGGGGGAGATGTGTTGCCAGTCAGTAGCGCCAGGATGATGGCGGTTGCCGAAATCGGAAATAAGAATAAAAACAGGGTATATAGAGGTTTACGCAGTCCGCTGATCAAAACAACGGCATTTATAACCCAGCACAGCAGGGAAAAAATCTTGAATAAACCGAGGCTCAAACCGTTGGGCCGAATTAAACTGTGGGCGCCCCCAAACGCGTGAAAGACCAGAGCAATGCTGGTGATGGCAATAATCCATCCGCTGGAGCTGACACGCTTGTGCAGCGTCTGAGACAACAGATAAAAGGCCCCGGCGATATAGAGCGCTATGGCAACCAGGTTGGCGGCAACGATGATGGAATGGGGCATGAATCAGTTCAAATGCGTACTATTCGCGCCGCAGTGTGTCACAGCGCTGTCACAAGTTAAATAGAGGTTTCGAAAAACGGCGGTGCAGCTTATCGATTTTCTCTGCGTTAGTGTAGACCTCTGTGAATCCGTTATAATGTCGACAATTGGTTGTGGGAGACGTCCCGCGCATGTGACACGTATTTTTCCAGCCGCAGGTTTCGGTGCAGCTTTCCAAGATGTGCCAGAGCCTTCGTCGCTAAAAGAACCATCAGTTGAGACTCTGCATGTTTGACAATCTACAGGAACGCCTACAGCGAACAGTAAAACGCGTGACCGGCAAAAGCCGGTTGACGGATGCGAATATCAACGACTCCTTGAGGGAAGTTCGCAAAGCTTTGTTGGAGGCGGATGTTTCTCTGCCCGTTGTTAAGGCCTTTATCGAAAGTGTTCGTAAGCGTGCTCTGGGACAAGAGGTCGCGCGAGCTCTGAATCCCGGTCAGCAATTCATTAAAATTGTCCAGGCTGAACTCGTCAATGTTATGGGGGAGGCGAATGAGGGGTTACATCTTGCCGCCCAACCGCCCGCCGTCGTCCTAATGGCGGGTTTGCAAGGGGCAGGTAAAACAACCACCGTCGGTAAGCTGGCCCGGTTTCTCAAGGAGCGGGAAAAGAAAAAGGTTGTCGTTGTTTCCGCTGACATCTACCGACCAGCGGCGATTCAGCAGCTGGAAACCCTGGCTGGCGAGGTCGGGGTTGAGTTTTTTCCATCCTCTCCGGACCAAAAGCCTGTCGATATTGCGCAAGGCGCCATACTTCATGCGCGCAAGCACTATGCGGATGTTGTCATCGTCGATACCGCGGGTCGATTGCATATTGATGAGCAAATGATGGGGGAGATCAAGGCGGTACACAGCGCGATCAATCCGGTCGAAACCTTATTTGTAGTCGATGCCATGACGGGACAGGATGCGGTCAACACGGCGAAAGCCTTTGACGAAGCGCTGCCGTTAACCGGGGTGGTATTGACCAAGGCAGATGGTGATGCGCGAGGCGGTGCGGCTCTCTCAGTCAGGCATGTCACCGGCAAGCCGATTAAGTTCATGGGGATGGGCGAAAAAAGTGAGGCGCTGGAGCCTTTCCACCCCGACCGAATCGCTTCCCGCATTCTTGGAATGGGCGACGTACTGTCTTTGATTGAAGACGCTGAGCGAAAAATTGACCGAGAAAAAGCGGACAAACTGGTCAAGAAAGTCGTCAAAGGTAAGCGTTTTGATCTTGTCGACCTCAAAGAACAGCTGCAACAGATGCAAAACATGGGTGGAATGGGCGCCATGCTTGAGAAATTGCCAGGCATGGGGAACGTCGCACAGCTGGCAGAGCAGGCTAACCTTGGTGGCCAATTTAAGAAAATGGAAGTCATTATTGACTCCATGACCCCGGCTGAGCGTGCCAATCCAGACTTGTTGAATGGTTCCCGCAAGCGCCGTATCACTGAGGGATCCGGCACGAGCGTGCAAGATTTGAATCGATTGCTGAAGCAACACAAGCAGATGTCTAAAATGATGAAGAAAATGAAAGGCGACGGCATGTCTAAAATGATGCGTGGCCTGGGCGGCATGATGGGCGGCGGCGGCGGTCTGCCGCCTGGTATGCGCTAAAATAATAGGAATTATCCCTTCACAAGCGTTTTAGCTTCCCTTAGAATACCGCGCCTCTTTAAAGAGGCTCTAGCTTTGGTCTGGAGGTGCTTTCGTGCGCCATTACCAAGGCGCGGTGTCTCTAATTCCTTGAAGAGTTATTAGAAGAAATTGTTACGTCCAGCCCTATGAATGGCTGGGCTGGATAAACGTAATTAACTGGTAGGCCCAGCTTATGGTAAGTATTCGTCTCTCACGTGGTGGTTCTAAGAAGCGTCCTTTCTATCATGTGACCGTATCCGACAGTCGCACATCTCGTGACGGTCGCTTTATTGAGCGTGTCGGTTTCTTCAACCCAATTGCCCGCGGCCAAGAAGAGCGTTTGCGCATTGACAATGACCGTATTGATTACTGGGTATCTAAAGGTGCCAAGTGCTCCGAGCGTGTCGCCAAGTTGTTGAAAGAGCAGGTTGCAGCACCTGCTGAGGCGTAATTGCCTCATAACCGATCGCGACTTTGGACGTTAATGCGTGAGCAGCCCTGACAAGCGATTGGTTGTTGGCCGTATCGGTAGTGCCTTTGGCATTAAAGGGTGGGTCAAGGTCCACTCGGATACCTCGCCGGCAGAAAACCTCTTTGACTACTCGCCATGGACGTTAAATAGTAATGGCAGGTTGCAAGAGGTTGAATTGGTGGGCTTTAAAGCTCACGGCAAAGGGTATATCGCGCAGTTAAAAGGCATTGATGATCGTACCCAGGCTGAGTTATTGGTTAGGGCTACAATAGAGGTCCCCGCAGAGCAGCTACCTGGTCTGGAAGACGGGGAGTTTTACTGGCACCAATTGCAGGGGCTGCGTGTACGATCGGTGCACGAAGGGCACAGTGTGGAGCTGGGAGACGTTGTCGATCTGATGGAAACCGGCGCCAATGATGTCATGGTGGTGAAGGATTCTGCCGGAACTGAGCGGCTGATTCCCTATGTGCCAGGTCAATATGTCCTAAATATTGATGTCGGTGATGGGGTGATCACGGTCGATTGGGATCCTGAGTTCTAAAGTGCCACCCACTTGGAGTTGTGCGCTTTACGCTGATGTGATTCGCGACTGGGTAGGAGAATGTGTATGGCGATGACGCGAATTGCGGTTATTACACTTTTTCCTGAGATGTTTACTGCCTTGACTGGCAGTGGTGTTATCGGTCGAGCATTGGCAGAAAATAAAGTTGATCTACGTTTGATCAATCCGAGAGACTTTACCTCCGACCGTCATCGAACCGTGGATGATCGCCCATATGGTGGCGGACCAGGTATGGTCATGATGGTAGAGCCGCTGCAAGCTGCGATAGCCGACGCGAGAGATTGGGCGGCTGGAGAAGAAGATACTTGCCGAGTTGTATATTTGTCTCCCCAAGGAGACAGGTTTACTCAGGTGTTAGCGTCTCGTCAGGTTGACGCGGGAAATTTAGTGTTGATCTGTGGGCGCTATGAAGGCGTTGATCAACGATTGATTGATTTGTCTGTCGATGAGGAATGGTCTATCGGCGACTATGTATTGAGTGGCGGCGAACTGGCAGCCATGGCAATGATTGATGCCATGGTGAGATTGCTACCTGGGGTGCTTGGGCACGCAGATTCTGCCGCTCAAGATTCCTTTAGTGATGGTCTTTTGGATTGCCCTCACTATACACGGCCGGTGAATTATCAAGGCCACGAGGTCCCTGCCGTTTTATTGTCGGGGAATCACAAAAATATATCGCACTGGCGGCTTCAGCAATCTCTCGGGAGAACTTGGTTGAAGCGGCCTGAATTGCTCGAAAAGCGAGAGTTGTCGCCACTGGAGTCAAAATTGCTCAAGGCATTTAAAGATGCTCAGGGTGACGACCAATAACATTAACCGAAGAACTTACGGCGGATACCACCTGATATCGGGCTATTGTTCTTCTTTCGACAAGCGGCACGCTGGGAAGCGTCGCGATCTTGTCATCAGCGGCAACGCTGCCAATACAGGTGTAGGAGAACGTTATGTCTAACAAGATTATTCAAGAGCTGGAACAAGAGCAGCTTAAAAAGGACCTGCCAGAATTTTCACCCGGTGATACCGTCGTGGTTCAGGTTAAAGTAAAAGAAGGTAACCGCGAGCGTTTGCAGGCTTTCGAAGGTGTGGTTCTGGGTGTTCGCAGCCGTGGACTTAACTCCTCTTTCATCGTGCGTAAGATTTCCCATGGCATCGGTGTCGAGCGTACCTTCCAGACTCACAGTCCGCTGATTGATAGTATTGCCGTTAAGCGTCGTGGTGATGTACGTCAGGCGAAGCTTTACTACTTGCGCAACCTGTCTGGTAAAGCGGCTCGCATTAAAGAGAAGCTCAACGCTAAGTAATTCCTATGACGCGAACTTTTTCATTCGCGTGTGTAGAATTGATCAAAAGGCCATTCCCAGCACTGGGAATGGCCTTTTTGTTTTTGGGGTTCCAGATGGAGATCGTATAAGGTGTTCGACAGGCCTGTTTTTCCACTGGGTTTATCGGCGATTTGGCAAGATCCGAAAGAGGTTGGTATCACGGATCTTCGGGCGAGCTCCTGGTTGTTAGATCGTGGATCGCTTACGGTACGGCTGTCCCGCTATTGTGAAAAGGTTGCGGTCTCTCTATTGGGGCAGGCGGATCTTTTGCCACAGCAAGATGAATTAGACTGCTTGCAGCCATGTAAGCAATGGGTTGTACGAGAGGTCCTGTTGTGCGGTGACAACTCCCCTTGGGTCTTTGCAAGATCGGTTATATCACGCCATTTGATGACCGCTCAGCTGTCAAATTTACAGTCCACGCCTTTGGGGGATAGGTTGTTTCGTGGAGCGGACTTTCAAAGGGGCTCCTTTCAGGTTTGTCGCATGCCGAACGATCGAATTCCGTGGGGCAGAAACAGTCAGCCTGACCTGTGGGGGCGCAGATCGGTCTTTGAAAGTGGCGGAGAGCAGGTTCTGGTTGCCGAAATATTTCTGGCAGGATCGCCATTGTACTGGCTCGACTGACAGGAAAACCTCTGTGGAACCCAGGCCGCGCTCTGTACTCTATGGGTGGGTTGCCAGCAAAAATGTCACGGTTTTCAGTTTCAATTCAAGACTGGGCATTATCTATTGGCTGCCTTAGCCCATAAACGCCGCTAAACTTCATACATATTCAAAAAAGATTGATCATTATTATGCTGAAATTTTTCGCAAAACTGGTCTCTGCTGCTCTCCTTACCGGCAGTGTCGCAAGCTTATCATTCGCAGAGGAAAAGGTTCCCGCCGAGGTGGTCGACAGTATTCACAAATCGCTCAAAAGTGCCCGAAGCGATCTTGAATATGGCGACGTCACGCAAAGTCCGGTCCCCGGTTTGTATATGGTTCAGATCGAACAGGGGCCTCTGTTGTATGTGACTGCCGACGGTAAGTTTGCCCTGCCCGGACCTCTGTATGGGGTAAACGAGGGCGGCTTCGTTGATATGCAGGATTTAGCCATGCGTCCGATTCGCGCTGAGCAATTGGATGCTGTGTCTAAAGATAAGGAGCTGATCTTTGCCGCTGAAGGTGAGACGAAAGCACACATTTACGTGTTTACGGATGTGGATTGTGGATACTGTCGCAAACTTCACAAAGAAGTGCCAACGTTAAATGCCATGGGCGTCGAAGTTCGTTATTTGGCGTTTCCAAGGGCTGGTGTCGATTCCGAGTCCTTCACGAAAATTGCCACGGCTTGGTGTGCCGAAGACCCTCAGTCAGCGTTAACCAAATTAAAGAACGGCGGCTCCATCAAAGCAAACGTTTGTAAGGATAACCCCGTTGCAGAGCAGTTCGCTTTGGGTAACGACCTCGGCGTTCAGGGAACTCCCGCGATCATTCTTGCAGATGGCACCTTGTTGCCCGGCTACATGCCAGCTGACGCCCTGATGGAGCAAATACAGGCGCATCAGTAGTTCGTGGCAAGGGCTGCTTGCCGCCGGTAAATACCGCTAACCGCCAATCCTTAATTGACAGTTATACGGCGGATCTTTATCGTTCCCTCCTTTTCTGAAAAGTCCCAGATATCTTCGTTTCGGGGCTTTTCGTGTCTTCTGATCACGACGATAGGAACTGAACTTGAAACCGGTCAAAGTGGGGCTTTGCGGCCTGGGTACCGTGGCTAGCGGTACGGTGAATGTACTTCAACGCAATTTTCGCGAAATTAATTCCCGGGCTGGCAGAGAAATTCAGATTATTCAGATTGGCGCCCGCAGGGATAACCCCAATTGCGATATCAGTGCCTATAACGTCACCAGAGACATCTTCGAGGTTGCCACCAATCCAGAGGTTGATGTCCTGATCGAGCTGATCGGTGGCACCACTACGGCACTGGAGCTGGTAAAAACCGCTATCACCAATGGCAAGCACATCGTTACCGCGAACAAGGCTCTGTTGGCGGAACATGGCAACGAGATTTTTGCGCTGGCCGCTGAGCATAATGTGCAGGTCGCTTTTGAAGCGGCCGTCGCCGGCGGTATTCCGATCATCAAGGCGCTTCGGGAAGGGCTCAGTTCCAATAAAATTGAGTGGCTGGCAGGTATCATCAACGGCACCGGTAACTTCATTCTTTCTGAAATGAAAAGTAAGGGCCGCGATTTCGCCGATGTTCTCAAAGAAGCCCAGCGTCTCGGTTATGCGGAAGCGGATCCGACCTTTGATGTGGAGGGCATCGATGCCGCTCACAAGCTGGTGATTCTCGCCTCCATTGCGTTTGGTATCCCCCTGAATTTTGAAAAAGCCTATACCGAAGGCATCAGTGCTATTGAGCCGCAGGACCTGGAGCATGCTCAGGAACTGGGTTACAACATCAAGCATCTTGGGATTGCTCGTCAAACCGCTGAGGGTATTGAGCTGCGAGTTCACCCAACACTAGTGCCGAAAAAGCGACTGATTGCCAATGTGAACGGTGTGATGAATGCCGTCCTGGTAAAAGGCGACGCGGTCGGACCAACGCTCTACTACGGCGCCGGCGCCGGCGCTGAGCCGACGGCATCGTCCGTCATCGCGGATGTGGTGGATGTCGCTCAAACACTGGAAAGTGGTCCGGCAACTCAGGCCCTCGGTTTTTCCGCTGAAGACGTCAGACCGAAAACCGTACTGCCCATCGAGGAAGTAACGACGGCTTTTTATCTACGTCTTTGCGTACAGGATAAGCCGGGTGTACTGAATAAAGTGACGCGTATTCTGAGCGATTCCGGCATCAGTATTGAAGCTGTTGTGCAGAAAGAGCCGGAAGACGATGAAGCGACGGAAGTACCGCTGATTCTGTTGACGGATCGCGCGAAAGAAAAAGACCTGCTGCAGGCGGTGGCTGAGATTGAAGCGCTGGACGTCACTGTGGGTAGCGTTGCGCGAATCCGCGTGGAATCACTGGGATAAGGGGAAACTACGATGAAATATATCAGTACCCGGGGTGAAGCCCCTGCGTTGAGTTTCGCCGAAGTGGTCTTAACCGGACTCGCGCCGGATGGCGGCCTCTACGTGCCGGAAAGCCTGCCCAGTTTTTCCAAAGAACAGATTGCTTCCTGGGCGGGCTTGAATTATCGGGAGCTGGCGCTGGAAATCATGACGCCTTTTGTCGGCGACGATCTGACCCGGGATGAATTAACCGCGCTGATTGATCGCGCTTACGCCAGCTTCCGTCATTCGGCTGTTGCGCCGTTGATTCAGCTGGGGCCACAAGAGTGGGTTCTGGAGCTGTTTCAGGGGCCAACCCTGGCATTCAAGGATTTCGCGCTGCAGTTTCTCGGTCAGCTGCTGAATCACCTGCTGGAGCAGCGTGATCAGAAAGTCGTTGTGATGGGGGCCACCTCGGGTGATACCGGCTCTGCGGCTATCGAAGGCTGTCGTGGCTGTCCGAATCTGGACATTTTTATCCTGCATCCTCATCAGCGGGTCTCCGACGTCCAGCGTCTGCAGATGACCACGGTGCTGGATTCCAACGTTCACAATATCGCTCTGGAAGGCAATTTCGATGATTGTCAGACCATGGTTAAGCAGAGCTTCGGAGATCAGTCTTTTCTGCCCGACGGACGCCAGCTGGTCGCTGTGAATTCCATCAACTGGGCGCGGATTATGGCCCAGATTGTTTACTATTTTTATGCTGGTCTGCAGCTGGGTGCGCCGCATCGGGAAATGTCGTTTTCCGTTCCAACCGGAAACTTCGGCGACATCTTTGCCGGTTATCTGGCCCGCCAGATGGGCCTGCCCGTAGAGCAATTGGTCATTGCTACCAACGCCAACGACATTCTTCATCGCTGCCTGAGCCAGAACGATCACAGCCGCAAGCCGCTGGTGCATTCACTGTCGCCGAGTATGGACATTATGGTGTCCAGCAACTTTGAAAGGCTGCTGTTTGACCTCTATGGCCGCGATGGCGCTGCCATTCGTCAATTGATGGATGACTTTAAATCCGGCCCTCTGGTGTTGAAAGAATCGGCGCTGAGCGGTGCCCGCGAACTGTTCGACAGCTTCCGTCTGGACGACAGCTCAACGGTTGCCACCATTGAGCGGGTATTTACCGAAACAGGCTATCTGCTCGATCCCCACAGTGCCATCGCCGTGGAAGCCGGGCGCCAGTGTCGCCGCAGTAACGATGTGCCGATGATCTCTCTGGCGACGGCCCATCCGGCCAAGTTCCCTGAGGCAGTCCGTAAAGCCGGTCAGACTCAGGATCCGGCTCTGCCGGCGCACATGGCAGATCTGTTCGAGCGGGAAGAGCGCTTTCACGTACTTCCTAACGACGTTGCCGGCGTACAATCGTTTATTGGCAACAAACTGTCTGTCTGATTCCTGTCTGCGGCCGTGATCGCGCGGCCGTTGGACGCTTCAACTCTGGAATGCCATGTCCACACCGCGAATCCTGCGTCGTCCGGTTCCTGCAATAACCCCTGACTTCGAGGATGCGGCCGCGCAGTCTGTGCATCCGCGTCTCCTGCCCATTTATCTGGCTCGTGGTGTTACCTCCGCCACCGAGCTGGATTATGTGCTTGGCGGTTTGCAGAAACCGGCACAACTGCATGGCGTTGAGCCCGCGGCAGATCTGCTGGCCGATGCCGTAACGGCTGATCAGTGTATCGTGATCGTCGGTGACTTTGATGCTGATGGTGCCACGAGTACGGCGCTGGCCTGCCTCGCACTGCGTGCCATGGGTGCCTCCAATGTGCATTACGTCGTGCCCAACCGGTTCGAATACGGTTATGGGCTGACGCCTGAAATTGTTGAGGTTGCTGCACGACTGAAGCCGGATCTCATCGTCACCGTCGACAATGGTATTTCGTCCATTACCGGCGTCGAGCGGGCGACTCAGTTAGGCATTTCAGTACTCGTTACTGACCACCATCTACCCGGCGAAGAGTTACCGGCTGCAGCAGCGATCGTTAATCCTAATCAGCCTGGTTGTCGATTCCCCAGTAAAAATCTGGCCGGTGTCGGCGTCATTTTTTATGTGATGTCGGCGCTGCGGGCAAAATTACGGCAGCGGAACTGGTTCGAGCAGCGGCAGATTCCGGTGCCGAATATGGCGGAATTTCTCGACCTTGTCGCTCTGGGTACGGTGGCCGATGTGGTGCCTTTGGATCGCAACAACCGCATCCTGGTTCAGCAGGGGCTGCAGCGTATCCGTGCGGGTAGAGCGCGGCCGGGAATTCTCGCGCTGATCGAGGTCTCCGGACGTAGCGCCTATCGGCTCTGTTCCACGGATCTGGGCTTTGCTGTCGGGCCCAGGCTTAACGCGGCAGGCCGCCTGGATGATATGTCGCTCGGGATCGAATGTCTGCTCTGCGACAGTCCCTCGCTGGCCCGGGAAATGGCGCAGGCACTGGATGAGATGAACCGCGACCGGCGCAGCATCGAAAAAAGTATGCAGCAGGAAGCGCTGGCCAGCCTGCAATCCATTCACTTGCAGGAAGACGATATACCGACAGCACTCTGTCTCTATGATCCTCTCTGGCATCAGGGCGTTATCGGGATTCTGGCGGCGCGAATTCGCGAGCGCTTTCACCGGCCGGTCATTATTTTTGCCGATGGTGATTTGGGTGAGATCAAAGGTTCGGCAAGGTCCATCCCCGGTCTGCACATCCGCGATGCACTGGCCCGGCTGGACGCCAGTTTTCCGGGGCTGATCATTCGCTTTGGTGGTCACGCCATGGCAGCGGGGCTCACGATAGCGCGGGAAAATCTGGCAAGATTTGAAGAGACTTTTCAGGCTGTTGTGGCGGCCATGGTTGACGATGATGATCTCGAAGCGCGTGTATTGACGGACGGCGAGCTGGATTCTGAGGAATTAACGCTGGAATTTGCCGAAGCCCTGCGCAATGCCGGACCCTGGGGGCAGCACTTTCCCGAGCCGCTGTTTGAGGGGCGTTTTGACATTCTGCAACAGCGAGTTGTGGGTGGGAACCACCTGAAACTGGCTTTGACGCCAGTGCTGGAAGGACAGGCTGCTGTCGATTCGATTGATGCCATCTGGTTTAACGCCGATCTTGAATCCTGGCCGCGGGATGATGCCGGCTCAGTAAATGCGGTTTATCAGCTCGACGTCAACGAA
This sequence comes from Pseudomaricurvus sp. ABR4_320, assembly GCF_056159445.1. Lineage (NCBI taxonomy): Bacteria > Pseudomonadati > Pseudomonadota > Gammaproteobacteria > Cellvibrionales > Cellvibrionaceae > Pseudomaricurvus > Pseudomaricurvus sp. ABR4_320. The sequence goes on along the minus strand of NZ_JBSWVF010000001.1, from coordinate 561,269 downwards.
TTCCGGGGGCGCCGGACCTGCCAGCTGATTGTTCAGCATCTTTTCGTGCAGGACTGATTCTGCTCTTCAGTCATTGAGCAGTGGTGCCAGCGACTTCCAGATGGTGTCCAGAATCGGTGGTTGTCCTGCGGCGGTGGGATGAATCTGATCTTTCTGCATCATTTCCGGGTGCAGGGCGACGTCTACCAGCATAAATGGTACCAGAGCGACCGACGTCTCCTCGCGCAGATCCTGGTAGGTCTGTTCAAACAGGCGGGTATAGCGTGGCCCATAATTGGGGGGAATCTTCATGCCGACCAGCAGCACCTCTGCGCCTTGCTCGCGACTCATGGCAATCATGCTGGCCAGGTTTTCACGCATCTGGGGAATGGGGTAACCGCGCAGACCATCGTTGCCGCCGAGCTCCAGAATCACGATTTCGGGCTGATACTGTTCCAGCAGTCTGGGCAATCTGGCCAAACCGCCTGCGGTGGTATCACCACTGATGCTGCCATTGATAACCGTCAATGGAATTTCCTGCGTATCCAGCTTCTGGCGCAACAGATTGACCCAGCCATCTGCTTCATCAATACCGTAACCGGCACTGAGGCTGTCTCCCAAAACTAATAAGTTCCGCTCAGTTGCCGCGCCGGCCAGGGGCGACGTGAGGAAGCAGAGGCAGAGAAAGAATCCGGAAAGCCAGCGTGCTGATGAAAACAGAGACACAGAGCGGAAAGTTTTATTAAGGAGGGAATGCATTGGAACGGACGGTACTCTAATTCATTTCTTCTAATATTACGGCAGAAACCCCCATACGGCGCATAAACGCGCTGATTCATGGAGAATTCAGTGCCTGCTTTATACACTGAGTAATTATTCTGGAAACTTGCGTGCCTGATGATGCACAGGAGATTCGAAGTTAGTGATACTTGCAGCGACAAATCTGACGAAAACAGTGGCCTCGGCGGGATCGCCGCTGACGGTGCTGGACAACGTTTCGATGACCTTGCCTGAGGCTTCCAGTCTCGCCATTGTCGGTGCGTCAGGTTCCGGCAAATCGACATTGCTGGGATTACTGGCCGGCCTTGACACCCCGACATCCGGGCAGGTGATTCTGGATGGAGAAGACATCACCGCCCTCGACGAAGAAGGGCGAGCCGGGATTCGTGCAGAGAGTGTCGGCTTCGTGTTTCAGTCGTTTCAGCTGATGCCGGGGCTCACCGCGCTGGAAAACGTGATGTTACCCCTGGAATTGAGTGCCAGTTCCGGCGCGGAGGCTCGTGCCAGAGAATTATTGGATCAGGTCGGGCTGGGTGATCGCCTGCTGCATTACCCCAAGCAGTTGTCCGGAGGTGAGCAACAGCGGGTTGCTGTGGCCCGCGCCTTCGCCAGCCAACCCAGAATTCTGTTTGCCGATGAGCCGACAGGCAACCTCGATGCAACAACCGGGGAGACGGTGATCAATCTGCTGTTCGATCTCAATCGCCAGCAGAAGGCGACTCTGGTTCTCGTGACCCACGAGCAGCGGCTGGCTGATCGCTGTGAATTTCAATTGCAGCTGGCCGGTGGCCGGGTACAGGCGAGCAATCTGCCGACGGCTACGGCCGGGGCGCTCTGATGCTGCCTCTGAGATTACTGTGGCGGCATCTGCGCAGCGGTGAGTTGCGCCTGCTGAGTCTGGCGCTGGTACTCGCGGTGACGGTGGTCACCACCATTTCCCTGTTTACCAATCGCGTCGAGCGCACCATGGAACGCCAGGGAAACACCTTCCTCGGTGCTGACCAGGTAGTCGAAAGCAGCCAGCCCTTCGGTGCTGAGTGGTTGGACGCCGCCGCTACGGTGCCGAGTGTAAAAACCGCACGCATTGCCGAATTTGCGTCCATGGTTTTTGCCGGAGATCAGATGCATCTGGCAGCGGTTAAAGCCGTCAGTGATGGCTATCCGATACTGGGCCACCTGACGGTTACGGATCAGCCGTTTGCTACGCAGGCGGAGCTGCTTGAACAGACGAACGAGATACCGCCGCCGGGTGAAGTCTGGGTGGAAGCGCGCTTGCTTCCGATGCTCGGAGTGACACTTGGAGATACGCTGGATGTCGGCGAGCTGCCACTGACCATAACCCGGATACTGGTGGACGAGCCGGATCGTGGCAGTGATTTCAGCCGTTTCGGCGCTCGTGTCATGATCAACTATCAGGATCTCGCCGCGACGGAGGTTGTACAGCCGGGAAGTCGCATTCAATATCGGTTTTTACTCGGTGGAACTCCCGCAGCGCTGTCGGATGTGGCGAGCGCTCTCGCGCCCTTGTACAGCGAGCACGAGCGGGATATGTCGCTGGAGCAGGCGCAGAGGCGACTGTCCCGCAGCATGACAACCGCGACCGATTATCTGATGTTGGCGGCGATGATCGGCATTCTGTTAGCGGGGGTTGCGATCGCCATCGCCGCGCGACACTTCGCCGCCCGACAGGTGGATCAGGTCGCGCTGTTGAAAGCGCTGGGAGCGAGTCGTCAGAAGGTGATCAGTCTCTATGGCGCGCAATTGATTCTGCTGGCCGGGGTGACGGCGCTGATTGGAATGGCGGTCGGCTCGATTCTGCAGCTGGGCGTTATTCACGCGTTGCGATCTCTGTTGCCACTGGATCTGATGGCAGCATCCTGGCAGGCCTATCTGCCTGGTGCCGTGACCGGCGTTGTCTGTCTGCTGTGTTTTGTGGCTCCGCCACTCTGGTCGCTGCCAGGGACACCACCGATCAAAGTACTTCGTCGCGAGATGTCGGTCACGACCGTTGCCTGGTTCACGCAGATTGCCATGGGGTTTCTGGCGTTGGCCTTGTTGGTAGCGTTTCTGAATCCCGATATCTGGCTGAATGTGTCGGTGTTTCTGGCTCTGATTCTGTTGTTGGGGGCGGTGGCCGTCGTGGCTTTTCTGCTGCTGACCCGGCGCAGTCGGAGTGCGGACGTTTCCCGAGGCAGTCTGCGTCTGGCGATTGCGGCTCTGCGCCGCCATCAGCAGCAGAGTGTCATTCAGCTGGTGGTGGTGGCACTGGCGGTGACCTTACTGCTGACGCTGACCAATCTTCGCACGGGACTGCTGTCAGATTGGCAACAACAGCTGCCGGAAGGGGCACCGAATCATTTTCTCCTCAACGTAACACCTGCGCAGGTGGAACCCGTTGACCAGCTACTGCGCGACAATAATCTTGAACCGCAACCCTTTTATCCGATGGTGCGGGGACGGCTTACGGCCATTAACGATGAATTGGTCAAGCGTCGGGGAGAACGCGAGCCGGCAGAGTCCACTGACGGTGAGAACAGAGAGCGTCGTGGCATAGGTCGGGAAGTGAATCTGAGCTGGGCGTCTGAGCTGGCCGATGACAACCGCATCGTGGATGGCCAGTGGTGGGATGACTGGCAGGGTACTGGCATCGGTGTCTCTGTTGAAGACGGCATCGCTGAACGATTGGGCGTCGTGCTCGGTGATCGACTCACATTCAGCATTGGTGGCCTACCGCTGGAAGCTGAGGTCGCCAGTATCCGCACTCTGCGTTGGGATTCCATGAACCCCAATTTCTTTTTTCTTCTTTCCCCCGGTGCACTGGAATCTTTCGCGCCGACGTTTCTGACCAGTGTGCATCTGGAGCCAAGCGATAAGCCGCTGCTGAACACGCTTCTGCAGCAGTATCCGACTCTGGTTGTCATCGAAATGGATCGTGTGATCGCTCAGATCCAGACCATCGTCAATCAGGTGAGTGCCGGTGTGGAGTGGATTCTCTGGCTGGTGATGGTCGGCGGTGTACTGGTGATCTGGGCGGCTATTCACGCCAGTATGGAAGCACGGTTACAGGAGGCGGCGTTGTTGCGCGCGCTGGGGGCGTCGCGTAAACGTCTGTTGGGTGCCTTGTGGGCGGAGTTTTTACTGTTGGGTGCCACCGCGGGTGTGTTGGCTGTGGTCAGCTCCGAGGCGCTTTTGTCGGGCATACAGACCTGGGTGTTTGAGCAGGAATATTCGCTCAACCTGCGCTTCTGGATTCCGGCGATCATCGCCAGTGGACTGGTGGTGGCAGGGTTCGGGGTTTACGCCTGTCGCAAAGTGGTGGCGACACCACCGATGTGGATTCTGCGGGAATTGGGCTGACAACTCTGTTTCCCCCGCCGTTCCGGCGGGGGAAATCTTTGGTGATATTTTACAGATTGGCTTCGGCGTATTCCGCCAGCAGTGAACGTGGCACGCCCTGAAGTTTGATGTTGCCGCCGTATTCAAAGTTCTTGAAGCGCTCGGTCAGGTAGGTCAGACCAGAGCTGGTGGCGTTGAGGTAAGGCGTATCGATCTGCGCCAGATTTCCCAGACAGATAACTTTGGAGCCATTGCCCGCACGGGTGACAATGGTTTTGATCTGGTGGGGCGTCAGGTTCTGAGACTCGTCGATCAGGATCAGGCTGTGCTGAAAGCTGCGACCACGAATGTAGTTCAGCGATTTAAAGTGCAGCGGCACTTTATTCAGCACATAGTCGATGCTGCCGGAACAGTCTTCGTCGTCACAATGGAGCGCTTCCAGGTTGTCGGTAATGGCGCCCAGCCAGGGTTCCATTTTTTCCGCTTCCGTACCCGGCAGATAGCCGATGTCCTCGTCCAGCCCCTGAGTACTGCGGGTGGCGATAATGCGTCGATACTGTTTGTTGGCTACGGTCATTTCGATCGCGGCTGCCAGTGCCAGAATGGTTTTACCGGAACCGGCGGCACCGGTCAGATTGACCAGATGAACATCCGGATCCATCAACAGATTGAGCGCCATGGCCTGGAAGGTATCGCGGGGTGTCAGACCCCAGGCTTCCCGTTCCATAAAGTTGTCGCGATCAATGTGTAAGAGGTGAATTTCTTCTTCCTCAACGGCGACGACGCGGCCGATAAAGCCCTGTTCATCGATGATGAACTGATTCGGATACAGGTCTTTGCCGATGGCGGCACGGGGAATGCGATGCACCGTGCGACCCATCTGCTGTTCCGTTTCGACCTTCTCGATCTGCTCCCAGAAGCTGCCTTCAAACTCCAGATAGCCTTTGTTGAGCTGTTCGATGTCGGTGACCAACTGGTCGTTGTGGTAGTCGTCGGATTCCAATCCACAGCCCCTGGCTTTCAGGCGCATGTTGATATCTTTGGTGACGAGGATGATGCGGTGTTCGGGGAGTTGGCTGCGGAGCAGTCGGATTTCGTTGAGGATTTTGTTGTCGTTGTTGCTGGTGGGGAGAATGGCCAGATTATCGGGGGGAGGGGAGTGCATCAGTATCGAGAGTTTGCCCTGGTTTCTGTTGAGACTCTCTCGTCGTATCGGGACCCCGGCTTCGATTTCTTCTGGGGACGCTCGTCCCAGTATTTTGTCGATTTCCCTGATGGCTTGTCGGCAGTCTGCGGCCAGTGCCTGTTTTCCTCCTTTCAATTTATCGAGTTCTTCGAGGACCGTCATGGGGATCATGACGTGGTGTTCTTCAAAATTGAGCAGTGCTGTGGGGTCGTGAATGAGGACGTTGGTGTCGAGGACGTAGAGAATTGGCTGTGCGCTGCTGAGTGGTTCAGCAAGTTGCATATCTACCATAAGCACGTTTCCTTCCTTCTGGCCTGATAGGGTGCAGCTCTCGCGACTGGCTGTTGATTGCCTGAACGCTGGCCGCAATTAATTTGTAGCAGACCTTTACCGGTACTGGCAAGCAACAGGTTGCTTTCCGATATTTTTTGACTGCAGACAAAGGGTGTTTGATGTCTGGGGCATCAAAACAAAAAGTTCTCGTAAAACAATGAGTTAAAAACTCCGAAATTCATCGACCGCGATCTCTCTAAAGTACTTTAATTTATTGTGTTAACTCTATGATATTTATAGAAGATTAAAGAAATATTTCAGTTTTCCCTTGTCAGATTAGATGGGGCGCTTTTGTGTAAAGAAAATTGCACGTCAAAGTGGGCGATCGACGAAGAGTTGGCGTCCATTGATTTTTAGCCAGCGTCTGTGAGCATCGAAATCCGGCATCTGTTGCGCGACTAATGACCAGTAAGTTTGACTGTGGTTAAAGTGGATCAGATGACAGCATTCGTGGCATACAAGGTAGTCGATCACAGGCTCAGGTGCCTGCATGATCAGCCAGTTATATTGCAGTACACCGGCACGGGTGCAATGTCCCCATTTGGAGCGAGTGTTGCGTAATTTAAGACCGCTGAATTGAGTATTCAGTTGGCGGCACCTTTCTATAGATTTCGTCAGTAAAACCTCGGCAGCCTGCTGTTGATACCAGTGGATAAGTGCCTCTTTGATTTGATCCTGCTGCGTCTTTCTTGCTCGACTGGACAGCTTAATGATGAGGCGATCGCTCGTTTGTGTGATCTCGCTCGCGCGCGAGTGATGCTGGATATGCAGTGGATACTCGCGACCACGATAAGGCCAGTAGGCACCTTCAGCAAATGTCCTTTGGGGCAATGCCTCAAGGCTTTGGCGTTGTTTTTCCAGTTGCTGAGACAACCAGCTTGCTTTCGATTGTGCAAAAGCGCGTAAGCTACTCAGGCGCACACCGTTGGGGGAGGCAATCCACGCTTTGGCGTCTTTGACCTGCAGCGCCAGACTGCGACGCTTGGAAAAGCGGATAGTGAGACTCAGCTTTTCACCGGAAGGCAAGTTTATGTCGACGCTTTTGGGCGTTACCGAACGCTGTAACACGGATCTGATGAGCGTATCTCCTCGCGTATTTTTGGATGAAAAACAGACCGAACGGACGCTCGGCAAACTGCGCCAATTTTCGATAGATTTTGGCGCGGCAAATTATATGCAATTTAATTCTGAATAGCCTTGTTGCATCCCATGATGGTCGGGGGTTTTGTTCGTGAATTCTTGAGCAAATATTGAACAAGTTGCTGGGAATCACGGGTTTCCGTGGCTGCCGACGCTTTTCCTAAAACTATCCTCAGATTTATCCACAGGAACTGTGAGTTACTTTTTTCGTCGCGGTTCCCTCAGAGCGTCAGCCATAGTTTGCCAGTTGCCACCTGTCAACAATATTTCCAAAAAAAACAACGCATTTCAGGAGGTTACCAAGGGTAACAAAACTGTCATTGATGACAGCGTAGCGATATTTCCGGAGTGGGGCAGCCTGCTGCCGAAAAGAGGATTCTGGGGATAAATCTTCGGTAAAAAAATCTTTCAGGATAGGTTAAGTTTGTCTTCCTAGTGTTACCCAGATTGTAACAGCCTGTGTATTAGTATTAATGAATTGCCTATTGGTATTGTTCATAACAATTATCTTTGGCAATCTTAATATGCCTTATAGTTATCAAAACCTTAAAAAAAGGGATTACCGTGATGAAGAAAGCCGTGCTTCCCGTCGCTTTGGCGGCGTCTGTTTGTTTTACCTCTTTGACTGCCGTTGCGGCCAGTCAGAAAGATCAGATTGCTTTACGTGAGGGCGTGATGGAGGCCATTGCAGGTCATTTTGGCGCGATACGCGCGACCATGAAAGGATCTGAGGAGATGCAACAATACTGGGGCTTTCATGCAGATGCCTTGGCAGAATTGGCAAAGATATCCAAAGCCAGTTTCGCTGAAGGTTCTGCAGAAGGTAAAACTGACGCGAAAGCTGAGATTTGGGAAAAGCCTGAGGATTTTGCCAGAGCAATGGACACCTTCATTGAGCGTGCCGACACCTTTGCTACAGCCATCAAAGGCGATGACATGGGCGCGACCATGAGTGCCATGAAGGATCTCGGCGGTTCATGCAAAGGCTGTCACGACGATTTCAAGAAAGACTGATTCATTTGTCCGTGTCTGTTGGCCTGCCAACAGACACACCGCCGATTATCTTGATCCCAATTCGGCCACTCCTGCGTAACTTTCTGTACGCATGAGCGTATCCGCGTGTCAGCGGTTAACGCTTAAATTCCTACAACACATTATGCTCAGGAGTTTACTATGGCCATTCGTAAATCAGCGTCGGCTCGTTATGAAGGTTTGGGGAAAGCGGGAAAAGGGTATGTTTCCACGGAAAGTGGCGTACTTAATGACCAGCCCTACGGCTTCAATACCCGTTTTGATGGTGAAACCGGTACAAATCCAGAAGAACTGGTTGGCGCGGCACACGCGGCTTGTTACACAATGGCGCTTGCCTTTCAATTGGAAGCCGCAGGTTTTAAAGACGGGCAGCTGGATACCCAGGCTGTTATCAGTCTGGAAAAAGACGGCGACGGCTTTACGATTACTCGCTCAGCGCTACAACTTACGGCACAAGTAGATGGCATTGCCGACGAGAAATTTGCTGAACTTGCCGATGCGGCCAAGCAGGGTTGCCCTCTCTCAAAATTGATGAATACCGACATTACGCTGGAATATCAGTTGAACTGATACTCTGCTGCCAATCCGGACTTAAGCTATCCGGTGCTGGTTGATTCAAGTGACTGGTGTTTTAAAACTTCGTCCGGAAGAACCATAAAAAAAGGCCGCATTCGTCGCGGCCTTTTTTTATGCGTAGCATCTGTCCCACAGCATCAATAGGGGAGTGACACAAATGCCCAGGTCAGCACTCCGGCGAGTACGGCGGCGAAGAGTACTCTTTCTAATGGCGTATAGGTTACTTTTACAGCGGCCGGTTCTGAGGTTTTGCGTTTGCCAGTGACCATGGGTTCGATCAAACGATCTTTTTTCACCACTTGATAAAACAGGATTGCCGCGATGTGCAGGCCAATGAGACTGGCGATGATAATCCAATTAATACCATGAATTTTCGACCCCAAACTGACCAGCGACTCGCTGGCACCGTAGACCCAAGGGCCCTCGACAAAAAACTCATCGGTCGTCAGCAGTCCCGTGATCGCTTGAACGGTTAGCGCCAACAGCATGGCAATAACGCTCCAGGTTCCCAGAGGGTTGTGTCCCTGAAATCGTTGTTCGCCTTTTAGATAGGCGATAATTTTCGAGGGCGCCAAGACAAAATGGGAAAAATGGCCGTAGTCTCGCCCCAACAATCCGAGAACCAGCCGAAAAACGATCAGCCCCAGAACGCCATAGCCCATATAGATGTGCCAGGTCATCCAGTCCATGTTTTCGCCCAGACCGGAGATCAAAAGGCCCGTCACCAACAGGACGAGCAGCCAGTGAAACAAACGGGTGTGCAGCCCCCAAATGAGTTTTGGCGTGGCAGTAGTGGGCGCGTTTGGCGCAGAGTCAGACATGATTTTCCTTACAATTCAGTACGTCACTTGTCGTACGCTGACGCTTCCACATGAAAAGAAACTGAATCAAGCGTCAGGCCCAGATGCCTGGTATTTACGGGCGAAAGCCTCATTCTGTTCCATAACCCGCAGGAGGTTTCCGCCCATAATCTGGGCGATCTCAGGTTCCTGATAGCCGCGCTTTAGTAGTTCGGCAATCAGATTGGGATAGGCGGCTACGTCTTTTAAGCCTGTGGGAAGTGAATCGCCGACACCGTCAAAATCAGACCCCAGCCCGATGTGTTCGATACCAACCAATGCCTTGGCATAGTCGATTTGATCTGCAATATCTGTCACATCGGCAAATGGATAGGGAAATTTTTCGCGATACTCTTCATCAAAGTGGGACTGGCTCTGCTCGGTCAGATGGTCCCCTTGTAATGCTTCATAGGCTGTTTTGGCGATTTTGTAGTTATCTTCCCACTGGCGGGCAGCTGAGCTGACAAAGGAACTGCCAAAATTAATCATAATGACGCCTCCCTTCGCGGCCAGGGCTTTCAGCATGCTGTCGTCAACGTTGCGTTCAAACCCCGGTGTGAAATGCCGCAGCGATGAATGCGTCGCGACAACGGGCACCTCTGATAATTCGATCGCCTCATAAAACGCTGCGTCCGAAACATGGGCTATATCGATCATAATACCCAATCGGTTCATCTCCTTGACCAGCTTGCGGCCAAAGGGACTCAGACCGTCCCAGATCTTAACGTCATCGTAGGATGAGTCGGCAATGTGGTTGGATTTTGAGTGGCACAGTGTAATGTACCGAATTCCACGCTTGTAAAAATGGTGCAGGTTTTCCAGATTGCCCTCAATAGGTGCGCCATTTTCCATTCCCATGGGTAGAGAAATCAGGCCCTTAGTGAAGTTCTCTCGAATGTCTGCGGCTGTGGTGGCGATGGCGAAATCATTCGGTTGCCGATAGACCATGGCTTCCACCTGATCTATTAACGTGTTGGCGAAGGTGAATGCGCCGTCGGCTTCTTTGTCCGCGGGGATGTAAATGGACATGAATGGGGCATCCAGCCCGCCGGCTTTGGCCCTCGGCAAGTCGAATTCACCGTCGTCTTCGGCAACACCGACATCGCGCCAGTGAAAATTCAGATGAATCGGGACATCGATATGCCCATCGATCAATGGATGTCGTTTAGCGATTTCAGTGGCTTCTTGTAATTGGGCCGCCTCGGTTTCTGCGTGCAGGGGTAGGGAAATGGCACAGAATAAGCCGAGCGCGGTGAACTGCAATTTCATGGTAACTCCAGATGACAGGTAAGACAGATGTTCGCTCCAATACAAGATTCAAACCATGCCATCTTGGCGCACGACGTGTGTGAGTATTCGAGCGCATCTACGTCATTTGACGTAGATGGCTGGGGTAATCGGACAGTAGTGGGGGATTGGGCTCTCGGGAATAATAGAGTGCGTCGATAAGGCAGGCTCTGAGCCCAAGGTGTGTCATCGGTGGTTGAGTTTTTGCCCGCCGGGTGATGGCCAAGCCAGCCACCTTACCGTGTCGACGTTCTGACATTGCTTCTAAGACAAAGGATCTGATATGAACGTAAAAAACACCCTCGCGACGTTTGCGCTTTCCGCCGGTGCAACCTTGTTCAGTGTTTCCGTCCTCGCCGCCGACACCATTAAAGTCGGTGTTCTGCATTCGCTTTCCGGCACCATGGCCATCAGTGAAACCACGTTGAAAGATACTGTGCTAATGCTGATTGATGAGCAAAACAAAAAGGGCGGTGTACTGGGCAAAAAACTTGAGCCCGTTGTGGTTGATCCTGCGTCAAATTGGCCTCTGTTTGCGGAAAAAACCCGCGATCTGCTTACCAACGAGAAAGTGGATGTGATCTTTGGGTGCTGGACTTCGGTATCGCGCAAGTCGGTTCTGCCGGTTTTGGAAGAATTGAATGGCCTGATGTTTTATCCGGTTCAGTACGAAGGCGAAGAATCTTCTAAAAATGTCTTTTACACCGGTGCGGCGCCCAATCAGCAGGCGATTCCGGCGGTAGATTATTTAATGAACGAATTGGAAGTCGAACGTTGGGTCTTGGCCGGTACGGATTATGTGTATCCCCGCACCACCAATAAGATTCTGGAGGCTTATCTCAAAGACAAAGGCGTTGACGCCAAAGACATCATGATCAATTACACCCCGTTTGGGCACAGTGATTGGCAGAGCATCGTTGCGGATGTGAAAAAGTTCGGCAGCGCCGGTAAGAAGACAGCGGTCGTTTCTACGATCAATGGTGATGCCAACGTACCTTTCTATAAGGAACTTGCGAACCAGGGAATCTCCTCTGAAGACATTCCTGTGGTTGCTTTCTCGGTTGGCGAAGAAGAATTATCCGGTATTGATACCTCGCCACTGGTTGGTCACCTGGCTGCCTGGAACTATTTTGAAAGCGTCGAGACTGATGCCAATGAAGCGTTTATCGACACCTGGCATGAGTTCACAAAGAACGACGATCGTGTCACCAACGATCCCATGGAGGCCACCTTTATCGGATTTAACATGTGGGTGAAAGCTGTCGAAAAAGCCGGATCTACCGATGTCGATTCCGTTGAACAGGCTATGATCGGAATGGAGACACCAAATCTAACCGGTGGCACGGCGAAGATGCTGAAAAACCATCACTTAACCAAACCGGTTCTTATTGGCGAGATTCAGGATGACGGTCAATTTGAAGTGGTCTGGGAAACGGAAGGATTGGTGCCCGGCGATGCCTGGTCTGATTTCTTGCCTGGCTCCAAGAGCATTATTGCCGATTGGACCGCGCCTATCAGCTGCGGTAACTACAACACCGAAACCAAAACCTGCTCTGGTCAAAACTACGAGTAACCCGCCAGGCGGTTTCTAACCGTGGCGGGGAGAACTCATCCCCGCTGCGTCGATCTCCCGAAGTAGGTGTCATCGGCATTCTACTTCAGCCAAATTTCTGCGTGTATTGAGCCAGACGTCGGGCCGTCCCGAGGGGGGACTGTGCGTCTCCAGATCCACTGAATCCGGAGTACTTTTGTGAAACAGATTACGGCATTTTTGCTGATCCTCGTCGGGCTCTGCAGCCTGCATTCGGCCAGAGCCGCGGTAGAGTTCGAGGCATTATCGCCTTCGGTGTATGAACAGTTGCAAGCTCTGCCGAAGAGCAGCTTTAAAGAGAAGCAGGCCATGCTGTCAGCGCTGGTCGAGAAAGAAGGCGCCGCGGCCCTGCCGGCGTTGCAAGTTATCTTGGATGGTGAGCTCTACCACAATAAAGAAACCCTGAATCAACTCTATCGTGTCGTCGACGAGGGCAAAGAGGATGTTGTCTACGATCTGCTGTCGGCAGAGCCTGTCTCAGACGTGACTAAGAAGCAGTTGCGCAAGGTTCGCACAAACAATTCGCTGCGCAAAGCCATTCGTGGCTATATGGCCAGTGTGCAGTTGTTTCAAGGGGACAAGAGCCAGCGGTTGGCGGCCATTGAATCCATGCTCGGTGATATGGATGAGGATACGGCAGCTCTGGTCGAGCAGGCTAAAGCGCAAGAGGAATCCTCTGGGGTGCTGCAAATGATGGACGTCGCGTTGGTTATCTATGGGGCAGAAGACGGCGATACAGAGGCGCGGTTTGCGGCGGTACCGATTCTCGAAGGGCGTTTGGAGCCTGAAGCCAGATCAGCTTTGTTACGCATCGCCAATGACGAGAGTGAGGATGACAATCTGCGCCTGGCAGCAAAAAATGCGAGTGCTAAAACCGCTGAGAAAGTCGAATTTTATGGCTTTGTCGAAAAGGTCTTCTTTGGTCTCAGTTTGGGGTCTGTATTGTTGTTGGCCGCAATCGGACTGGCGATTACGTTTGGCGTGATGGGCGTGATCAATATGGCTCACGGTGAAATGATCATGCTCGGTGCTTACACCACCTATGCCATGCAGCAGCTCATGCCCAATCATCTGGCGGCGTCGTTAATCATTGCGATTCCTGCGGCGTTTCTGTTTTCGGGTCTTGTAGGCATCGCGATTCAGCAGGGCGTTATTCGGTTCCTGACCGGGCGGCCTCTAGAAACTCTACTGGCCACTTTTGGGATCAGCCTGATTCTTCAGCAAGCGGTTCGTACTCTGGTCTCACCGCAAAATGTCCAGGTTTCCGCACCGGATTTTATCAGTGGATCACTGGCGTTAAATCCGGTTCTGTCGGTGACGTTTAACCGCCTCTACATTCTGATTTTTTCACTGGTGGTGTTTGCCGTGCTTATGTACATCTTCAAGTACACCTCCCTCGGTTTGAAGGTCCGTGCCGTTTCGCAAAATCGCAATATGGCGCGCTCGATGGGCGTGAGAACTCAGTGGATTGATGCCATGACGTTTGGTCTTGGCTCCGGTGTCGCAGGTGTCGCGGGGGTTGCGCTCAGTCAGTTGACCAACGTGGGGCCTAATCTTGGTCAGGCCTACATTATCGATTCATTTATGGTGGTGGTGTTCGGGGGTGTCGGTAATTTGCTGGGAACCTTGGTTGGCGCCTTTTCACTCGGTGTCGTCAACAAATTTTTGGAGCCGCTCACCGGCGCTGTTCTGGCGAAAATCTTTGTCTTGGTGTTCATCATCCTATTTATTCAGAAGCGTCCGAAGGGACTCTTTCCTCAGAAAGGGAGGGCAGCAGAGTGAGTTCACTGACCGATATCTTAAGCAATCCAAAGTTGCGTCGCAGCAGTACAACCCGTGTCGTCGCAGTCCTGTTCGTCCTTACCCTCTACATGGTGATCTGCAATCAGTTGTTGCCCAGCGATTCATTTCTCTACGTCAACACTTATACCGTGACACTGATGGGCAAATACTTGTGCTACGCGTTGCTGGCGCTGTCTGTGGATGTGGTCTGGGGATATTGTGGCGTGTTGAGCCTGGGGCATGGTGCATTTTTCGCTTTGGGTGGCTACGGCATGGGAATGTACCTGATGCGTCAAATTGGCGACCGGGGCGTGTATGGCAATCCCGAGTTGCCGGATTTTATGGTGTTTCTGAATTGGGACAGTCTGCCTTGGTACTGGTGGGGGATGGATCAGTTTTGGTTCGCCATGTTGATGGCGTTGTTGGTTCCCGGCTTGCTGGCGTTTGTTTTTGGCTGGCTGGCGTTTCGGTCTAAAGTGACCGGGGTGTATCTGTCGATTATGACGCAGGCGTTGACCTACGCCTTGATGCTGGCGTTTTTTCGCAATGAAATGGGGTTCGGTGGCAACAACGGCATGACCGATTTTAAAGACATTATGGGGTTTGATCTGCAGCAGGATTCCACTCGCATTACCTTGTTTGCCTTGACTGCATTTTTTGTTGCGCTTGCGTTTGTGGTGAGTCATTTGATAATGAACTCCCGTTTTGGACGGGTGATTCTCGCGATTCGCGATTCCGAAGCGCGCAGCCGTTTTGTGGGTTACAAAACAGAAAACTACAAGGTATGGCTGTTTGTTTACTCCGCGATTCTGGCGGCAATTGCCGGTGCGTTATACGTTCCACAGGTGGGCATAATTAACCCCGGTGAATTTTCCCCGATCAATTCGATTGAAGTGGTGGTCTGGGTGGCTGTTGGGGGCCGCGCAACACTTTACGGTGCGATCATTGGAGCCATCTTGGTCAACTATGCCAAAACCCGTTTTACCGCGATAATGCCGGAAGCCTGGTTGTTTGCTCTGGGCGCTTTGTTTGTCTGGGTGACCATCTTCCTGCCCAAAGGCCTGGTGGGATTTGTGGAAAACCTCGTGAAGAAAGTCAGTGGTCGTCACACTGGTGGTGGCGCTTCGTCAACGGCCAAAGCAGAAGGAGCAGCATCATGATGGATTTAACCGCGACACGGGAATTCTGGCGCCGCGACCAAGTTTGGCCGGGCTTGAAGCCAAGCGGGGCAGATGTGGATGTCTCCAAACAAATTATTCTGTATGTCGAAGGTCTCAATGTCAGCTTCGATGGTTTTCGCGCGATTAACGATTTGAATCTCTACATTAACGATGGTGAGCTGCGCTGTCTGATTGGCGCCAACGGCGCAGGCAAAACCACGTTGATGGATGTGATTACCGGCAAAACGCGCTGCGATTCCGGCACGGTTTACTTCGGTCAAACCATTAATCTGCTGGAACATTCAGAGCCGGAAATCGCGCAACTCGGCATCGGGCGAAAATTTCAAAAGCCCACCGTATTTGAAGCCCAATCGGTGTTGGAAAATCTAGAGCTGTCGCTCAACGCCAGCAAGCAGATCTGGTTCAATCTATTTGCTAAATTAACCGGCGAAGAACAGGATCGTATCGACAGTATCCTGGAAACCATTGGGTTGGCCGATCACCGCCACTTGGCGTCTGGAGCGCTTTCCCACGGTCAAAAACAGTGGTTGGAGATCGGCATGTTGCTGGCTTCTAATCCTCGACTGTTGCTGATCGATGAGCCTGTCGCCGGGATGACCGCTCAGGAAACCGAGCGCACCGCGGAGTTGCTTACCTCGCTCGCCGGTGAGCGCACTGTGGTGGTGGTGGAGCACGATATGGAATTCGTGCGTAGCATCGCTCGCACCGTAACGGTATTGCATCAAGGCACGGTGCTCGCCGAAGGTACCATGGATCAAGTGCAGAATAACCGTGACGTTATTGAAGTGTATTTGGGGGAAGAAGCGTGATTTCCATTCAGCAAGTCAACCAAAAATACGGTGGAACACAAATTCTGTGGGATTTGAATCTGGACATTGCGCCGGGCAGCCGTACCTGCATTATGGGGCGCAATGGTGTTGGCAAAACCACGCTACTCAAATGTTTGATGGGGCTGCTGCCAATCAGTGCTGGCAGCATAGAGTTTGATGGTAAAGCGATTCACAAAATGCCTGCGGAAACACGCGCTCCTATGGGAATTGGCTATGTTCCCCAGGGGCGGGATATCTTTCCTCTCTTAACCGTCGAGGAGAATTTGCGCATTGGTTTACCTTGCAGAGCCGATAAGTTAAAGTCGATTCCAGATAAAATTTATGAACTCTTCCCCGTGTTAAAGGATATGGGGTCCCGCCTTGGGGGGGACTTGTCCGGCGGTCAGCAACAACAATTGGCCATTGGCAGAGCGCTGGTGACGGATCCTAAAGTCCTGATTCTGGATGAGCCAAACGAGGGCATTCAGCCGAATATTGTCGCGCAGATTGGGGATGTTATTCTCAAGCTTAATGAAGAAGATGGCCTCACCGTTATTTTGGTTGAACAAAAATTAGGCTTCGCCCGCAAGGTAGGCCAAGAATTTCGTCTTATGGAAAAAGGCCGGGTAGTCGCCAGTGATAAAATGGAAAATCTCAGTGATTCTCTTATCAAACAGCATTTGGCGGTGTAAACAGCCAATGGCGTCGGTTTGGCAGGAGGCGAGAGATTGAATCATCCTGCTGCGATTAGCCAGAGTGCTGTCGCTTCCTCCTGGAATGCGCGCCTGGAATTGGGGCTTGCACAAACCACTCGAGGCACTCGACTGCTGACCAACCGCCACAGTGGGCCTCTCTACGTACAAAAGCCCTTTTATCCAGAGGGGCCGGATTTACCCCACATCTACTTGCTGCATCCTCCGGGAGGGCTGGTCTCTGGCGACAGCCTCACGGTAGATGTCAATATTGCAACAGACGCCGGCGCCTTGTTTACGACCCCTGGCGCCGGTCGTTGCTATCGCGCCAGACAGGATGCCACGCCGCAGTGTCAGCACATTAATCTAAGCCTTGGTCAAGGGGCGAGTGTGGAATGGTTGCCGCAGGAGACCATTTTATTTCCCGGTGCCAACGCCCATTTGGACACCCGTATTGATTTGGCGGCGGCTGCCACTGTCTGCTTCTGGGATGTGGTGTCGCTCGGTTTACCGGCGATGAAGCAAACATTTGACCGTGGCCATTTTAAACAGCGGCTTACCATCTTTCACCAAGGGCGACCGCTGTTGGTGGATCGGCTTGATGTTGACGGCTGCGCTTTAAGCGAAGGTCCTCGGGATCTGCTGGCGTTGCGGGATAACCCCGTTGTTGGTTTCTTTGTCGC
The DNA here is from genome assembly GCF_056159445.1 of Pseudomaricurvus sp. ABR4_320. NCBI lineage: Bacteria > Pseudomonadati > Pseudomonadota > Gammaproteobacteria > Cellvibrionales > Cellvibrionaceae > Pseudomaricurvus > Pseudomaricurvus sp. ABR4_320. Next base: position 544,043 of record NZ_JBSWVF010000001.1, on the reverse strand, counting down.
CGGTCCCTTTGCATCAACGGATCAGCCCGAACAGCTACTTCAACGTCTACGACAATCTGCTGGCGAATATGTCGGGATTGCCGGTTTGACGTTCAATGGGGGCTTTGTGATAGGGCGCTGTTTGGGCGATTGCTCGGCGAGTACCAGGCAGTTGTTGCACGGTTGGTGGCAACACGCTCGTCCGGAACTGCTGGCTCGCCCAGCACTGGCTCCGGGAATCTGGGCGACCTGATCACCTCAATTTCACTTACTTGGATGTGTTATCACTATGGAACTGCTACCGAGAGAAAAAGACAAGTTGCTGGTGTTTACCGCGGCATTACTGGCTGAACGACGATTGGCCCGCGGGCTCAAATTGAATTATCCCGAAGCTGTCGCCTTAATTACCATGGAAATCATGGAAGGTGCCAGAGATGGTAAAACGGTAGCGGAATTAATGAGCGCTGGTAAGGAGATTCTGCGCGCAGACCAGGTTATGGACGGAGTGGCCGAGCTGGTGCATGAAGTCCAGGTGGAGGCGACGTTTCCCGACGGCACCAAGCTGGTCACCGTACACGATCCCATCAACTAAGGATGCGCAAGATCCCCCTATCTGGAGAAGTTTATGAAACCCGGTGAAATACATGTCGCCCCTGGGACGATCACCTTGAATGCCGACCGTAAAACACTTTCCCTGCGGGTTGAAAATCATGGCGATCGCCCCGTGCAGATCGGCTCTCACTACCATTTTTATGAAGTGAACTCGGCCCTGAGTTTTGATCGTGAAAAAGCGCGCGGTTTCCATCTCAATATCGCATCGGGCACGGCTGTGCGTTTTGAGCCTGGACAGGGGCGTGAGGTCGAACTGGTGGAATATGCTGGCAGTCGCACCGTTTACGGTTTTCGTGGAGAGATCAATGGTTCTCTCGACGGTAGCGGAGGCGCATAACGATGGCGACGATGGATCGTAACAGCTATGCCCAGATGTTTGGACCAACCACCGGTGACAAGGTGCGCTTGGGGGATACGGAACTGTGGATCAAAGTTGAAAAAGACTTCACGCGCTACGGTGATGAGGTCAAATTCGGCGGTGGCAAAGTGATCCGCGACGGTATGGGGCAGGGGCAATTGTCCTGCGCCGAAACCGTGGATCTGGTCATCACGAATGCGCTTATTCTGGATCACTGGGGCATCGTAAAGGCCGATGTGGGGGTTAAAGGCGGTCGAATTGCCGCGATTGGTAAGGCGGGTAACCCCGATATCCAGGATGGTGTCGATATTCCCATTGGTCCGGGTACTGAGGTGATAGCCGGGGAGGGTTCGATTCTAACGGCAGGTGGGATTGACGCTCATATCCATTTTATTTGTCCACAGCAGGTGGATGAAGCTTTGATGAGTGGTGTGACCACGATGATTGGCGGTGGCACAGGGCCTGCGACAGGTACAAATGCCACCACCTGTACGCCTGGACCCTGGAACATCGCCCGTATGCTGCAGGCGACAGATTGCCTGCCGATGAATTTTGGATTTCTCGGGAAAGGCAATGCGACCTTGCCGGTCGCTCTGGAAGAGCAGTTGCGTGCTGGCGCATGCGGCTTAAAACTTCATGAAGATTGGGGAACCACGCCAGCCTCCATAGACAACTGTCTGTCGGTAGCAGATGCATTCGACGTGCAGGTCGCCATACACACAGATACTTTGAATGAGTCCGGCTTTGTTGACGACACCTTAGGCGCTTTTAAAAACCGGGTGATTCATACCTATCATACGGAAGGTGCTGGCGGCGGCCATGCGCCGGATATTATTAAAGCCTGCGGTTTTGCCAATGTGCTGCCATCTTCTACAAATCCGACACGCCCCTATACCCGCAATACGGTAGATGAACATCTGGACATGTTGATGGTGTGCCATCACCTGGATCCGCGTATTCCCGAAGATGTCGCCTTCGCCGATTCCCGCATTCGCAAGGAAACCATTGCGGCGGAAGACATACTGCATGATTTGGGCGCGTTCAGCATGATCTCTTCGGACTCCCAGGCGATGGGGCGTGTCGGCGAGGTCATCACCCGTACCTGGCAGACAGCGCACAAAATGAAGGTACAAAGGGGCGCCTTGCTGGAAGATCAGGGTGATGATTGTGACAATGTTCGGGCGCGTCGTTACATTGCCAAATACACCATCAATCCCGCATTGACTCATGGTATTGCTACGGAAGTCGGCTCTATTGAAGTGGGCAAACTCGCCGATTTGGTGTTGTGGAAACCCGCGTTTTTTGGTGCCAAGCCGTCGTTGATTCTCAAGGGCGGTTTTATTGCCGCCGCGCCGATGGGCGATCCCAACGCCTCGATTCCCACGCCGCAGCCGGTGCATTACCGACCGATGTTCGGATCTTTGGGGCTCGCGGCAGCAAACACCAGTTTGACCTTTACGTCCGCCGCGGCGCTGGATGAGGGCATTGGTTCGGCACTGTCTCTCCAGCGTCAATTGGTCGCCTGCGGCAATACGCGAACGTTAAGCAAATCCAACATGATATTGAATGATTGGTTGCCACACATCGAGGTTGATCCACAGACCTATGAAGTGCGTGCCGATGGCCAGCTGTTGACCTGTGACCCGGCGATTGAGTTGCCGCTCGCGCAGTTATATAACTTGTTTTAAAAGGATATTGACGATGGATGTCTATCAACGTCTGGGCGAGAATGCCACGCAAACCTCTCAGCTGCAGGTCGTTATGACTCATGCGCAGCGGGCAAAAGGACGCCAGCGTTTACAGGCAACAACAGGAGAGGAGGTTCGACTGTTTCTTGAGCGAGGACGGGATCTTCAGCCAGGTGAAAAGCTGGAATCCTCCTGTGGCGTTTGCATCGAAGTCGTCGCGGCGTCCGAACCCGTTGCTCTGGTGGAAGCCGATAATTGGCTGCTTTTTGCACGAGCCTGCTATCACTTGGGTAACCGTCATATCAAAGTTGATGTTGGTGAATGTCAGCTAAAAATGGAAAGGGACCATGTACTGGAAGATATGTTACGGCTGTTGGGCCTAACCGTAACTCATGTCGACGCAACCTTTGTTCCTGAGAATGGTGCTTATTTTCAGGGTTACACCGCCGGTCATCATCATGACCACAGCCACAGCCACAGCCACAGCCACAGCCACAGCCACAGCCACAGCCACAGCCATGGATGATTCTGATTCGGGATCACTCAGCTTGTTGCGGCTGCTGCAACTCTGCAGTGCCAGTCTGCCGGTTGGGGCTTTTGCTTTCTCCCAGGGGCTGGAAAGCGCAACTGAATTGGGCTGGGTGACAGATGCGGAGTCCACCTGCCATTGGCTGCAACAACAGATTGCCTGTGGCTTGGCGAGAACAGATCTACCGGTGCTGGCCCTAGCCTATGATGCCTTTTCCAGGGGAGACCATGATGAGGTGCTGCGCTGTAATGATTGGTTGCTCGCCTGTCGGGAAACGTCGGAATTGAGGTTAACGGAAACTGCAATGGGAGCATCACTGATGCGGTTGATGGTTCAACTGAAGGTCGCAACACCTCTGGTCTCTGTCCGTGAAAAAAGCTTTGTGGTTGGCTTTGCGTGTGTTGCGGCTGGTTGGGGGGTGGCAAGGTCGGCGGCGTTAACCGGTTTTGGCTGGAGCTGGCTTGATAATCAATTGGCGGCCGCCATCAAGCAGGTGCCTCTGGGACAAACACAGGCCCAGCATTTAGCGCTTCAATTACAACCGGCATTGGTTGCAGCTCAAACCAACGTCGATGCTTTTGTTCTTGAAGACACCGGCAGCAGCCTGCCAGCTTTGGCCATCGCCAGTTGTCAGCACGAAGTCCAATATTCTCGTTTATTTCGATCCTAGCAGGAGTTTAAACAATGATGGTTTCACAGCAAAAACAAACACTGCGTGTCGGAGTGGGGGGGCCGGTAGGTTCCGGTAAAACGGCGCTGTTGCGAACTCTGTGTACGGCGATGCGTGATCATTACAACATGGCCGTTGTGACGAACGATATTTACACTCAGGAAGACTCTCAGTTTCTTACCAAGCACGAAGCCCTGTCTGCAGATCGCATTATCGGCGTGGAAACCGGGGGTTGTCCACATACTGCGATTCGTGAAGATGCCTCAATGAATCTGGCCGCGATTGACGATTTACAATCCCGACATCCCGATTTGGATCTGATTTTTGTGGAGAGTGGTGGCGATAACCTCAGTGCGACCTTCAGTCCAGAGTTATCCGATCTAACACTTTATGTCATCGATGTTTCTGCAGGCGATAAAATTCCACGGAAAGGTGGGCCAGGCATAACCCGTTCTGATTTGCTGATCATCAATAAAACAGACCTTGCACCCCACGTTGGTGCTTCGCTTGATGTTATGGATCAGGATGCCCGTAAAATGCGCGGTGATAAGCCGTTTGTTTTTACCAATTTGAAACAGGGTCAGGGTGTTGATCAAATTATTGAATTTATTGTGACCGAAGGAATGCTGGACGCAAAAATATTGCCGCCAGCCAAAGCGGTTGTTTAACGCGCTATAAATTGAGGAATTAACATGAAACTGATCGTCCCCCTTGTGGCAACTTTACTCTCAGCTCAAGTTGTAGCGCACCCAGGCCATGGTACGCCGCTGACTCATGATGCCGAGCATCTACTGTGGTTGGCTGGTGCATTGGCTGTAGCCGCGGGCGGCTACTGGTTGATGCGACGTAAAGCGAAGTCGGCTCGCCAGTCTACTCGATAACAAATTGATCTGAGTAAGAGACATTAATCAAAAACCACTGGTCTTTGGGTTTATAGAAATAAAACTCCCATACCAGAGGAAAATGTTCCATGTTTAATTGGTAGATCAGGCGTTTGGTGGTTGACGAAATGTCTTCCTCTTCTGCTTTCTCATAGCCAAGAATGCGCCCATAGCCAGGAAACTGGCGGGCAACACTATCACTTAAACGAGCGACACCTTCGCCTTTGCGTTTTTCGATATAGGACCCTGCCAGCAGCTGTTGAAAGGCGTCTTCGATCTCATTGTTCTTGAGCATGTCGAAGAAGGTGGCAATACGCTCTTCAGGTAAATAGTTCTGGTTAGCAGCATTCGCTGAGTGGACAGAAAGCCCCATCAAAAGGCCGATGATGAGTGCGGTCAATGACCCGAGGCGAGGTCCGTGTCGGGCAGTGATAGGGGTGGGCATGGTGTTAAGCTCCGAATTTTCTCGAGGCTTAGACTGCAGGATCTTTATCGGGTTCGCAAGGTGCCAACCTTCTGCACCCGTTAGCCAACCTTTGTGTCAGGATGTAAGCAGGGTTGCTCTTCGTGAGGAAGCCCTGGTGCCAGACGGCCGTCCAGGTATGTAGATATTGCTCTTAAGGGGAATTTTTCTGTGGTCGTTACTAGAAGGGTACCACGTTCGGCGAGCCGTCGAACAACGCCGTCTCCCGCCGATTGAGCAATAGCGATATCGCAACCGTGGAGCGGGTGACGATGACCATCGTCACGCACATGCCACTCATGCAAGGTGCCGCCAGAGTCGAGGTTGAGAGTCCATTCCAGTTGTGGTTCAAGCGGGTTTTCTACGGTATAGACTTGCCAGATTTCAGCTCTTCCGGCGTGGGGGGCGAGGGTGCCATCCGGCAGCATCGCAACGGCAATCAGTTGGGTTGGCATGGGCGCGCTCACAAAACGTCGGTGAAAGGCTGAGAGTATTCAGAAATTTCAGGAATGAGATATTGATGCAACTCAATAACCTTAAATTATATGAGGTTATTGGCGGTTCAATCGTCAAATAACATTGCGAGCGGGTTTCTCGTTGGCAGATAGAGCCACGTATTCAGTCGTCAAATGCCTGTAGATCTTCGATCGTATCTATATCAATGGCGGCACTGGGCAGCGGCAAGGTTCGAACTGGATATTGTTGTAACAGGGCTTTGGCGCCGCGATCACCGGTGAGTTGACGTAATTCTGAAAAGTACGCCTTCGGAAAAATGGCGGGAATTCCCGGATTGTTTAAATAATGGGCTGCCGCGATGGTATCCGGTGCTTGCGCCCAGAGTGAAATGAGTGATGTCAGTTCGGCAGTGGATACCGCGACTTGATCAGCGGCAAGAAACAACAATGCACTGTGTTGCTTGCCTATGTGTTCGACTGCGACGCGAATGGAGCTGGCGATACCCTCCTGCCAATCTGAATTTATCATCACAGAAGCTTGGCTAAGGTTGGCCGTCTTTAGAATCTGTTCCGAATGTGCCCCGAGAATCACGTAGAGGGGAAAGGACAGTTTATGGCAGAGTGCTACCGAACGCTCCAGAAGTGTTGAGCCTTCGAGACTGGCAAGCTGCTTGGGAGAGCCGAAGCGGCTGGCGGAACCAGCGGCGAGAATGACGATAGCGATTGAGGGTCCACTGGAGGTATGTGGGTTGATTGAAGAGTCTGTCATCGGGGTCATTTTTCACTGCTTGAGCGCTAGGGTAGGAGGCTGATTTCGTATGATAGAAAAAATCTGGCCAAGATCAAATTTCGATTGATTCAGGTGGCGCTCTGTTGGGGTTTCGAGCCTGTGAGCTTGACCGTAAGAGTTAACCTGATTTAGTTTTGAACTTCTGTCTGTTTTATCACAGCAATAATGATCGAGGGGGAGCCGTGGGAAAACTCGTATGGGTTTCGTCAGCAGTAGGCTACTCAGTCTTTATTTTGCTGACTTTTGTATTCAATGTGTTAAATGTCGGCCTCAATATTTTTCTGGCTCTCATTGCTGTCTATGCGGTTGAGTCTGGTACCAAATCGGCTAAGAAATATATTGAAAGGAAAGCTTCAGTTCGTTGAGGTATGCGCGACGATTGGTATTTATCTGTATTCGCGCAAAGATCAAATTGCGTATTCAGAATGCCCGGTGTTTATCTAAGAAGCGGCCGGTGTATTCTGTGAGTTCGTCGCAGGTTGCGAGGATTTCTCGGTTGTCCATAATCCATTGCTTTCGCTTATTTTAGAATATATTTTCCGGTGGGGCCTGCTCTAGCCTACCAGAAAGATTGATTTTCACGTCGCGGTCTTCAGCCTGATCAGATATTTATTCTGATTCTCTTCTTTCCAGCTCCTCCTAAAGTCCATGTTGCCACGGTAAGGTTTACTCTTTTACAGTCGGTGCATATAAACAAGAATGGCGACCAGTAGGATGCCCAGACTGGCCAGCAGGCTGTTAACCAGTAAACCGGCCCTGGCGGGGTAGCCCGGCGGAAATTCCTTGGGATTCAGGCTGCGTAACAGGATGCGGAACTGCATCAATGAGAAGAGCGCCGTGGCAGATCCGAACAGGATAAAGGCGATTCCGAGGAAAAGGGTGGCGAGACTGCGCTCGGCCGCATGAGCGTCAGGTTTGAGTATGTGTAATAGTACGCCGGAGCGTTCGATGACAAAGCCGAAGGCCATTAACGACAGCGCCGTGCGGTTCCAGGCCAGCAGCGTTCTTTCCCCGGCAAAAAGCACTCGGGGGTCTTGCAGGTCGGACACTTCTGAGTTCCTGTATTTTGATAGGACGGGGCGACAACAATAATTAAGAGGTCTGGTTTTGGCAACTGCGCAATTGAGTTTACCCCCTGTACGATTGGTTGGTCTTGCGGCATTGGCGATGCTGGCGTTTGCCGCCAATTCCTTATTGTGTCGGGCGGCACTGCGCCAGACCGGCTTTGACGCGGCCAGCTTTACCAGTTTGCGCATCGGCTCCGGCGCACTGGTGCTCTGGCTGCTGGTCACCTGGCTGGATCGGCGGCGTTCGTCAGGAACATCTCCGTTAAAGATTCTCAACCATGGCAATTGGGTGTCCGCAGCAGCGCTCTTTGTGTATGCCGGCGCTTTTTCTTTTGCCTATCTGCAATTATCGGCAGCCACCGGTGCGTTGTTGCTGTTCGGTGCGGTGCAGATGACCATGATCGGCTATGGCTTTTTTCGTGGCGAGCGGCTGCAGATTCTGCAGTCGCTGGGTGTGTTTCTGGCATTGGTAGGATTGGTGCTGCTGTTACTGCCAGGACTCACGGCGCCGCCGCTAGTGGCTTCTGTGTTGATGTTAGCCTCTGGAATCGCCTGGGGGATTTATTCTCTGAGGGGGCGTGGCATCACCCATGCCGGCGCAGCAACAGCAGGCAATTTTATACGGGCGTTACCGCTGGCTCTGGGATTGTCGCTGCTGATGCTTCAACATGCCTCCTTGACCTCCAGCGGTGTCGTTTATGCGCTTTTGTCCGGAGGTCTTGCCTCCGGTGGTGGCTACATTCTCTGGTATGCCATTCTGCCGTATTTCCAGGCGGCGCAGGCGGCGACGCTGCAACTCAGCGTCCCGGTGATTACCGCGATCGGCGGTGTCCTGTTTCTTGGCGAAGCCTTGACATTACGCATGACGCTGGCGTCTCTGGCGATTCTCGGTGGTATTGCCATGGTTATTCTTTGCAAACGACGCTAAGGAACCTCTGATTAATTACCTACGTTGCCCTCGCTGTGTTAATAATGATCTCAAAATGCTCATTTACAAAACGTAAACTGTGCTTTTTCGACCATTATTGCCTTGCGCCGGCTGCCTCGCCAACATTAATCAGAGGTTCCTCAATCAGTGGTGCAGAGTGAGTCTGATACTGGCGACTCTGAGGATTGTGTCGCCGCGCGTCGACGTTGGTAGTCACTTATTTTTTCGCAGAGGTAGGCAGCATCCTGTTTTATGCCTGAAAAGCGACCCGATCCCCAGGTGTGCAACCAGGGCAGTCCGAGGAAGTAGAGACCGGGTTCTGCGGTGACGCCGCGATGATGTCGGGGATGTCCCTGTCCATTGAAAACGGCGGCATCCAGCCAGGAAAAGTCGGGACGAAATCCGATGCACCAGATAATACTGGTGATGCCGGAATCACTGAGAGACAGGTGGGTTCGTTCTGCTGCCACTGTCCACACGGGTGTATAGGTGGATGGGCCTTCGCGGGTGGTCAGCGCTGCTTTGGCGATGTAGTCGTCGATACGCTGGTTGATGTTGTTGTAGGTGGCGTCGGCACTGTCGAGATTGGCCGTCAGGTTGGGGGCGAAGGTCAGCGAACCGCTATTGCCATCGGTGAGCCGGCCAAATAATTCCATTCCTTCCAGAGCAAACTTACGCAGGTCGATATCGCGCCCACCATCCCGCCCGGTGACATAGTGATTGGTGTTCTGCCGCACGTTTTCACCGAGGGGGTGTTCATCAACGGACATCTGGTAGTAGCCCATCTCGTGTAACCATTCGACCACGTCCTTACCGCGATACACCCGTGCGCAGCGAGGTGCATCGCCGGTTGCCAGATACACTTTGCGTCCACTTAAGTGCAGGTCTTCGGCAATCTGTGCGCCGGATTGTCCGGATCCGACCACCAATACGGCACCCTCTGGCAGCTGACTGGCATTCTTGTAGTCGGCAGAGTGGTGTTGAACGATTGTCTCTGGGAGGCGCTCGGCAAAGCGGGGGATAACTGGCGTCTGATAGCCGCCAGCCGTAACGACGACTTGATCGGCTGTATAACTGCCATCGCTGGTAGAAATCTGGTAGATGCCGTTGTCATCCCGACGCACGTTTTTTACGGTAATACCCTCGCTTACAGGAGCAGCGACTTTTTCTGAAAATCGTTGCAGCCATTCCCGGATCTGTTGGCCGGTCATAAATCCATGGGGGTCATCACCATCATAGGGGAGACCGGGCAGATCGCACTGCCAGTTCGGCGTCACCAGAGTAAACGAATCCCAGCGTTCGTATTTCCAGCCATGCAGCGTCGTGCGTTTTTCCAGCAGCAGATGCTGAATGTTCTGTTGCTGTAAAAAATAACTCAACGTCAGTCCCGCTTGTCCCGCGCCGACGAGAATGACGGAAACATGTTTTGCATCGGTATTCATGGGGTTCTCTCTTCGTTCAGATGTTTATTAATGACAGGATGGTGATGTGTCGACTCTGGTCTTCGAATTCAGCACTGCGTCGCTTAAGGCCTTCCAGTTGATCATTGGCGCTGGAGCAGGCGTAGCCATAACGGGCTTGCACCCGCTCGCTGGCAAGTGTCAGCGCTTTACTGACACGCTCCATAAAGTCATTCACCGACAGTGAGTCACCTTTCGATAAAAACTGATGTATCACGGTTGATGGGGAGTAACAGGTTTCTTCGCGGCCGTCTGGCCAGCGAACAGAGAAGTTGACAGCGGGCATGGAATCTCCAGAAATAAGTCGTTCAATGGTTGTTCAACTGAACCCCGTCAGGGTGTTGTTATTAAGGTCGTAAAACACCTGCTCGGAATCTCCCTGTCGTAGAGTCAGCCGACGAGAGGTGTTCATGCGACCAATCACAGCTGCGTCTATGTCGCGTTGTTGAAAGGTATCGATAAGGGCAGCCAGCTGGTGATCGGTGGCGGTCAGCAGATACCCGAAGCTAGGAAACGCGCAGAGCCAGTCGGTCAATTCAACCCCGTTGGGGATGGGAATGGCATCCAGGTCGATGGTTGCGCCACAATGGGATTTCTCCAGCATCATTACCGTGGTTCCCAGCAGGCCCGCCTGGCTGATGTCTTTGCAGGCGTAAGCCAGTTCCCGCTCCGCGATGGACGGCAGCAGAGCGAGATCGTCGCGCAGTCGCGCTGCCGGTGCGTTGGTGGCTGCATTCCAGTTCAGGCTCTTGCCCTGAAACTTACCGCGTTGATCGATGGCCGCCACCAGCCATTGGTCGGGACGAGCCGCATCACTGCGCAACAGTCGTTGAGCGTGGCCGAGAATGGCGACCGCCAAATTGGCATTGTGAGAAGTCAGATTGGTGTGTCCGCCGACAATGGGAACGCCCAGATGCTCAGACGCATCGCGCATGCCACACACCATGGCTTTGAGTGTTTCAGGGTTGCCGTCGCACCAGAGAGCATCGACAACGGCGGTCGGGCGTCCGCCCATTGCCGCAATATCGCTGCAGTTGACCAGCAGGCTGCACCAACCGGCAAACCAGGGGTCGGCGTGGACAAATTCCGGCTGCATGCCCTCGACAGCGAGCAACTGCCAACCGTTTTCCTTGCCGAGCGGAATGGCCGCGGTATCGTCGCCGTTGCTCAGCCAGTTGTCCGGCAGTGCAGAAAGATGACGGCTGACAGCGGCAATATCCTGTTTCAAGCGAATGCCCGAATGGTCTGCCAGCTTGTCGATGAGGGTTTGCAGGCTGAGTTGATGGGACATCGCGTTATCCTCTCACCGGTTTCATAAGAGGCGTTGTCGCCTTTGATGATTCCAGTAGGCCCGGCCAGATCCCGATGCGCTGGTGCTGTCGTCTGGCTTTGATCACAAAGCCACTGTTGGGAGAGTGGCAGGGGGGATACGTCTGAAGGTCTGCTTCCATCAACACGTGGGGTTTGCCACAGTAGTTAAAGCGCTCAAGGCTCTGCCAGTGGAGTCGTCGGAACAGCGGCTCATTACGGCGTTGTACCCGAGCGAGAAAGCGTCTGCAGCCCAGCCCATGGGCGCTGGATACCGCGAGCCGGATCAGTTGAGCGCCCAGTTGTCCTTGAGAACGGAAATCGGCGTCGACCGCCAGACGCGACCCATACCAGACTCCGTCGGCGTCAGAGTGTATGCGCACGGTGCCCACCACCTGCTGATGCCAGCCGCCATGGTTGCCAAGGGCGACCAGCAATTGCGCGCCCGAGTCCGTGGTATCCCGGTCATTGTCCGTGAACAGTCCCTGTTCGTCGCAGAATACCCGTCGCCGCAGAGCGTAAGCCTGCTGTACTTCCCAGGGTAGGGTGACCCACTTTACGGTATAGTCTGAAAAGTCTGGCAGTGTCATTATCCGATCCCGGTCAGTGGGGGGTGTGAGTCTTCCTCAGCCGCCGCTTGTTCATAGCTGGACAGGGTTGAACAGGCCCCACATTTGCTGCAACCGGCCTTGGCGGTTGCAGAGGTTATTCCCGCATCGTAGAGATATTTACCCAAAGGTTTGAGCACCTCTGCCATAAATTCCGGGCTCGGAGATGGGTGGTCTTCCAAGGGTGTTCCCTGAATGGGTACAAACGGAACCACGAACGGATAGACGCCCATATCGACAAGTTTTCTGCTTGTCGACAGGATGCTGCCTGCACTGTCTCCGAGTCCCGCCAGAATGTAGGTGCTGACCTGTCCGCGCCCAAAGACTTCCACGGCTTGTGCAAAGGCCATGATGTAATCGTCCAGCGTTAGTTTTGATTTGCCCGGCAGAAGTTTCTTTCTCAAATCCGGATCCAGTACCTCCAAATGCATGCCGAGGCTGTCGATACCGGCATCCTTCATGCGCTGATACCAGATGGGATCAGAAGGTGGTTCGCATTGTCCCTGTAATGGCAGGTCTACTGCCGCACGAATCGCCAGCGCGCTTTCGGTAAGTACTTTGGCGCCACGATCCGGGGTGGCTGGTGTGCCTGTGGTCAGAATCATCTGATCGACACCGTCCAGAGACACTGCTGCAGCGGCAACTTCAGCCAGCTGTTGCGGTGTTTTGTGAGCGATGGTGCGACCCGCCCGCAGCGACTGTCCGATGGCACAGAACTGACAGGCTTTGCGACGACTTTCATAGTGAATGCAGGTCTGCAACACCGTCGTTGCCAGCACGCTTTTACTGTGCAGAGTCGCGATGTGGGAATAGGGAATGCCATCGTCTGTCACACCCTCATAAAATCGGGGCGTGTGGGTGAAGGTGATATCCCGGAGAGGAATCTGGTCTGCCGTATGTTGCTCGTGGCGTATTGTCGGCGCGCCGTCGGCGTCTCCCGAATCTGCAATCCAGAAGGGGGAATCCCAGGACGCTTCCGAATAGATGGGCACCATAACCGTGGTGCCGTCAATGGTGACCGCCTGATGATCCGATGGTCCGGCGCCACCTTTGCGCTGGACAATATCCGGTTGGCGCCTTCCGAGGCGCAGCCCCCGGGTCTGCAGTTCTGTCAGCAATTGCTGGCGTGATTCAGGACTCGTTGACATGGCGGTCTCCGTAGCGGGTATCGTCGTCGGGGAATTCCGTCTCAGCGCTTGTCGCATCTGAGTCTTGCATGGGTGCCGCGACATTGGCCGCCTGATCGTTGATCATCAATCGAAGTAATTCGGGGCGGGCATAGTGGCCGACGGAATCCATCATGCGTTTGCGCTTGGTGATTAACTGAAAATCCAGATCGGCGATAACCAGACCTTCGCCTTCCGTGAGCGCAGGCGCGAGGTGTTTGCCTTCAGGCGAAATGATCGCGGTATTGCACCCCTGACGCAGGGCATTCTGGAGCTGGAGGTCCGGGGTGATGGATTCGATCTGAGCGTCGCTCAGCCATCCGGTGGCGTTGACCACAAAGCAGCCGGACTCCAGCGCATGGTGGCGGATGGTGACTTCAATCTGGTCGCCAAAGACCGGCCCGACCAGTGAGCCGGGAAACTGACTGCAGTGAATTTCTTCGTGTTGCGTCATCAGTGCATAGCGGGCGAGGGGATTGTAGTGCTCCCAGCAGGCCAATGCGCCAACACGACCTTTCTGCGTTTCAACGACTTTGAGACCCGAGGCATCGCCCTGACCCCAGACCATGCGTTCGTGATACGTGGGGGTTATTTTGCGACGCTTAAGACGCAACTCGCCGTCGGCATCGAAGATCAGTTGAGCGTTATAGAGGCTGCCGTGATCCCGTTCATTAATCCCCACGACCGCCACCATCTGATATTGCCGGGCGGCTTCGGCGATGGCGGCCGTAATCGGGCCGGGTACCGTCACCGCTTCGTCGTAGAGCCGCAGGTGTTCGCGACCTGCGCTGACCGGTGGGCAGATAAACGAGTAATAGGGATACCAGGGAATAAACGTTTCCGGAAAAACGATCAGTTCAACCCCCTGTGCAGAGGCTTCTTCCATGGCGTTGAGAACCTTGCCCAGAGTGCCCTGAGCACTCCGGAGATCCGGAGCGATCTGGGCAGCGGCGGCTCTGACGATCTTGGTCATGACCGCGGCCTCGTTACAGTGTCCAGGTATCGATGATGACGGCGCCGTCGCGCATGTGCAGGAGTTTCAAGTCCATCACATCGAGGGGATTAATCGGACGAATACCCTCGATTAATGCGGGTTCCCCATGACCGTAAAGTGCCTGTAGCGCGAATCGGCAGCAGTAAACCTTACCGCCTTCGGACATAAACTTGGTCAGCTGATTGGCGTAATTTTGATGGCCGGGGAAGGCTTCGTCACCCAGAGTGGGAAATCCCCGTTGTACGCCGAGGGTGACGCCGGGGCCGTAGAGCAGAATGGATGTCTCGTAGCCTTTTCGTAACAGGCGTGTGGCCTGCAACATATTGACAAGACCAATGGATCCTTCGAAGGCGACGGTGTGAAAGGTGACAAGCGCTTTTTCGCCTTCCCGGGCTTTAACGTCTTCAAACACTTTCTCTTCGTAGTCGACAAAAAAATCGCCACTTTTGTGATTGGGTTGAGTGACTGCGGGCATGGTTTTCTCCTGTGATGTGAGCAAGCAAAACGTGTAGATAAAAAGCAATCAATTTATGCAATCAATAGAGAGCAATCATGGGGCCAATATCTGAGGAGCTGATTGCAATCAATCATCAATCAAGCCCGGGGGAGAAATCCTGAAGACGCAAAAATAATTGATTATTTGACCTATATGCGATCATTATGCAATCAATTTAACGAAAAAATATGCACCGTATCCGCTCATTGATGAGCGGTAACGCACCAAAGTAAGTCTTTTTGAGAGGTGTTTTTTCTGACGCTTAAACGCAATCAATTCAATGCAATCAATTGTTAAAGAAGTAGGGTAGACTGATGGCATCCACATTTGACGACTGTGCATCATGAAGAAAACAGAACTCACGCGATGGGCTCGCCGCATGAAAAACCGGCAGGGTATTCCCGCTTATCGGCTTATTGCTGACCTGATTGGAGAGGATGTCGATAGTGGTCTGTTACAAGCTCGGGATCGCCTTCCCACGCTCCGTGATCTGGCGACGGCGACGGGCATCAATTACACCACGGCGGCGCGTGCCTATCAGGAGGCGCGAACCCGCGGACTGATCGATTCTCATCCGGGATCTGGCAGCTTTGTAAAAGGGAAGGTGGCACCGGTGCCGCCAACTCTCGGCAGCTATGAAATGACGATGAATCTCGTTGTCGAGCCAGCAATTCCCACGTTGGTTGAACAGGTTCGCGACAGTGCGATGACCGTCTTGTTGCAAAAAGATTTGTATGGCTTAATGCGCTATCAGGCGTTTGGTGGAACGCCTGAGCATCGTGAAGCGGCACTGGTCTGGCTGGATCAGCGTTTGCCGGACCCTCAATTGGAGCAGGTGTTGATCTGCCCTGGCATCCACTCTGCTTTGGTTGGATTGGTCAGCACGCTGGTCAATAAACAACAAGTGTTATGTGTCGAGAGTCTGGTGTATCCCGGTATAAAAGCCATTGCCTCGCACCTGGGCATCACTCTGCATTCTTTACCACGGGATTCCAGTGGTCTTTTGGTTAAGCCATTTGAAGATTTTTGCAAATTGGGGCAAGTCGGTGCCTTGTATTTGAACCCTACCATTCACAACCCGACAACGACGACCATGAGTCAGGGGCGGCGTGAAGCGATTGCAGATGTCTGTCGGCGTTATAGCATCGCGATCATTGAAGACGAAGCTTATACCATGCTGGCGGAACCGCGTCCTGTCAGTTTTTCCGAACTGGTGCCCGAGTTGACCTGGTACATTACGGGAACATCCAAGTGTTTTGGTCCGGGGGTAAGATCTGCATTTCTGTACACTCCCAGTCGCCGCCACAGTCAGAGGATCTCTGCGGCGCTGCGATCCTTGCATGTCATGTCCAGCCCGCTGACGGACGCGATGGTCAGTCAGTGGATTCTCGATGGAACTGCACAGCAAATGGTGAAATGCATTCGTCGAGAGAGTATCGCCCGATTACGACTTGCAGAAATGCACCTCGGCAGACGCAATATCCACGGGGCCGATGGCGCTTTTCACCTTTGGTTGGATATTCCCAAAACGTCCGATTGGCACCCATCAGAGTTGGCTGTGCATTTACGCCAACTGGGCATCAGTGCGGTGTTTAGTGCGGCATTCTCGACAGACAATAATCCGCCCGCCGCGCTCAGGTTGTGTTTTGGTGGGCCTATAGGGCGGGATCAGTGGGAGGAAAACGTGAAGCAGGTTGCTGAGGTGTTATCACAGCCCAGTTTTCTGACGACCGGAATGCATTAGGTTCGCTTACGACTGTGTCAGTCGCGATGAAAATTGGGTGTAAACACTCTGTGAATACATTCAAGCAGGCTCGAAGCGCCGTTTTTACTGCATGGAGTTTAGTCGCATCGTCACTGAGATCACCGGCGCGAGGCCGGTGATCTTGTCGGGGGTTAGCGTTGGTTTACTTGCACAATTTGTGGATGTTGCCCAGAGAGAAAAACAGGGTTTCACCCGTCGCGTCATCGACACCATCGTTATCGGTAGCAAGCCAGGTTTTACCATTACGGGTTACAGCAAATCCTTCTAGTTTTTCCGCCGTCCAAACGCTGCGCTTTTGCATGGTTGGCAAAGCATCTACCAGGAGATGTTTTTTCAGCGTAACCAGTCCGCGACTGTCGCTTAAAGAACGAAAATCGGCCTTGGTCAGATTGACTTGGAAGACGGATTTTAAACCGGCAACGGGGCCGGTCGATTCTCCCCAACCTTTGTCGCGTTCGATTACCGCAAATTTGCCATTGGGGAGCAGGGTCAGATCGCTGAGGCCAATCCAACCGCCCTCAGTTTCGGCTTCAAGAGGATAGTGGACGAATGTCCATTCACCACTGGCAACATCGTAGCGACCCAACTTGGTTTCGACACCATCCTCATCGCCGGCGTCTGGCCAGGCACGTTGAATAGCGGCATATAACACTTCTTTTCCTGGCTTGCCTGTCACCGCAACGCCTTCAAAGCCGTTGCTACGGGCATTGGCTTCCAGTGCGTCAGGCAAGAAGATTTCTTCAAGTACCGAGCCGTTGGCTGCGACTTTCAAGATTGCGTTGGGGCGATCTTCCGCGTCGCCTTCACTGGCGACCCAAAAACTGCCGTCCTTACCCACGGCGATACCTTCCAGATCGAGATCGAAACTGGCACCGGTCACTTCAATACGGTCTGTAATTTGTGCGGGCTTTTGGCTGACGTCGATGGTGTAGATAAAGCCGCTGGCCAGAAAAGAATCGCTGACCGCGTAAACGGTACTGTTGTCGACGGGGTCACCCGCAAGACCTGAAAGCGCGACCCAGGGAATCGGATTGCCGGATGTATCTTCAACAGATTCAATCATCGGGTAGCGAGCTTGCTTGGCACCGTACCGATAGATGTTGACCATGGTTGGAATACCATCGTCGGCAACTTCGGTTTCCGTGGCGGCAACAAAAAGGTTTTTTTGCGGAATGGCTTTCAAACCTTCTGGGGCGATACCCGTTGGCAGAATTTGACGTAATTTCGGTTTGCTGGAATTTTTGACGTCGTAAACGCCAACCATATTGGATCTCTCTGAGCCGACAAATAACAGCTTGGACTTTCCGTACTGTCCAAATTCGACGGCCTCTGGCTCTACGCCTTTATTTTCTGAACGGCTTTCATTGTACTGTCCGACTTTGGCGATCAGGTGTTCAAAGGATTCGGCAGACTCATACTCAACGGTGCCGTCCTGATTGAACAGGGTGAAGCTGCGGCTGCCGCCTTCTTCACCATTGGCATCTTCGTAATCACCTTCGTTGGCTGACGCAAAGGTGTCGCAGTCGATCCAGGAAACCGCATCCGGCTCGCGACGCTTAGTGATGGTGGAATCGAAATGGATCAGATCCTCTTCTTCAGTATCGACGTTCTTTAGGGTAACCTCGCCGGCCGGAAAATGATTAAGCACCGATCCTGAAATCATGTCGACGATGGCGAAGTAGTTGTTTTCCTGAAACGAAACGACGGCTTCGTTGTCTGCATTGATGTCGACGTATTCTGGCTCCAGGTCATCGCCGAAAGGCGCTGCTGCAGCAACGTCACTGAGATCAATGGTGTTCAGCTGCCACTGGTTGGGAGCCCCTTTAAGCAGGACTGAAACGAGTCCACCTGTCGGATACTGGGGCAGCAACCCGCCGTTGTAATCTTCGTCGCGTTCGTTTTCGAGTACGATGGCAACGCGCTTTTTGTCGGGCGATAAGGCGAGAGAGTCTGGCTGACCGGCGAGGGCATGTTCTGCAATAATATTTTGATTAAAGCGGTTGATGACCACCAGCTTGCCGGAAGGATTGGTAAAACTCTCTGACGTATTCACCCCGATAATGACCCAGGGTCCTTTGATAACGAGACTGGTTGGTTCACCTCCCAATTCGACACTGCCTTGGCCTCTGGGGTTGGCAGGGTGGCGAATATTGATAAAGCCGACTGCACCATTTTCAGCGTCGGTATAAGCCAGTTGTGTACCATCTGCGGATACATCTATGATTTCTGCGACGCCAGAGCCATTTTCTGCCATCACGTCAAACGTGGCCAGATGGTTGAAGTATTGGGTGTTGGAAGCGTTGCCTGCTTCTGCTTGAAAGGTCAATGCACCCAGTGTCATACCGATAGCGCAGGCGAGACGTTTGCGTTGTAGAGGACGGAAAAAGCGTCGAATCATAATTGGGTTCCCACGAAAATCATCAATTCCTGTTTGATTGGTCTAGCGGTAGCATGCTGTCGATATAGCAGTGTCCGCTATGTTATCGGTGCTGGCGCACCGTGGTGGGAAGTGTCACATAGCAAAGTGACAAATTGGTGACAGCGAATTGCCGTAAGGGAACGGCATACTGCTCTATAATTTTTATATTTTATGATGAGATAGCGTACTGAATGACAGATCTACTCAAACAATTCGTTTTACTTTGGTCGGTAATCGATCCCATCGGGACGCTACCCGTATTCCTTGCGGTAACGGCAGGTTATTCCGATCCTGTCTTGGTGCGTAAAATTGCTTTTAAGGCAATCACCATTGCCGGAGCTGTGCTGCTGTTTTTCGCGGTTGCAGGTGAGTATTTGCTCGATGCGTTGGAAATTCCTTTACCGGCGTTTCAGATCGCTGGAGGACTGGTGTTGTTTCTCTTTGCGTTGACCATGATTTTTGGTGAGGGTAAACCGGAGGAGGAATTACATCTGGTGGAAAAAGGCATGCAGACCGCCGTATATCCTTTGGCTATTCCATCGATCGCGTCGCCTGGGGCGATGACGGCCGCAGTGTTGCTCACAGACAATCACCGCTTTTCGTTTGTTCATCAGAGTATGACGGTGGTGGTGATCCTTGTTGTTCTCCTCATCACTCTGGTATTGATGCTACTCGCTAGCCGCCTGCTGAAAATTATTGGGCAGTCTGGCGCCAGTGTCGTGAGTCGGGTCATGGGGCTGATCCTCGCCGCAGTTGCCGTCAACGCCGTACTGGCTGGCCTGCAAATTTATTTTGGTCTCGACAGCGCCGTGCCCGAGGGTGGTTTGACGGCGCCCGCCGTGGAATCCTCTTCGGTATGAGTTTGGGGTGGGGGCCGTTTGGCCTGCCGTTGACGTTTTTGCCGGGCTAAACGTCGCCACTCAGGTAGCCGGGTGGCGGTAAGAGCGACGGCGAAAATGAGGTAGATCAACGGTTCGCCGATCGCTGATTTCACTGACCACAGAAAGTGCAGGCAGCCAAGAAACGCTGCAACAAAAACAAGTCTGTGCAGTGGTTTCCAGCGTCTTGCCAAGCGTCTGACAATCTTTGGGATGGAGGTGACCGCCAGAATCAGGAGAATCACCAGTGCTAGCAGGCCTACGATGATGTAGGGGCGGCTGGTCAATTCTTCACCGATGAGCGCCCAGTCAAATTGAAGATCAAAGGCCAGATAGCTGCCAAAATGCGCGACCGCAAAAAAGAAACTGTACAGACCCAAGGGGCGCCTTAGTGATGTCAGCCGGCTCTGCCGCAACCAACGGGCCATGGGTGCCACAAGAAGCGATAGCAGTAACAAGCGCAGTGCATCGAGGCCAGTGGCGTGGATCAGTGCTTTGACGGGATCGCCACCCAACTGATTCGTGAAAGCGCGGTAGAACAAAGAGATCAGTATCCATAGGCAGATGACGTGCAGTGCGATACGCAACCACAGATACAGTTTGGGATTCGGTTGAAACATACGGGGTTTGATCATCGAGTTAAAACTGGCGCGTCAGATCCATACCCTTATAAAGTTGCGCAACCTCCTCGCCATAGCCGTTGAAGGCTTGGGTTGGAATGCGCTTATCACTGCCGATTCCGCCACCGACGATGCGACGCTCACTGCCCTGGCTCCAGCGGGGGTGGTCTACTTCGGGATTGACGTTGGCATAGAATCCATACTCGTTTGCCGCAGCAAGGTTCCAGGTTGTCGGCGGTTGTTCGCGAACCAGTGAGATTTTGACGATGGATTTAATGCTCTTAAAGCCGTATTTCCAGGGCACCACTAATCTCAGTGGGGCACCGTTTTGTGGGGGGAGTGTTTTACCGTACACTCCGACCGCCATAAAGGTGAGGGGGTGTTGGGCCTCGTCCATGCGCAGACCTTCGACATAGGGGAAGGAAATTCCACCACCCAGAAACCGGCTTTTCACCCCCGGCATCTGGTCTGGGTCATTGAGTGTCTGCATGGCAACATAGCGGGCGCTGGATAAGGGTTTGGCTTTTGCGAGCAAGCTGGCCAGAGGGAATCCCACCCAGGGAATGACCATCGACCAAGCTTCCACACAGCGCAGGCGGTAAATGCGCTGCTCCAAAGACTGACCGTAGATGTCGTCGTAACTGAGCGTTACCGGGTTTTCCACTTCTCCATCAATGGTCAGCTGCCAGGGGTCGACCTTGAACGATTGAGCGTTTTCGACAGGATCAGATTTAGCGGTGCCAAACTCGTAGAAATTGTTGTAGCTCAGAACGGTTGCTTCTTTTGTCAGAGGATCTGCCGCCTGGAAATCCGAGCTTTCAGAGAACGTCAGTGCCCGCTGTGAGAATGGGCTCGCTGCTTTCTCTTTACCGAATAGATCCAGTAGACCCGCGGAGGCCGGGCGCGCCAGCAGAGTTCCCAATCCGATATAGCCTAGATTGCGTAGCAACTGCCGGCGATTATGGTAGGTCGATTCCGCCGTGGTCTCAGATTCTGGCAGTTGCCAGGGTTTAGGGCGTCGGATCAGCATGACAAAGGCTCCTGTGTGCCTGCTACGATATCTCAAGTTTACGTGACAAGCTGGCCCCAGGTTGACTTTCTAGCGACTAAGGTGCTGAATTCGATGCCGCGGCGTAAATTGCTGTCACCTTACAAGACCCGCGCAGCCTGACAAACCTTACCTACATGGAAAAATTTTCTTGTGGCGAGGCCTTGCAGGCCAGCGATGGCGTAAAAATACAACCTTTTATTCGAACTGCTGTCAGATGGACTGACCATTCGATGACACATAACCATTAGGCGATGTACCTTTTCTGGGAGGAAATACACAATGAAGAAGAAGCCAATGACTTCACTTTTAAAGGCTCTGGCCGTCACCGGTACCGTGGGATTCAGTGGATTTACACTGGCCGATTGTACGCAGCCGGATATGCCCGAGATGCCCGAGGGTGGCAAGGCTTCCATGGAGCAGATGCTTGAAGGTCAAAAATCCATGAAGGCCTTCCAAGCAGAAAACGCTGACTATATGACCTGCTTGGAACAAAAGTTCACAGCCGCGGAAAAAACCGTGAAAGACGGTGCTGATGAAGACAAAGCGGAAGCTTTAAAAGCCTACGAAAGTGGTATCAAAGCCTACAATGACGCAGTTAATGCTGAGAAAGGCATGGCAGAAGATTTCAATGCCCAGGTGCGCGCCTATAAGGAAGCGAATCCAGGCTAAAGTACTGAAAAACACGCTGTTGTAAATTTATCTATACTGTAAACGGGGGCGCCAACCGATGACGTCCCTGTTTTTTTGTTCCTAATGTATCTGTTGTGAAGTCATAAAAGCGGCTTGTGACAGTCCTGTCATTGTCCTTATAGGCAGGCTTCATGCATAATTCACATTGACGTCAGCATGAGGCTGCAAACTGTCACTGCTCCCCAATAAACAAGGCTTGTTGAACTAACTCCACTATGTATGCCGAATATTTCGGACTGAAGGAAGCGCCTTTCTCCATCGCTCCGAACCCCAATTACCTATATATGAGTCCGCGGCACCGGGAAGCCCTGGCGCATTTGCTGTACGGGGTCGGTGTCGGAGGCGGTTTCGTCCTGTTGACCGGTGAAGTCGGAACCGGCAAAACCACCGTGTGTCGCTGCTTTCTTGAGCAAATACCTGACGAAGTCGACGTGGCATTCGTACTCAATCCATTGATGAACAGCCAGGAATTGCTGGCGACCGTTTGTGATGAACTGAGCATCGAGTATACCCAGGAGCAGGCTACAACAAAGGGTTTGACAGAAGCTCTTTACCATTTCCTGCTGATGAATCACGCCCGGGGTCGCAACACCGTCCTGTTGATTGATGAGGCACAGCTGCTCGAGTTTGAGGTGCTGGAGCAGATTCGTCTGCTAACCAATCTGGAAACCAATTCCCGCAAGTTGCTGCAGATCATTTTTATCGGCCAGCCGGAGTTGCGTGAGCTGTTGCGTCAACCTCGATTGCGGCAGTTGTCCCAGCGGATTACAGCAAGATTTCATATCGAACCTCTGAATCAACAGGAAACGGCAGACTACATTCGTCACCGTTTACAAACTGCCGGACAGGCGGGAGGCATTGAGCTCTTCAGTGACAAGCTCATCGCCCGCATTCACCAGTTTTCTGGCGGTGTCCCTCGATTGATCAACGTTGTGTGCGACCGCATGCTGTTGGGAGCATACGCTCAGAATCGTACCCATCTGGATGGCAGCCTGTTTGAAAGTGCCATTTCAGAAATTCGCGACGAGCAGGATTTACCTGGCAAAAGCACTTGGCGCTGGCCATTAAAACACTGGCAGAGCGGTGCCATCGCGGCAATGTTGCTTTTCGGAATACTAATATGGCAGTGGCCATTGTTGGCGGGGCTGTTTTCGTCGAATCCCTCGCGGGGAGAGGAGGTGGTCGAGGCCGCACCTGCGCAACCACCCCAACAAGAATCAGGCAAGCGTTCGCCTCTTAATGAAGTGGAAACCTCATCGTTGCAGGAGGTTTCTGAGGCGGAGCAGCGCGATGTGGTCGCTGCCGCTGAAGAGATTGAAATTGCCGATACTGATCGCCTGCTGGCGGTAAGCTACGAAACGCGCGAAGGGGCGATCAATCAGCTACTGAAGATGCGCGGGCGCTACCAGTTAAAATTTTCGGATCCTTGTGCCGAGATAGGTGCGCTGAGCATGCGCTGTGAACGGGAATCCGTGCGCAATTGGTCAGATTTTCGCAGTTACGGTCGACCGGCAGTGCTCTCTCTGGACTTCGATGGAAGAGAGCGTTACGTCGCTCTGGTGGGGATGTCTGATCATCTGGCGATGCTCGCCAATAAAGAGCGCCGCCTGGAGATTCCGTTAATCTCGTTGGGCCGTTGGTGGACGGGAGATTTTCAATTTATCTGGCATCCACCGGAAGGATATCGCGGTAACTCGTTGGTTGCCGGTGAGCGTTCGCCAATGGTCAGTTGGCTGGCGGATGTTTTTATGGAGCTGAACGACGATCTTGTATTGCCGTCGGGAGAGGTCTACTCTTCTCAATTGCAGCAGCAAGTTCGAGAGTTTCAGAGAGTTGAGGGATTACAACAGGATGGTGTCGTCGGGTTGAAAACTCTGCTGCGCCTGAATGTGGCTTTGGGCCTGGATGACCCATTGCGTGAAATTGGAGACGGTATTAGCGACAACACCGCCGCTTTGGCGGACATCTACCAGGAAGACCCCTGATGTCGTACATTCTTGATGCCCTAAACAAATCCGAAAGTGAGCGGGTAGAACGGCAAAAACTACCGACCTTGCAGTCTCGCCACGGTGTCGTTGCTGCGCCGGTTGAACGCAAGTCCCGTCGCCTGGTACTTATTGCGGCCGTGGTCGCCTGCTGGTTGTTGACAATTGCTGTGCTACTGGTCAGTCGTTTGGATGTGACAGTATCTGCCGGTCATCAAACCGCTGAGGCCGCTCCGGTGGCTGCGGCTCCAGCACAGCAAGTTCAGGCGACAGCTCAGACCCCAGCCCAGGTGGCTATGGCTCCTGCGGCTGATAATTCATTTAGTGCCGCCAATGCGAATCTCTCGAACGATGAATTGCCGTTTTTGACAGAGTTGCCCACCTCTGCTCAAGAGGGCCTTCCGCCGTTGGATTACTCCGCCCATATTTTCTCCGGTACAACCAGCCGCGGTTTTGTGATCATAAATGGTCGCAAACTGTACAGCGGTGATCGCCTCTCTGCAGAGCTAAAGATTGAAGACGTTCTGCCAGAAAGTGTCGTCGTTAATTGGCAGGGGCGTCGTTTTCGACTGGCTGCCATGCAGAACTGGCCGGGATAACAGACAGATTCGCATTACCTTATCGGTGGGGTTACATGCTGCCGATGATGGCCAGAGCTTTACTGGCGGCTGCAGTGCGATTTTCCACACCGATTTTTTGAAAAACCTGCTCCAGGTGTTTGTTAACGGTTCTGGGGCTTATAGACAGTATCGTGGCGATTTCCCGGTTGGTTTTGCCGCGGGATATCCACATCAAAACCTCTGCCTCTCTGACCGTTAGTCCCAATTGCTCCCGTAAACGTTCGTCTTCCCGTACCTCGGATTCTTGAACCAATCGCAACAGATATTCGCTTCGCATCTGGCGTGCTTCGACCATAACGACAGTAAATGCCTTGTCGGCTGTTCGCAGGGACAGCTTCTGCCGTGGCAGTGGCTCTCTTGCCAGCCACTGGGCAATGGGAGCCGTGAGCCCGGATTCTCGCCAGGAAAAAGCCGCGCCAAGGGTTTGTAACCAGCGGTTTGCCTGTGGCGTTGCCCACAGTAAATCTCCTTCTGCGTCGACCGTTAACAGTGGCTGGCCGATCGAGTCGTGGGCGGTGCGGGCGCTGGCGGTGAGCCGTGCGTTTTGTAAATGCACCCGCATGCGCGCCAGCAATTCATCGGGCTTTACGGGTTTGGTGAGATAGTCGACACCGCCAGCATCAAAGGCTCGCACCAAGTCCTGAGTGTCTGTAAGGCCGGTCATAAAGATGACGGGAATGTCGGCTAGGGCTGGGTCGCGCTTGAGCTCCCGACAGGTTTCGAAACCGTCCATTTTCGGCATCATAGCGTCGAGAAGAATAATATCGGGGGGCATTCGTTTGGCGATGTTCAGCGCTTGCTGCCCCTCTAATGCGACCAGAACATCGATCCCGGCTTGCTCAAGCGTATCATTGATGAGGCTGAGCGCATCGGGCGAGTCGTCGGCGACCAAGACCAGATCCTGGCGTTGTTTATCCATGTTGGTTGGGGGCATCGTTGAGCACTTCCTGAATGTGGTCAAATCGCATGGCTGCGGCCATGTCGCGCAGGCTCTCGACATCGAGCGAACCTGTGTTTCCGGTCGCCTGAATCTGGTCCAGCACCGCCAGAAAACCGCGTTTGTGGCCAATGGCGGCTTTCTCTTTCAGTTCTGTGAGCAGTGTATTGTTTCCCTTCTGAGTTGGGAGACCAAGGCTCGCCGGAGTGGATGTAGTTTTGCTGGAGGGGCTGATCAATTCCTGTTGGTTCTGGGTGGGTTCAACCTTTTGGGGCCGTGTGGGGGTGTAGACCCAGGTCAATTTGAGCAACTCGCCAATTTTGGCGATAAAGGCCTGATTGCGGAACGGCTTGGTCATATAGCCATTGTGCTCGACGCTGCGCGCTTCTCCAACATGGGTTTCCGTCGCATTGGCAGACAGCATCAAAATCGGTGATGAGTATCCCTGATGGCGCAATTGACTGGCGAGATCCAGGCCGCTCATACCGGGCATATTGACGTCCAGTAGGCAGAGGTCGGGAACGCTTTTTGTCATCCATTGCAAACATTCCTGCGGGTCTTTGGCTTCGATCACGATAAAACCCAATGGGGTCAGAATTTCTGTTACTAATCCGCGATGCACTGGCTCATCATCGACCACCAGCACTTCACGACGTTTGCCATGGTAGCCGATGATGGATCGAGATTGTGTGTCGACGGCCGGAGGCTGATGGATGCTGCTGAGCATAAGAGAAACCTGGAAGCGACTGCCCTGGCCAGGCTCACTCGTGATTTGCAAGTTGCCGCCGAGAACGTCCGTGAGCAATTTGACGATGGTGAGACCCAGTCCGGTCCCGGCGACGGCGGGGGCGTCAGCCGTACGTACGCGTTCAAACGGTCTCAAAATGCGTTCAATGTCTTCCTTCGCAATACCGATGCCGGTGTCTTCAACGATAAATTCTGCGACCTGAAAGCGGTAGCGAACGTGGAAGTCGACTTTGCCAGATACTGTATATTTTACCGCGTTGCTCAGTAGATTCGTCAGAATCTGGCGAACGCGGCGTTCATCTGCTGCAACATAATCGGGTAGTGGGGTGTGTTGATGAAAGGTGAATTCGAGGCCTTTCCCGTGAGCCTGATCCGAAAAAAACTCCACCAGTTGATGCAGTAACTCGCCGATGTTCACCGTGTTGCGGTAAATGTCCAGGCGCCCGGCTTCAATTTTAGAAATTTCCAACAAGCCTTCGATCAGATCAACGAGGTGTTCACCGCTGTTGCGAATAATGGTTAGTGCTCGAGACTGGCCCGGTTGCACGTCGTCGCGGTTTTGTAGCAGTTGAGCGTATCCAAGAATGGCCTGTAGAGGCGTGCGCAGTTCATGGGTGATGCCGGACAGGTAGCGGCTCTTGGCAGCGTTGGCTCTTTCGGCGGCTTCTTTGGCTTGCTGAAGTGCCAGATCGGTTTCTCGGTGGGCGTCAATTTCCCCCATCAGTAACTGAGTTTGACGGGTGGATTCCTGCTGTGCAACGACCCGGCTTTCGTGGGCGAGTAAAAACAACCAGGCAATGACACCGGCGATAACCAAAACGATGTAGAACACGGTCCACAGGGTCTGGTTCACCAAAGACAGCTGGCTGTCACTGTGGTTGCTGGCCAATTGATAGTAGATAAGCGTTAGAAAGCCACCTGTCACCAGGGCGATGGCTGCGAAGATGGCGCCAAACCTCAGTGCCCGGGAGCGGGCAATGGCCGCCGCGTGGCGAGGCGTAAACAAGTGCAAAAATCTGGCGAGTTGATCACCCAGTCGAGCGCGATCCTTGCAACTATCCAGGCAGCGCGCGTCGAGGGAGCAGCATAATGAGCAGATATAGCCGTTGTACGCCGGACAGCGGCTGATATCTTCGGCGTCAAAATCGTTTTTACAGATACAGCAGGTTAACCGATGGGCGCGGAGAAAGGGCGCTTTATCCCCGGGACGGATGGTGACCGGAGAATCCTTTCGCGCAAGGTAGAAGCGGCCTCCGGTTAGGGCGGCCATAAGTGGCATCATCAAAAAGCAGATGCCGAGGCTGAGATAGTGAGCGAGATATCGCGCCGTATCCCCAAAGAGGCCCAAGTAGGCCAGTAGACCGATAAGAGACGCTGTAAACATTGAGACCAGGCCGACGGGATTGATGTCGTAGAGGTGAGAGCGTTTGAATTCAATCCGTGCAGGGCTGAGACCCAGCGGTTTATTGATCAGCAGTTCTGCGGCCAGGCAACCCAGCCAGCTGATAGCGATCAGGGCGAAGGTGCCGACAATGGCTTCCAAAGCCTGCAGAATTCCCAACTCCATCAATAGCAGGGCAATGGCGACATTGAACACCAGCCAGACGACCCGCCCCGGGTGGCTATGGGTGAGCCTTGAAAAGAAATTGGACCAGGCGATTGAGCCGGCGTAAGCATTGGTGACGTTAATTTTCATTTGCGAAACGATCACCATGACACCGGCCAGAATCAGCGCAAACGTTGGCGAGTCGGTGACGTAATTAAAGGCAGTCTGGTACATGTAGACCGGGTCTATGGCCGTTTCGAAGCCGAGGCCAGCACTTACCGCGAGATAGGCCAGGAAAGATCCCAGCAACATTTTAGGCAGGCCCACCAATATCCATCCTGGACCCGAAATTAACGTCCAAAACCACCACTGATAGCGATTGGATGGCCTCTTGGTCGGCATAAAGCGCAGATAGTCCACTTGCTCGCCGATCTGGGCGACCATCGCAAAAAATAATGCTGAACAGGCGCCGAACAGGCTCAAATTGAAGGAGGTCGCCTCGGGAAGTTGGGACGGGGCGTAGTGCGTCCAATCGTCGACGTTGTCCAATTCATGGAAAGCGACTATCGCCAGGGCGGAAATCTGCAAAAGCAACCAGATCGGTTGGGATCCTAATTGGAAACGACTGATGGCCGTGATGCCGTGGCTAACAATGGGGATGACGAGTAAGGCGCAAAGGATATAGCCAATGTTTACAGGTATTCCGAAGAGAGCATTGAAGGCAGATGCTAAAATGGCAGCTTCGATGGCGAAAAAAATAAAGGTGAATGTCGCGTAGATTAATGAGGTTAGCGTCGACCCCAGGTAGCCGAAACCTGCACCGCGAGTCAGTAAGTCGATATCCAGACCTTCACGTGCGGCAGTGACGACAATCGGTATGCCGGTCAGAATGATAACCGCCGCCAGAGCCAGCATCGCCGCCAGCGCATTGATGAAACCGTATTGTAAGGTTGCTGCCGCGGCCAGGGCTTCCAGGGCCATAAAGGCCGTCGTTCCCAGTGCCGTTTGACCTATTCGGGCCGCGCTCCAACGGCGCGCGTCTTTTGCGGTAAACCGCAGAGCGTAATCTTCTAGAGTTTCGTCTGCGACCCACTGATTATAATCGCGTCTGACGCGAAAGATTGATTGAGGTGCCTGACCCTGGATGTCATCGGTTGCGGGGGATTGTGATTCGGGACTGCCCATGACGACATCGCTGTAACCAAACCATTAAGTCTGCACAGATTCCAGAGGTGATACAAGAACCTCGAACTTGACTGACACAGGCTCTCGCAGTTATCGCAGAAATCTACGGTATTTTGTTTGGCAGGCGATTATCGAGATGTCGGTTTGGATGGTTGTTTCTTGCGCCGCAGCCATCTCGTCGTGAGTCAATTGGCAAAATGACTTCGTCGCACGACAGGATTCAGCAGGCGCGAAAACCAACCGGTAAATTCTATGGGAGCGGCAACGGATGTGAGGCAGATACACGCGACGTCTGTGTCAGCAATGGGGCTGTGGTCCTGCAGGGACGCCTTGTTAAAAATGATGTCGCCTCGCTCGTAACGACCACTGTCGTCTTCAAAACCGCCTTGTAGAACCACCGTGATTTCCTCGCCGGTGTGGCGATGGGCAGGCATTTTACTGCCGGGTTTTATTTTAAGCAGTTCCAATTTTGAACCGTCGACATCATTGGGAAAACGCACGGTCTGGATGGCCGAACTCAGTCGTTTCCAGGACCTGCCATCGGTCCTGTTGGTCAAGAAATTCTGCAGGCTGGCCGGGAGTAGATTGTGCTCCGGCAGGCGCCGCTGATCGTTGCTGTGATGGGGGATGCTAAAAGGGCATTTGCGCGCCTGAGCTGATGCTTTTATCTGAATGGCATCGGCATTGTCTATCGCGTCCAACACTTTATTGCGCAGCTCTTCGCTAACTTTGGCGTCGCTGGCTGACGTTTGCTTAAAGTAGGTAGCTCCCACCATCTGTAACCGTTGAGCCTCGCACCGACAGCGGTGGCAGAGTTCTATGTGCGCGGCAATGCACAGAGACTGACTCAGCGGTAAATTGCCTGCGGCAAAAGCCGTCAGGTAATCGTCAGAAGGGTGGTGAGAAATCATTAAGCATAACCTCTAACGAGCACCTCCAACTTCTGCAAAGCGAGGCGCGCTCTCGATTTGACGGTGCCGAGTGGAATGTTTAACTCGGCCGCGGTCTCCCGCTGTGTTTTGCCTTCCAGGTATATCTTCGCAAGTACCTGGTTTTGTTCCGAAGGCAGTGTCTGCAGCCCGTCGTGAATTTTTTCGCCAATGCGTTTCTGTTGTGTACGCTCGAACGGATCAGGTTCGTCACATTCAATGGTGGCAAATAGGCTATCTGCATCGACATCAGCCGCATAACGGCCATTGCGTCGCAGATAATCAATGCGACAGTTTCGAGTCAGCGTAAAAACCCAGGTATTTACGTTTGCCTTTTCAGGGTTGTAAGTACTGGCCTTCAACCAGATTTTCAGCATGACATCTTGGACCAGCTCATCTGCGACGAGGCTTGACCCAGGGTCTCGATTTAAGCTGAAGGATTTGATCAGTGGCGCAAAGTGATCGAATAAGCGACTGTAGGCTTCTCTGTCGCGGTCTTGGGCAACGCGGTGAACCAGTTCTTTCAGGTCTTCAGGTGAATTGGCTTTTTGCGACTGTCTCATTATGGGCCTCTGATGCTGATGGACGATGTCGGACCGCATTCCCATCAGCGAATCCGATCAACTATACGTTTCCGTACGACGACAGGTTCAGCCCGAAGGCCCGGGAATTCTCCTATCTGGCAGTTGGGAAGGCTGCCGAGAAACCCTGCTCCTGTTCTTACAACCTCATGACTCAGGTTGAAGGATAGGCCGAAACATCCGCTATTTCGACAATGAACTTAAAATCTCAGGTCAGCGTAATCATCGCCATGATGACTATCCGGAGTTTTCCAGTGATTCCTGTCACCGAGCGCTTGAAAGGCCTGATGCGAGAACCTTTGCAAGTTGATCCGCGTGAATTCATGCTCACCTATGATGACCATGTCATCGTGCGCAATCCCTTCATGCAAGTGCAGGGAGCCGCCGACCTGTATGCGAGGTTGCAGGAACTGTGCCGGTGTCTCACATTTGCTCGAGTTGAGTACCTGGATCAAATGATTGGGACCGACTCTGCTTACCTAAAGTGGCAATTGCACTACCGGCATCCGAGGCTTGGGCAGCAGACTCACAATCTGCGCGGATTCACGCATTTGGAGTTTGGCGAGAAGATTCGATTTCAGGAAGATTGTTTCGACACCGGTCAGGCTGTCTACGAACAAGTCCCCATGGTTAGCGGGATGGCGCGATGGTGGCGGCGCAGAATGGCGAGCTGATCTTATCTTTAGGGGGCTGCGTATTACTGGATGATCGGTTTCTTAATGCAAACAAAGGTGGTCGGTAACGTAATCTTTGAAAGATTGTGCACAGCGGAAATGAACGTCATTGCCGGAGCCTTTCAAAGCCACGCTTAGTCAAGCTAAGCGTGGCGAAGAGCAAGCGTCAAACGCTGTGGCGGAGAGAGAATTTTGCAATATTTGCAAAATCGACTGCAGGCTTTTCCCAATTTTGCAGACTCTATAATTAAACAGGCGGTCGCAGGACTTACTGTCCGATAGAAGATCTCTCTACAGTGTCGATCTCAGACCGTTGGTGGTACATCAGACTCAACGGTTTTTCCGCGCAGTTAAGTCTCAGGCTTTGGCCGTTTACTTGGCCACTTTGGGACTTGTGCCTGACTGATTGAGTCGGTACCTTGCACCGCGCCTGAAGTGCTAGCATCCTGCCAAATTAACCGAGTTTGGCGCCGAATTGCTTCTTTTCGGGAGATTTTCTAGGTTATATAGGGTTGATTGATTGAAGATTGCGGTTATCGGCACAGGTATTTCCGGACTGACCTCTGCCTACTTATTGGATGCCGAGCACGAGCTGACCTTGTATGAGGCAGAGGATTGGATAGGTGGTCACACAGCAACGCGCAGTGTCGAGGTAGCCAGCGGTCGCTATAACATCGATACCGGGTTTATCGTTTTTAATGACGCCACCTATCCCAATTTCATTCGCCTCCTCGGTCAATTAGGCATTGGCGCTCAGGCGACGGAAATGAGCTTCAGTGTCCACGCTGCAGATACTGGCCTCGAATATAACGGCGGTACCCTCAATGGGCTCTTCGCTCAACGCCGTAATTTGGTCAAGCCCGACTTTTGGAAAATGTTGGCGGATATTCTCCGGTTTAATCGCGAGGCCTTAAAGGACTTGGAAGCCGGGTCTATCAGCGCGGGTGAAACCCTTGGTGAGTATCTGTCCGCGCACGGTTACGGCCAAGCCTTTCGCAATCATTACCTGATCCCAATGGGAAGCGCCATTTGGTCTGCCGGCTTGGCGGATATGCTGGATTTTCCACTGCAGTTCTTTGTGCGTTTCTTCAAGAATCATGGCTTATTGCAAGTCTCTAATCGTCCCCAGTGGCGTGTCGTCGAAGGTGGATCAGCCAGTTACGTGACGGCGCTGCTGAAAGGAATGCGGGCCAGAGTTCTCAGCAATACACCTGTACACCGGGTAACTCGCGACGACGGCGGTGTCACCGTAGAGAGTGCGCAGGGCTCGGAGGTTTTTGATCAGGTTATATTTGCTTGCCACAGCGATCAGGCCTTGGCGATGCTGACAGATGCCAGTCCTCAAGAGACCGACATACTGGGGCGAATGCCGTACCAGGATAATTCCGTTATTTTGCACACCGATACGCGTTTGCTACCGAGTCGACGCAGAGCCTGGGCGGCGTGGAATTATCATCTCCAAGGCAACGCAACCAACGCAGCTCAGGCGCTGGTTACCTATAACATGAACATTCTGCAGGGACTTAGTGCTCCAGAAACCTTCTGTGTCTCGTTGAACAATGATGATCAAATAGATCCTACTGCAATTTTGGGCCGTTACACCTACGCCCATCCCGCATTTTCATTAGCGTCTGTGGCAGCGGCAGAGCGCTGGCCAGAGATTAACGGTGTTAATCGCACTTGGTATTGTGGTGCCTACTGGGCCAATGGCTTCCATGAAGATGGATGTCTTAGCGGCATTCGGGTCGCCCGTGGACTTGGGGCTGAATGGTGATCGAACGCAGCGCGATTTATACGGGATGGGTTGGACATCGGCGTTTGACTCCCCGACAGCACAGCTTCCGCTATCAGTGTTTTATGGTGTATCTAGACCTTGCTGAGCTTGATGACGTCTTGTCGATGGGACGTGGCTGGTCGACCCGACGGGGCTTTCCCGCCCGCTTTGTGCGCAGTGATTATCTCGGGGATCCCGAGCGGCCGTTATTGGATAGTGTGCGCGAACTGGTGGCAACAGAATTGGGGCTCGATCTGCAGGGGGCTGTCTGCCTATTGACCAATCTGCGCTATTTCGGCAAGACGATGAATCCGATCAGCGTCTACTATTGCTATGATTTAGATAATCGTCTGCGAGCGCAGGTTCTGGAGGTGACCAATACGCCCTGGAACGAGAAAACAACCTATGTCCTGGCCTGTGACCCCGAGCAGGATCTCCAGCGTATTTCGTTTGACAAGGCAATGCACGTATCGCCTTTCAACCCTATGAATGTCCGCTACCATTGGCAGAGCAACTGCCCTGGAGAGGTGTTGTCTGCTGAATTGCGCAATGAGATTGACGGTGAATGCAATTTTACCGCGACCTTGTCGCTGAAGCGTGAGCCGTTGATACCCGGTAAACTGGATGGTTTGCTGCTGCGTTACCCGCTCATGACATTAAAGGTGGCGACCGCAATTTACTGGCAGGCGGCGCGACTTTGGCTAAAACGGGTGCCGATTTTTGATCATCCGGGATGATAACCCTGACATAAATAAAGTATGCGTAGTTATGAGTGAACAGAGTATTGGTGACCTGCAATCCCGTAAACGGCAGGGCAGTTTTCTCGACGGGTTGGCCCGCAAAGTGGTATTGCGTTTTCTCGGTCAGTTGCAGGACTGTGAATTGGCGGTCGAAGAAAATGGTGAGCATTTTGTTTTTGGTGACACGTCATCTGAGTTAAAAGCGCAGATCGTAATCCATCAACCCTGGGCGTATCGCAGTCTGTTGAGTGACGGTTCCATAGGTGCAGGTGAAAGTTATATTGATGGCGCTTGGTCGTCGCCGGATTTGGTCGCTTTGATTCGCGTTTTTGCTCGGAACATCGACCTCTTAAATAAATTGGACCGCCGTTGGCCGCTGCTATCGTCGCTATTGAATCGTATTGCCCATCGCGGTCGGGCAAACAGTCTGAGCGGTTCGCGGCAAAATATCGCAGCCCACTACGACCTCAGCAATAAGTTCTTTGAATTGTTCCTCGACCCCCAAATGATGTATTCGGCCGCGATCTACCGGACGGATTCGACCTCTCTGGAAGAAGCCGCTGTGACGAAGTTGGAAAGGGTGTGTCAGCAACTGCAGCTCAACCCCAGTGACCATCTCTTGGAAATTGGCTCTGGCTGGGGGGGCATGGCAATTCACGCAGCGCAGAATTATGGCTGCCGCGTCACCACAACGACATTATCCCGCGAACAATTTGAATGGGTCCAAGCGCGGGTGGATGCCCTGGGGTTGAAGGATCAGATTACGGTATTACTGGATGATTACCGTGAGTTACAGGGATCCTATGACAAACTGGTTTCCATCGAGATGATCGAGGCTGTAGGGCATCAATTCTACGACCAGTATTTTCGGATGTGTTCGCAACTTCTGAAGCCCGAAGGGTTGATGATGTTGCAGGCCATCACCATCGCTGATCAACGATTTGACGACGCCAAGCGTTCTGTCGACTTTATTCAAAAATATATCTTTCCCGGAGGCAGTTTGCCTTCGGTCGCGGTCATGGCGGATTGTGTATCGCGGTGTACTGACATGATGATGGTTGATTTGCGCGATATGGGCCGTGACTACGCGTTGACCCTGAAAGACTGGCGCCAGCGATTTATGGCGCGGCAAAATGACGTTGAGGCGCTGGGTTTTAGGGCGGATTTCCGGCGCATGTGGGAGTTTTACCTGGCCTACTGTGAAGGGGGCTTTCAAGAGCGTGCTATCAGTACGGTGCAAGTGCTTATGGCGAAGCCGAGAGCGGAACTGGCGAGAGGATTTCGTCCAGTTTGAACTGACTGCTCTGCCATACTGTCTGTAGTCAACGTGTTTCAGTAAAATCGCCCATGATAAAAATTGCCTTTCGTTCTCCCGGTCGCACTTGTCGGCTGGGTCGTTACCGCCTGCAGCCTTCTCGAATGATTCTGCTGAGTCTCGCTTTATTGGTCAGCCTTCCCGTGTGGGCGGCGGTGCCCGATGGCGCCACTCTATACGCCGTTGGGGAGGCCAAAGATCGAGATTCTCGGCAACTGGTGTATCGGGAATATCACTATCATTTGCCTGCGACTGATCGATCGCAGACGCCGGACTATGTGGTGTACAAAACACCCGATGGCCGTCTGCTGGTAGAGAAGCAGCTGTGGTTTCGTTTGGGGCCGACAGTTCCGGATGTCAGGCAGCGCAACCATCTCAACGGGCGTGAAATTGACGTCTCCGTTTCAGAAGCGGAACTGGACATTCGCTATCGGGACAGTACCGACGCAAAGGAAGAGCAATACTCTCTGGAAAATCAGGCGATCACGGCGGTCGATGCGGGGATGGAAGGGCTGATTCGAACCCGCTGGGATGAGTTACTCAAGGGAAGCATAGTCGAGTTTCACTTTCCGCTTGTCGCTCGAGGTCAGCATGCTGTATTGAGAATGCGCAAAGGAGACTGTGGTTCACGCGCCGAAGCATTGTGTTTGCAGGTTGAGCCCAACGCCTTCCTTTTGCGAATGCTGATATCGCCCATCAAAATGCAGTTTTCTCTGTCGGATCAGCGTCTTTTGGAATATCGAGGTCCCAGTAATATTACCCTGGCCGATGGCAGTAATCCTGAGGTTGTCATCGGCTACCGCTATCCCGAATCTGAACCAAAGAACTGAGACCAGCCTCAGTTCTTTGGCATCACGGTTTCTTCGGCGGGAAGTTCGACAATGGGAACCGCATCGGCATCTTTGCTCGTCGCCGATTTCTGTTGTGAGGCTTCGCCAACGTCGATCGGAATGGCAAAGGAGCGATTCATGCTGCGGCTGCCCGATTTGGATTCTACAAACAGGTTGATGTAGAACTTGCCATCGCTTACTGATTGAACAGTGATGGGGATATCCAGAATGTCATTGCCAAAATTCGAAACACTGATCTCCGTTTCTGTATTGACCAAAAGCCCGGCCGGCGCAGACAGCTGCACAGTGATGGTATCAAGGGGCTGTGTGGCGGACAATTTTGCCGTAAAGGATTCCACCTGACCATTGTCCGTATGGCCGTCATAATCGTGGGTTAGGGTGACGGGAGCCCCTGGTTTGGCGATTGCGGGTTTGAACTCTCCTTGACTGGCGACAATGGGCGCGCTGCGACTGATGGCGTCGTTGTGCTGGGAGTTTGGCTGAGAGGCATTACAGCCGGTCAGGACAAATAGGCTGAAAATCGCAGATTGCGTGCAGCGAACGACATAGTTATGTGATGGATTCATGAGTGCGTCCTTAATTCTGTGTGATGACCAGGCTGTAGCAGGCGGCTTGCGCGTCCAGCTCAAAGAGATCGAGCAGATAATCAC
The DNA here is from genome assembly GCF_056159445.1 of Pseudomaricurvus sp. ABR4_320. Classification (NCBI taxonomy): domain Bacteria; kingdom Pseudomonadati; phylum Pseudomonadota; class Gammaproteobacteria; order Cellvibrionales; family Cellvibrionaceae; genus Pseudomaricurvus; species Pseudomaricurvus sp. ABR4_320. Next base: position 507,634 of record NZ_JBSWVF010000001.1, on the reverse strand, counting down.
TTTCGGTCAAAGTGCCGCTCCAATCAATGGCGCCGCTGCTGGTCGCCGTCAGTTCTCGATAAAAGCCTAAATTATTAAAAATATACAGGTTGGGCGTCGTGCCAGAGGTGGGGCTGGAACCGCTTTCAGTCAGCTGTATCCGATAGCTTCCTCCACTTACGCTGGTAATACGAAGGTAGCGATGATTTCCCAGGCGATTGGTATCACCATCGCTGCTGTAATCATCAAAGGTACACAGGGTCTGGCTGCTGCCGATACTGCCAGTCTGGTAGATCGGCAGCAGGGCCGCGATGTCTCCGTCGTTGGTTTCTCCCACCCCCCAGGCATCAGCAACTCCGATTTCCTGGGCTGCAGCTAATGCGTTCACAGCTGCAGTTTGGCTGGGGTAAAGGGTTCTGAATTGTTCGAGAAACAGAAAGACGGAAGCAAAACCGGGGAAGGTCAGATACTCATTGTCCGTCAGCGTAGCGTAGATGGGGCCTAGTCCCAGTGCTAGAGTGTCGGCACCATCCTCGGCGGAATCAAAAATGTCGTACAGCAATGAGTGTATCGACGCTTCGACAAACCAACCTCGATCGGAATAATTGTTCTCTTCCATATCAATGGCGAACCCAAAGGCTTGCTGAAGGCCGCCGCTGTCCTGATAGATTGGGTCATTGAGTATCATGGCTGCCAGGGCATTGCTCCAGCCTTCTGACCAGGCGACACGCATATCCAGCCGATCGGTGATACTGTGTCCGCCGCCAATTGAATCTGAGCGGGCGAGTACCGATTCAATAAAATGTCCCCATTCATGCACGATGAGGTGTTGATCGTACTCGTCACTGTCGTTATCTGCCGCACCGAGCAAATAGATCACATCGCCAGCACTGGTGTAAAAGCTGGTGCCGATGTCGCCGTCGGCATAATCACCGCTGGCAGCGATGTTATTTTCACTCCATCGAACTTCCAGTGCGGGAAGCGTCAGGTCTGTGTCGACGCTACTGAGCGCTTCCATCCCTTCGTAAATAATGTCCAGGATGGCGAAAGGCGCAGCTGCGCGGGTTGAATCGTAGGTGCTGCTGCTGGTGTTCCATCCGGAGGCTGCGTGCAGATCGCGAACACTCGCGCCACTTCCCGTCGACAAGAGTTGACCGTTGAGGACATAGAGCGCGTTATCCGAGGTATTGTCTGTCACAGTGACATCGCCAATGCCGCTCAGCGATGCTCGCATTTCCGCTCTGACTCTCACTCGAACATCGACGTTGGGTTCTACATCAAATTGATAAAAGCCGGCAGCATCTGTGGTCGTTAGGTCGATTTCGCTGCCGTTGGCATCCAGCAACTGCACGACCAGGCCGCGGGCGGGGGCGCTATAAGTTTCGTCATAATCCAGGCCATTGGTGCTGTCGTCATGGGGGACACGATCATAGGTGATCGTACCAGAGAGGCCGGATGTGTTGTTAACCGGAGGCGTTGAACCGCCGCCAGAATCTCCGTCATCGTCGCTGCTACCGCCGCCACCTCCGCCACCGCAAGCGGTGAGAGCCAGGCCGAAGCAGATGGGGGAAAGTATCTTGAAGAATTTGTAGGTCATACCGAATTTCCTGACAGGCAACAGCAGTTTCCCGTCTGATGTTAACAGGCCATCCTGTCATTCCCGTGAAAGGTGGCCGAATGAGGTTGTTTTGGTCTAGGGAACGTCTGTGCTAATGTGCCCTGGTTTTATGGGGACTGTCGTCTCTGTCCTTCTTAGCATAGTTGGTTTATGTCTGAATTGCTCTCGTCTGTTCCCCTTGGCGCCCGTTACATGATCTTAAGCGCCGCGGGATTCGCCTGTATGGGTATGTGCGTTAAGCTCGCTCACGCTGACGGTATTCCGATTCTGGAAATCGTTGCAGCAAGGTCGCTGATTTCCGGTGTTATCAGTTGGGCGGACGTCCGCCGCAAGGGAATTTCGCTGTTGGGTAACCAGCGGGGGCTGCTGTTTGCGCGTGGGTTGGTTGGCGCTGTTGCGTTAATCTGTGTGTACTATGCGGTCGTTCATTTACCTTTTGCGACGGCGACGTTATTGCAATACTTGCATCCGATGTTTACAGCGGTTCTCGCGGCGTTATTTCTGCGTGAAAGACTGCAAATGCCAACACTGGTCTGCATCCTGTTGAGTTTGCTTGGGTTGCTGACGATTGTTCGCCCAGGCCCAGAGGCGCTGTCGGCAGGCTACCCGCCACTGGCAATCACGGCGGCCATTGTGGGTGCTCTCGGCAGCAGTGTCGCCTATGTGTTCGTGCGCCGTTTGAGTCGCAGCGAAGACCCGTCGGTCATCATTTTTTATTTCCCCATCATCACCCTGCCGATTGCGCTCGTTCTCTTGGGTAATGATGCGGTCATGCCGGAGGGCGTAACCTGGCTGACGTTATTGGGGGTTGGAGTGTCCACGCAGATTGGTCAAATTGGATTGACCAAGGCCATGCAAACCGAAACGGCCGGCCGTGCGACCAGCTTTTCCTATCTGCAGGTGGTTTTTGCCGCAATAATTGGGTGGTGGGTGTTTGCGGAAATGCCGGATCTCTGGACTTGGATTGGGGGTGGGTTAATCGTGCTCGGTGCCCTTGTTAATATCTTCTGGAAACCCCAGGCCAATCGTTAGGACACGTGGTTTTGCTTTGGATCAGTCTACTTTTAGCGAGTGTGCATGCTGCAGGAATCCTGTCGTCGGTGCATGCGCTGTTGATGGTTCGCAGTTCACAAAGCGTTATTGCATGGGTGTTAATCCTGTTGATGTTTCCCTGGTTGGGGGTGCCAGCCTATTGGGCGTTTGGCCAAAATCGTCTGCATGGCTATGTCCCTTTACGTCGACGGGTCGATAGTTCGTTGCGCCAACGAGTGCAGGCTGAACGTCAGGCATTGACTCAGCTGACGCCGGTTAGCTCGCCGCCACAGCCAGAAATTGAAGCGGTGCAGCGACTTGCCCAGCTACCGTTTTTAAGAGGGAATCGGGCGGAACTGTTAATTGACGGGCAGGCCACTTTTGACAGCATACTTGCCGGTATGGCGGCGGCTCGTCATTATGTTCTGGTGCAGTTTTTTATTGTTAAAGATGATCGAACCGGAAAGCGCTTGCAAGAGGCTATGTTGTCCTGTCAGTCTCGCGGCGTGTCTGTGTACTTTCTCTACGATGATATCGGCAGCCATGCCTTGCCCAAGGCGTTTTTGCAGACGTTGCGAGATCGTGGCGTTCAGGTCCAACGATTCCATTCCCGTCAGGGCAGCAGCAATCGATTTCAAATTAATTTTCGCAACCATCGAAAAATTGTCATCGTTGACGGTGTTTGGGGTTGGCTCGGAGGACACAATGTCGGTGACGAATATGTCTATGGCCATGACCGCCTCGGCCATTGGCGTGATACGCATTTAAAACTAACCGGTCCCGCGGTGCTCGGCCTGCAAATGGTTTTTGCCGAAGACTGGAACTGGGTAACGGGAGAAACTCTTCCGGTTTGTTGGACACTGTGTCCTCAGCCAGAAGATCTGCCGGTGCTCATTATTCCATCCGGTCCTGCGGACGTTCGTGACACGGCCAGTCTGATGTTGCAGCAGGCGATATTTTCCGCTGAACGACGCATCTGGATTACATCGCCTTACTGTATCCCGGACGATGGTGTTTCCTCGGCATTGCAATTGGCGGTGCTGCGCGGGGTCGATGTTCGCTTGTTAATTCCAGATCAGCCAGACCATGATTTGGTCTTTCATGCATCCTTTTCTTTTCTGGGGCCGATCATCGATGCTGGGATAAAGGTTTATCGTTACAAAGCGGGATTTCTGCACCAGAAGGTTTTTCTTGTCGATGATAAAGCCGCGGGGATTGGTACGGTTAATCTCGACAACCGTTCTTTTCGGCTAAATTTCGAAGTGACAGCATTGATTACCGATAGCGGTTTTGCCAAACAGGTTGAAAGCATGTTGGTCGAGGATTTTGAGGACTCAGTGTTGATGACCAAAGCATCGCTGGAACAAAGGGGGCTTGCTCGCAAGGTGATTTCCAGAATCTGCTATCTGTTCGCGCCGATTCTGTGAGTGCTGGCGTCGATCAGGATTTAGCCTGAAACGATTGGAGTTCTCGCGCCAGCGCTTCGCTCAATTGTAATAGCAGTTCACTGTACGACTGGGCCAGTGCACGGCTACTGTCGCCGCTCAAAGGGGCTTTGAGATTGAGCATCCCTTCCTTCAATAATTGGCGTTCGTCGGGAGCGCGTAAACTCCATTGCGCTTGCAGTACGGATTCGTCACCGCCATCGTAAAGATTCAGAATTTCCACCTTAAAGGCGAGGTCGGGAGCATCCTGTCGGTGCCAGGGAAAGGCGCGTACATGTTCATTGCCCGTTAACGTGATGATGTTGCTGGTGAGAATGCGGGTCATGGAGATCTGTAGATCTTCGCCCCATTGTTCCAGTTCACTGCGGACGAGCCGATAGTTACTGCCATCGCGAATAATAGAGCGGCCAGCCAGGTATTCAGGAATACGCACTGGCCCTATGCCAACGCTTTGATTGCTGTCGGTAGGAATAACCTGTGCGCTAGCCTGTGGTTGTAATAAGTAGTAGCGGATAGGGGGGCTGGAACCGCAAGCACTGAGTAACAGTGTCAAAAAAAGGCTTGTCAACAGGGATAACAGGGAAAATCTCATCATTAGTGCAACTGTAGCCAGAGGTCAGGGAGCGCGTTTACCTTTAAGAATAGCTTCTGGTTCCCGCTCCAGGGTGCCAGATATTCGATTTACCTGATCGGCGGCTCTGCGCATGGCTTGCGCCGCCTGACTCATCTGATAAATCAATGGCGAATCGTCGGAGAGCAGATAGCTGCCATCTTCTGCCATATGCTCAAGTTTTAAGGCGGCCTGCTGAAGACTGGCAGAGGTTTCTCCGAGATCTTCAAGTAGATTAGGGAGGTCGCGATTGAGCGTACTGAGCAGCTGTTCGCCTTCGCGGCCAATAGGCTGCAAGGATTTACTGATGGCACTGATGTCTTTCTGACTGCTTACTGCCAGAGTCTCCAGGGACCGCGCTGCCGAGGCCAGTGTGGCAGGAAGCTGCTGAGTTTCTGGTTGGTTGAAGAGATCATTAAGCGAGCCGAGTAAGGAGTGCACTTGAGCGGCCATGAGTTCCACGTTGATTTCTTCGAAGATGTTGTAGATTTCTTCGAGGTCTGACCAGACAGTGGGAAACTGCGGATAGTCCGTATTGACGTCAACCAGTCGCGGAGGATTGGCATCGCCAAAAAAATCGACATTGATGTACAGCAATCCCGTCAGCAGACTCTGTGACTTTAGTTGTGCACCTAACCCATTGGCGAGCATTTCCTGCAGCAGTGTGTCGTCGTCGATATCCGACCCGGATTTCTCTCGGAACAAGGCTTCTGGACGTATACTGGCAATCACGTGGTTGTAGACGGTAACATCGTCACTGTCGAGTTTGACACGTATATCTACGACTTCGCCGATATTGACCCCTTTGATCGCAACCGGTGCGCCAACACGCAGCCCACTGATGGACGTCTTAAACACCATTTCGAATTTTTGAGAATCTGAAACCAGGTAGCCGCCACCGAAGAACATGACCAGGGCGGTGGCCAGTCCAACAATACCGATAAAAAAACCGCCAATCGCGCTGACGCTAATGCTTTTTGACATGCTTGCTCTTTCGGTTTTTGGAGATCATTGAGACTGAGCATCCGGCTCGGGTTCTGGGGCGCCACGACGTAGAAACTTTCTCACATCGACATGATGACTGTGGTGCAGGAGATCGCTCGGTTTTCCACAATCGAGCTGTGTACGCCTTACCGGATCGAGAAAAACGGAGTTTGTCCCAATTGTAAAGATACTTTCCAATTCATGAGTGACAATAACAAACGTAGATCCCAGTGTCTCTCGCAATTCTAGTATAAGTTCATCGAGCAGTCGGGCGCTGAGAGGGTCAAGCCCGGCAGAGGGTTCGTCGAAAAATAACAGCTCAGGGTCCAAGGCGATGGCTCGGGCGAGTCCGGCTCGTTTTTGCATTCCTCCACTGATCTCAGCAGGATAGTAGTCTTCGAATCCTGCCAGTCCGACGAGCGCCAGTTTAAAGTGAGCTCGCTCTGCGATATCCCCTTTGCTGAGTTTCGTGTGTTGACGCAGAGGGATACTCACATTTTCTGCCAGCGTTAAATCACTGAACAGAGCGCCACTTTGAAAGGTCACCCCCCAGCTTTGTGTCATTTCGATACGGTGCTGTCGACTGGCGTGAGAAATGCTCTGGCCGTTGATTTTGATATCACCTTTACGGGGTTGATAGAGGCCGATCATGTGTTTTAACAGGGTACTTTTGCCACAGCCACTGCCGCCCATTATGATAAAAATATCGCCGCGGTTTATGTGGAAGTTCAGGTGTTCCTGAACGACGCGCGAACCGTAGGCCATGGTGAGATTACAGACATCGATATGGACACTTGTCATCAAATATCCAACCGACTTAACGCAATATTAAAGATGGCATCCCACACCACTAACCAGACAATGGCTGAGACGACGGCTCGGGTTGTCGCCGCGCCAACCGCCGCAGAATTGCGTCCGCTGGCCATACCTGCCTTGCATCCGGCGACGGCAATAACCATTGCAAACACCAAACTTTTCGTGACGCCAATAAGAATCACGCTGGGTGTGGCGGCGTCGCGGGCCTGGGCGGCGAACTGTACCATGGAGACATCCATTTCCAGGGCGACCAGGGCTCCACCGAGAATGCCCAGCACGTCGGCGTAGATACACAGCATGGGCATGGCAATAATCAAGGCCAGTAGTCGGGGAATCACCAGATAATCGATCGGCGAAATTCCCAAGGTCGTCAGCGCATCAATTTCTTCGTTGGCCTGCATGCTGCCGAGCTGAGCCGCGTAGGCTGCCCCAGTACGTCCGGCGACGATGATCGCTGTCATAAAGGCGCCCATTTCTCGCAGCATACCGATGGCAACCAAATCGGCTACGTACAATTCAGCACCAAACATACGTAGTTGGACTGCCCCCAGGTAGGCCAAAATCATTCCCACTAAAATGCTGATCAAGCCAATGATTTTCAGTGCTTCGGGGCCGCATTGTTGAAAAAACGACCAGAACTCTCGGGTTGGCATGTCGGAGCGGCCGACGCAGAGTCTGCCACACCCACAGATAACTTCGCCGATAAACGTGCATTGGGAATGCAAGGTGCTCCAGATTCGGCGTAGCGTGGGCAGTGGATTCAGCGAAGAATACCAGTGTTCGTCTGCTGTTTTATGTACATCTCGTGGTGGAACAGCAATCGCCAATTCCATGATGCGGCAGAGATTCGGCGGCAATTCGTGAAACGTCAAAGGAATATTGCGCTGACAGCTCCAGCGCCAGCATTGGTAGAGGCGTGCGGTCAACGTTGAATCCCAGCTGGTGTGTCCATCCAGCGTGAGAATCAGTTGGCGGGGCTTGGCATCTTCCAGCGTTCGTGACATCTCGGCAAAGGTTGGCGGCTTGTGAGCTTCGCGCCAGGTGCCGGAAAACACCAGCGTGGTGGCGGCATCGGATTGATGTAAGGAATAGCCGGGAGTCATAAGTTGTCTAGCAGCGAAGCAGGGCGTTGGACCAGCGAAGCTTATGTCCATTGCTAAAAACAGAAATCATTGAGCTTGTCGCTAACCCCAAAATGGCTCCTTGTTATCTGGGTTTGTCACTTTTCATTAGGTCTGAGGTAATTCGACCACAGCCATGGTTAATCGGGAAATACAGCTCAGCTTACCCCGGTGATCGACGATTTTGATCTCCCAGACCTGGGTGGTTTTGCCCATATGAATCGGGTGCGCTGTGCCGATGACCTCGCCCCGAGACACGCCCCTCAGATGATTGGCGTTGACCTCCATGCCGAAGCAGCGATAGCGAGACGGGTCGACGGTTAGATTGGCGCCGATGCTGCCCAAACTTTCAGCCAGTACCACATTCGCGCCGCCGTGAATTCTGCCGGTGGGTTGAAAGGTGCGTTGATCGGCAGGCATTGTACCCTGCAAAAAATCAGGGCCGATTTGGGTGAGTTTTATACCGAGGGTTTCGTCGATGGTACCAAGCATCATTTCGCGAACTTGGTCGACCGTGGGTTGGCCAAACCAGATAGGTTTTGACATTCCGATGATTTCCTTACCAGCTGGGCCTTTATGATTGATCTGTTTGAATTTTTTCGGGAATCGTTCGACGCAAATTTATACCGTTTGGTTAAAACACAAGCGCACCATAAGCGTCTGACTTATTGGGGTCAGTGTAGCCTTAGCTGACGTCAATGAACAGTGACATTGCGCTGGGCTCGATGGCCGTATTTCGTGTGATCGTACCTACGGCGGAAACTCTGTGTCGATTTACGTGTCTAGGATTGGCGAATTCGGGAATTATTGTGTAAAGTTACTTAACTTTTCTTTAATGCCCTTTTCGCTTGTGTCTCGAGGTTCCGGAGAGCAAAGGGGACCACTGGACAGTCACGATTTTGCCGAAGTGCCAGTGCCGCCGGTCGGGTAGTTTTAACCGTAATTGATACGAATCACATTTCTGTCGCCTGTTTTGTCTTTGTATAAGACAGAGCTGGTAGAATTGTTGAGTATCAGGGAAGACGCACGGAAGCAAAGCAGCAGTGTTCTTACGATTTTTTCTAACGTTTGTTACCGCTATCACGCTGTCGTTGCACACGGCTGCTGGCTGGTGTGCAGAGGCTTCTGCAGAGGCAGTTCAATCTTCAAAGAAGGTTGTGCTGCAACTGAAATGGCGCCATCAGTTTCAGTTTGCTGGCTATTATGCGGCGCAAAAGCAAGGCTATTATGCGGCAGAAGGGCTCGAAGTTGAGTTTCGTGAGCCTGATCCGGATAAGCAGCCCTTGCAAAGTGTATTGGATGGTGACGCACAATACGGCGTCAATGATTCCAGTATTGTTCGCGCGCGTCTGCAGGGTAAACCGCTCGTTATTGTCGCGCCTATTTTTCAGCGGTCAGCACTCGCTATTCTCACCTTGGCATCTTCGTCAATAACACGTCCCGAGCAGCTCCGGGGGCGAACAATCATGTATACCCTGTCTGAATACGAGGGCAGTCTGACCGGCATGCTGCGCCGCGCTGGAATCAATTACGGCAATCATACACATATTGCTCACTCGATGAATGACGACGAGCTATTGCGCGGAAAGATAGATGCGATGTCTGGGTACGTCACCGATCAGCCCTACTATTTGCAGCAGAAGGGCGTGGCTGTCAATGTGCTGTCGCCGGACGCCGAAGGCATTGATTTTTATGGCGATACACTGTTTGTTAAAGAATCATACCTCGATGAACATGCCCATGAAGTTGAAGCGTTTCGACGTGCTTCGATTCGGGGATGGGTGTACGCCTTATCGAACAGAGAGGAAATGGTCGATTGGATCGTTGATCATTACAATCCCGGCAAAACCCGTTCTCATTTGCTCTATGAAGCCGAGCAAATCGAGAAGCTGATTCGCCCTGACTTGGTTAATATTGGCTATTTCAGTCGAGAGCGAGTGGAGCGTATCGCCCAGACATATCTGGATTTGGATATGGTACCGGACACTAACGGGCTAAAAGGTATCTACTACCTAGAGCATATGAACTCCAGTCGGGGAATTTATACCCGCTGGGCGGTAGGGACTTTGCTCGTCATTTTGCTGATCACTGGTATCGCTGTCGGGCTCTGGGCCATTAATCGCCGATTGAAACGCGAAGTCATTCTGCGGACTCGGGAGCTCCAGTTACAGACACGAGCACTGCGCCAATCGGAACAGCGCCTCATCGCCGCTCAGTTTATCGCACACCTCGGTAACTGGGAGTGGGACATAGAGAGTGACCAACTCTGGTTGTCGGCTCAAGCGCGACAGTTGCTGGGTATTTCTAACCGTGAAAAGGTGCTGGCTTTGGCGCATTTTGAGTCTGCCATTCATGCAAATGATCGCACCCATTTCGATGTCGTACTGCATGCATCTCTGGCTGGCAAGCGCCCCTTTGATCTGGAAGTCCGCGTCGCCGATGACGGGCGTGAAGCCTATCTGGAGATCAAAGGCGAGGTAACCTGTAATGAACGTGGCGAACCTTTGCAAATGCAGGGAGTCTGCATGGATATCACCGAACGTTTTTTGCAGGAAAAGCGATTGGCGCTCGCTGCGAGTGTGTTTTCACACACCCAGGAAGGAATCATTATTACCGATGCTGAGGGGCGCATTATTGAGACCAATGAAGCGTTTGAGCAGATAACCGGTTATTCCGGTGAAGACGTGGAGGGGAAAAACCCACGGCTGCTCAAATCCGATCGTCACGATGACGGCTTTTATCGCCGTTTATGGCAGGATTTAACCCAGCTGGGGCGCTGGAGTGGAGAGTTGTGGAACTCCAGTAAATCGGGTGAGCTTTTCGCCGTCAATCTGGCGATATCTGCGGTTGCGGACAATCGGGGGCGGCAAACTCATTACGTCGGTGTATTTTCTGATATCACGGAAAAGAAAGTGTATCAGGAGGAGCTGGAGCACAATGCGTTTTACGACATCCTTACCTCGTTGCCCAATCGTTTGCTGCTGGCGGAAAAACTTGAAGAAGCGATGAAGTTCTGTGCAAGAACCGGGGAGTATCTCGCCGTCTTCTATTTGGATCTCGACGGGTTTAAGGCCGTTAATGATCACCATGGCCACAGGGTCGGGGACGAGTTGCTGACGATTGTGTCGTCGCGATTAAATGAGTTAATTCGAGAGACAGATACGCTGGCTCGTGTAGGCGGGGATGAATTCGTCGCAGTTGTCCTTGGGTTGGAGCCAGGTAAAGAGTTGGAGATGTTAATCGAACGACTGCTCCGGGCGGCATCGACGACCGTAAAACTGTCTGTTGGTAAAATTAATATATCAGCGAGTATTGGTGTCGCGATCAGTCATCAGACCGGAGAAGATACCGCGGAGAAATTATTGTCTGTCGCTGATGAGGCTATGTATATCGCCAAGGCGGCAGGTAAAAATCGTCATCATGTGATCGAAATTTAGTTCGTCATCCACGTCTAAGCTGTTAGTCAGGGAGGGCGCCGGAAATATGTTTATTACCGTTACTGGGGGAATACAAATGAAAAAACTGTCTGCCATTGCGCTGTCAATGTTTTTGATGCATCAAGCTCACGCGGGGTTGTTTGACTCGGCAGAAGAGGCTGTCGATGAAGGTGAGGCCTCGTCCGCGGCGGCGGACCTGGCAAGCGCAGGCGCTGATTTATTGCCAATGTTAAGCAGTGCCCTGGGTGTTTCGACGGAGCAAGCTGAAGGTGGCACCGGTTCCCTATTGCAGGCCGCCAGTTCCATGTTATCGGATACGGATTTCAGCACGCTGTCGTCAGCAATCCCGAATGTGGATGATCTGCTCGCTGCGGCGCCTTCTCTCGGGTCTGGCGAAAGCGAAGAGGGAGACAGCAGCAGTCTGTTGAGCGGAGCCTTAGAAGCTGCTGGTGAATACAGCGAAACCGCCAAGATGGCCAGTCAGCTTGGGGCGCAGTTCGAAGCTCTGGGGCTGGATGCCGATATGATTCCCAAGTTCATTGACGTGCTGAATGGCTTTCTCGGCAAAAGCGATCAGAGTGAGGCTTCAAGCCTCTTACAAGAGGCCTTGGGTGGCTTCCTGTAAAATGTCGTTTAGGGCCTGCTAGCAGGCCCTAGGGCAAATCACCTTCCGCGGGACGAATGATCAAATCTTCAACCACCGTGCGTGGGCTGGTGGCATGGGCTGAGTAGATCAATTCAGCAACGTCAGTGGCGGGAATAAAACGGTCTTCAGATAGGTCAGTTCCCTCCCAGCTCCCCGTAAACGTGGCTCCCGGCATCACAGAGGTAACACGAATGCCGAAAGGTTTGAGTTCCTGTCGCAGACTTTGAGAAAGGCCATACAAGGCAAACTTGCTGATGGTGTAAGAACCGCTGTTACGGTAGGCTGCCAGCGAGGCGATTGAGCAAATATTGAAGATATGGCCTTGTTTGCGGCTCATCATCTCTGGCAATAGCCCACGGGTGATACGGTAGGCGGATTGTACATTGGTCGCCAGTTGTTCTTCTAAGACGCCTTCCGGTTCTGACCATATTTCGCCGGGATAGTAAACCCCCGCGTTATTGATCAATATATCAACACGCATCCGGTGATCTTTAATGGCCGTGACAAACGCATCACAGTCTTCAGGCTTGCTAACATCGGTCGGAACAGCCACCACTTTATTTTCATAACGGCTTTCTACGAGTTCCTTTAACTCATAGATATCCTGTCGATTGCGAGCGCAGGTCGCAATATCAAAGCCCGCTGCGGCGAATCGATCAACCAGCGCTAGGCCGATACCTTTGGTGCCACCGGTAATGACCGCACAACCTTTGGTAGTGGTACTCATCGAATTCCTCCTTATTGGTCTCATTGAATAGACCATATTTCCGCTTGGTGTGTATCAATAAATAGATTCCGATGTATGATACATCGGAACAAGCGACGATATTTGCTGGCTTTTGCTGGTCACGATCTGATGATCGTCGTGGGTAATATCTGGGTGCTTAACGCTGACAGGCTATTATGTGAGCTGCCCGCAAATAACTGTATTAGAACACTATGACTTCTCGAACAACGAAAATAACACTGGCAAAAGAGTACCAGAAATTTTCCGCTGCCCATTTTACGATTTTTTCTGCGACAGAAAGAGAGCGATTACACGGACACAATTTTTCTGTTGCCGTTGCCATCACCGTGCCCGTTGGTGATGATGGCTTGTGTTTTAGCTACCGTATATACAAAGACATATTAAAGTCCATTTGTGAAGAATTGGACGAGTTCACACTGCTTCCGGGTCTCTCTCCCTATTTATCACTCACAGAGGAGGGCAATTATATCTTGGCGCAATTCAATGGCGAACGTCATTATTATTTGCGTTCGGATACTCGTATCTTGCCAATCCGTAATACGACGGTCGAAGAGTTTTCCGCTTATATTCTCGGTCAGCTTCTTAAGCCGGGGGGGGAATCGGAGGCTCTTGGTATTCTCGCGATTGAAGTACAGGTTTTTTCCGGTCCAGGCCAAAGTGGCAGTGCCGATTGGAATGCATCTGATCCGATTCGGGCCTGATGGCAGGCCCTGTCTTTGAATTTGGTTAATATTGCTCTGGTTGGTCTTCAAGCTGTAAATAGGACTTGAGTTTGGCCACCAGATAATAAAATGGCAGAGTATCTGCGATTGCGACCACCATCTTAAAAACATAGCTGCTGAGCATTAACATGATCAGTGCCTGCAGCGTCATTTCCCCGGCTAAAAACGCAGCCCCAAAAGCAACCCCAATGACGACGATGGAATCTACCATTTGACTAATTAGAGTGCTGAAATTATTGCGCAGCCAAAGATGGCGGCCGCGGGTTAATCGCTTCCAAAAATGAAACAGACGCACATCGCAGTACTGAGCTGCTGTATACGCCAGCATAGAGGCAACAACCGATCCGGCGGTGAGCGAGTAGATAAAATCGAAAAGCTCTACAGAACCGGACATAACCACACCGTTCGGTAGCAAAACATCGTTTTCCAGTGTCAACGTCTGCCAAGGTGGCATCACGGATGGATCCACTGGCGGAAAGGCTTGCGCCAGATAAACAAAGAAAATGACCAAGAGATTGAGTAGCAGGCCGACCGTCACTAGAAAGTTCGCCCGTCTTTTCCCGTACAGCTCACAGACCAAATCGGTACAGAGAAAGGTAATGGGGTAGGGCAATACGCCAACGGTTACCGCCATAGGACCGATTTGAATAAATCGAGTCATGCCAATCACATTGAGCATCGTCATTGATGCCAGAAAGATGCCGGCGAGTACAAGAAAAACTCTCTCACGCCTTTCCATTATGTCGGTGTAACCCGACAGTGCAATGCCTTTATCAGACATGAATAACGTCCTTGAACCGTTTAAGAGAGGAGGAAAACAGAGGTAACGATAAACGAAGTTGGCGCCAATTATAATTCATAAAAAGGAAATTATTCTGTAACACAGTCACCCTAGCCTTGTTGGGCCTCTCCGGTAACCCGAAAAAAACACATGGAGTTTTAACCCGATGATTAAGTCTGAAGACCAAAAACAGACGCAAGCCCAACTGCATGACGAATTGCACCCTGATAATAACAAATCTGGCAACCGCCCATTTGCCGATGTCCTCAAGTCTCACATCTCTCGCCGCAAAATTGTACAAGGTAGTGTTACTGCGGCAGCGACCACGTTTCTCGCACCCTCCGCTTTCGCGGGTTGGAAAGCCAAAAAATCAACAAGCGGTGGTGAGTTGGTTGGTTTCAATCCAGTAACGACGGAAGAAAAAGCCGCTAACCCAACTTGGCCAAGCATTTCTTCAGATTACGAATTTCAAGTCTTGATTCCTTGGGGAACCCCCTTGGAGCCAGGAACAACGACTGCGTATAAAGGTGATCCTACCACTCGTCCAACACCTGAGGAAGCCGCGCTGCAGATCGGCATCGGTCATGACGGTATGTGGTTTTTCCCCATCGACTGCCACACCTACCGCAAGAACAAGCACAAAGGTTACAAAGCCAGTTCTGTCGCCGGTATGTTGTGTATCAACCACGAATACGGCGGCAACAGCCATGTTCTTGGTAAGGACGCACCCGAAGATCTCGATGATGTACGCCGTATGCAACACGCCATGGGCGTGTCTGTGGTTGCGTTGAAAAAAGTGGGTAAGAAGTGGAAAAACGCCCAGCACAAAAATGCTCGCCGTATCCATGCCAATACGCCAGTGATGTATTCTGGGCCTGCCGCTGACAGTGATCTGTTGCAAAACACGGCCGGTAACATTGCGCTTGGTACATTGAACAATTGTGGTAGCGGTCCAACTCTATGGGACACCTATCTCACTTGCGAAGAAAATTTCAATGGCTACTTCGGTACCAGCATTGACATGGTGCTGTCAGAAGAGCAGGAACGTTACGGCTTGTCCAGTGGCGGATCTGGTTACAATTGGCATTACTTTGACAAGCGTTTTGATCTGTCTGACGCTGACTATGCAAACGAATGTAACCGCTATGGTTGGATCATGGAAATCGATCCCTTTGATGCAACTCAAACACCGGTGAAGAGAACGGCTCTGGGTCGCTTCAAGCACGAAGCCATTGCCATTGCTGAAGACGAAGCCAGTGGACGTATTGCAGCGTACATGGGTGATGATGAGCGTTTCAATTATTGCTACAAGTATATTTCTGACGCAGCTTACGAAACTTGTTTGGCGAACGGCAACAGTCCGCTGGACGAAGGCAAACTCTACGTTGCCAAGTTCAACGATGACGGTTCCGGCGAATGGTTAGAGTTGACCATCGACAATCCGACCCTGGCTGCCCGCTTCAGCTCTCAGGCGGAAGTCTTGATCTATGCTCGTATCGCTGCGGATCTTCTCGGTGCTACACCGATGGATCGTCCAGAGTGGACGACCATTGGCGGTCAAGGGGAAGTTTATTGGACCATGACCAATAACTCTGAGCGGACTGAAGCGACAGTTCCGAATCCAGAAGCGCCCAACCCGAACGGACACATCATTCGTACCACTGGCGAGCATGCGAGCACCAGTTTCCAGTGGGAAATCTTCATTCTGGCGTCGTCTACTGTAGAAACCGAAGAAGCCTTCTCCTCTCCGGACGCGGCTTGGGCTGATCCATACGGTCGCTTGTTCATCGGTACTGACGGTGGACAGCCGAATGGTTTGCAGGATCAGTTGACCGTTTTCGATACAACGGCGGCTAACCCAGTGCCTAAGCGTTTGTTCTCTGGTGTAGAAGGGGATGAGATTACCGGTTTCACCATCACTCCCGATCAGCGCACGGCGTTTGTTAATATTCAGCATCCTGGCAATGGTGACCCTTCTGTCACTAACTTCCCGGCGCCATTGGATTACATGACCATTCCACGCGACTGCACAATTGTCATCACCAAGAAGGATGGCGGCATTATTGGTTCCTGATTTTTAGGAGCTGTCTCACTAAGGCCTCCCCTGGAGGCCTTTTTTATGCCTGGAGAATACGCTACTGACGCCATTCATTTTCCTGGTCGGAAAGATCAATACCGGTTAGCCTGAAGGAAATACTCTGAGAAATAAGACGCTGAAGAATAGGGAGGAGGAGACGATTGTGAATTCAGGTGTCGTCATGCCGGCAATGACTCTTGCTGGTTGGACATTGTGTGTGCTTTTGTTGATTCCCTGGCGACGTTTTCAGGCGGCGCGGCAAGGCCTCGTTAATCCCGATGATTTTAAGCTCGGTGAATCCAGTCGGGTGCCTGATGTCGTTTGCCTTGCCAATCGCAATTATATGAATCTGTTGGAATTGCCGATTCTCTTTTATTTTTTGTCAGTCGTTCTGTTGATTACTCAGGAAGCGACGGCGGCAATCATGGTTTTGATGTGGCTGTATGTCTCTTTGCGAGTAATCCATAGCTTGATTCATCTTACTTACAACCATGTGTTTCATCGTCTGACGGCATTCGCGAGCAGCAACTTAGTGTTGCTGGTGTTGTGGTTAATGACGCTGAGTGCATTGGCAGGCTCAGCGTCATCCTCGTGAGTGACTATTTATCGATTACGAAGTAGCTGGTAGAGAGAGGAGGCAGGTCTAGAGAGATAGAGAAGGCCTGGCCGTGACTGGCGATGCGTTCGGCTTCAACGCCGCCTCCGTTGCCCATGTTCGAACCCCCGTAGCAGTGAGCGTCGCTGTTGAGTCGTTCTTTCCAAAAACCAATCCGCGGCACGCCGAGTCGATACCCCTGGCGGGGCACCGGAGTGAAGTTGCATACCACCAATACCGGCGCGATCTTGTCGTCGGGCGCGCGGCGAATAAAGGCGAATACGGAATTGGCTTTATCATCGCCAATAATCCAGCGGAATCCCTGCGGGTCATCATCTGCGAGGTGCAGGGCTGGTAGCTCGCGGTAGAGTTTGTTCAAGTCACTGATTAATCTGGCGGCTCCTGAATGAAGCTCATGACTCAATGCCGGCCAGTCCAGTTGCACGTTGTGATTCCACTCGGAGCGCTGCCCAAATTCTCCGCCCATAAATAACAGCTTTCTGCCAGGGTGGCCCCACATAAAGCCGAAGTAGCTGCGCAGATTGGCGAATTTCTGCCAGGCATCACCGGGCATTTTTCCAATAAGTGAGCCTTTTCCGTGTACCACTTCATCGTGGGACAGGGGCAGTACAAAATGTTCTGAAAAGGCGTAATGCAGACCGAAAGTGATGTTGTTGAGGTGATGCCCCCGATAGAGCGGGTCTTTGCTCATAAAGTTGAGCGTGTCGTGCATCCAGCCCATGTTCCATTTGTGGCTGAAACCGAGCCCGCCATTGTCGACACGCTGAGTGACGCCAGGCCAAGCGGTCGATTCCTCTGCCATCACCAAAGCGCCCGGTGCGCGTTCAGCCACAATACCATTGAGATGCTGCAAAAAGGCAATGGATTCGAGATTTTCACGACCACCGTATTTGTTGGGTACCCATTCGCCGTCTTTGCGGGAATAATCCCGGTACAACATTGAGGCGACGGCATCGACTCTGAGAGCATCCACATGGTAATTGTTGAGCCAGTGCAGTGCATTAGCGAGTAGAAAACCCTTTACTTCGTTGCGTCCCAAGTTATAGATCAGCGTATTCCAATCCTGGTGATAGCCTTCGCGAGCATCCTGGTGTTCATACAACGCCGTGCCGTCAAACTGCATCAGGCCGTGGGGATCGGTAGGGAAGTGTGCTGGCACCCAGTCGCAAATCACGCCAATTTCGGCTTGATGACACGCATTGACGAAGGCGGCAAAATCTTCCGGTCTGCCGAGTTCAGGCATAGGGGCAAATAACCCAATCGGTTGATAGCCCCAGGATCCGTGAAAGGGGTGCGCGGTTATGGGAAGTAATTCTATGTGGGTAAATCCCTTTTCTTGAACGTAGGGGATCAGCTGTTCCTGCAGCTCTGTCCAGGTGAGTGGTCGATTCCCCTCTTCGGGAACTCGGCGCCAAGAAAGCACGTGAACCTCGTAGATGGAAATTGGGCAGCGCTCACCTTGATGGTAGTGACGATTGCGCATCCAGTCGTCGTCTTGCCATTGAAAGGATGTGGTTTCTGGAACGATTGATGCTGTGCCGGGTGCCGGTTCACAGCGACCGGCAACCGGGTCTGCCTTCAATGGCAGAACCCCTTTCGAACCCAGGATTTCATACTTATAGAATTCGCCTGGTGCCAGCCGGGGTACGAAAATCTCCCACACTCCGGAAGCCCCGCGATGGCGCATGGGGTGGCGACGGCCATCCCAGGCGTTAAAGTTTCCAACCACGGAAACCCGTTTAGCATTGGGTGCCCAGACGGCGAAGCGCACCCCGGCCACACCGTCGACCGTGACGGGATGCGCGCCCAGAGTATCGTAAAGCTGGTAGTGTCGTCCTTCACCGATGAGGTGAAGGTCCATCTCACCCAACAACAATCCAAAGCTGTAGGGATCTTCAATCTCTTGAATCTGATCTCCCCAGTCGATACGAAGGAGGTAGTCAGGCAAATTTTCAATGCTGCCAACAAACAGTCCACCGGTGGTGTCATCTTCTAAAAGCTCACCGATGACCGTGTTGCTCTCCCGCTCAACGAGCTCGACCCGTTGGGCGCCGGGTTGGAAGGTTCGAATAACCGTTTTACGGCCATTTTTGTGGGGCCCTAGCAAGCCAAAGGGGTCACTCAAAGTGCCCTGTGTCAGTGCGTTCACGGCAGCTCTGTCAGTGGCTGCATCTTGAATTTTGGTGTAGTTGTTCATCCTATAAACCTTGTTGTCGGTGATGTCTGGTTAGGGTGAAGCAACGCTCTATGCGAGCAATCTGTTCATAATGCGAACGGATTTAGTCTCGAAATAGTCGCTGTACAATACCAGTCATACTCATCACCGTGGATTCCAGATCAGGTGAATTTGTGCCTGGAGATATCTCTGCGATCCGATTCATCAAGATATCCAGGGCGAAAAAGTCCACCAGAGAGGACAGATTGTGTTGATCCTTCCAGTGATGGTCAATGGCGGAGGCGGTTTCCAAGTAGCCTCTCCACACCTGATGCCAGCAGGTATCGATGCACATTTGCTGCAAACGCCCTGACCGACGAGGCTCCTCTGCCAATTCACCGAACGTTATTCCAATGTCGTTAAACGTAGTTTCAATTGACAAATACAGGCTAGCCAGGTCTTTCGCGGGTGATGCTTTATAAAGGTATTCGGCGCCATCCAGGTATACATCTCGAAAGCCACGAAAAAACACTTCGTCTTGTGCGATAAGAATGTTCGTTAGCGTTGCGTTACCATGAATGCACATTTCAAGAGATCCTACCGCTTCTTGCGCCAGACGACTGAGTTGTCTTCGCAACCAGTTAGAGCGCTCCAGCAGTTGATCATAATGCTGCAGGGCACCACGGTTGTTCGTTCTTTGATTTGACAGTGTCCTTTCAGCGGCCTCCAGTTTGCAAGTGGCGTCGCGGTACCAGGTTTGTACGTGTTCGTCGGTGATGCGATTTGGCGACAATGGGCTGTCACTGCTGGGGTTGGCCAGTAAGCTGTGCATTTCTCCCAGCCGCAGGCCCAGCCGCCGAAAAACGGGCGCCAGGGTTGCGACGACGTCTTTTCCGTAGCGATCCAGTTCGTCCTGGAGGTCAGTGAGATCCGAATTGGCTCCTTCCAAATCTCTCAATGTGTGATTGAGATGGGCTTGCGACCAAGTCGCCGCATTGCCCTGATTGTCGATGTAGGTCTGTAGGTACGCGATGGCGCGGTGGGAGTCCGGTGAGGGCGTATGTAGCAAGTAGCCGCACAGCTGCGGCAGATAGGCGAAGTTTTCGCGCGTTAGGTAATCTGCGACCACGAGTTCCGGAGGAATCGACTGTTCCTTGGGGGTGGTCAGGGGGCAGCGAATCACTTTAAGAACAACCGCATCACCCACAACCAATCCGCTATGGGGGGCTTCCGGGTTTAATGCTCGGGTTTCTGCATCCGCAAGTGTCGTTGGCAGGTGGGCAAAGCCTGACGTTTTGACAAAGCTCAACATGTTTTCGAAGCCTGCTTTTGTCTGGTCATTAAAAAATGCCTGTAGCAGTTCCTGTGAAAATGTCGGCATCGAGATGGCGTCGGTCAGGTAGCCCACCTGATAGCCATGTCGTATGCGCGAAACGGCCAATTGATGTGCCAGCGCAGGTATGTTTTCGCCTTCGTAGCAGACCGTCAGAGGTAAGTGCACGGTTATCTCGCGATGGCCCAGATCGACGGTAAAATCCGTCAGATACAGCCTGCTGTCGGATTCATTCGATAATGCTGTCCAGTTCTGTAAGCTAATGCTGCGAATGTCGGCGACGCGGGCTAAAAACCAACGACGTTTCGCCAAATAGGCGGGCAAAATATCCTGCAGCAAGGTGTCGATATGAGGGCTGGAAAATACGTCGTCTGGCGAACGCGTTACCACGAAGGTTGTCAGTTCTGGCAGTGGTTCGGGGGGGGCTACATACCAATCGGGCAGCTGTGTCTCTGTGGACAATAAGAACCAATAGAAGCCGTAGGGCGAAAGTGTCAACAGATAGGGAAGCTCTCCGATCGGCGGAAAACGACTGCCGCCCAGTAACTCTAAAGGAACACTGTCTTGGTATGCTGATAGGTCGAGTTCCACGGCTTGAGCGCTGTTCGCCATATTGGCGACACAGAGTAAAATCTGCTCCTGACCATCTGCGACGGAATGGCGTCGGATAAACGCCAGTATGCGCCGATTACTAGGATAAAGTATGGTCATTTCTCCGCGCCCGAACGCCTGAAAGCGTTTGCGAATATGGATCATCTGACGCGTCCAGTTCAGCAGAGAGTGGGGATCGCGGCTCTGTGCTTCAACGTTGACGGCGCCAAATCCATAGAGTGGATCCATAATGGGTGGGAGCACCATTTGCGAGGGATCCGCGCGTGAAAATCCACCGTTGCGATCGGGAGACCATTGCATTGGGGTGCGCACCCCGTCGCGATCACCTAAGTAGATATTGTCACCCATCCCGATTTCATCTCCATAATAGATAACGGGCGTGCCAGGCATGGAGAACAGTAGGGAGGTCATCAGTTCGATGCGTCTGCGGTCCCGTTGCAACAGAGGCGCCAGCCGCCGGCGAATCCCCAAGTTTAGGCGGGCGCGGGTTTCACGGGCGTATTCCTGCCAGAGATAATCCCGCTCCTGGTCGGTGACCAATTCCAACGTCAGTTCATCGTGGTTTCTCAGAAAAATCGCCCACTGGCAGTTTTCGGGAATCGGCGGTGTTTGCTTGAGAATATCGACGATAGGAAAGCGATCTTCCTGGGCAATTGCGATGTACATTCTCGGCATCAATGGAAAGTGAAATGCCATGTGGCACTCATCGCCATCGCCGAAAAATTCGAGTGCGTTCTCTGGCCATTGATTGGCTTCCGCAAGTAAAAATCGGTCGGGAAAGCGATTGTCGATTTCAGCCCTGAGGCGTTTTAGGACCGCATGGGTTTCCGGAAGGTTTTCATTGTTGGTACCCTCGCGTTCCACGAGGTAGGGAATGGCATCCAGACGTAAGCCATCGATACCCAGTTCGAGCCAATAGTGCAGGACTTTGACAACGGCTTCTAACACGGCGGGGTTGTCGAAGTTCAAGTCCGGTTGATGCGAATAAAATCGATGCCAATAATAGGCACCGGCAGTTTCATCCCACGTCCAGTTAGATGTCTCTGTGTCCGAGAAGATAATTCGCGTACCTTGGTACGTCTCTTTGGTTGTCGACCACACGTACCAGTCCCGTTCGTCGCTGCCGGCTGGCGCCTCGCGGGCACGTTGAAACCAGGGGTGCTGGTCCGAAGTGTGGTTTATCACCAGTTCGGATATTACCCGGAGACCTCGACGATGTGCCTCGTCAATAAAGCGCCGAACTTGCGCAAGAGTTCCATAATCTGGGTTTACGCCATAATAGTCGGCGACGTCGTAGCCATCATCTCGCAGTGGACTCGGATTGAACGGGAGTAACCAGAGGGTGTTTACTCCAAGCCCTGCTATGTAGTCCAATTTAGAGATGAGTCCGGTGAAATCACCGATCCCGTCGTCGTTTCCATCGTAAAATGATTTCACGTGCAGTTGGTAGATGAGTGCGTCTTTATACCAGTCGGGTTGAGTGGTTGATGGCGGTGTCGGATGTTGAGCGGTCGATGAATCTGGATGGGACATGAGTGTGACATTCCTGCAAAAAAGCAATAGGTGGCTGATCAGGCATGGCTTCAAGGATTCAGAGAATAGTTACTGGTGGTTGTCGATTCTGGCTCATTTCATCCTTTTCTTTGAGTCATAAACGGGGGAATTCTGCTGTGAAAATTGGTGTCATCAGTGATACCCATGGATTACTCCGTCCAGAGGCTGCGACGCAGCTGCAAGGCTGTGATGTGATCATTCATGGGGGCGATATTGGCAAGCCGGACGTCATGGCTAGGCTCAGTGACATTGCCCCGCTTCATGGGATCCGCGGTAATGTCGATCGCGACGCCTGGGCGCTTGAGTATCCTGACCAGTTGTTGCTGACCATCGCTGGGCACAAGGTATTTGTCATCCATAATCGAAACGATTTAGGTTCCGAGCGTATCATTGAATTGAGTCCGGATGTCGTCATTTGTGGACACTCCCACAAGCCCTACATCGAGAAGGAGGGGACGCGTTTGTGGATCAATCCCGGTAGCGCAGGGCCAAGACGTTTCCGGTTGCCGGTCACACTGGCGTTGCTGACGTTATCGCCATCCGATTGTGACGCTCAAATTGTTGATTTGCTCTAACGGTATTTATTAATGAAAGGGCGCGGACGTCCGTAGGTCGGTGTCTTTCGTAAATTTATGAATTCACCTTTTCTAAAAGATTCCGCGTTGTTGGAGGTTATCCATGTCGGAAATGTATCAGTTTGGGAGACGTCGACGTATCACCGACGTTCAAACTCAGATATTCAACACCCTTTCCCGTGTTGTTTCTTTCGCCCTGTTTTGTTTGGCTGGGCTCGCAGCGACAGAGAGTTTCGCTGAATCTGTGGACTATAGTATCGAGAAGGTCACGGGTAACGTGTACCGCTTCAATGCGGGCAACTATAAGTCGGTCGTCATGGTGACACCGTCCTCTGTCGTCGTTACGGATCCAATCAGTCGCGAGGCTTCCGCATGGTTAGCGCAAGCGATTGAAGATCGGTGGAAAAGACCGATTCGCTATGTCATTTACAGCCATAATCATACGGACCATACCTACGGTGGTGAAAATTTTGATTCGCCGCACACGGATTTTATCGCTCATCAATTGGCGCGCGAAGATTTGATCAATACCCGAGCACAGACGCGAATCCCCAACTTGACGTTTACCGATGAGATGGTGCTTACCGTCGATGATAGTCAAGTCACCCTGCGCTATCACGGTGAGAACAACGGGCGAGGATCCATTTCCATGATGTTTGAGCCCGCGGGTGTACTGCACGTGGTGGACTGGGTGGTGATCGGTCGTATGCCTTATAAAGATTTGCTGGGTTATGATATCCAGGGGATGATCGATTCGACGCGAGAGATTTTGAATCTGGATTTCGACGTGTTTGTTGGCGGTCATGCGGATATGGGAGATAAAGCTGATGTCGCCTATTACCTCGGCTATCTCGAGGCACTTTATGACTCTGTTAGGGACGGCATGCTGGCAGGGCAGGATCTGGCGACCTTGAAGGAAACAATCCGGCTTGATGATTATCAGGATTTACCTCAGTACGAGGCTTGGTTGCCGTATAATATCGAGGGCGTGTATAAAACACTGACAGACCGTTCATATCTGCCGATGCGCCCCGATGTTACCGGCGAATGGTGACCCTAGAGGCAATACTGAGCCAAATGTAAAGATGTGATCGTTAGTGTTCAGTCTGGATTCAGATGCTGCCGCTAGCCTAGCGGTAAGAATTTGATCCGTTCGAGCTTACGATATCCGGTTAACTATGGCGAAAAAATCACAGCCTCAACGCCGCCGCCTGGTGCTATGCATCGAGCTGTGTCTGGCTTTCGGACCTTGCCTGGCCTTGGCGGGACAAGAAGAGGGCAGTGGTGGTCCACAGCATCGTAAAGCGGTTGAGTTGCAGAAAGAAGGCAAAATCGTTGCTCTGGAATCTATTTTAGAGCATTTAAAATCGATTAAGTCAGGTCGTATCATAGAAGTTGAATTTGAAGAAGAAAATCAGACCTATCTCTACGCCATTGAATGGCTGGATGATGCTGGCAAGGTTTGGGAATTTGAGGTCGATGCCCGCACGGGGCATTTGCTGGAATTGAATCAAGAGGGACATTAGTGCGCTTATTGCTCGTAGAAGATGAGCCAGAGTTGGGCAGAGAACTTAGAGGTGCTTTACAGCAGGCTGGATACGCCGTCGATCTGTCTGTTGATGGAATTGATGCACAGGCGTTAGGGGAAATTGAACCCTACGATCTCATTGTGTTGGACCTGGGACTGCCTGGGCGCAATGGCTTGGATATCCTCAATTACTGGCGCGAGAAAAATAATCGCGTTCCTGTCATTGTTCTGACAGCTCGTGACGGCTGGCAGGATAAAGTCGCCGGGTTTAAAGCTGGTGCAGACGATTATCTTGCCAAACCGTTTCAAACCGAAGAGCTGCTCGCTCGGATTGGTGCAGTATTAAAACGTTCTAGCGGTGTTACGGTTGGCGAGTTGGCGTTTGAAGGTCTGCGGCTCGATGAGGCTACTCAACGAGTCATCCTGGAAGACGAGTCTGAGTTGCCATTGACGGGAACTGAGTTCCGGCTCTTGCGATATATGATGATGAATCCCGGGAAGATCCTGTCAAAATCAAATCTTACCGAACACGTCTACGAATACGATTCGGACAAAGACAGCAATGTTGTCGAAGTCTACGTCAATCGCTTGCGACGTAAAATCGGCAATCACTTTATCACCACGCGACGTGGTCAAGGGTACGTCTTTGGCAGCCGCCAAACATGCGATCCCTGAAGCGCTTTTTAACCATCCGGCTGGCATTGGCACTGGGTGTGCTGATGTCGTTGCAATGGATGGTGGTCACCTACGCATTGGACCACCTGGTCGAAGATCAGTTGGTCGAGCGTCTCAAGCAGGAAGGTAACAGCCTGCTGGCCGTCATAGATGTAAACGTTGACGGTGGTCTGAGTCTCGTCAATCTGCCCGTGAAAAGTATCTACCTCAGACCTTTCTCCGGACGCTACTTTGCGATTCGGACCGCCAATCAGTCCGCCCAGTCCCGCTCTCTGTGGGATCACACTCTAAATTTGCCGTTGCTACCCACCGGGCGGGTGGAGCATCGCATTATTGAGGGGCCGTTAAAGCAGCGCCTGATGATGGTTCTGCATGGCTACAGTAAGCAAGGTGTGAACATTACGGTAGCGGTCGCTGAGGATATATCCGGCCTTCAAGAAGATAAATGGCGCTTCTTTTATCTCTTTAGCTTTCTTTCCAGTATTGGGTTGTTGCTGCTTTTGTGGTCCCAGACGCGGATTGTTACTCAAGGATTGCGTCCTCTATCGGCGATTCGTCGTAGATTGATACAACTGCGTCGAGGCGAATTGGCAAAGATTATGGTATCTGCGCCAGAGGAAGTTGAGCCGCTGATTGATGAGTTAAATCGACTTCTGGAAAACATCAGTCAGCGATCCCGGCGCTCCCGGCAGGCGACGGGAAATCTTGCCCACGCGTTAAAGACTCGCTTGACGTTACTCAATCAGATCGCGGAGCGCCGTGAGTTGGATGGCGCCGTCTCGTTGCGCCAGGATATTTTAAAAACAACCCAGGACCTCCGAGTGATTGTTGAACGGGAATTGCGTCATGCCCGTTTACTGGGGACGGCTCTGCCGGGGAAAGCCGTGGATATCGCAGAAGAGCTACCTCAGTTGATACAGACGCTCGAGCAAATCTATCGTGATAAAGCGCTGACGTTCTCCGTCCACATCGATGCAGATGCGCGATTTCTTGGGGACAGCGAAGACTTTCTGGAGCTAATTGGCAATGTTCTAGATAACGCCTGTAAGTGGTGTCAGCAGCGGGTTGATGTCAAAGTTCAGCAATCAGAGGACACGCTGATTATGATCATCAATGATGACGGTCCCGGATGCAGCGAAGAAGATTTGCAGGAGATTGATCGCCGCGGTTATCGCGCTGACGAAAATACGCCGGGCAGCGGCTTGGGATTGGCGATTGTTCGAGATACGGTAGATGCTTATGGCGGAAAATTACGCTTTGCCAGTGGTGAAGGGCTTGGCGGCTTGCACGTCACCATTCGTTTTCCCAGTGACTGGCAGGCGGGGATGTAGGGCGGCAGCGTTTAGCGCCCGCGGTTAGTTTCGCGTCCAGGTTCCGTTGGCTCAGATTCCATATCCGCGCGTTGCACCATTTCCCAGCGGTGAGCCGTATTTTCCTGGCAGCCGTGTTCTTTAGCCAGACGCTCTTCCAGGGCCATTACTCCGCCGCTAATGGTTAACAGCATTGCGGTGGAGGCGCAGCGTTTCACCAGAGATTTTTTCTTCACGTTTAATATCCTGAAAATGTCGTTACCGAAAAGGTAGGCTCCTGGGCTGAATTCAGTCTTAACAGTTGCTGCGATTTCTCTCAATGAACGACGGACGGTTTGCCGCTCCAAATTAGAATACTTTCTGCTAACCACTGGTTGATGGCGATGGCTGAACACGAAGCCGCTTCCTGGAGTGGTATTAACAGGTCGCCGTAGGGATTAATCCGCTCTTGGCTTTGCAACAACCGGTTCGCCGATTCGAAAATTTGGCTTGCACTGCTGCAGCGTCCTGTTTTCCGTAATAGGTAAATAAGCTCACGCGCTGATTCAACGAAAAACCTCTCTGCCTGTAGCCCTGAGGTCTCATCCTGTAACAGAATCCCTGCCGCATCGAAGGCGTTTCCATAGGGCATGATTGCGTCATCCCAGCGCATTTCCGTCATCATTTGACGGGCTTCTCCCATGGTAAAGTGCCAAAAGGCGCGAGCTTGGGTACTGTCATTTGCCAGCAACGTAAAGTGTTTTTCACAGAGAAACATGGTTTGCCCTTGTGCCAGTGAATTGTATCGTTTTAGATCAGGCGCTGATTTGCTGCAGTTGCGGTAAGCGATTGATAGAGTCAACCCGGCCTGTTCTGCGGACTTGAAGTACCGCTGGTGTAGCGGTTTCGCCAGTGCTTTGCACGGTGGTTTTCTCGGCAGTTAGGGGGGAGAAGCGCTGTTGGGCCTGCCGTAATGCTTCAGCACTGGTTAATTGGTTGCCTCTACGAACGATCATCATGACTTCTAAGTCGGGTTTTTGTGGTGTCGAACGGTTGCCAGCGTTGCGATGGATGAATGAGCCAAGGATTCGGTTCAGTTTGGCCTGAACGCCGTAGGCTGCGCTGGGTTGTTCCTGAATGCTCAAGGCTTCTTCAAGCTGGCGATAAGAAAAGGCAGCGAGGCCCGCAATCGCAGCGTCAGAACTGCACCGCAGTTCCTTTTCAATGATTTCACAGGCTTTTATAAGCCACGCTGTCCTACTGGCAATGGCATTGGCGTGCTTACTGACTTCTGCAGCAGTGATGTATTGAATCCAGCGTTCCATAGTCTCTCTCCCAATGGTCGATCGTTACGAAATGTGTCCAGTTGATTGGGGCGGTGGGAATTCTTGCAGAATTTCCCGTGGCCTGGCCTGCGTTTAAAACCGCCGCTGAGCTATTTGTAAATCGGAAGCTCATTGACGTCTTTGTTGAGAAGGATATTGACACACCACCCTATTTTTGTAAATGATAATAATTATCATTTGAAAAGATTCTGACAGCTATTTCAACGATTGAGCCAGCAGAGATTGATTCTGCCTGTTTGAAAGGCTTTACAGCCAACTTCAGCGGTGCGTGAGACCGTTGGTCGTTCTTGAATTGTTATCGAATATTGATTACGTCGGGAGTCTCGACGAACTTGGAAGGGTTGAACATTGGTAAAGATGATTGTTGTCGTTCTAATCTTAGTGGCTACGTTGGCGGTATCACTGGGCCTTGAGAGGGTGTTGATGGCGTTGGGATTGCCCGAGGCGGAGTTGTTATTGACGCAGGCGCTTTATACGGTGGTATTCGTCTGCTTCTTATGGGGGGCGGGTATCGGTGCACTCAGGTTCATGATGGTAACCTCAGTTGCGTTAATACCCTGTTCAGTGCTTGTGCTATTAATGATGCTTTATCGATTTGGCTGAATAACTTGCTCGGATTGAGGTGTTGAGCCGAATGATTCTACTTCGAGATTATTGCTTGCACTGTTTGCCGATACCAGTGTGCTCACCATGGCGATTAGCACGATGGGGCGAGTGACCAGGATTAAGAACATCATCGTTCTCTTTAACCGTGGTGATTGTGATATCCGTTTCATGGTGTACCTCAATAGTTGTTTGCTGGCACACGAGACGTCAGGCGACCTCTGCCGGCAAAGATGCAAACTGTTAAATCGATAAATGAATATGCCAGTGCTGGAAATGGCAATGGATGCCAAGCTCAAGGCAAAAAAAGGTGTACGTGAAGTTACGCGGCAAACTTTACGTTAGGGTAGGGTTTTGCTGTAGCCTCATTTTGGTCAGCTAATAGGGTGATTTAGACTTGGAGAGTCTTGGCCCCGGGTTGAACGTACGAAATCACATTGCTGTTTCTTAAAACCGCAGCTCGGCACGTTGCCCTATATACATGAAGGGCAAGACGTTCGTCCTGAGACCTCCCATCTTCGTTCGACAAATTTCCATCAAGTGTGACTTTTAAAGATCGGACTGGTTTTTGGGCGGGTCGTTTTTGGGGCTGAAATATTGTCATCATGTCGGTTTGTTATAAGTTCATTGTGAGCAATTTTGGTGATTTTGATTAAAAAATGCGGTGTGTAATGCACCATTTTTGACGGTGGGACTGTTCAATAAAAAAACCCTACAGACTTTGGGAAAATTAACTTGAACCGAATCGCCGCTTTCCATAAAGTTCCCGCGTTGCTAAAAAATTGGCGCTAAAATTCTCTCTGTAATTCAAGGATATGTCTTCATGATACGGAATGTCAGCGGCAAGGTTGCCGCCGGTCTGGTTAGCTTGTTGGTAGGGACGATTGGTGCTCAGTCTGTAAATGCGGCTCTTAATGCCAGTGAAAGGGACTATGAGCTTAAACTTCTTGGCAAATACGTTTTCTTCGATGAATCTTTGTCCAATCCAGAGACCATGGCATGTGCAACCTGTCATGCGCCTTCGGCGGGTGGCACCAGTCCTTTTGAGCAGGTAAACCGTTTCGGCGTAGTTATGCCGGGGGCAGACCAAAATAGTACCGGTGGGTTAAAACCGCCGACCAATGCTTATGCAACCTTTATCGAGCCTTTTGGTGTTTGCGGTAAGGGGGCTACGGGTTATTGCGGAGGAAACTTCTGGAACGGCCGTTCTGTCGGTCGTTTTGGTGAGGTGCAATCCTTTAGCACCACGGTCATTGGAGTAGATGTTATTCCTGCCGGGAAGGAAAGCTACAGGATGTATTTAAAGCCCGCTGCAGATCAGGCAATGAATCCATTTCTGAATCCCGTCGAGCATAATATGACGGAGCAATCTATCTGTAACAAAGTCGCTGCAGCTTCTTATAGCCCGTTGTACACCGAAGCCTGGGGCGAGCCAATTGACTGTGGTGTTAATCTTGAGGAAAGCTATCAACGTATCGCTGTTTCCCTTGCAGCCTACCAGCACTCTAGGGATATAAACTCTTTTAGCTCAAAGTACGATCGAGCTCTGCGTCGGGAGAGGAACGGCATTGATGTCGACTCTACTCCAGGAGAGTTTCCACTAGTGCGATTTACAAATCAGGAAAATCTTGGCCGAGATTTGTTTTACGGCGTGACGTCGACATTGAATCCGCAAGGAAAAGATGCACGCTGTGCGGTATGTCATACTGACAACGAGGGAGACAGTGGAGCTGAGCAGCGCCAATTGTTTACTGACGACAGCTTCCACAATATCGGTATGCCATTTAATTCCGCAATTGTTAATCCCGAATCCGTTGGTACTGAAGGGCTAATTGGACATTTAGGAAGTTCCAATTTTCGCGGTTACCGCAAAACTCCAACTCTGAGAAATGTCGACAAACGTCCGACAGATAATTTTATTAAAGCTTACGGCTCAAATGGTTGGTTTAAATCTTTGGAATCAATTGTTCACTTTTATAATACGGCAGATACTCGCTCCCCTGAAGATCATTTGGCGGGAATAGGCGGTCGACAGGGTGTTAAATTGCATTCTGTTACAGAATGTCCGGCTTGGGTACGTCGGGAAGCCCAGGCTTTGGCTCGTAACTGTTGGCCTACTGCTGAGTTTCGACGTGGCGCTGTAAGGGGCAGGGATATCGGAAATCTGGGACTAACCGACGCCGAAGAAGCCGCTATCGTCGCATTTCTCAAAACAATGACTGACTCCCAAACTGCGGAGCCGCCAGCACCCTACCAGCCTTGATTCTTTAGGCTCTTTTTCCCGCTCACCGACTTCTAAAATTAACAGTCGCTGCCGTGGCAATTACGCTGCTGCAGTGGATTGTTAAGCTTCAGCTAAGCTGCATAAAATAGAGTTGCTCTCAGTCGCGATTTTCATTCATGCTTTATGTAAACAGCTATAAATGAGGTCAGCAATATGGCTGGCGTTTATGCGAACCTGAGTGTGCTAATTGCCCGGAAGCGTCTTATTGAAAAGTTGTGTAAATTAAAAGCGCAAAGTTTCGAAAATCTCTAGACCGAAATTTGTATTTGGGTGCCAACTTCCATACAGTCGCAGCCAATCGCAGTACTAAGATACCTTTATTTCTCAAAGGGTTAAGATGCTTTTATTGATTTCTGGAATAGAAATTAATTTTTTTGAGAGCGCTTCTTAACTTTTATCTTACTTTTGTTACTGCATAGGAATTTACGTCGTAGTGTCGTACTTTTAACGATCACTTATACAATTGGTGCCTATCATGAAAAACAGGGAAGAATGGATAGACGCGGTTAAAGGACTAACAATTTGCTTAGTCGTGATGTATCACCTTTTTGGAGGTGTTAACAATCATGTGGGCTTTTCTGAACAAACACTCTCTCTATACGAATTAGCGACAACGATTCGGATGCCGCTCTTTTTTCTCGTTGCAGGTTTTTTTGCCTATAAAGCCATACATGCATCGTGGAATGAATTCGTTGACAAAAAGATATTCCACTTTTTGTATTTCTATTTGTTGTGGAATTCCCTGACAATCATTGGTGCGTTTTTATTAACTGATTTTTCCCGAGCGCAGCAACTCGCTATGTTTGCATGGGTGCCGTTCCGAAATTTTTGGTTCTTATACGCCTTAATGCTGTGCTTTCTTTTTGCTAGATATAGTCGCAATTTACCATTTTCCGTTCAGTTATCGTCTGCTCTCATGGCTTCCTGCCTGCTGTACTTCTTGCCGAAAATACCAATCCCCGAGGTTTTTTCAGGAACTATAAAATACTATCCATGCTTTCTGACTGGCATCTATCTGTCCGGCAATATTCGACGTTTCGTGGTTGAAGCAAATTGGCGGCAGTTGGCCGGCTGCGCGCTGGTCTTTTCATTATTGTCAGTCATTGCTTTGGAAATTTTGCCGGTTTCAAACCCATTTTTATATTACCCCATGGCTGCTGCTGTCAGCCTGTTGATTATGGGGCTTATCCAAAAAATTCGTGGTACTGGGTTGTTTAACGTACTCGTATATCTTGGCGAGCGGGGCCTTTACATTTTTGTACTCTATACCGTTCCGGTGATGCTTATACAGCAGTACGGGTTGAAATACGGACTTGGAGCCTACCCAGGTGCGCTCGTGATTTTTGGCTCCATTGCAGCCGTCGCGATCTGTATCGGGCTTTACAGTGTGCTGAGCAAAATCCCCGCGTTGTCCTTTCTCTTTCACCGTCCGGATTTTGCGCATTATCGCGTGAATTCCCATCGTCAAGAGGCAACCGCGCGCCCTCGACAAGCCACGGATATTCGCTAGTCCATAGTTCTGTGATCTTCCCCTAAATATCTGCCCGCTCGTTCGTCAGCGGGCATTTGCCTTTTTTCATTCATTTCATCAAAGATTCTGCATCGACGCTTAATTGGTGGTGAAGATGCTAAACTCTCCTTTGTAACTTCAGTCTGATAGTCCCTGATCCTTGAGAGGGTAAGGGCGTCAATTCGGGAATTGGTGGTTTCGCTGATATGGAAATAAATCTGCTGTACTGGCACTGGATTCTTCTGGGCGTCATCCTGATGCTTGCGGAAATTTTTCTGGCGTCGTTCTTTGTGCTTTGGTTTGGTGTCGCCGCGATCATTACCGGTATTGTTTTGATGGTGGCGCCTGGATTAGGCCTGTCTGTTCAGCTAACGCTATGGACATTGCTGTCTGTGTGTCTGGCGATCGCTTGGTTCAAATATCTGAGACCTCTTGCTGTCGATAGAACTCAGGCTGGCCTTTCTCGTGAGGCCATTATAGGGCAGACCGGTCAGGTAATTGTGGTTCCTCAGGGGGAGATAAAAGGCTCACTCCGGTTTCCCGCACCTATACTAGGCAATGATGAGTGGCTGATCATGACGGAGGATTCTGTCGCTGTTGGTGATCGAGTCAGAGTAATAGAAGTCTCTGGCAATGCCCTCATTGTCACAAAGGCTTAGTTTAAGGAGAGATTATGGAAAGTTTGTATGTCGTTGTAGCGCTCTTAGTCCTGGTCATTGTCACCCTGGGTAAAGGGGTAAGGCTGGTTCCGCAGGGCTATAAGTGGGTGGTTCAACGCTTGGGAAAATACCATTGCACCTTGAATCCGGGTCTTAATATTTTGATACCGTATATCGACAACGTGGCTTATAAAGTCACAACGAAAGATATCGTTTTGGATATTCCCTCACAGGAAGTGATTACCCGAGATAATGCAGTGATTGTTGCTAACGCTGTCGCTTATATCAACATAATTTCACCAGAAAAAGCGGTGTACGGTGTGGAGGACTACAGTATCGCCATACAGACATTGGTCCAAACCACACTGCGTTCAATTATCGGGGAGATGGATCTGGATGACGCTCTGTCTTCGAGAGATAAAATTAAATCACATTTGAAGAACTCCATTTCCGATGATATTGCCGATTGGGGTATCACTCTGAAAACAGTTGAAATTCAGGACATCAATCCATCGGGTACCATGCAGCATGCGATGGAAGAGCAGGCCGCAGCAGAGCGAGCTCGTCGAGCCACCGTCACACGGGCGGATGGTGACAAACAAGCGGCCATTCTTGAGGCTGATGGCCGACTAGAGGCATCTCGTCGGGATGCTGAGGCTCAGGTGGTATTGGCGGAAGCCAGCCAGAGAGCGATTTCTATGGTGTCAGAAGCGATTGGTGACAAAGAGTTGCCCATTGTTTATCTGTTGGGAGAGAAGTACGTCCATTCTCTTGAGAGCCTGGCAGAATCTGAGAATGGAAAAATGGTTGTTCTTCCTGCGGATTTACCCGCGGCTATCCGTGGCATGATGGGTAAAGCCTAACTGAAACCTGGGGTTCGTCGCTGAGACGTGTATTATGTCGAATAAGGTGTGATTTCCCGGTCGGGTTGAGCACCTTATTTCCATCTCCCGCGTAATTAAACACAAGATTACACGCGGAAAGTGCAACCAACAGACAGTTCCAACGTCAAAACTCCTTTTTCGCCTTTTAGGAAAAGGCTGCGAGACAGCAGAGAAAAGTGACACGTTAATGGCAAGAACCACGACACAAGAAAGAGTCAAACGACTCGAAAAACATCTCCAGCAAGAAAATCCAATACTCTCCCAGGTGGTTTCTGGTTTCCAGAAACTTGATCGCATCGCGCGAGGCTTGGGGCTGATGGAGGCTGACGACTCTTACGCGACACAGGTCTCTTGGTGGCCGGTAGTCTCTATCCTAGGTACTTTTTCTGCCGGTAAATCAACCTTTATCAATCAGTACACTGGGCACAAGCTGCAGCGTACAGGCAATCAGGCGGTGGATGACAAATTCACTGTTCTTTGTTACGGCAACACTGACTCCAATCAGGCGCTACCAGGCCTGGCTTTGGACAGTGACCCGCGCTTCCCCTTTTATCAAATCAGTCACGACATCGATAGCGTGGCAGAAGGCGAGGGACGCCGAGTCGACTCTTACTTGCAGCTGAAAACCTGTAAGTCAGAAAACCTGCTAGGAAAAATTCTGATCGATTCTCCTGGGTTTGATGCGGATCATCAGCGCACATCAACACTATTGATCATCGATCACATTATTGACCTGTCTGATCTCGTGCTCGTGTTTTTTGATGGTAGACACCCAGAGCCTGGTGCAATGGCAGACACATTGGCGCACTTGGTTAAAAATACCATTAACCGACATGATGCTACCAAGTTTCTCTACATTCTGAATCAGATCGACAACACTGCTCGAGAGGACAACCCGGAAGAAGTGGTCGCTGCGTGGCAGCGAGCTCTGGCTCAGCAAGGGTTGACAGCGGGTCGCTTCTATCGGATTTACTCTCGAGAGGCAGAGGTGACAGGTGTTGACGACTCGGTCAAACAGCGGCTTGAACGCATTCGTGACGAAGACCTGAAAGATATAGAAGCTCGTATGACCCAGGTTGAAGTTGAGCGAGCCTATCGGGTTGTCGGCGTTTTGGAAAAAACCGCCCGCCACATCCAAGATGTGATGGTGCCCCGGTTATCTGATCTGCGACGCCAGTGGCGCAAACTCACGGCAACCTTTAATACGGTTGTTTTTGGTACGCTGCTGGCGCTGTTTGCCTGGTGGAGTATCTCGTCTGGCTACTGGGTTGATGGTGCTTTCACGCCTTTGGCAACGATGGACCCTGCCATGCAGATGGTCTCGCTCATTATGGGGGCATTGGTTGCCGGGCTCATTTACTACAAGCTTAGGGGTATTGCCGGCAGTATTGTTGCCCGTCGTTTTGAAAAGACGGCCGGTGACAACCGCGACGATAATGCGTTAAGAAAGGCATTCAAGCATAACAGGATGGCATGGTGGAAGTCTGTCGCTTCGCCAACGCCGAGAGGTTGGGGCTTTCGCAAAAAGCGAATGCTGGAGAAATTACTGGCTGATGCGGATGGTTTTGTACAAACCTTGAACGATCAGTACGCCAGTCCCTCCGGTAAAGGTTCCACTGTTGCCGCTGCAGCAGCAGACGTTGCAGAACCGGGCGTGCCTGAAAAAGATATGGCCGAGACAGAGTTGGCGGAGAGTGATTTGGCAGAGAAGGGCGACTCAGTTGATGAGTCTACGGGAGCCGATGTTCAACCGGCTTCCGAGCCAGAAAAATCCCCTTCATCCACTCAATCCTAATTCTATGCGGACCTGCTTGAAATACTGATTCAGGCGGTCCGCATTTTTCCCAACATCACTGACCCCCACTCTTGATACAGAACGTGCGTCGAGCCTCGTCTGACCGTTGTCGGTGTTGATTCTAACCACCACATCATCTTTAAAGCGAAACCAGAAGGTCGTGTCTGTCGCTTCAATTCGCAGGCGTTCTTTGTCTGCCGCCGCGATCTCCCACCCCATGGACTCAGCCGCTTGCAACGCTGCATCAAAGACCTCTGTGCTGGCTTGGTCATAATACTGTGGGACAATTTCCGGGTAGGCTTCGGTCTGAAGAGCAGCAAGTTTTTCGGGTGTCATATCCGGAGAGCCGCCATAAACGGTAGTGTTGCTGTCTGCTCCGCGCAACGGGAGCACGGCTTCAAATTCGGGAGGATTTGTCGTGTCGCTCGAAATATCGTGAATTGGGGGAATGATCACTTCCTCGCCAGGCCGATAGCTCTCGGGAATCTGCCAAGCCAGTAGGGCTCCGATCAGCCCAATGACACTTTTCTGAAGGCCATTCCTGAATGTTTTAGACGTACCAAGCTTGGGCAGAAAGACCACCAGAATGATCACTAGCATCACCAGCGACAGCCAGGAACCTGCCTTATTTGCGGCACCCAACAAAAGAAAACCTGTGCGAAAATTCCACAGTTGCAGCCATACGCCGAGAGGACCGGCGATCGCCAGTAGACCGCAAAGAAGGCCGAGGCAAAGTAACAAGTTAGCTGTTAGGGAGGGAAGTTTGCTGGCATTTGCCTGCGTGGTTTGGTTCATGGAGATCTGGTCCTTAAAGTTTTTTCAAAGATGGTTGAACGGCGGTTCACCGACCGTCCTGAATGTTCGCTTTATTCTCTGTACTGGTAACGCGTAACCATAGATACCCTAAAAGACCACAACACAGCGATGTTAGCAAGATCGTAATCTTACTCAGGTCGGCTGGCGCAAAGGCTGACTCTTGTGAGCCTGTGAACGCCAGTGTGGCCACGAGAATGGACATGGTAAAGCCGATACCTGCGAGAAAGCCTATACCTACGACATCGTTCAGCCGCAGGCCACTGGGCAGTTTCCCTCCAGCAATTTTCATTGTGAGAAATGAAAACAGCAAGATTCCGCCCATCTTTCCCAGCGCCAAACCTGCGGCAATACCCCACGCCAAAGGTTGCTGTAAGAGTTCGGCGAACAGCTGGCCTGACAAAGGGATACCGGCATTTGCGAGCGCAAATAACGGCATAACCAGTAATGTAATTGGTTTGGAAAAGAGGTTTTCCCATCGTCGCAAGGGGGTAGTTGCTCTCTCGGCTTCTTGTCGTACGCCTTCAATAACCTCGTGCTGTTCCTCGTCTTCGAGCACGCCAGAATCCTGTCGGTCGCGCCTCAGCGCGAATGCGTGACGTAAGAGCGTTGATGATTTCGCTAGGAAGCCTGTGCGCCCAATGCGTGGCCTCGCCGGGACCGTTATGGCAACCAAAATCCCTGCCAGGGTTGTGTGAATACCGGCTTCATGAAGCAGTCCCCATACTATGCAACCACCTATCGCGTATAACGCAGAATGGCGTATTCCGAACCAATTTCCCGCCGCCAACACCATTAAGATAACGCCGGAGTATGCTAGCGGTTGACAGTGGAGTTCTTCGGTGTACGCGATAGCAATGACCAACATAGCGCCAATGTCGTCAATAATGGCCAGAGCGGTAATAAACAGCGCAGCGCCCATTGGCGCTCGCCTACCCAATAGCGCCAGAATGCCCAAGGCAAAGGCGGTATCCGTCGCCATGGGAATTCCCCAACCGTGAGAAAATTCACTGTCCGGCGGATTGAGTATTAGGTAGATGGCTGCCGGGCAAAGCATGCCTCCAATCGCGGCCATGATAATGGGCAGTGAACGGTCAAGGTGTCTTAGTTCACCGACGAGGAATTCCCGTTTGATTTCCAGGCCAAGATAAAAGAAGAACAGTGCCATAAGGCCGTCTGATATCCACTCTTCTACTGTTAAAGAGAAATGCTGTTCTCCGTATAAAACGCCGACGTCTAGACCAAAGAAATGGTGGTAGGAGGGCGCCCATGGTGAATTTGCCCAGATCAGCGCGGCCAGAGTGCAGGAGAGCAAAAGCAGGCTCGATGCCGTTTGGCTTTCCGTAAACTCTGCAAAAGGGCGAACCGCACTTTTGACTTTGTTAGCTACTTTCATCGGCGATTTCAAATCTATTTGCCTCATAAATGCCATATATTTGCAACGATATTGCCGTAACTCTGTCACTTTTAGGTTTTAGGATCCTGGTTCACGCATGGCGCCCGGTTAAACACAGGAGAGCGCCAGAACATCAGTCCTGATAGGAGTTACACATGAAAAGCAAGGGAACCAATCGCAGAGACTTTCTTCGAGATTCCAGCATGACCCTGGGGGCAGGAGCCGTTGCCGTCCAGAGCGGTCTGTCCACCAAAGCGTTCGCGGGCTCGCCAGCCGTGATCACGTCTGAAAAAGAAAGGCCTCAAGTCGATCAGGGATTACAGATCGGCGATGTTCTGGCTCGCCGCGGTGTGGTGTGGAGCCGTTCCGATCGTCCCGCACGTATGTGGGTTGAAGCCAGCTATCATGAAAGTTTCGCCAACAGCATGCGTCTGCGTGGTCCCTTTGCCCTTGCGGATACTGACTATACGACGCGTATAGACCTTTCGGGTTTACGCGCCGATAGTAAGGTTTACGTTAAAGTGACTTACGAATCTCTGGATAACAGTCGCTGCACCAGTGCGCCGGTGTATGGAGAGTTTGTCACTGCGCCTGAGCGTGCTCGTGATATCCACTTCCTTTGGTCTGGAGACACGGCGGGTCAAGGCTGGGGGATCAATCCTGATTTCGGCGGTATGAAAATCTATTCGGCGATGAAGAATGAAGGTGCTGACTTTTTTATTCACAGTGGCGACACGATATACGCCGACGGTCCTATCAGCGAATTTCAAACGGCAGAAGATGGTTCTACCTGGCGTAACATTGTGACTGAAGAAGTCAGCAAGGTCGCGGAGACCCTGGATGAGTATCGGGGACGCTATAAATACAATTTGCTCGATGAAAACATGCTCGCGTTCAATGCGACAACACCGCAAATCTGGCAGTGGGACGATCATGAGGTGACCAACAACTGGTCGAGCTCTAAAGACCTCACTGATGACGATCGTTATACCGAAAAGAATGTTCCTTTGCTGATTGCCCGCGGCGCTACCGCTTTTCTTGAGTATGCACCGATTCGTCCTCATAACGCGCGGGAAGAGGAGCGGGTTTATCGCAAAATTTCCTATGGCAGCCTGCTCGACGTGATTGTTGTGGACATGCGCAGTTATCGTGGCCCAAATACCGCCAATGATCAAACCGAAGCTGGGCCAGAGACCCGCTTTTTTGGCGCTCGCCAATTGGCGTGGATCAAAAAGGCTTTGAAAGAATCCACGGCCACCTGGAAGGTTGTTGCCTCTGATATGCCCATTGGACTGGTCGTCGCGGATGGTGACAACTTTGAGAACATGGCCAACGGCATGGATATGCTGGCGGGAAGAGAATTGGAAATGGCAGAGTTACTGCGTCATATCAAAACCTGCAACATCGAGAACGTGGTGTGGTTGACGGCAGATGTCCATTATTGTGCCGCCCATCACTATTCGCCTGAGCGAGCTGTTTTTCAGGATTTCGCGCCTTTCTGGGAGTTTGTTGCAGGCCCACTAAATGCAGGAACCTTTGGTCCAAATGATTTGGACAATACCTTTGGGCCGCAAGTGGTTTTCGAGAAAGCGCCTGAAGTGGCAAATTCCTCACCTTTCGCAGGCTTGCAGTTTTACGGCGATGTGAAGATTGATGGCTATAGCGGACAGATGACGGTCAGTCTGAAAGATCTCAATGGCGCGGTGGTGTATTCGAAAACACTGGATCCTGTGGTTTAACCGCCGATTGGTCACAGTGCGGTTTTCGCACTGTGACGATTTCCAATAACCTTGTTGTGATTGGGCGTCCGTACTGACCTTTGGTGCGTCTATCGTGCGCTGACTGACGTTTCACATCACTGTCTTTTTGATTTTGAGTTTTCTTGATGTCTTCAACCTTTCTATAACGAACACTCAATCGCTTTAGAAAATTGACTTCCTCGGTCTCTGTCGCTATTTTCGGCTCTTTGTTGAGGTAAGGGCCGGGAATGATGGAAAGCAAACCGACATCCGTATTGGTGACAGGGGGGCTGGGGTTTATTGGATCAACACTTACCGAACAGCTGCTCGCCAGTGGCGTGGACGTTACTGTTATCGACAGTAAAATCTCAAATGTGATTGACGGTAGTGACTTGCTGTCACAATACGCCAATTTCCATCTTATTGAAGCTTCCGTTTCTCCCAAATCTTTGGCAGCTGCGGCAGAGTTTCAGCCGGATATGGTGGTTCACCTGGCCAGTTACGTTGGACCTGCCGGAATCTTAAAATACAGTGGGAAAATCGGACCTGAAATCGTCGCTAATACGGCGGATGTCATTGAATTTTCGCTCAGCCACCAACTGCCCTTGGTTTACTTCTCATCTGCAGAGGTCTACGGATTCAGTGGCGTTTTGAGGGAATCTGCCAAAATTGAAGTGACACCGCATTACAATGCCCGGATTGAGTATGCGCTGGGCAAAGTCACTTGTGAATCTATGGTGTATAACTCTAGAGTTCACGGTCTTAAATCGATCACCATTCGGCCATTCAATGTCGCCGGATCGCGTCAATCCAGCGCTGGCGGCTTCGTTCTACCAACGTTCATCGAGCAAGCCTTGCAAAATCAGCCGTTAACGGTTTTTCATACGGGACAACAACAGCGCGCGTTTACCGATGTGCGGGATGTCGCGCATTTCGTTGAACAGGTGATGATGCGACCTGACTGTATGGACGGGCGTGTGGTTAACGTTGGAAATCCCGGAAACAGTATCACCATGATGGCCTTGGCGGAGCGGGTAAAAGCCCAATTGCACAGCGAATCTGACATCCAGTTGGTCGATGGCAAGTCCATTCATGGTGATTTGTACGAAGAAGCGGAGAGCATTATAAAGATACCGGATATCGATAGGGCTCGCTCGATGGGCTGGGTTCCGGAATACGATCTCGAGGCCGTTATAGAGCAGGCAGCCGCAGAAATCCGGAGTAAGCTAGGTAGCTCTTTGGAGAGCACTCTTGCGAGCTGAACGAGTCTTAGTGGTTTCTCCCCATCCGGATGATGAAGTGCTCGGTGCTGCAGGGACTCTGCAAAAACTAAAGGCGGCGGGAGCGGAGATCTGGGTAACCTATCTGTGTGTGGATGGCTTCAACCACTATGGCATTGATTATAAGACGACTGCCGCAGAGCGATACGCTGAAATTGACGCTGTGGCAGATTTGTTAGGTTTTGGTTATGACGTGGTGTTTGATCAACAGGAACTCACTGAAAAGCTCGACACGGTACCACAACGAGACTTGGTCACGTGGTTTGAACAAAAATACAACGCGTTTAAACCAGATCTCTTATTTTTGCCACACGGAGAAGATTACGATCAGGACCACCGAGCGACCTTCCAAGCCGCGTTTACCGCTGCCAGACCCATTCCTGAATCTCTGCAGAAACATTTACCGCCTCGTGTTCTGACCTATGAATCACCGAAATTGGCTTGGGCTGAGCATGTGTTTCGTCCTACGTGCCATTGGGAAATCGGTGCTCAGCTGCAGACGAAATTGGATGCCGTAGCGCTTTATAAAAGCCAGTTGCGCGAGCCGCCTCATATTCGCAGTCTGGAAAACTTGAGAAGTTTGGCCAATCTGCGCGGAAGTGAAATGGGCGTCGACTACGCTGAGGCATTCCAAGTGTGGCGTTGGTTCGCCGGTTGAGAGCTTGGGCGACATCGTTTGCGCATACTGCAGCTATACAATCAGTATCGAAATAACGTCCATGGTGAAGAAACGGTTATTCGACGCACCTGCCAGTTACTTCAGGCCCATGGCCATGATGTTGAGGTTATTCGGTTTCCGTCGACGCCGGTAGATCTGACAGCTTTGGCAAAAGTCCGTCTCGCGGTGCAGAGCCACTTCAACCTTCGCAGCCATCGCTTTTTGGTCGAGAAATTCCGCCAACTGCGACCAGAGATAGTTCATCTTCACAATATTTACCCCAGTATTTCTCCGGCTGTTTTTGCGGCGGCCAGACGCTGCGGCATTCCGACAGTGATGTCTTTGCATCACTTTTTCTTAACGTGTCCGGTGTTGACTCATCGCCGGGGCAATCAAAGTTGTCTCAAATGCGTTGGGCACTCTGCGTTTAATGCGCTGCGCTATAACTGTCGCGACAACTGGCTGGAAAGTGCGGTCTATGCCAGCCGTTCCGCGTTTGCGAGGCAATTTGACTTGATTCCCAAGGCTGAAACGCGTCTGATTGCTTTGTCGTTTTTCTCTCGGAATCTGTTGATACAGCAGGGTTTTTCGCCTGATTTCATTTCTGTCTTACCCAATATGGCGGACATTGCACCCGAACCAGCAAAGCCCAGCGCGGGGGGCTATTTCCTTTATTTGGGGCGATTGACTGCGGAAAAGGGCATAGAAACGCTGTTTCGTGCCGTCGAAAAAACGGGGCTTCCTCTGAAATACGCCGGACCCTATCAGGACAATTGGCTGGAGACTCTGACAGAGCCAGAGTCAGCACATTATTTGGGTGTGCTCTCTCAACATAAGTGTACTGCGATGCTTAGAGGCGCGATTGCTCTCATCGTGCCAAGTGAGTGGTTCGAAATGTGTCCCATGGTAATATTGGAGGCGATGGGGCAGGGAATACCGATTATTTGTTCGTCAATCGGAGGATTACCTGAAATGGTCGGTCACGAGCGGGAAGGGCTATTGTTCTCGGCGGGTAACACGGAGTCGTTGGCGAGGGCCATGAATCGCCTGTGGCATGATCGGCGTTTGGTCGCTCAGTTGTCAGCGAGGGCCTACAAGGCTGCGTTGCTTAAGTATCATGATCGACGTTATGTCGATAAACTGCTGTCGATTTACCGTGAATCGGTAAGATCAAGCGGAAACTAGGGATGTGTTCGGACAGTGATGTTCGTCAGTGGAAGAATCAGTTGAGATTAGAGGATGACCGTAAAAGCGCGACGTAATTGGTATACCGAGTTTTCGACAGTGAATTTCAGCGGTGATCCCTTGAATTTGGTGGGCGAGCGCGTTATTGATTTGGCGAGCACTCAAGGTCGCAGTACTCTGATTACGGGCATTTCCATTCACGGCTTGACGGCGATGTATCAAGACGCTGATTTCCTTAAGGCCGTGAAGTCTTTTGACGTTGTAACCATCGACGGCGTTTCAACTCAAAATGTGCTCTGGGCGTCGGCGGGAGGGAAGAGACCTCATCGCGTTACCGGGACTGATCTCACCTGTTGGCTTTTAGAGCGTGCTCATCGAGAGCGAGTCCCTGTGTATTTCTATGGCAGTCGTCCCGAAACCATCGATCGCTTGATTGTACAGACAAAACGCCGTTACCCCGATATCGAAATTGTCGGTGCTGAACCCTCTCTGTTTAGACCTTTGAATAGAGAAGAAAAAGCCTTACTTTGTCAAAGAGTCAGAAACAGTGGCGCGCAATTTTTGTTCTTGGGATTAGGCTGCCCTCTGCAGGAAAAATTTGCTGCAGAGATTGCAAGCCAGTTGGCGGTTGCCATTGTATGTTCCGGGGCGGCTTTTGATTTTATAGCGGGTACTCGTTCCAGAGCTCCAGCCTGGATGCAGCGTTTCGGATTGGAGTGGTTACACAGGATAACCCAAGAACCTACACGGCTTGGGTGGCGCTATTTAGCCTGCGGAGTATTACTGGGTATTCTCTGCGGAGCAAGTTTACTCCGCAGACCCTCTAGAATTAATGGTTAACCACGTAGCACCCTGTAAGCCTTTTCTTTTTATGCTTAGACCCTATCTCGAGTCCGGACTCTTCAGTCTTTTTCTCTCTGTCGGAATTCTGTCGGCGATATACCGTGCCAGCGTTTGAACGCCCGAGTGAAATTCGCCTGATCAGAAAATCCCAAAAGATAGGCAATTTCGTTGATTGACAGCGAATGGTCGCGGATATATTGATCGGTCAGCTTTTGACGTGCTTCCTGTAGCAGTTGACTAAAGCTCAGCCCCTCGTCGGCCAGCCGGCGCTGCATCGTACGGGTGCTCATGCCAAGCTTTGATGCGATGTCTTCTTCACGCAAATGGCCTGATGGCAGCAATTCGAGGATTTTCAATTGTATTTGCGTGCCAAGCTTATCTTTGTCGAGATCCGCCAAATGCTTGAGAATGATTTGCTCATTAGCCTGGGATAGCTCGTTGTTCCCCGAGGTCAGCTTGCGCTCAATATCCTGCCGGTCGAAGACAAACTCAACGGCGTCACCGCCATAATGAACCGGGCAGCGTGCTCTCATCTCCAGCATCAAGCTGGCGCCATTTGGCGGGTGAGGACAAATTATTTGGCGAGGATTGAAGGATTCGCCCATCAGCATACGGATCATCTTTAATATCGCAGCGATCGCCGCATCTGATGCCGGTGACTGGTGCTGTCTTTCCAGAGGAATCGGGACCTGTTGTTTTACGCGAATACGAAAGTAATACAACATTTTATCGGCCACCAACTCGTACTCCATCCCGTCAATGACGAAGTCGCCATAGCGTGCAAAGCGGTGCAGCGCCTCCCCTAGGGAATTGCTGGCAAGCCAGGCGAAGCCTAGGGCGTGGAAAGTCGACGGGTTCCAGCGGCTTCCTGCTTCGATGCCGAAACATTCGTCGCCGCTTGTGCTTCGGGCTAATTCCCACAGCTTTGCCATGTTGAGCATGGGAAAACGTGCGGCAGAGTCGTTAAGTTTGGTGGGATCTAGGTCGGCTTGCCGAAAGACGCTATTGGCATCCAGTTGTCGAGAATTTAACTCATCCCAGATTAAACGGGCCCAAGAACTGAGGCTGGAAGAGGACAATCAGGTAACTCCGTGGGTGGATTTCGTGTAAGGATAAACTTTTGGCGCAAAATGACAATTCCCGGACTGAAATTTGGCAGGAATAAACCAGCAGTGCTTAGACCGTTTTTCTATTATTGCTTCCATGATCTATTTCGAGGAAAGCACAATGAAATCGGTTAACCCGTCCATTTATCAACAGCACACGTTGGTGGCTCCAATCCACTTCGTTGGACAGGGCCTGCACAGTGGCAAGCCGGTTAGTATGACATTGAAGCCGGCGGTCGCCGACTCGGGATACATTTTTGAGCGCCTGGACGTTGCCCCTGGCATCGGCGAAATTCCTGCTCGTTGGCACACGGTGACCGACACGCGTTTGTCCACAACCATTGCAAATGGTTCCGGAGTGACAGTCAGTACCGTTGAACACTTGATGGCTGCGCTTTTCGCAATGG
This sequence comes from Pseudomaricurvus sp. ABR4_320, assembly GCF_056159445.1. Lineage (NCBI taxonomy): Bacteria > Pseudomonadati > Pseudomonadota > Gammaproteobacteria > Cellvibrionales > Cellvibrionaceae > Pseudomaricurvus > Pseudomaricurvus sp. ABR4_320. The sequence continues at coordinate 462,773 of NZ_JBSWVF010000001.1, read as the reverse complement.
GCGTTGATAACTGCCGTATTCAGCTCGACGGCCCAGAAGTACCGATTATGGATGGCAGTTCTGACGTATTTGTTGAGCAGATCCAAGCCATTGGCCTAAAGGAACAAACGGCTCCGAGACGCGCCCTGGTGATTACCGCACCCATCGGCGTTTGGGAAAAGGACAAGCACGCCGGGTTCACGCCATTTGGTCAGCCGTGTATAGACATGACCATTGATTTTGAAAATCCGGCGATTGGGCGTCAGTCGTACTCCTACAATCTGATGGATGCAGATTTTGCCGATGAAATTGGTCGTGCACGGACGTTTGGTTTTCAAGAGCAATTAGATACTTTACAGAAACTTGGATTGGCGAAAGGCGGCTCTCTCGACAACGCGATTTTGTTAAATGAGCAGGGGATCGTAAATAAAGAAGGTTTGCGATACACCAACGAATTTGCGCGCCACAAGCTGTTGGATGCGATTGGTGACTTGTCTCTGGCCGGTGCAATTATCGTCGGACGTTTTTCCGGAAATTGCAGCGGACATCAGCTTAACAACGAAGTATTGAGAAAATTACTTCAGCAAGGTGACTGCTGGAGATTTACAACGCTGGAAAACGCGATCGAACATTGGGGTCAGTTTATGGATTCAACATCGAGATTGAAGACTGCCTAAACAGACTCCCTACAACGACTTACCACAACCGGGCTCAGGCCCGGTTTTTTTGTTTGCAATAAAGCAAAGCAGAGACGTAAAATATCTGTACATAAATACAGTTTTTGGAGCGTTTCTGTCCGTTGAGTCCCGTGAATCGGAAAATTCTGCCGCCAACCTACTATTTAGAGCATTTTCTCGAATTTCTAGAGCAACTGGAAACTGCCAGTCGCCATCTGCTGTTTGAAGAGCACCGCCTATTTATCCAGAGGTTTTATCAGCTCAATACGGATTCGCAATGTCTTCTCGTTCGATGCATTTCTCGCAAAGGCCATTTTTTTCATCTGGAAAGCCTGAATTACGCTGAAATCATTGACCAGCCAATGGCGCTGCGTCAACTGAAGGCGGCGGGCTTTGTTGCCTCCATACGAGTCTCGTCGGTTAAATCGTTGATCAAAGGTCTTACCAAACCGCAACTACAGCAACTAATACCCTTGTGCTCGACGGCGAACACGCCATCTAAATCTGCGTCAAAACTACGCTGGATGACGTTTTTTCTCGCTCCGCAACAAGTAAAAGTGCTCGAGGCGCAAGCTCACTCTTTAAATTACATTGAGCTGCAGCATTTGGGTGTTATCGAGTACCTACTGTTCCTTTTCTTTGGTCAGTTGGATGTTGGCCTGTCGCAATTTTCATTGCGAGATCTCGGAATTCTGCAGACGCGAAAGTCGATAAAGAGTCCCATAGCTCGCTTTGAGACTTCTGCAGAGGCCTATAGTGCTTTTCTTTACGGGCGCTTGCGGAGGGATGTTAAGTCCTGGTCTCAAGAGGCGTGTTTGCTAGCAGCCAGTCAATTTTTCAGTTTGCCTGAGGCTAAGGGCGTGCAGGCCAAGATGAGTCGAAGTCGATATTGCTGGTCTTTGGCAAAGGCGGTCTATGGTGCCCACCCTTCGATGGCTATGCCCATATTTTCATCCTCAGATGAACCCAAAGCGATATCCAGTTGGTTGCGCTTTGAATATCAGCAGGGGAAGCGGGCATCGGTGGCGAAGCGATTGCGAGCAATTCTTGAAAATCCTCCCTGTGAGGAGAGCCTCTTGCTCGCCGAATCCTATGAGCGGCGCTGGTATGGTGCAAAGACGGCTAGCCCGCTGACCCGGTTACTTGACGCGTCCAAATCATCGATTCCTTTGGAAGACGCCTGGAAAGGGAGTGTAGAAGCCGGTGTTGTCGCCTGGTATCAGCAGCAGGGTGTAGATGCCTTTCATGCGGAAAACCAACTCTGGCGCTTCCTGTTTGCGACCTGCTTTTGGTATCCCATCTATCAACATTCAGACTTGGGGTTTGTCGGTGAATTTGATGTTCGGCCAGCGTTTCTTCGAGATAAAAAGCGGATACCGAGGCACAAAAGCGTGTTGCTTGCCGAGCTGGACAGATTTCAAAGTGCTGACGATATGTCTCGTCATATCACTGCCATTTGTGAGGAATTTTATGACTCGCCCAACGGCTTGTTTTTCTGGCATGACGATCTGATCGCCGTTTGCTTAAGGTTTGTCCAAACTTTGCCCTATAGCGCTTTAAGGGCGTGCCTCAAAATGATGGTTTTGCATTTCAATTCACTCTTGGATGGTTTTCCTGATTTGCTGGTTTTCGATCAGGGGGCTGTGCGATTTGAAGAAATTAAATCCCCCGGTGACCAACTGCGTCGCAATCAATTAGTAACCTTAAAATATTTGGATACTTGCGGTGTTCCTGTTGGAGTAAGGTCCACGCACTGGGCGATCAACCCCAACCAGGAGTACGTCGTTGTCGATTTTGAGACGACTGGTGGTCTGCATAATGGACATCATCGAATAACTGAGATTGGTATGGTGAGAGTACGTGGTGAGCAAGTCGTGGATACCTGGCAGACACTGGTTCACCCGCAGCGTCGAATTCCCCATTCGATAACTCAACTAACGGGGATCGATGACGCTATGGTGTCTACCGCACCGACTTTCGCAGAGATCTGCGATCAAATTTTGTCATTTCTGGAAGGGGCCATTTTTGTCGCTCATAACGTCAGTTTTGATTTTGGCTTTCTTAAAGCAGAGCTTCAACGTCTGGATATTACTCTGGCAATGCCAAAATTGTGTACGGTGCAATTAGCTCGTCGATATTTACCTGGCCATACGTCCTATGCCTTGGGAAATTTAACCAAGGATCTGGATATACCTCTCGATACCCACCATCGGGCGCTCGCGGATGCCCGAGCGACTGCCGAAATATTTTTAAAAATCCAAAAGATCCGAGCATTGGCGTTGGCATAAAAAACAACAATCGGTTTGTTGCTGGGGCGTCATTTGCCTCTGTCTTGGCCATTTTTTAATGTGTGTCCTATATTTTTTTTATCGGCAATAAAGAGAAAAGCCGTCAACAAGGCTAGATGGAGTGTGATCGAATCCGGCGGCCTGAGGATGTCAGAGTACTAATAGTGGTGGAATCAGCGGGTAACCGAGGTCGCACTTGAACAAATTTCGTTTTTTCTTGCTCTCATTGGCTGGTGGCGGGTTATCGGTTGTCGCGACCTTGGCATTCTGGCAGTTTAATGTCTCCGTATTGCTACCCGTTCTGAATGGTGTCGTGTTGACACTCATGGTTGTGTTTGTTGCTGCGATTATGCAATCGAACAGTGATCCTCAAGGGCAGGATCGTGAAGAGATTCCAGATCGACAGGCAGGGTTGGGGCGGCGTTTGGCCGGCTCTGTGGGACAAAATGCAGTATCTGCCGCTGAAGTTTCCTTCTCTACAGATCAGTTGCGTCAACGTTTGGAACGCAAGGCCATAACTATCGGTGAAATTGCCGATAATGCCATGGAAATAACCGCTAACGTTCAACAGGCGGCAAATGCCGCGGTCAATGCAGTGGCCACCGCAGAGAGTGCCCGTCAGATCAGTATGGATGGCCAGCGAATCCTGCAAGACGGCATTGCAGGTATGCGGCGCATCAACTCTCAAACGGAAGCCACATTGGAACAAATCGGAACTCTGGATACGAGAGTTCACAAGATTCAAGATGTCACCAGTGTTATTGAAGAAATTGCCAGTCAAACGAATTTGTTGGCTTTGAATGCGGCGATCGAAGCGGCGCGTGCCGGTGAACACGGTCGCGGTTTTGCTGTGGTCGCCGACGAAGTCCGACATTTGGCCGCGCGTACTGCCGATAGTACCGGTGAGGTGGCGAACATCGTCAACGAAATTCTCAGTGAAACCCAGGGGGTTGTCGGTCATATTCAGGCGTTATCTGCAGACGTAGAAAAAGGCACGCAGGATGTCGAGAACGTTGGCGCCCAGCTGGAAGGGATTGCCGGACAAACAGCAGATACAGAGAGTTGTATTTCTTCCATCGCGGATGGCATCGAGAACAGTCGGACACGTCTCGAAGCGATCGCCGATTCCATCGCGCAGGTGCGCGTCGATGCACGGGAAAATGAGAAAGAGGTCGAGCGGCTAAGCGCAGAAGCGGAGAAACTGATGGTCTTGGCGGAAGAGGCAAATGCAGTCTTGGCAGAGACTACAGCGGACAGTTATCACCAACCGTTCTTTCAAGTAGCTCAACGTACCCGCGACGATATCCAACAGGCATTCGAAGATGCAATTACGGGAGGCCGCATCTCCGCAAATGATTTGTTTGATGAAACCTATACGCCTATTGCCAATACCAATCCTGTCAAATACAACACACGTTTTGATGAATTCTGTGACCGTGTCCTGCCTGATATTCAGGAAAAAGCAGTCGCGGCTTTGCCTAAAATTGTTTTCGCAATCTCCTGTGATCGACGCGGTTATGTGCCGACCCATAACCGCAAATTTTGCCAACCGTTGACGGGTGATCCCAAGGTCGATTTGGTCAGTAATCGAACCAAACGCATTTTTGATGATCGTACGGGTGCCAGGTGTGGTTCTCATACGAATAACATGCTGTTGCAGACGTATAAGCGAGATACCGGAGAGATCATGCATGATTTGTCCGTTCCCATCTATGTACAGGGCAGGCACTGGGGTGGGCTCAGAGTCGGTTATCAACCTGAATAAGTGTTGCATTTGCCATCTTGCGACTCATCTGTTCGTTCAATAAATCGATCTTCTCACCCGTTCCTCTCTTAGTTTTTCATAGCAACCGCATTCTTCTATTCTCTGAATGTCGCCTTACTCTTCTTTATTGCCTGTGTGGAGGTTAGGGCAGGATTGTTGCTGGACAAAACTGTCTGCTCGAAACCTAACATAAAGTGTCGAAAAAGATCGAATTGACGCCATGTTGCCAGGCGGCATCTGACGCCTTGTTGATCTTACAATGTTTGATGTCACGTTTATTGTCATGAGTGGCAGGCGCTCAATTACGCGTTTTTCGGTTCAAATTATGACTCAATACTTAGATCCATATTGGAAGATTACCCGAGGAAACAGTCCAATCATCGCTACAGCGATTCACGAAGGCCACTTTATTCGGCCTCAATTACGGCCGTACCTCGCTGTCGACAATGAGGCCCAGCGCCGTGGCGAAGATCCTATGACCGGACTCTGGGCAGACGTTGCCGACAATAGCTTTGTAAACCATCGCTCTCGTTTTGAGGTGGATTTCGATCGCCCCCGTGGAGAGGTCTTTTGCGAAGAACTTCCGAACACTCAACGTGGCGCCGGACACATCTGGAGACAGTTTCCTCCTGCCGCTGGTACAGACCAATTGCTGACGCTTTATGATCATTTTTTCGCCTTGATGGCAGAATGGCTGGAGCGTCTGATTGCACAGCACGGTAATGTTTTGCTGTTGGATATTCACAGTTATAACCATCGGTTGGGGGCGTTTCGAGAGCCCGGAATACAACGCGATAATCCCGACATTGATGTGAATTCATCCAACATGGATCGGCGGAAATTCAGCAACGTGCTCGAGGTTTTGTTAGAGGCGCTTGCGTCGGGTGAAGACTCTCTGCCGGCTGGTGTGCAATCGCCAGCACTTTTCCCTGTGTACGATGTCAGGGAAAACGTGCGTGATGGAAGAGGCAGATGTTGGCCTGAATGGGTATTCGAACGCTACGGGGATCGGGTCTGTACGATCACCTTGAATTACAAAAAAAATTACATGGATGAGTGGACCGGATCCGTGGTTTTAGCGGAAGTGGATCGTCGGCGTCAGTATTTGAGCTATGGCTTGTTGCGGGCTCGCAGAGAACTCATGCAGTGTTGATAGAGCGTGGGTCTAACCGGACAAAAGTCTCTTGGCATTTGTCGTAGGGAAATTCCGTAACGCAAGGCACTGGGCTATTGCAAGATTTACAGTCTGCTGCGCGATGCTTTACAAAATTCGTGTCAGAGATTGGGAATTTGTGATGTCTTGGCGCTATTTTTTCTGATCAACATCCTCAAGTGGCGAAAAATTAAGCACATATGCTGAGATTCAGGAATGGCATGTACCTTGCTCAGTACAAATAGACGTCCTTCAATGAACGTCACGTTTACTGGATAACGTTGAGTCAAACAAAGCTCGGTTTTAGCTCGGAGTATCCGTGTGTGGGCGCAGCCAGTCGTTAGTGGTTTTTACCAGCGTTAATGGCAGGGAAAAAGATCGTTTACAATAGCAAGGTAGTTTCGATCTAAATGTGCGTAATTGAGGATACAGTCGGATGCTGAATAAGAGTTTGATCATTAGCAGTGTACTTGCGGTCATTTTTCTCGCAGGGTGTGATCGGATCAATCGTGCGAACCGAACCATGGATACCATGCTAGGCGGCGACTATGATGTTGTGATAACCGGTCATGATCACGTGTACAAAGTCATTAATGGCAAAGTGACGTCTTATCCAGACAAGGGATATTACGTTTTTTATCCAACCATTGATGGTAAGAAACGCATGGTTCAGGCACCCATTGCCTTAACGACAATTATCAAAACCGATTAAGTCGTTGCATTGCATACTGGGCGCGGTTTGTTCAAGAAAATAGTTTAGGATTTCAAGTAGGGGAGGTGACGAACGGTTAGCGCTGCATAGTGGAAGACAAGACGCTATGGCAGTTTATCAAGATTTGCAGACAATCAGGAGAAAGGGCACCGCATGATGAGGACAGGGGCCTAAAATAACATTCGTCCTTAAAGTTTGTCTCCGCGCGATAGCGGTAGAGAGCGAATTTTAAACGAAGGAAGCAAATCAAATGCATACACAAAAAATGGCTAGTAATCTCGTGAAATTAGGTTACCTCGACAAGTGTGAAATCGAGGAAACACGCAGTCACAATGGATACAAAGTGGTCACCCTTTGTGACACTGAGTCAGGGGAAGATCGTTACACCCTTACCACGAGGGATGAAAAAACACTCGTGCTGCCCGATAGAGAATCCGCGATGGATTTTGCTGTCGACCTGGGTTTCGAAAAAGGAAATATTACCGTCGTTAAGTAACGTGGTAAGCGTTCTTTAATTCTTTCATGCCCCAGGTCAATGCCAGTTCATGATCTGGGTGCCGTCGCCGGGAGCCTTCAATAGTAAAGCGTCTTCCGGCTTGACGCTCAATTCTGCCGTTCTTGCAGTTGATGTCGGCGAGCTTACTAAACACCTCACCGCGATGTGTTAATCGCGTTATACGCTAACGCTCGCTGTTGACTTGATATCGCGAGAGGCGATTGTTTTCGGCGAGAATCTTCGATCTCGTTTTCTGCTTAGAGCATGTTTACAGACAAAGGAGAACGTTGACGGATGTCTGAGGATAATGTCTTTTTAAAAGGTCACAACTGTTGGCGCGAATCTCTTGCTACTGCGGCTGCGCCGCTAATAGATTGCGGCAACTATTACCGAGCGCTCCATCAGGCAATTTGTTCCGCTCAGCATTCGATCTTCATCGTCGGCTGGGATATTGACAGTCGCATCGAATTATTGCGTGGGCAAGAGGCTGAAGCGTCGGCAGTGCCAACGCAAGCCTGTGAGTTACTTGCATGGAAAGCGCGACAAAACCCGTCGATTCAGATCTACCTGTTGCGCTGGGATTCTTCGTTGGCGTTTTTCAGTGACCGGGAGATGTGGGCCCAGGAAGTCTGGGATACCCGTACACCAGATAATGTACATGTTTGGTTAGACGATACGATACCCATGGGAGGCAGTCAGCATCAAAAGCTTGTTATCATTGACGATGTGATTGCGTTTAGCGGTGGAATGGACATATCCACCAATCGCTGGGATACCAGGGATCACCTGCCTGACGATGATCGTAGAATTGATCCCGATGGCTATTATCCGCCATTGCACGACGTACAGTTGCTGACTTGTGGACCGATCGTTGGTGAATTTGCCGAATTGGTTCGATGGCGGTGGAACCGGGTGGCCCCGGAACCGTGTATAGATGCTCCCAGCGATGTAAACCTACAAGTGTTTTCGCCAACGTCTTTACCTGAGGTGTGGCCAGAGGCATATCCGCCAACGCTTTTTGATATGCCGTGCGCGCTGGCGAGGACCATTCCCTTTATGGACGAAGTCGAGCCGGTGCAAGAAGTGCGTCGGATGTTGCTCGATCTCATCAACAGTGCAGAACGATTTCTCTATATTGAAAATCAATTTACAACGCGTCAGGAAATTGCTGAAGTCTTAAATCGTTGTCTTAAAGAGAAACCGGATTTACACCTACTCATCGTAAGCACCTATAGCCCCAAAAATACCTTTGAGTGTGAGGCCTTTTGGGCGAGCAGAATAGATTTTAAAAAAATCCTGGAGAGTGGCGTCGATCCTTCCCGGGTGCGACTGTGCTATTCATCAGTGCATCAAAAGGGTAAACAAATTGCCGACAAGAAAATTCACTCGAAAGTGATGATGGTTGATGATCGCTATCTGGTCATTGGGTCGTCAAATATCAGTAATCGCTCCATGACGCTCGATACAGAAGTCGATCTGGTGTTCCGTGGCGATACACCCTGTCAGCGAGAGCAGTTGCTTAAGGTTCGAGACGACTTACTTGCGGAGCATACGGGGCACTCCATGGCGGAAGTCCGTCAGTGCATCGATTCTCACTCTCCGTTGAATCAGTTGTTGTCAAATCAGCCGATAGATCGGTATCACTTGCGTGAAGTCGACGACAGCCAATTCACAGATCAGTCCTGGCAAAACGTTTTCCAAACCTTATCTGATCCGGAAGAACCATTGATTCCGCCGGTGTCGGGCCTCGGAGAGAAACCCATGCAATTCCGAAATCCCCGCAAGAAAACCCTGTTGATGGCGATTGGTGCAGCGGCATTTGTTGTATTGCTGGCAGTGGTATTTTTATTCGCCAGCCAAATGCCCTGGTTCACCACTGAGAATTTAAACGAGTTTCTCCATGCTAGTCGGGGAACACTGTGGGCTTTGCCAACGGTTTGTCTCGTCTATGTCGTGGGCGGGCTATTGTTCTTCCCTGTTACAGTATTGTCGTTAGCTGTGGCTGTCGTTTACGGGCCGGTCTTTGGGCCTCTCTATGGCATCTGCGGTGCTCTGCTCAGTTCAGCGTTGCTCTTCTTTATCGGCCATGGCTTGGGCAATGCGGGCATACGTCGGCTGCTGGGCGATAAGGTCAAGGCGGTCGATGAAAAAATTCGAGACAGCGGGGTGGTTGGTATCGCTGCAATCCGTTTGCTGCCGGTGGCGCCGTTTAGTCTTGTCAATTTGGTCGCCGGAATTTCATCAGTGACGCTGTTTCAGTTCCTGCTTGGCACCTTTTTAGGGATGTTCCCGCCCATGATTGCGAAAGGTTTAGTCGGCGATTCGTTGACGCAAATCTTTATGAATCCCTCTCCGCAATCAATCGCTTATCTTGCAATAGGGATTGGCTTGTGGATTGCCATGATCGTCGGATCTCAAAAATGTGTTCGCTTCTTCCAGCAGCACAAACAGAGACGTCAAGAAGGCTTAGCCTGAACTATAATGATAATAAAATTGTCCATCCCTTAGCGTGGTGAACGAAACGTTGAAATTAGTAACCTACAATATCCATAGTGGCGTAGGCACAGACGGTCAACAGGATTATCAGAGAATATCTCAGTTTTTGCAGGAGCAGGATGCTGACATAGTGTTGTTGCAGGAAATGGACACACGTCCAGAAGAGCGCACTGTGGATGGCGACATAGCGGCGATATGCGGCGATCACTTTACTTCCTTGGTACCGTCGCCGGCACTTAATGAATCCTCTGGCTGGTACGGTAATGCAGTGTTGTCTCGTTTTCCTGTTGAATCCAGTAAAACAATCGATGTCAGTCAGGAGGGGTATCAGCCCAGAAACATTCAAGAGGTTGTGCTGAAAACAGATTCAGGTCCGCTGAGGGTTGTGAATACCCACAAAGGGTTAAAGCGTCGTGAGAGACGACAGCAATTCGCAATGCTTTATGAGTATGTTCACGCCTTGGATGAAAATCCTCTGTTACCGCTCATTGTGGGAGGGGATTTCAACGAATGGCAGTTGTTTACGACGGCGTTTCAGCATATGGATGAAACGCTATCTGCCCATTCAACCTCGGCGACCTTTCCCTCACGCTGGCCGCTGTTTCGGCTCGATCGAATCTGGACTGGTCACGATGTCGATGTCAATAATATCCGCGTTTTGAAAAATGCCGACACCCGGTTACTGTCTGATCACCTTCCGATCTTACTAGACTTTCAGCTGCGCCGCGTCGCGTGATCTATCGACAGATCCCTCCTCCTGTGGCAACGTAGCTTCTCCCAAATAGAGGTTAACGATATGGACTCGACGCCGAGCTGGCATTATATGGTGTTGTCCGCCGGGCTGGTGGTTTTTCTGTTGGTGTTTATTCATTTGCTGGCACCGATTCTGTCTCCTTTTCTGATTGCCACAGGTCTGGCGTATTTTGGGGATCCTGCGGCCGATCGTTTTGAAAAACTCGGTTTAAGCAGGACGCTGTCGGTGGTCATCGTTTTCATTCTCCTGACGATTGCCGGCGCCATATTGATTCTGGTGACAGTTCCGTTACTTGGTCGGCAGCTGGATCTTCTTATGGGCAAGATTCCTCTGTGGTTAAATACTCTTCAGTCGACCGTACTTCCTTGGTTACAAGAAAAATTGGATCTGCCAAGTGACAGTCTGCCGGTGACGAATTTCGCATCGGTGTTAAAAGACAACTGGGTTGGTGCTGGTGAATTCCTAACAGCTCTTTGGGGAAGAATTGCGGGTTCCAGTCTGGCGCTCATCGGCTGGACAATGAATGTGTTTTTGATACCGGTAGTGACGTTTTATCTGCTGCGCGATTGGGATGTCATGGTTGCTAAAATCCGTCAGCTCTTGCCTGGACGCTGGGAAGGGAAGGTGGTGCAAATTGCCCGTGAATGCGATGAAATTCTCGGCGCTTTTGTGCGCGGACAATTGCTCGTTATGGTCGCGCTTGCCATTATTTACAGCTCTGGGCTCGCCTTGGTCGGGCTCGATTTGGCGCTGTTACTGGGTTCGCTGGCGGGGCTTGCCAGTGTTGTGCCTTATCTGGGGTCCATTGTCGGTATCGCCGCGGCAGGTATCGCTGCTTATTTCCAGTTTCAGGAACTTCTGCCATTGCTCATGGTGGGGATGGTTTTCGTCGTCGGACAGATTTTAGAGGGTACGGTTCTAACGCCGATGCTCGTCGGTGATCGAATCGGTTTGCATCCGGTTGCCGTTATTTTTGCCGTCTTGGCCGGGGGGCAGCTATTCGGCTTTACCGGTGTGCTTCTGGCACTGCCTTTTGCAGCCATGCTAATGGTTGCGGTCAGGCACCTTCACTCTCGCTATTTGCAGAGCCGTCTGTATCGTAGCGGGAGAGAGGCACCTACAACAGAAACTATCGATGGCGAATCACTTGATGAGAGTACTTAATGTTTCATCAGCCGATTCTGCACATAAACACTCAGTAAAGCCCAGCTGCCACCGAGCAGCCAGGCGGCTAACACATCACTGGGCCAATGGACTCCGAGGTAAACTCGGCTGATACCGACTGATACGACGATTGTGGCTGCACAGAAAAACACATACCCGCGTAAACGTCGGTTTGAAAGGCTATTGGCGATCAATCCGGCAATGGTAAGGTAAACGACGGCTGCTGCGGTGGTGTGTCCACTTGGAAAGCTCGGTGAGGTGACCTCCATAATGTGAGGGACCAGGTCCGGGCGAGGGCGGTCGATAAGATGTTTCAGACCATAATTCAGTGTCGCACCACAGGCAATTGCCATCAATAGAAAAAGTCCGCGGCGATGCTGTTCATTGAGAAAGAAATAAACACCCGCCAGTATGCTGAACAAGGTGCTTAGCATCGTACCACCGAGACCTGTTATATCTCTCATCGCTTCTTCAATTCCCAGTCCACCGATTGGGTCGGCGAGGTCTTGAGGATTTCTGAAGGATAAAAGCAGGGCCCTGTCAAAATCCCAAATGGCGTCATGACTAGCAATTTTCAACAGAGATAAAAAGGCAAGCGTCGCTGCTGTGATAAATGTCGCCAGCAGCCATGGCTGAACTCGCATGGCGTGACGAGGTAACGGTGAAGAGAATCGCATAGAGTTTTTTCTAACAGCGCCTGGATCTTGTTTAATGAAGGTGGGTTTTCGGTGTGTTTGGTGTGCTTGCAACGGTATCAGCCACATAGGCACCGCGTTGTCCAATATCTCTTGGAGGGCCGACTGTGCTGTCCCGCCGGGTTTGTAATTCAGTTGCTGCGTTAAATTCGGCGCCGAGTAAAATAATGAAAGCGGTGAGGTAAAGCCACATCAGTAGAATGACAACGCCGCCAAGAGACCCGTAGGTTTCGTTGTAACTTCCGTAGTTCGATACATAAAACGAAAATCCAGCAGAGGCGACAATCCAAATGGTTGTAGCGATCAGGGCCCCAGGCGTTGTCCAGCGCCACTTCGCCGCACGACGGTGAGGGCCGAACCGATAGATTGCCATCATGGCAAGGTTAAAGAAGACGGCCAATAGGGGCCAAGATGCACTGGTCAGTAGCCAGTCCAAGTATTTCGCGACACCCAGTAAGTTCAAGACGATGGGGAGGATGGCTATGACGGACAAAGCCACAAACACGAAGCCTATCGCTGCCGCCGTAAAAGCCATTCGCATCAACAGCTTCATAAAAAACGATCGCTCTTGCTCCTGCCGGTAGGTGATATTACAGGCCGTGATGATGGCATCTGCGCCGCGGCTGGAACTCCATATGGCCAGCAATGTACTCGAAATAGCACTGACACTCAGGGTCGTCTCGGACTTGGCGGCCAGTGTTGTGACCTGTTGCAGCAAGAGCGCATGGGTCTCTTGGGGCAAGAAATTGATCATTGACTGAACTTGGGCGCTGGCTTCTTCCACGGAGTTAAAGAGACCGTAACACGAAAGGAGAGCCGCAATCGCAGGAAAAATGGCCAGCAGAAAATAAAAGGCAACGCCAGCAGATATGAGGGACAGGTTATCTTTGTCGATTTGTACAAAAAGTCGGCGAACAATATCCCACCAGCCAATCAGCGGTATATCTGTCGGGGTGTTGGCCTCGCGGCCACGGTGCTGGCTGTAGAACACAGGATTCTCCTGAGAGGAAAGGTCATCGACATAGATCGCCACTCTAGATACGACATGCCAACACTCACAGTTTACTTGGGGTGAAGATAGGCGGAGGACAGGAACAGGCTCTAGGCTTTTAAAAGGTGCCCGTCAGAAAAAAGCTAAGACGATTGTTTGATTTACAAGAGTCGAATGCAATTTTGTAGATTTGCGTGTCGATCCCGAAATGATTGGGGGGACGGTGGCAGCAAAAATATATGTTGTTTTATACGTCAATGCCCGTCAATCTTTACGAAATTTAGCCCTGTATGCGCAAAATCGTCCTTTTGGCAAGAAAAGTGTGAAAAACGGTAATTTTTAACTTTTCCAATCCGGCCGATGGTATAGTCTTTGCCGCAGTCTCAATGATCTCAGTCAAAACATTCTCATCTGTCTGGTCAAGCAATCGCAGTTTCGAGGGTCGAGATCAACATGTTTTATTGTCAAATAGTGCTGCTACATCCTGTCGTTGTTTTTAATCCTCTGGGCGAAGAGGTTGTCCGTCCTATTGGATACGGCGATGGTATGTCGTGAGATTTTCCCGGGTTGCGCTACCCATTGATGATAAAACAGGGAATTGGGACTTTACCAAGGAGATGATTAATGAAACGAAATCTCTTACTACTAAGAGACTTCAGTCTGGGTTCTGTTGGAATCCTGATGGGATTGGGTGTATTTCTCTATTCAAGTGAGCAATCAGCGGAAGCGCCCACCGTCGTTCCGGTCGTTGACGGCACCACCATGTCAGCCACAGTACCGGTCACGCTGGATGTTAAGCCTGTGAGCATGCCGTTGCAGGGAGATTCTGAAGACTCTCTGCAAGAGCGTGAGCCGATCGGTCAAACCATCAGTATGTAATATCGAGTCAGTGACTTTACACTGACCAGCAGTCCAGTCATCGGCGATGAGCTTTCCGCTTTTTTCGGAAAGTTCTCGCCACCTTCCCCCATCTGTCTACTTTCTTTGCCAACTTAAATCGTAAAGGTTGTCGTGCTACCGGTAGCTTTTATCGTTTTTGAGTAATTCTGGCGCATGTTTCCTTTGTTTGGCTAAATTGCTCGGTTGGCCTGGATCGGCTGTGTCTATACTTTTTTAGAATAGAAAAATAGTAATGCTCTTAGCTGCAGGCGGCACAGGTATAAGGCAAAACGGGTTGAAATACTTTAAAGAAAGCATCAGTCGTCGTTTTGTTGGTGTCATGGTTGCCGTTAATGCCGCTGTCTTGGCGTGCGTGCTTCTGTTTTTCACGTTTAGCCAGCAAAGAACATTGCATTCCCACTTTGATGATCGAATAAACACACAGCTCACTGTGTTGAGCAGCACCTTGGCCCCATCGATATTTTTTCATGATAAACGTCAGGCGTTGGCTATCCTCGAAACTCTACAAACGGATAGGGCAGTGTTACGCGCTGATGTCTTTAACAGTGCCGGTGATTTGTTTGCGTCTTATGCCAGCACTCAAGCATCTTCCCGCGATTCGACGGATCTCGAAATAAATCGTCTATTGAGTTATGAAGGTGAAGCATTAGGGCGGATCGAAATACACGTCTCTCGTGGAGAGCTCAAACAATTGCTCAGTCGTATGGTGGGTTATTCTGTGCTCATCTACGTGTTCTCAGTAGGGATCTCCTTTGTCTTGATTCAATGGATGAACTCCATAATTTCTGCACCCTTTCGCGAGCTGTTGACCACGGTACGTGCCGTTGCGCACACCAAAGACTACAGTTTGAGGATTAATGTTGCCGGAAGGGATGAGCTATCACATCTCGGTAGTCAGTTTAATATTATGTTGAATCGAATTGAGGAGCGAGAAAAGGCGTTGGAGAAAAAGATCTCTCAGCGCACAGAAGAGCTGCAATCTCTCGCTGAACAATTTCGGCACCGGGCGCTGCATGATTCACTAACCGGATTGCGCAATCGCGCTTATCTGCTCGATTATTTCGACCATGCTGTCGCGCACGCCCAGCGGTATGATTTGAAATTCGCTTTGATACTTCTAGACCTGGATAATTTCAAGACGATTAACGATACCTTAGGGCATGATGCCGGTGATGAATTATTGCGGGTGGTCGCCAATCGTCTGGTGAATCATTTACGTCGGGAAGATACCGTCGTGCGCCTCGGTGGTGATGAGTTCGTTATACTTATTGAAAACGTCAAGCATCCTCATAACTTTTCCGCCGTCTCAGATTTGATCCTCAACACCATTAAACAAGAAGTTACCCTGGGTAAGCAGAAAGTAAAGGTGACCGCGAGTCTTGGAGCCAGTGTCTATCCGGATCATGGCACGGATTTAAATCTGCTTAAGCGCAACGCAGACATTGCCATGTATCAGTCTAAAGATCAGGGTAGAAATCAATTTCAGCTATTTGAAAGTTCAATGGAGGATCAGCCGGCATTTCGATTTTTGGTGCAAAGTGATCTTCCTGCGGCTCTTGAGAACCGAGAATTACAGCTGTATTTCCAACCCAAAGTGGATGGACGCAACGGTAAAATTATTGGATGTGAAGCACTTATTCGATGGAATCATCCCCGCCACGGTTTTTTGTCTCCCGATTCCTTTATCAGTATGGCTGAGCAAACCGGGTTTGTGCGTGACATTGATTACTATGTGATAAACGAGGCTTGCCGGCAATTGGCGGTTTGGAGAAACGCGGCCGACATTGAGGCCATACCGATTGCAGTAAATATTTCAGCCACTCAATTTGCAGACAATCAATTTACCCGAAAGTTGTCCAGCATTTTACAAAACACAGAAACTCCCCCTCATTTATTGCAATTGGAAATAACAGAAGCCTCTTTCATACATAAACCTCAGGATACGATTAACATTCTTAATCGAATAAGATCCCTAGGTATTAAACTGAGTCTGGATGATTTTGGCACGGGATATTCGAGTTTGAGTTATCTTCGCCAGTTACCATTAGACGAAGTTAAGCTAGATCGTTCCTTTATCACTGATCTCGTAGGAAATCGTCGCGATGCAGAGTTGATTCGAGGAATTGTGTCGCTAGTACAAAAGCTTGGCTTTTCAGTTATCGCAGAAGGTATTGAATCCGAACAGCAAATGGGGCAGCTTCTCGAGCTCGGGTGCTACATGATGCAGGGGTATTATTTTATGCCGCCAGTAACCGCCGCGGCTCTAGAAAGCTACATCACCGTCAATACTGAACAGAGAAAACAGCTTAAAGCCTCGGAAAGTAAGACCGGAATGGCAAGCTAGACAAGGGGCGCTTCATGAGACATATCCATCAGAGATCATACTTCGTTTTACCCTGTGGGATTGCTATCGTGAATTGGCGAATGCGTAATGCTCTAACTATGCTTATTCAAAGAATTTAGCTGTTTCTTGCCGCATTAATTACGAATCTGCGACGCTAATCTATGGACAGTGAAAAGCCCAAACTGCTTCTCGTTGATGACTCTGCACTGGATCTCCAGGTGTTGGTCGAAAATCTGCGCGATGACTTTACATTGATGATTGCCAAAAACGGTGCCAAAGCCATTGAGATCGCATCCGGGAACCATCCCCCCGAGGTTGTTTTACTCGATGTTAACATGCCGGATATGAGTGGCTACACGTGTTGTGAGCGTATTCGGGCCATGCCTCAATGTCAAAAAATAGAAATACTTTTTGTCAGTGCAAATCATACTCTGGAAGAAAAGCTAGCCGGCTATGAGAGCGGCGGTAGTGATTACATTACTAAGCCTATTCAACCAGAAGAAATTCGTAAAAAAGTGTCTCTTGCCGCACAGAGGTTTCGCGGCTTTCGGCATGTGGTCGAAGAAGCGCAGATGGCAAAGGTTGCAGTAAGTTCTGCTCATCGAGAATGGGAAGAACAGGCGATAGTTGTCGCATTTTTGCGAGACACATTGGCGACAGAAGACTGTTGTCTTTTGGCTGAAGAAGTTGTTCAGGCGGTTGGTGCTTTAGGCTTAAGTGTGAGCATTTTGCTCAATTATGGCAGTGAATCGGTTTGTCTTTCGACTTCCGGAGAAGTTCCTCCGTTGGAGAGAGAGTTATTGATTGCTCTACGCGGCGGAGAGCGATTAACGCAGAGCGGTTCACGCTTAATGATTCATTTGGAGCAGTTGTCTCTGTTGGTAAAAAACATGCCGATGGAGGCTTCTCCCGATGCTGCGCGATTACGAGACTGTGTCGAACTTATCGCCGAAGGTGCGGGGGTGAGAGTTGCTGCAATCGAGATGGTGAAGCACTCACAACGCATGTTTTCAAATTGCTGCAAAATGATGTCCAAACTGCGTCAACATCGGGAGGACGTTCGTAATAGTGGCTTGCAGGACTTGGAATCCTTGGTAGAGGAAATCAATCGTCAATCTACGGAAATGGGGTTGACTGAATCCCAAGAAAAGCAGCTGCACACTCTCTTACAGCAGTTTTCGGATCGAGGTGGCGAGTGGTTTTCCGATGATTCCGGCGTCGAGCAGGAGATGGAAAACCTGTTTCGCAAGTTGGCGGAAGGTCAACGAGTACCGCTCATTGCACCACATTAGTGGTTGGTCAATATGTCAGTAATAATCATTTTTGCGGTGTCTATCTCATAGTCACGCATTGCGGTTCCAAGCTGTGCAATGGGTTCTTGCAGATATTTTAAGGATGCTCCATCGAGTTTCGCGAAGAGGTGTTCTGCAGCAACGATATCCTGTTCCAGCAAATTGCCGATTTCCTTCAGCATGACGAGGACCTCTTCTTCGGCTACAGGCGCTTCGCCTGTAGCCACCTTTTGTCCTAGTGTATTGTCGATCGAAGAAGGGAGCTCTGGTATTTGTTCAATAAGTGTTTTCATATGATTGGCGAGTCGGCGTAAAAGTTCGTCGGGAATGATGTGCTCTCCCTGTTTTAGTCGATGCTCAATCGCTGCGGCGGCATCTGATAGGCTTTTCGCACCTAAATTGCTGGCGCTGCCTTTAATTTGGTGAACCAGTGCTTTTGCATTTTGATAATTTTCATCCTGTAAATGTTGGATGAGCAAGCATGGTGCTTTAGAAAATTCCTCTACGAATTTGGTCAGAAGTTTCAGTAAAAGCTCTTCACGACCACCCAGGCGCTCAATGGCGTCGACAATTTCAAAGTCCGTGTGATTCACTAGGTGTTGCAAATAGTGAAACAAAGGGGTGGTTCTTGGTGTATTGGATTGGTTGGTGTGCGCCGCCGTGACGACGTGGTCATTCCGAGCGTCAGTCGTGGCAGCGGTCTGAGGCTGTTTTTTGAGGTTGCGCGCGCGGGCCGTTATTTGCAGTCCGGCAATTTTAACACGCAGTGTTTCCGGGTCTAGAGGCTTGGTCAAATGCTCTTGCATGCCCGCTGCGAAGCTCTTGCGTCGATCTTCTGGTTGCGCGTGGGCTGTCATCGCAATAACGGGAACATCTGACATGTCGGAATGCATTTGGCGTATATGACGGGTTGCTTGCAAGCCATCCATGCCTGGCATCTGAACGTCCATTAAAACCAAGTCTGTAGAATGCACTTGAAGATAGGCGATGGCTTCTGGGCCGCTGTCGCAGGTGGTGACTTCGCAGCCCAAATCTCTCAGAAGTGTGGTTGCAACCTGTCGGTTAATGAGGTTGTCGTCGACGATCAGCACGTCGAGCCCGTGCAGTGCGGATTGGTCCAACGATTGTTGGGAGTCATCCCCATAACTGGAAGAAGATTCTGGGTCGAGTATCGCCTGGATGAGTTCACCGCCCCTCACTGGTTTCAGCAGTTGAATCTGGGCTTGATCAGGCAGGTCTCCCATGTCTTCAAAGTTGACCAACGAGATCACCTGAAGGTTTGGAAGTTGATCATTCAAGCAGAGCCAGCTCGTGCGTGCGGAGTAGGATATGTGTGACAAATCCAGCAGTAAAACGGAATGCAGCTGTTGCTTCAATTGTGTGCTGTCGATTTCTTTGGCTTCATTGGCAACGACCAGATTGCCAATATTCAACCGGCTCAGTAATTTTCGTATTTTGTCTCGGTAGTGAAAGCTTTTTGAAAGCAATATGACTTGAAAAGCCTGTAGCTGATCGCGACAGATCGATGCGAGGCTGGAGTAGTCGACCACGGGTAGGGTTAAGGTAAATGAAAAGCGAGAACCTTCGCCTGGGGTAGAGTCTAAGTCGATGGTCGCGCCGAGAGCATCAACAATGCGAGCGCAGATGGAGAGTCCGAGCCCGGTACCTCCGTAACATCGGGTCACGGAGGTGTCCGCCTGACTGAAGGCATTGAAAATGTTTTTCGCTTGTTCTGGCTCAATGCCTGCACCAGTATCACTTACGGCAACTTGAATACGGCCTTCGCCTAAATAATCTGCAGAGACAAGAATTCGGCCTCGCTCGGTAAATTTAATGGCATTGGAGATAAAATTACCGATAACCTGCTGAATTCTAAAGCCGTCCCCGCGAAAACCATTGGGCAGCATGGGATCAATTTCCGTTATCAGATCCAGGCCTTTTTGGCGAGCGCTGGCGGCAAAGTTATGGGCGACGACTTCGAGTGTATGGCGTAAGTCGAAGTCGATGGATTCCAGTTCAATACCGACCGATTCAATTTTGGAGAAGTCTAGAATATCGCTGATAACAGAAAGCAGGAGTTTTCCGGATTCAATGGCTGAGTTAATCAGTGCGGCACGCTGATCGTCATTTTTGCAGCGACGTAACGAGTACAGCATACCCATCACACCGTTAAGCGGTGTTCGTATCTCGTGACTCATGTTTGCCAAAAAGTCGCTTTTTGCGCGCGCACTGGCTAGGGCTTCATCTCTCGCCTGAGCGAGGTCGGCTGTTCGGTCGCTGACTTCTTGTTCGAGATTCTGGAAGAGTTCGGACAGCTGCTTGTTGATGTGATACAGCTCGTGGCTTTTACTTTCGAGCAATGATTCCGCCTGACTGCGGGCGTTGCGCTCGCGTTCATAGCGACGACGCCATTTATCTGCTTCTGTTGTGTCACTGGTCATGATTGGACTCAGCGGTGTTGGGCCAATTCAGTTGAAATACGGTGATTGGCCGACCTTCTGAGGTCTCTTGGTGACGCTTTATGGTTATCGCTTCTTTGAAAATAACACTGGTGGCGTCGATTAAACCATGAGCTACATCCTGGAGAGAGCGCTCTGAGTCATAGCGTAATACCAGGGTACTATCCGGTTTTTCCTCGTGGGTAAAGCGAGGGAGCTGTGCGTCAGGAAACAGTTTAAGGACCTCTTCGTGAATGTGCTGATCCACATTCATGATGAACTGGCGGTGAGTTTTTGCCTCGTGAAAGTAAGCGGGAAACTTGCGGGCGAAGGTATTTCCCAGGTAGCGCCCAAGTTCGTAGAGCAGTTGCTCAAGGGGAATCTCGGTTTTGCGATGTAATTCGCTTACCAAGTCAACCAGTTCTTGAAAATCGTAGGTGGCTACGGAGGTGTAGGCACCCTGAGAGGGGGGAGACACGGCCTCGATCAAATCATCAATCATGTCCAATCCCCAGCGGGATTCGACCATGTCCATAAATTCAGTAAATACCATGCCTTTCATGAGGAATCTGTCTCTCGCTTGTTAAAAGGAGACATCCGCACTACTATAGATGCCGTTGACAATTGACCGGTACTTCTTGGCCTTTGGTTGTTCTTTAAGGTACCTCTGATGGGGAGTCTGAGCGGCCACGTCGTAAACCATAGGCAACTCCCTGGCCGGTCTCTGCTTTGATTCGCCAAAGATTGGCCATCAATGAAAACGTTATATTCCGTTAGTTTAGCAGTGAAACGGGATCTCACTTGGATCATCCTCGTAAGATTTTCGAGGCGTCCTGGTGATGCCTTCTTCCTATTTGTAAATACAATTTACACGAGTGTTATGGCGCTTAGAGGTTTACAGCTTGCCCCCTTCTGTCTGACTGATCAGACATGGCGTCCTATTCTCTGTTTGCGTTTGAAATCTCGATTACTGGTGGCGCTATTGGCGCTGGTCTTGTGTTTCCCTGCATCGGTTTTCGCATCATTTGGCGGCTGCAGTGGGGCTATGACCGAGACGTCCCAAATCCTTGCGCATGAACATGGGATGTCTGATGTTAATGTGCAAGCTCACGTGTCCATGTCTATCGATGCTAGCCATCCAGATGTCAGTCATGTAACGGTAAGCCATGATCAATCGTTATTGAATGATGATCATAGCGATCATCATGATTGTTGTAACAGTGACGACCAGAGTGAACAGCACTGCAATATGTCGCAATGCTATGCCAAGTTGCCGGTCCTCGGGTCATATGTGGATCTCGCTGTTGGCGCAGCCTCTCACTTTGTTTTTGTTTCCGAGTCGGCAGCCTTGCCGATGACTCGCGTCTCCCCCCATTACCGACCTCCAATTCTCTAAGTCTCTTTTCTTTTCCGAGCAACTACGTCGTCTGCGAATTACATCGTCGTTATTTGAGGGCGTCTTAGCAGTATACCGTTAAGTGGATTTTCGACGGCGTGCTTTAAGACCTATCCCGACTTATGGCGAGTGATGCTCGTTGTTTCGACTTTTCCAAGAACTGATTCGTAGAGGAGAGGGCAATGTCCTTTCATCGAAATTTGCGGCACAGGATCGTCAAGAAGAGTTGGCTTCTTTTCGTTCTGCCCTGGATGGCATTTGCCGACGGCAATGAGCCACTGAAAATGACGCTAGAGCAAGCCATCATAGCCGCACAAACAAGCGACCCTTGGTTGCAAGGCAGCCGCTTGCAACAGCAATCCCTCGACGCGCAAAGTGTTGCTGCAGGACAAATTCCTGATCCTGTGGTTTCTTTAGATTTAGCCAATCTCCCTGTAGACACGGGTTCCCTTCACCAGGAAGCCATGACGCAGATGCGTGTGGGTATCGCGCAACGCCTTCCTCGTGGTGACAGTGCACATTTACAGTCACAGGTTTTTTCTCAAGAAGCGCGTGTGCAGCGTGCTATGTCCCGCGAGCGGCGGGTGAGCTTACGTCAGCAAATTTCTGTAACCTGGCTGGAGATGCTCAGGTTTCAGGAAACACTTGAGCTCATCGGGGATGATCGCCACCTGTTTGAAGAGTTGGTTGCACAGATTGGTGCCAGCTATCGGCTCGCTGCAGGTTCGACTCGGCAGCAGGATTTGATCCAGGCGGAACTGCAGCTTTCGCGATTGGATAATCGTATTCTTATGTTAAATCGACAGCGTGAGAATCAGTTTGCACGTCTGCAAACGTGGTTACCGGATCTCAATGCAGGCTTCTTAAATGATTCGTTAGCGGGCGCAATTCCCACGCCAACACCAGCAATACAGACGCTGCTTTCGGTAACGGCAGAGCAAAGATCATCGCTGTTACAACGTTATCTGTTGAAACATCCAACCATTGCCATTTGGGATGAACGAATTGCGATTGGTGATACCCAGGTTGCGTTATCAGAGCAGAATTATAAACCTCAGTGGACGCTTTCTGCGGGCTATGGTTACCGCGACGAAGACCCCCAAGGCGTCGATAGAGCGGATCTGTTTTCCGTTGGGGTGAGTTTTGACCTGCCTCTGTTCACTGGCAAACGTCAAGATCCATTGCGGCGGGCCTCACTTGCACAGCGGGAAAAGCTCTCTACTGACAGGGTGCTGGCATTGCGTGGAATGTACTCCCAAGTTGAGCAACAGCTCATTACATTGCAGGGGCTGGACAAGCAGTTGGCATTGTACAAACAGGAGCTGCTGTCCGGCGCTGAGCAGGATGCGGAAGCGAGTTTGATCGCTTATACCAATGATCGGGGTGATTTTACCGATTTGGTTTCTGCCAGAATTCGCGAACTGGATACCCGTATCGAGTGGGTGTCTCTTACGATTGATCGCGCACAGGCGATCACACAGCTCAACTACCTCTTGTACGGTTATGACCGCGCTGTATCTTCTCAGAGTGCTCAATCGGTAGATGACCCTCTCGCCTTGAAAGACCCTCAATCATTAACAACTTCAGTGTCATCGACTCGCTTACAGGAGCAGCCTTATGTTGACCAATAAAAGCACACTTGCAGCTGTTCTAGTAGGCGCTATTATCGGCAGCGCTGGTACCTGGGTCTTTCGGGGAGCGCTTCCGCATTCAGAGGAGTCAAAGGCTTCCGTCGAAAAACAACCGCTCTACTGGGTGGCGCCAATGGATCCGAACTATCGCCGTGATGAACCTGGAAAATCACCCATGGGTATGGATCTAGTGCCGGTTTATGAAGACGATGAAACCCAGGGTAATTCTTTCGGAAAAGGTGTGATTGACGTCGATCCTGCCGTTGCAAATTCACTCGGTGTACGAGTTGCCAAAGCAAGGTCACGCGTCCTTGATCCTAAGATAGCCGCCTTTGCATTATTAGAATATGACGAGGATCGTCTGGTTCACTTGCACCCCAGAGTTGCTGGCTGGATCGAAAAGCTCTACGTCAAGGCCAAAGGAGATCCCATTGAAAAGGGGCAACCCGTTTATACCTTGTATGCGCCGGAGTTGGTGAATGCCCAGGAAGAATTTCTGTTGGCCGTTTCCCGTCAGAATAACCATTTAATTGACGCCGCCAAAGGGCGCCTGAGAGCGCTGGAATTTTCTGAGGAGGCCATCAAAAACTTACAAGCATCCAAACAAATTCAACAGCAAGTGACCTATTTTGCTCCAGTCGATGGAGTGGTAACGCAATTGGATGTTCGCGAGGGTTTTTATGTACAACCGGCAACCACTTTGATGAGTCTTGGATCTCTTTCAACCATTTGGGCGGAAGCAGAATTGTTTGAACAACAGGCATCTCAGGTCGCGATTGGTCAGCCCGTAACGATGACCTTGGATTACTTTCCAGATAAACAATGGCTAGGTGAGGTCAACTATATTTATCCGTCGATTGATTCCGCATCACGCACCTTGCGAATCCGATTACGGTTTGAAAACGCCGATCAACAGTTGCGCCCTGGTATGTACGCACGAATCGCTATTGCATCGGAAAAGCAGGAGGCTGTCGTAACCGTTCCCGAATCTGCCGTCATTCGCACAGGTTCTCAGAATAGAGTGGTGCTGGCATTGGATAATCATCGATTTAAAAGTGTTGCAGTGTTAACTGGCAATGCCGATGACCAAGGTATTGCTATTACAAAAGGCCTTAAAGCAGGGGACAGCGTGGTTACCTCGGCTCAGTTTTTGATGGATTCGGAATCCAGTAAAACATCGGATTTTGAGCGCCTGGATGCGTCTACCCGTGAAGAGGCGATTCCGCACGACTCCATGGACCATGACTCTATGGATCATGATTCTATGGATCATGATTCTATGGATCATGATTCTATGGACCATGATTCTATGGACCACGACTCTATGGACCACGATTCTATGGACCACGATTCTATGGATTTTGATTGGTTAGATGACCTTAGAGAAGGAGAATGACGATGATCACTGCTGTCATTCAATGGTCTATCAAAAACCGTTTCTTGGTTCTTTTACTGACGTTAGCCGTGACTTCTGGTGGTATCTATTCGTTAAGTAAAACGCCTATAGATGCAATACCCGACCTGTCTGACGTTCAGGTCATCGTAAAAACCTCCTATCCTGGACAAGCGCCTCAAGTGGTCGAAGATCAGGTGACTTATCCTCTGACAACGGCGTTGCTGGCGGTTCCCGGTGCGGTAACCGTTCGCGGTTACTCGTTCTTCGGAGATTCCTATGTTTATGTCCTGTTCGATGACGACACGGATCTCTATTGGGCACGCAGCAGAGTACTGGAATATCTCAGTCAGGTAACACCCAATTTGCCGGAGACTGCAAAACCACAACTGGGGCCCGACGCCACAGGCGTTGGCTGGGTATACCTGTATGCGCTCGTGGATTCCACCGGTCAACATGATCTCTCCGAATTGCGAAGTTTGCAGGACTGGTTTTTAAAATTTGAGTTGCAAACGGTTGATGGTGTGTCCGAAGTTGCGACCGTCGGGGGTATGGTCAAACAATATCAGGTGGTTGTCGCGCCGGATCGCTTGCGCGCTTATGGGTTGACTATGCCTAAGATTGCCGCTGCCATTCGTTCCAGTAATCAAGAGGTCGGCGCGTCTGTTGTCGAAATGTCTGAAGCGGAATACATGATTCGGGCAAGTGGCTATCTGGATTCCCTTGAGGATATTCGAAACATTTCTCTCGGTGTTACCGAGAAAGGCACTCCGCTGCTTTTAGGTCAGATTGCAGATGTACGCGTCGGCCCTCAGATGCGACGAGGTGTGGCGGATTTGAACGGTGAGGGAGAAGCGGTTGGCGGCATCATCGTCATGCGTTACGGCGAAAATGCCAAGGCGACCATTGCTGGAGTGAAAGCGAAGCTGGCAGAACTCAAGTCGGGTCTGCCTGAAGGCGTTGAGATAGTGCCAGTGTACGACCGCTCAGGGCTTATTGACCGGGCGATTGATAACCTCTGGCATAAACTGCTCGAAGAGTTCGTCGTCGTCGCTTTAGTGTGCTTGGTCTTTTTGTTTCATTTACGTTCTTCTCTGGTCGCCATAATCACTCTGCCGGTCGCGATACTAGCCGCGTTTACGGTCATGCATATCCAGGGAATTAACGCCAACATCATGTCATTGGGCGGTATTGCCATTGCCATTGGAGCTATGGTTGACGGCGCCATTGTGATGGTGGAAAACCTGCACAAGCATATGGAGCGCACACCGTTAACCAAAGCGAATCGTTGGCAGCTTGTCGCCCAAGCGACCCGGGAAGTTGGACCAGCACTGTTTTTCAGTCTGTTAATCATCACGGTGAGTTTCGCGCCGGTATTTGCGTTGGAAAATCAGGAAGGGCGCATGTTTAGCCCTCTGGCCTTTACGAAAACCTATGCCATGGCGGCAGCGGCGATATTGTCGATTACCCTGGTGCCCGTATTAATGGGCTATGTGGTTCGAGGCAAGATTTTGCCCGAACACCGCAATCCTCTTAATCGCGCGTTAATTGCTCTCTATCGACCTGTTTTAGACTGTGTATTGCGGTTTCCCAAATTAACCCTCGTACTGGCGTTATTACTGCTTTCCACGATAATGTGGCCGTTGAGTCGAGTCGGGTCGGAATTTATGCCGCCTCTCGATGAGGGCGACCTGATGTATATGCCGACCACCTATCCGGGAATTTCAATTGGTGAAGCGCGGCAGGTACTTCAGGTGACCGATCGAATGATCGCTCAAATTCCTGAAGTGGACAGTGTGTTTGGCAAAGTGGGGCGAGCGGATACCGCAACGGACCCAGCCCCATTGACCATGATTGAAACATTCATACAGTTAAAGCCGCGCAGTGAATGGCGTGAGGGAATGACCACTGAAAAGCTCAAGCAGGAACTCAATCGGCGAGTACAGTTGCCAGGGTTGACCAATGCCTGGGTAATGCCCATAAAAACCCGTATCGACATGTTGGCGACGGGTATCAAAACGCCCGCCGGCATTAAAGTGGCCGGGCCAGATTTGGCGGCCATTCAAAACATCGGAAAACAACTGGAAGAGATACTGTCTGACCTACCCGGAACGGCCTCTGTTTATTCTGAGCGAGTTGTCGGGGGACGTTATCTGAACATTGATATTGATCGACAGAAAGCTGCCAGGTACGGACTCAGTATTCAGGATGTCCAGTCGCAACTGGCGCTTGCGGTCGGTGGCATGTCGGTGACGCAAACGGTTGAAGGGTTGGAACGTTATCCTGTTAATGTAAGGTTTCCTCAGGCCTTTCGGGATTCTCCGGAAGATCTACGGCAGCTCTTAATCATCAGTCCGACGGGGGCTCAATTGCCCCTGGGCGAAATTGCTAATATTCAAATCGCCGATGGACCTCCAGGGATTAAAAGTGAAAATGCTCGTCCCAACGGCTGGACCTTTATCGATATTGATGGGGTGGATATCGGGCACTATGTCGAACAGGCGAAAGCTAGGGTGGCAGAGTCAATCCAACTGCCTCCGGGTTACTCCTTAACCTGGGCTGGGCAGTATGAATATATGGAGCGAGCCCAGGAAACCTTGTCTCTGGTGGTGCCGATGACTCTGGCAATTATCGCTCTGTTGCTCTACCTCAATTTTCGGGGATTTACAGAAGTCGCCATATTGATGTTGACGCTTCCCTTTGCCTTACTCGGCAGCCTTTGGCTGCTGTATTGGCTCGACTTTAACTTTTCTGTTGCTGTTGGGGTTGGAATGATTGCTTTGGCTGGCGTGGCGGTTGAAATTGGCGTCATTATGCTGGTATATCTTGAGCATGCTTGGCGTGATCGCACAACCGGTGGGACTGAGTCTCAACAGGTCCAGCTGAAGGTATTGAAAACGGCGATCGCGGAGGGCGCCGGACTCAGGGTGCGACCGGTGATGATGACCGCCACGTCAATCATTTTGGGGTTGCTGCCTATTTTGTTTGGGGCGGGAACTGGATCCGAGATTATGCGTCGAATAGCTGCCCCGATGGTGGGGGGTATGATAACGGCCATGGTACTTTCGCTTTTGGTTCTGCCTGCCATTTTTTATCTTTGGCAAGCGTCAAGCATAAAAAAGGCGAGATTGGATGAGCGTTAGGCGCTGCTTGAAAAGTTTTGTCTGTTTTTAATCCCTTTTTTGGCATCTAGGGTATTCTTGACCGTTTTCTGATGGTTCTTTCCTGGGGTGTTCTGCAACCGGTCTAAAGGATGTGGGATACCACCTCCGGCAGGTACGTCTTTATCAGAGCTTTTTTGATCAAGCAGGGTTGATTAAAAAAGCTCTGCGTCCGTTTCTATGTTTGTTTAGGACTCTATGCCATGAGCGCTTGGTATCTTCTGTGTTTTCTTTCCGCGTTGGCGGTATTTATCGTTTTTGCCAATCAGTACATTCTTAAGCTGCAGCCAACGATTGCCATTACTACGGGTTCCGTTGTCATCTCATTGTTGTTGATGGCTCTGGTGCGCTGGGTGGATCACGGCATCGCCCGATCCGTAATGGAAACGGTATCCAGCTTGGATTTTAATCAGTTGTTGCTCAAGGGGATGTTAGGTTTTTTGCTGTTTGCTGGCGCGCTTGAGATCGATTTACACGCGATGCGAAAGCGGCGCTGGGAAATTACCATTCTGGTCCTGTTTTCAACCCTGGCGTCAACTGTAATGGTCGGCTATCTCGCTTACTGGGCGTTGCAGTTGGTTGGTTGGGGCATTCCACTGATTTACTGTCTGTTGTTTGGGGCGTTGATCAGCCCGACGGACCCCATCGCGGTATTGGCGATCATTAAGCAGATGAAAGCGCCAGAGGGCATTTCCATTAAAGTGGAAGGTGAGTCCCTATTCAACGATGGTGTTGGTCTGGTGGTATTTACCACCTTATTTTCTGTTGCATTTTTGGGAACAGAACCCAGTGTTGGCAGTGTTGCGGAATTGTTTTTCAAAGACGCGTTAGGCGGCGTTTTGTTTGGGTTTGTCCTGGCGTTGCTCAGCCATATACTTTTGATCAATACCCGAGACTCTAATATTCGTGTCCTTATCAGTATGTGTGTTCCTTCCGCCGGTTTTGCGTTGGCAAACGTATTGGAAATCTCCGGCGCCTTGGCGATGGTTGTGGCTGGCATCTTTATTGGCAATGTGACCCGTGCGCGATTAAAGGCGCGCGATCCCAATCACAGTAGCGCGAATGTGCAGCATTTTTGGCATGCAACCGACAGCATTCTCAATGCGTTGTTGTTTCTGTTGATTGGATTGCTGTTGGTGACGTTTCCCGTTTCTCTCGCGGAAATCGGCATCGCTTTCATCATGATTCCCTTGGTGTTGTTGTCTCGTTTTATCAGTGTGGGGATACCGTTTTTTCTGTTTCGTCGCTTTCGTCAGTACGATGCGCATTCGGTTGCAATTTTAACCTGGGGAGGGTTGCGAGGCGGTTTGGCCTTGGCGATGGCGGCATCTATTCCTGCCGGTTCGCTGAGCATTCATGGCGCCGATTTGCACAGCCTGATTTTGCTGATGACCTATGTGGTCGTGATCTTTTCTATCATCGTACAGGGGCAAACAATAGCACCGTTGATTCAGCGCAGTATCGCAGCGGGGGAGGCGGAAGTTAAAGCGGTGATTACCTGAGAAGTCTAAGATCTGTAGCCATAAAAAAACCAGCTCTAAGCTGGTTTTTTTATGGACGTTTTTTTCAGAGTGGGGTATCAGCTTCCCGGGCTGGGCTCTTCTCCCATCATGGCTTGCTGATAATTTTCCAATCCCACTTTCTGAATCAGGCCCAGTTGCTTTTCGAGCCACCAAGCGTGATCAACTTCGGTATCATCGAGTAATTCTTCGAGAATTTCTCGAGTTTGGTAATCCTTAACGGTTTCGCATACGGCAATGACATCTTTCAGTGCATTAGCAACGGCGTATTCCACTTGCAGATCGGCGTCCAACATATCGGGCACATCTTTCCCAATGCGGATAGCCTCACGCGTTACCATATCCGGTCTGCCTTCGAGGAACAGAATGCGAGCGATCAATTTTTTGGCATGATCTCGCTCGTCGTAAAATTCGTGATCGACACGCTCGTAAAGCTTCCACAGCCCCTGATCTGCGTACATTTCCGCATGGCAGAAATATTGATCCATGGCTAATAACTCGTAAGCCAAAAGCTTATTGAGTCCGTCAATGACTTGTGAATTGCCTTTCATAGATTAGTCCTCCGACATCATGGACTGTAGATAATTCTGAATACCCACTTTGTCGATCAGGCCGAACTGAGTTTCCAACCAATCGACATATTCTTCTTCGTATTCGAGAATGCTTTCAAGAATTTCTCGAGTCACGTAATCTTTCTTTTCTTCGCACAGGGCGATGGATTCGCGAAGCAGAGGCAAATACTCGGTTTCGTAGTCGAAATCGCATTTGAGCATTTCTTCCGCATGTTCACCAATGCGCAATTTCTCAAGGTGCTGCAGGTTAGGCAGGCCTTCCAGAAACAGGATTCGCTCGATTAAATCATCGGCCTGTTTCATATCCTTAATGGATTTTTTGTAGCATTTCTCGTTGAGTTCATCCAGGCCCCAGTTCTTGTACATGCGGGCATGGAGAAAGTATTGGTTTATGGAGGTGAGTTCGCTCGTCAACACTTTGTTGAGCTGAGCTAGGATTGCTGGATCGCCTTGCATGACTGATTCCTCTGCATTGTCGAAGATTGCAAGCAGTCTACGTCAAAAGTTGACGTCAGTCAAAAAAATCTAATAAAAACAATGGGTTACAAAACAATATTGTTTGTATTGCTGTTCGCATTTGTGGTTGGTTCGCATTTGGTAACCACTCTTTTTTGGCAGGTTGCTGTAGGCTTTACGCGGCCTGCAGGTAAATATCGTCTATTTTTCAATATCTTAACGGCATTCTACTGTCAAATATCGTACGCATGGTTTCTATTTGAATGACTTGTGGCGGGTATTGTGGCCGTGACATATCGTCAGTTTGTATCAAATTGTATCCGTTTGACGAGTCATGGTACGACCAATGGAAACCTTGGTTTCAGTTTTGGATCTTGTTTTACCAGTGATGATCGGGTTTTCTAGCCCGGTGCAAACATCTTTCAATGTGTGTGTTTACCTCATCGGTAATCACAGACTTGGCGAGGCCGGCATCCGTTAAGGTGGAGCCGGTTTTCACGGTTAGAATGAGAACAGTGAGCAAATAATAATGCAAAATCTTCAAGGGAAAACCGCGTTTATCACCGGTGGTGCCAGTGGCATTGGGTTGGGGATAGCGAAAGCCTTGCATGGGGCTGGTATGAATGTGGTGATTGCTGATATTCGCGATGATCATCTCGCGGCGGCAATTGATGAATTTGGCGGTGCGAATAATGTGCTGCCGTTAACGGTTGATATCACCGACAGGGATGATTACGCCCGCGCCGCTGACGCCGCAGAAGCACAGTTTGGTAAAATCCATCTGTTGTGCAACAACGCGGGCGTCGCTGTGGTTGGTCCCACAGAAATCGCAACCTACGCCGATTGGGACTGGGTGATGGGGGTGAATCTTGGCGGAACGATAAACGGTATCGTCACCATGCTGCCAAGGATGCTCGCCCATGGTGAGGGTGGACACATCGTCAATACCGCCTCCATGTCTGGGTTGGTTCCCCATGCTGGCGCAACAATATACGGTGTCAGCAAAGGCGCTTCAGTTCATATGATGGAGCTGATGAGGGGAGAGCTGGAACCGAAAGGTATTATCTGTTCAGCGTTTTGTCCCGGCGCCGTGCAATCCAACATTGCCGATGCTGCTAAAACCCGGCCCGCCGATTTGAACGACACAGGTTATGCGGATGCCGATAAGGGGCGACAGCAGGGTGGCAGTTTCTTCCATCTCTATCAAACCAAAGAGGAAGTGGGTGAGCGAGTACTGCAAGGTATCCTCAATGATGAACTCTATATCATGACCCATAGCGAGTTTCGTCAGGGCATTGAAGATCGCACTGAAGCTATGCGCGCAGCTGTGCCTAAACTGCCGGAAAATGAGGAGTATCGGAAGACATTTTCTGTGCTCTTCCACAATCCAATTCATCCCGCTGAAATCGAACGTCAGAGAAGGCTGAAATCTTCCTGATCGTGCTTCTGTTGAAGCACATTAAGTCATAGGACAATAAGTATGATTGAATTAAACGGTAGAACAGCCTTCGTTACCGGTGGCGCCAATGGTGTTGGGTTTGGGCTGGCGCGAGCACTTTTGCGAGAAGGGTGTAAGGTTGCTATTGCTGATATCCGGCAGGAATCGATCGACAAAACGATCGTTGAGTTGGATTCGCCGTCGGTTATGGGTGTGCAGTTGGATGTTTCCCGTCGGGATGACTTTGCCGTGGCCGCGGACAAGGTTGAAGAAACCTTGGGGCCTGTGTCGCTGTTATTCAACAATGCGGGGATCAATCTCTTTCAGACGATTGACGAGTCCAGTTATGACGACTGGGATTGGGTGATGGGGGTGAATCTGCATGGCCCAATAAACGGCATCCAGACGTTTGTGCCGAGGATGAAAGCTCGCGGAGAAGGGGGCTATATCGTCAATACCGGGTCAATGGCCAGCTGGTTGGCATCCGGTGCCCCGGGTATCTATAACACGACGAAGTTTGCGGTGCGTGGTCTGACGGAATCTTTGCGTTACAGTTTGGCGCCTCATGGAATTGGAGTGTCGATTCTCTGTCCAGGTTTGGTTAAAAGCTATATTTACGCCAGTGATGACATACGTCCGGAAACCTTAAAAGCGCAGGCAAAACCAGTCGACGTTGACAATGTTAAGCGCTTGTCAGAAGTGCACGAATTTGGCATGGAGCCAGATGTGATTGCTGAAAGAGTGCTAGAGGCCATGAGGGAGAATCGTATGGTGATCTTCTCCCACCCGGAATTTAAAGAAGAACTCTCTGCGCTGTTTGAAGAATATCTGGAGGATTTCCGGTCTTATCCAACTGATGCCGGGTTTGAGCAACGCATCGGCTTTGAAGAGTTTCGCCGTCAACGCTACGCCGAGGCACGGGAAGCCGCGCGCAAAGCGACGTAAAAAGGAGAGGCGGGTAAGAAAACGTTGATCGATTGTTGGTCGATTGGCGTAAAATAGGTCTGACACCGGATTCTGTTTTGCGCCACTGCGGTTTTGATGTTCTTCATGGCGGGTCGGGTGAAGGGTTATTTCCGACTTATTCCATCGTCATTCCGTGGTACCTCTCTTGGCTTCTCTGTTCTCATATTGTGTCCTGTTAATGGCACTGATCACCGCTTTCCTGGAAAGCGGTGCAATTTGGTTTTCGTGTCTTGGAGCAATTTTCTGTTTGTTGGCTGTCATTGCCGGATGGTCGCATACCCGATTGCCGGCCAAGCTCATTGCGACCGCGACCGTTATCGCCGGGTGCTTGGCGGTCACTCTCGATCCTGGATTACTGTTGCTAGCGACTGAGTCTGTGACGCGTCTGAGCGGTCTCATTCTGGCAGTCATGTTGCTGTCAAAAGTGCTGTCTCGGACACAAGCGTTGCGCAATCTGTCTGTAAGTCTCTTTAGTGGCAAATCGGTCTCCCGTTATCTTAGTCTGGTTTTTGGTACGGCTCTGGTTTCGGTGCCTCTTAATATTGGCTCCGTTGGCATACTGGGATCACTGGTCGCGGTTCAGAAGGAGCGGGAGGGAAGTTCTGCAGCGACACGGAATGCCGCTCGAGCGATATTGCGTGGCTTTGGTGCCGCACCCGCGGCTTCGCCTCTGTCGATCGGCGTTGTGGTAACACTGACGATGTTACCGGGCGTCAATAGCCTGCAGTTGTCGATGTTTTCTGTACCTTTCGTTGTGGTGATGTTGTGCTTGGGTTTGGCATGGCGTGAAAAAGAACCGCTAGATGGGAAGCCGCCGCCAAGTTTGGAGAGGCCCAGTTTACGTTCATGGATACTGTTTCCATTGATCATCATTGGTATCTGTCTCTGTGTTTTCTCGTTGACCCATCTAACAGACATCGCCTACGCCAATGCCGTCACTCTGGCTTGTGTGGGGGTTGTGATCCTGGCTCGACTGATCAATCTCCTGAAACGTCAGTTTCCTCCCGTGGCAAACTTTCATGGCAATAGTAATGAGCTCGCTATTGTTAGCGGTTCTGCGTTTGTGGGGGCGATCATCAGCGCTCTGGTTGCCGGACATGTCTTTGCCGCGGTTGAATTGCCAAGCTGGATCTGGCTACCGCTTTCAGCCCTGGTTCCTTGGTTGTTATTTTTCGGGGGGCTGGCGGCTGTTAATCCCATTGTGACAGGTACGCTGGCTGGTGGTATTTTGGGACCCCTCTGGCCTGAGGCTGCGCAGCTGGGATTAGCGATCGGTATGGTGACTGGTTGGGGGATCACCGCCTATGGAACACCGTATACCGCCAACGCCATCCTAATGGAAAAAGTCGCGGGTTATCCGGCTGGTGAAGCGTCTTTGCGCTGGAATCTTGGTTTGTCATTGACCTGTCTTACTTCGGCGTCGTTGCTAGCGGTCGTGTTGACCTGGGCGGGGCTTGCGTCTTAAAGATAGTCGACACTCTGGTAGTGTTGCGTCAAATGGTCGATAAATAGTCGCACTTTCGGCGAGAGATGGCGATTGCTCGGATAGATGGCCCAGACCGCGGTATCTCTTGGCTGCAGTTCGTCAAGGACCGTTAGGAGACGCCCATCCGTGATATCTGCGTGAACATAAAATTCAGGCAGTTGCACCAGCCCCAACCCCCGCTGAGCGGCAGCGAGCAGGGCGTGACCGTTGTTGCTCTGCCAGTTGCCGTCGACTCGTACATCGAGGTGGTGGCCGTTGGGTTCACGAAATCGCCAAGTCGATAGGGATCCCACCAGGCAGTTGTGATGGCGTAGTGAACGAATGTCCTCCGGGACCCCGTAGCGATCCAGATAGTGGCGGCTGGCGCAGACGAGCAAGCGCCGATTGGCAATTCGTCTGGCAATCAAGGATGAATCTTTTAGTACCCCTGCGCGTATCGCCAAGTCATAGCCTTCGGTAACCAGGTCGACCATGCGGTTACTAAAATCCAGCTCTATGTGTAAATCCGGATACTGCATCATAAAATTTGCGGCAACCGGTGCCACGTAACGTTCGCCGAATGCTCCGGCAACGGTCAGGCGAAGATTGCCTCTCGGCGTCTCCTGAGTGTCAATCAGCGACAGCTCAACTTCTTGCAGTTGGTTCACGATATCCGCGCAGCGTTCAAAATAGGCTCTGCCAGTCTCTGTGGGCGCCAATTTGCGCGTGGTTCTTTGCAGAAGTTGCACGCCGAGACGGTTTTCAAGCTGGCTGACTTGTCGGCTGACATAGGATTTGGAGACACCCAGTTGTGTGGCGGCGGTGGAAAAGCTGCCCATTTGAACAACGGTGACGAAAATCTCTGTGCTGTCCCAACGACTCATGCCAATAGTCCCTTAACAGTCATACCAATCTCTGATCTTTTTACATTATTGTTGCTCTGTAACAACAATGAGTTGATTGAAGAGTATATTATCATTCGGTAAGCAAGTATTTATAATTTTCTCACTGAGTGGCGTTAGGGGTGTTAGGCTTAATAAACCCGAAGTCCCACTACATAAGAACAGGAGAAATAACGGATGAAAACACGTGCTGCCGTGGCGTTTGAAGCGGGTAAACCTTTAGAAGTGATCGACGTCGATCTCGAAGGCCCCAAGGCTGGCGAAGTCCTTGTCGAAATCAAAGCAACCGGAGTATGCCACACCGATGCTTTCACCTTATCTGGTGATGATCCCGAAGGTGCTTTTCCCGCAATTTTCGGCCATGAAGGTGCCGGCGTTGTTGTTGAAGTCGGCGAGGGTGTGAAAAGTCTCAAGCCTGGCGACCATGTTATTCCTCTCTACACGGCAGAATGTCGCGAATGTGATTTCTGTCTAAATCCAAAAACCAACCTTTGCCAGGCCGTCAGAGCCACTCAAGGGCAGGGGTTAATGCCCGATGGCACCAGTCGGTTTTCCTACGAAGGCAAACCCATCTTGCACTATATGGGGTGCTCGACCTTTTCGAATTACACAGTTCTGCCGGAAATCTCACTGGCTAAAGTGCGTGAGGACGCGCCTTTCGACAAGATCTGTTACATCGGTTGCGGTGTAACAACCGGAATAGGTGCCGTCGCTTTTACGATGAAAGTAGAGCCTGGTTCGACCGTGGCTGTTTTTGGTCTCGGCGGCATCGGTCTGAACGTCATTCAGGGTGCCAAAATGGTGGGGGCAACCCGCATCATCGGTGTTGACCTGAACCCTGCAAAAGTTGAGTTGGCTAAAAAGTTCGGAATGACCGACTTCGTTAATCCAAAAGACGTGGATAACGTGGTCGACCATCTTATTCAGATGACTGGTGGCGGTGTCGACTACAGCTTCGAGTGTATCGGTAACGTCAATGTCATGCGCCAAGCGCTTGAATGCTGTCATAAAGGATGGGGGGAAAGTTGCATTATTGGTGTCGCGGGTGCCGGACAAGAGATCGCAACGAGACCTTTTCAGCTGGTGACTGGACGTTCTTGGCGTGGCTCGGCGTTTGGTGGTGCACGTGGCCGTACTGATGTGCCAAAGATCGTTGATTGGTATATGGAAGGGAAGATCAACATCGATGACCTTATTACGCATACGATGCCGTTAAACGACATCAACAAAGCGTTCGATTTGATGCATGCCGGTGAGAGCATTCGCTCGGTGGTACTCTACTGATGGCGGCCGAACAGATTGCCGCCAATACCTGCTTTGGCGGTCAGCAATTGCGCTTTAAGCATATGTCCACAGCGTTAGGCTGCGAGATGGTCTTTGCGATTTATCTCCCGCCCGAGGCGAGCCTGCCCGGGGCTAAAGTGCCCGTGCTTTACTGGTTGTCTGGTTTGACCTGCACAGACGAAAATTTTGTCACTAAGGCAGGGGCTCAGCAATTTGCTGCCATGTATGGTGTCGCCATCGTTGCGCCCGATACGAGTCCGCGTGGTGAAGGTGTGCCCGACGATCCCGATGGTGCCTACGATTTTGGTTTGGGCGCAGGGTTTTACGTCAATGCGACGCAAGATCCATGGTCAAAGCACTACCACATGTATGACTATGTCGTGAATGAACTGCCCGAAGTGATCAACGCGCAGTTTCCAGTCGATCCAGCACGCGCCAGCATTTTTGGCCATTCGATGGGCGGTCATGGTGCCTTGACCATTGCCCTTAAAAATCCAAAAAATTATCAGTCTGTGTCAGCTTTTGCGCCTATTGTGTCTCCCATCAATTGTCCCTGGGGGCAGAAAGCCTTGGGTAATTATCTTGGAGATGATGTGTCCAGCTGGAAAGCCTATGACACCTGTGAATTGGTGCGCAGCTCTACGGTCAGGTTGCCGGTGTTGGTTGATCAAGGAAGCGCAGATAATTTTTTGAAAGAGCAATTAAAAACCGGACTGTTGTTAGACGCCAGTATCGATGCGGAGTACCCCATGTCGATTCGTATGCAAGCGGGCTATGACCACAGTTATTATTTTATGGCGTCGTTTATGGAAGAGCACATTGCTTTTCACTCACGCTATTTGACGATTTGAGGAGCGGATCGGGCTGGCAATAGAGCTGGTTCCGATCCGTTTTTTTTTTCTTCCAATTGTCTGTACGAATTATTTAACGTCACGACCGGCCTCTAGCTGGGGTATCGGTACTCTACGTTGTTGCCGACCTTTCGCTGCATGGCGAATTAGGCGCCTGATTAACGTAACCATCTTAGCCGTTAGTCGCTAAGATGGTTGTTAACAGCTGCCAAGGTCTTTGTTTTGGCTCTAGTCGTGACTGCAAAAATTGGCTGTTTCCCTGTTGTATAACGTTAATAAGTAAGATAGAGGACTCAAAGCATGGCCAAATATACGGGTGGATGTTCCCACATTCATACTCAATCCGATAGCGATCCCATCGATAACCACACCTGTCACTGTTCTGTTTGCAAGCGTGTTACCGGTCAGCCATCAACCCACGTGGTATTTTTTAATTATTCTGACCTCGATGTCGACAATTTGGGCGCTCTCAATCGGCAGCCGTTCAACGATCAAAACCCCGATGGCCCTTTGGAACTTTGCACCTGTGCTGAGTGCGGTACGCCCATCATGTTGGACGATAAGCAGCACCGCATACGTGTCATCGTTCCCAACCTTATGGGACACGATACTGACAGCCTTCCGGCTACGTACCACGCGTTTTATGATGATTCGACGGGTGAAGCGAAACCCGCTGATGGTCGACCCGTGTACGAGGGGTTACGCCCAGAGTTTGTCTGGCCGCAACCCGCCTGACCGGAACTGCTAACCAATCGACAAAACGAAAAACTCGAATTGTCAATTTCTGTCAAAGCGACTCTAGCGAGTCGCTTTGACGTGGGGAACGAGAGCTGCTTCACGGAACCCCTTAGGCGATTTCATTACTTTGAACACTCACCATTTCGGTGCGGCACACAGTGCCGTGTAGGGGAGTGTAAGATTGTGATGAATCGCAGCGTTAGAAACTTTATCGTCAAAGATAACGACATTATTCGGCTGAGCCAGGCAAAAATGGATGCGTTTTATTTAAAGCGCAAAGAAGTTTTGCCTGAACACGCGGGCGAGGTGTTGAACATTGCCAGCGTTTTTGTTGAGCTGTATTACCGAAAACCTGTGCGCATTTTGCAGATTGATTGCATCCGGGCGAAGGTTGACGAAGTCGGCGCGCTGGATGCGAGTTATCAGCAGGAATTTCGAAAACGCATTGGATACGTCATGGACCCACCTCGCCAGAAAGTGGTCAATGGTGTTGTCGATGCGTCAAGTTTGTTTGATGCTCGTCGACTGGAGAGCAAATACCGCTGGCGCATGAGCGGCGAAATGTCCGTGCGAATTGCAGAAATACTGAATATCCAATAACCGGGTGGACTTTTGGCCGACAGTGACTGTCTAACCGGAGTAAATTTGTGTCAATAAGTCAGGCGTTTATGTCGACATCTGCGTATATATCCTGGCTTGTAGCACAGATTGGAAGTGGCACCGCTATCCTCCGAAGGGTGGAGTGCTTCTTACTTCCAATTCATCTATCATGGGTAGTGGTTAAAGCGAAACCTCGCTTTACGCCCTTGGTAAATGCCGTTAGGCTACAAATAACAACAGTACGATGAGGGTTTTAGTATGAAATGGTCCAAGCCAGCTTACACTGATTTGCGCATTGGTTTTGAAGTCACCATGTACTTCGCCAATCGTTAATCGATTGAAGATTTAGCAGATCGCCCCGCTCCGTCGGGGCGATTCTGTTTTAACCCACCTAAAATTCATCATAAAAAGAATGTTTATACAGGTCTTAGGCTCCGCAGCGGGGGGTGGCTTTCCCCAATGGAATTGTAACTGTTCAAATTGTCAGGGGTTTCGCAAGGGGACTCTCAACGCCCGTGCGCGAACCCAGTCATCCATTGCGCTGTCAGATGATGGCGAACACTGGATTCTATGTAATGCCTCCCCGGATATCCGGGCTCAATTAGCTGATTTTGCGCCCATGCAACCGGGAAGGGGCCTGCGCGATACGGGCATCGACGGTATTGTTTTACTCGACAGTCAGATCGACCATACGACGGGTCTGCTCAGCCTGCGGGAGGGCTATCCTATCCCTCTCTGGTGTACCGATATGGTCCATGAGGATTTGAGTACCGGTTTTCCTCTATTTAAGATGCTGACCCACTGGAACGGTGGACCTGAATGGCGCCAAATTATTCTTGGTGAGCCGTTTGTTATCGATGCCTGTCCAAATTTGAAGATCAGTCCATTCCCGCTTCTGAGCGCAGCGCCACCTTATTCCCCCCATCGGCATGATCCCCATCCGGGTGATAACCTCGGGCTGTTGGTGGAAGATCTTCGCAGCGGCAAAAAGCTGTTTTATGCACCTGGCCTGGGGCAGGCCAGTGAAGAGACCCTGGCAATTATGGCGGAAGCCGATTGCCTGCTGGTTGACGGAACCCTTTGGCATGACGATGAGATGGCTCGAGCGGGTGTCGGGACTCGAACTGGACGTGAAATGGGTCACTTGCATTTGAGTGGCAGCGGCGGCACGTTGGAGCTACTGGACACGCTCAAAGCCGAGCGTAAGGTCTTGATTCACATCAACAATACCAATCCCATTCTCGATGAAGATTCTGCTGAACACGCGGAAGTCTTAAGTCACGGCGTCGAAGTGGCGTACGATGGCATGAGTATCGAGCTTTAGGAGCAGATATGAGCAGTCAAAGCCCTCTGTCACGGGCAGAATTTGAAGAGGCGCTGCGAGCTAAGGGCGCCTTTTACCATATTCACCATCCATTTCATGTTGCCATGTACGAAGGCAAAGCCACCAAAGCCCAGATTCAGGGATGGGTGGCGAACCGCTTCTACTACCAGGTCAATATTCCGATGAAGGATGCGGCTATTATGGCCAATTGCCCGGATAGAGGCGTGCGGCGACTCTGGGTGCAACGAATTCTCGATCACGATGGTGCGCCCGGCGAAGAGGGGGGGATTGAAGCATGGTTGGCGTTGGGAAAAGCCGTTGGCTTGGACCCCGATCAGATTCGGTCTCAAGAGCTGGTATTGCCGGGGGTCCGCTTTGCGGTGGATGCCTACGTCAACTTTGCTCGTCGAGCCACCTGGAAGGAAGCGGCCAGCAGCTCATTGACAGAACTCTTCGCGCCGCAGATTCACCAGTCTCGGTTAGACAGTTGGCCCGCCCACTATCCCTGGATCGACGAGTCCGGCTACCATTATTTTCGCAGTCGCCTGAGTCAGGCCCGGCGAGATGTTGAGCACGGGCTTGAGATTACTCTGGATCACTATAAAACTCGCGAAGAGCAGGAGCGTATGCTTGAAATCCTGCAATTCAAACTCGATGTGCTTTGGACGATGCTCGATGCCATGTCCATGGCTTATGAGTTGGAGCGCCCGCCTTATCATACGGTGACGAGTGAGAGGGTGTGGCATAAGGGAATCCAGATATGACCTTTGATCGCAAACAAATTCCACGCTGGCGAGTAGGCTACCGCTTTCAGTTTGAACCCGCCCAAAATGGCCATGTTCTCTTGTACCCAGAGGGTATGATTAAATTAAACGATAGTGCGGCGGAAATCAGTAAACTCATCGACGGTCAGCGTTCGGTCGATGACATTATCCGTCTGCTGTCGGAGCAGTTTCCTGACGTACCCGATTTGGGAGACGATATCGACGGCTTTATGTTAGTGGCGGAAGAGCAACACTGGATAGAATTGCATGGCGGACAATCCGAATAATCAAGCGGAGTTGCCCTTGTGGTTGCTGGCAGAGTTGACCTATCGCTGCCCGCTACAGTGCCCTTATTGCTCTAACCCTCTGGAATTCGCAGGCTCTGGCAGCGAGTTATCGACCTCGGAATGGGTTGACGTTCTCACTCAAGGGCGAGCGATGGGCGCTGCTCAACTGGGTTTTTCCGGGGGCGAGCCGCTCACTCGGCCAGATTTGGCGGAATTGATCGCTGAGTCGCGTCGGCTGGGTTATTACACGAATTTGATTACGTCCGGGATTGGATTAACCGAAGCCAAAATTGCCAATTTCAAAACCGCTGGGCTGGATCATATACAAATCTCTTTTCAAGCCAGCGACAAAGAGGTGAACGACAGCATTGCCGGTTCCCGTAAAGCCTTCGCCAGTAAGCTGGCGATGGCGCAGGCGGTTAAAGCTCAGGGTTATCCGATGGTGCTTAATTTTGTCACTCATCGGCACAATATCGATCAGATTGATCGTATCATTGAGTTATGTATCGAACTCAACGCTGATTACGTCGAGCTGGCAACATGCCAGTTTTACGGCTGGGCGCATCTCAATCGAATTGGACTACTGCCAACGAAATCTCAATTGGATCGCGCTGAAGCTATCACCAATCAGTATCGCGAAAAACTAAAAGCGGAAGGCAACCCGTGTAAGCTGATTTTCGTGACTCCCGATTACTATGAGGAGCGCCCCAAAGCCTGTATGAATGGCTGGGGTAAAATGTTTCTCACCGTGACGCCGGATGGCACGGCGTTGCCTTGCCACAGTGCTCGTCAGTTGCCGGTAGACTTCCCCAACGTTCGCGATCACAGCCTGCATCATATTTGGTATGAATCTTTTGGATTTAATAAGTTTCGTGGTTATGACTGGATGCAGGAGCCCTGTCGTTCTTGCTCTGAGAAAACGGAAGACTTTGGCGGTTGCCGCTGTCAGGCCTATATGCTGACTGGAGATGCAACACAGGCGGACCCTGTGTGCGGTAAATCACCTCATCACGGTAAAATTCTGACGGCACGCCAAGAATCTGAAGTAGCCCAGGTGTCGATTCCTGAGTTGACCTACCGAAATTCGAAAAATTCTCAGCAATTTATTCCTGTCTTGGATATTGTCGATAACAAGTCAAGTTGACGCCAATTGCTAGGGCGTCATTTCTTTAAGCTGGTGCGCAGCAATCGCGGCTTGCCCCAAAGAAATGCCACCGTCGTTTAAGGGAAAATTTTCAGCAGTGAAGACTTGCAGCTTTCGCTTACGCAGCGTTATTTCAGTTTCTGATAACAATAATTGATTCTGAAAGACACCACCGCTCAAAACAATTGTCTCAATGCCTTGTTGTTTACTGAGACGTGTACACACCTGGTCAAGTACGGCAATCAGTGTCCGGTGAAAGCGCGCAGCCATAACTTCGATAGGACGCTTTTGAATCATATCCTGGAGTAAGCTTTGCCACATCAGTGGCCAGGTCACTTGATTTTCGGTCAAGGTAAATGGATAGGCTTGAATTGTTTCTGACCAGGCGTCACTGGCCAAAGCTTCCAACCGCATCGCAGCTTCGCCCTCATAGTGTATTTTATCCGTACAAATCCCCAGAAGCGCGGCAACGGCGTCGAACAATCTGCCCGCTGATGATGCAGATGGAGCGTTCATCCCACGAGACATCATGGTGTCCATAATGGACAAGTTTTGCCGATGGAGAAATTGAAAAAACGGGTGATTGCGTAGAGATGTCGTCCGTGTTTGCCAGTCTTTCAAGCGACGCAGGTGCGTATAGGTATTTCGCCAGGGTTGTCGCATCGCCATCGCACCACCAGGCATAGGCACGGCGTCAAAAGAAAAGAGTCTCTGACTAAGGCGGTAGTTGCATCGCAAAAATTCTCCGCCCCATATTTGTCCGTTGTCGCCATATCCCAAGCCGTCGAGCGCGACTCCCAACACGTCCCTAGTTGAATCTATGTTGTGTTCTACCATCGTCGCTGCAATGTGCGCGTGGTGATGCTGCACTTCTACAATGGGGACTTGTAGGCGTTGTGATAGCTCTCGTCCCCATTGGCTTGATGGATAATCCGAGTGACGATCGACGGCGATGGCGTCAGGTGAATAGTCGTAGAGATCCAAATACAAATCTACAGCGTGGCGGTAGGCTTTAAAGGCGGTTGCGCTCTCGAGATCACCGTTGTGTTGTGAAACGACAGCTTGCTGTTTATTTAGCAGGCAGAAAGTGTTTTTAAGCCCTGCGCCCATCGCCAAAACCCTTGGCGCGTTGCTGATCACTGAATTCGAAACATAGAGAGGTTGCGGAGCATAACCTCTAGCGCGCCTGAGCGTTTGTTGTCTGCCGTGAGTTGTTCGAACAAC
Organism: Pseudomaricurvus sp. ABR4_320; assembly: GCF_056159445.1. Classification (NCBI taxonomy): domain Bacteria; kingdom Pseudomonadati; phylum Pseudomonadota; class Gammaproteobacteria; order Cellvibrionales; family Cellvibrionaceae; genus Pseudomaricurvus; species Pseudomaricurvus sp. ABR4_320. The sequence goes on along the minus strand of NZ_JBSWVF010000001.1, from coordinate 419,513 downwards.
AGAGTCATCCAGCCGATTGATGATGGGGCGATCATGCAACATCAGCAGGTCGACAAGAGGGCCGAGTTGACGACGGGCTTCGTCATTGTCAATACATTGAGGTTCGCCGCTGATGTTGCCCGATGTCATGACCAACGGAAAATCCACGCAATCCAGAAGTAAGTGGTGGAGTGGGGTGTAGGGCAACATAAAGCCGAGATGCGACTGTCCCGGTGCCAGTTCTTCCGGCAGTGCCTCTCCGGCTTTTGGCAATAGGACCACCGGTGCGGCAGGACTCTCAAGCAGTATTTTATCTGCCTCGGTAACGTTTACGTAACGAGACACTTCTGAGATGGAAGATGCCATTAAGGCTAGAGGTTTCGCGTAGCGATGCTTGCGTCGCCTCAGTTCAGCAACGGCGTTGGCATCGGCGCCGTTGCACGCTAAGTGAAAGCCGCCAATACCTTTGATGGCCAGTATGCCGCCGTTTTTCAGTTGGTGTGCTGCAGTCAGAAAGGGGTTGTTCGCTGTCAATTTTTCAGAGAGACCATTCATATACTGTTCAAGCCACAGCGTTGGCCCACAGTCTGGGCAGGCAATAGGTTGCGCATGAAAGCGTCGATCAGCAGGATTTTTGTATTCTTCCTCGCAGGCATGACACAGGACAAAGTTCACCATACTGGTGTGAGCGCGGTCGTAGGGCACAGAGGTAATTATCGACAGCCGCGGTCCACAATGGGTGCAATTGGTAAAGGCATAATTATGGCGGCGCTCTTGTGTATCCCGTATTTCTCGCAGGCAGTCTGGGCAGGTCGCAGCGTCGGCAGCTACTCCAGTCTGAGTATTTCCGTCACGACTGAACTGGATATCAAAGGTGTTTGAGGAGGGTGAATCTGCAGCCGTTTCGACAATGATCTGTTCCAGTGTCGCAAGAGGAGGGCACTCTTGACGCACGCTGGTAAGAAAGCTTTGAAGTTGCTGTTCATCGTGTGTCCGTAGGACGATGCCCACACCCTGACCGTCATTGTATACTTCGCCAGTCAGCTGTTGTTTACGGGCGATTCGCCAAATGGTAGGACGCATTCCGACCCCCTGAACAACACCCGTGAGCCGAATCTTCCAGCACAGCATCAGTGCACCGTGCAAACCATGCAGGGGTCGAAGGAGCGAACAATATGCTGAATAGCAACAGGTTCTGTTTCCCCCTCTCGCTGAGGGGCGCCAATCAGGGCCTGTTCAAGTGCACCGCGTGTGCCGGTATGATCTCTCGGCGAAAAATTCCACGTCGTTGGAGCGACAATTTGATAGGTTTCCAGCTTGCCCTGACGAATTCGCAACCAGTGACCCAGGCTGCCTCGGGCAGCTTCGATCAAACCCGCACCTTCGGCGTCTTCAGGTACGGGGGCTTGATGACAGAATGCCTCCTTGGGTCGCAGTGCCTTGGCCCAGGTTTCCATGGCAGGTATCAGTCGGGCGGCCTCTAGGAGGCGGGCGATAATCCGTGTACGAACATTACCTCCTTCACGCAAAAGCAGATCGGTGATGAGCGGGTGACCATCGTTGGCTTGGCGCGCCAGAGCACCGACTTCGACAACTTGTCCATCCAGACGGGGAGCTTTACACCAGGTGTAGCCCTGGGGTTGATCCATGCTGGGGCGAGTTTCACCGAGGTAAGGGTGGGCAACCATGGATTTTGCTTCCATCCAGCTGTGGCTGATGTCTTCGGTAATCTTGCGCGGCTGTAGAGGTTTTTGTTTCCCTTGAAACCACACTCCGGAGGCGAACAGTGGTTTGTTGTCGATGGGATAGGCACCGAAACTCAGAAATCGGCCCGTCGCTTTGCCGAGCTGTGCCAGCTCTAAATCTTCCGCCAAGCGCAAAAAGTGTCGCAAGTCGCCATTTGATGAGGCTAACTGCCAGTGGTTTAAGGCCGCTGCAGAGTCGAGCTCGGCAAAGGATTCGAGGGAATCTCCATAGAGGGTATTTTCCAGAAAGCGCCGACAGCCATAGATCAAGGCCAGCAATCGCGTTCTTTCCTGAGACTCTACGGCGCGACTGCTCCCGCCGGGCTGCAGTGCGAGTGAATGAGGCCATTTACCGGCGAGAATGCCCATGATGTGAAGAAACTGGGCTCTCTGGGGAAGAAAGTCGCCGGCGGCGCTACCTTTATGCGCCTGAAATCGGGATTGAGTTGGTTGAAACCATGATTCCCTGCCATAGATCTCACGGGCGAAATCCGGCATAAAAAACAGATAGAAATGGGTCAGATGGTCGGTGATATTTTCATTGGCCAGGATGATGTTGGCAGCAAGCTGTCCATTTGTTGCAGGCGTCAAACCTTGAGCCTGGGCGATCGCAGTCGTCGCCGCAATTGATTGCGCCACCGAGCAGATACCGCAGATTCGCGGAACATACACCAAGGCATCGAGTGGATCTTTGCCTTCCAGCATCTGTTCAAATCCGCGAAACAGCGGTGAGGTTACCCAGGCATCCTGCACCTGTCCGTCGCTTAGTTCGACCTTGACCTCAAGATCTCCTTCGACCCGGTTAAAGGGGCCGATGATGCGCCGGCTCATTTGCGCGGCCCTTTTTTACCGGGAATGATTTTGATGTAGTCCTCAGTGGCGTTTTGGCGCAGCCGTTCTGGCGTAGCGGCTTTGGCCAACCCGGCCAAGGCAACGAACCAGGCCTTCGGCATATCGGTGGGCAAACCAACGGGGATACCGCCGATTTTCGGGGTTTTCTGAAAACTGTGTCCTGGCTCTTCAAACTCCGGCGCTGTGCAGTTGATGCATGCATAGCCTCCGCGCAAGCAGGAGCCGTCTCCGTTCCACAACCGAGTGTTGCAATCGCCTCTCGCCTGTGTCCCCAGGCAGCCCATATTTTCCATCATGCAGCCGAGATCTGATGGCCTTTCTGCGCTGGCTTTAAATTCGTAGAATTCGTTGCGAGGGCAGCCGTGATGTACCAAATGATCGGTATAACTGCGTGGGCGTTGCCATTCATCCCACGCCTCCGGTTGATCACCGTCCAAGCTGAGTTGGGCCAAGGTATCGGTGACCCAGCCGGGGTGCACGGGGCAGCCAGCAATGTTGACGACAGAACGGTCTGCGCCGCTGCGATACGATTCACCAAGAAGACCTCCTGGCGTTGTTCCGTCGTATTGTAAACCGCAGGCTTCTCCAGGGTTGCCACCGCCAGCGGTCATGCCGCCAAAGGCAGCGCAAGAGCCGACTGCAATAACGTGCTTGGCTTTGTCTGCCAGTGCTGCAATACGGTCTCTCATCGGGGTTCCATTCGGTAGCCGGTGAAACAAGCCCGTGCCATTCGGTCCCTGCATCACAGATCCTTCCAGGCAGAAAATATCCAGTGGGAGGTGCTCCGCAAGAACATCCTCTATCAGTTGCTCAAGTCCTCCTCCACTTTGCTCGCTGAGTGAGGGATGCCAGAGAAGATGAATACCCGCAGCATCCAAGGCAGTAAACAGGTCGGGATTTTCCGCCCCGAGTAACGACATGGAGCAGCCGCCACAACCACCGGATTGCAGCCAGAGAAGATTAAGTGGGCGCATGTGAGCCTGTCAGATTTTCTTTGGGAATTCGAAGCGTAAAAGTGGCGCCGCCCGCAGGGTTATTGGTTGCCTGCAGATCACCACCGAGCTCTTGTGCCTGACCGTAACTAATATACAAGCCCAACCCAGTGCCTTGACCCACCGGTTTGCTGGTAAAAAAAGGATCGAAGATATTGGCAAAATGCTCGGTTGGAATACCAGGTCCATTGTCGCTGATCTGCAAGGCGAGTTGATCCGCTTCGAGGACGCAGGACAGGGTTAGGCACGGAGAACTTGTGTGGGTCATGGCGTCGAAGGCATTTTGCAATAGATTGACCAGGATCTGCTGAATTTTGCCTTTGCTGGCGGTGACATCCAGTTCAGCGGGCAGTTGATCGTTCACGGTTGGTTTGGTCCGTGAGGCTCGGGCGACCCATTCAACGGTTTTACGTACCAAACCGGCGAGATCAAATAAGGCGGGCAGCTCTTTTTGGCCGCCGGAATAGCGTTTCAGATCTTGGACAATAACGCTAACCCGTTCGGCTCCCTCCAAGGTCCCTTCAACGAGCGGTTGCAGGTCCTGCATAATACGATGAATTTTCAGGTCGTCGAACAAGTCTTGCAAGGCTTCGGTGGAGGCTCCCTTTTGCACATCGCTCAGAAATAACGTGAGCTTTTGGCTGTAGCGCTGCAGGGCGAACATATTGCCGTACACAAAACTGATTGGGTTGTTGAGTTCGTGGGCGACGCCCGCGACAAGTCTGCCGAGTGACGCCATTTTTTCAGACTGCACCAGCTGCTGTTGCGTTCTCTGAAGCTCCTGGTGGGCAGTATTTAGCTCCTGATAGGCGCGCCGAAGCTCTCCGATGGGGCGGCCGATTAACACCAAGCCAACGCGGCGACCGTCTTGATCCAGGCGCTCGGAACAGCTCATAGCGAGCGCTATGGGGTGGTCGTTCACATCCTTAATCGTCACTTCGCAGTCGTTTACCTCAGATTGCAGGCTGTGTTGACGCAGGCGATCAAGAATGCCGGAATCATTGAAGATATGGCTTAGCGAATGGCCGATAAAATCGGCACTTGAGCGACCGCTAAGGGATTGTAGCGCACTGTTGATTTCCTGGATGCGCCCCTGACTGTCACTAACGATGAGCACATCTGTCATAGATGACAGGACGCTGTCGATAAACTGTTTGGCGGATTCCAGCGCAGCGTTTTTTTCTTCCAGCTGCAATTGGTGTCTTACCAGATCGGCGTAGACGGCATCCATTTTTTGGATGACTTCGATCCAGGCATCTTCAACTAATCCCGTGTCTGCACCCGCATCTGAAGGGGTTAACGATGGTGCTTCGACACCTGCTTGGTGAAGCAAGCCGGCAGCGAGCGTATCGTCTTCAGGAGAATCTGTCATGTCTACTGCTCGTTAGAGCGGCGCTCGGGCGGCGAGTTTACGCTCGGCATGGTTTCCAGTCCGTAACGCTCCAGCTTGCTGCGTAATCCCACTCGGGATAAGCCCAGTTCTTTCGCGGCACGGCTTTTGTTCCAGCGGTGACGGACCAACGTCTCGCGAAGAATTCGGCTCTCTAAAGCCTCGACGCGTTCTTTCAGGCTTCCCTGTAATCCGCTGAGGTGCTCGATGACTTTCGACTCACGCTGTGGTTGCCGATGTAGCAGGCGGGGATTCATAAGTTCTGGCGTTAGCCAGTCTTCATCGCACATGACCAGCATATGTCGAAGTTCATTTTGCAATTCGCGCACGTTGCCGGGCCAGGCGTATTGTTTGAGATAGGCAAGTGTCTCGGCGCGAAAACCTCTAACGTGTTTGCCGAGGCTGGACATCGCTGTCTGTAAAAGAGATTCCGCGAGCAGTGGAATGTCTTGGGGGCGCTGCCGTAAAGGAGGAATCGCAATGGTTACACCGGCCAAACGATAGTATAAATCTTCGCGGAAGCGACCAGCTCTTACTTCTGCTTCAAGATCTTTGTTGGTGGCGGCGACGACGCGAATGTCTACGTGACGGGTACGGCTACTGCCCAGTGGGCGAACTTCACCTTCCTGCAACACGCGCAGCAGTTTGACTTGAAAAGCGGGCGAAACTTCACCGATCTCATCGAGAAAGACAGTGCCACCGCTGGCGCGCTCAAAGAGTCCGATACGATCTTCGACGGCGCCGGTAAAGGCGCCGCGTTTATATCCAAAGAGCTCACTTTCCAATAATTCGTCCGGTAGAGCCGCGCAGTTTTCTACCACGAAGGGTTGATCCCAACGCAGGCTGTTGTAATGCAACGAGCGCGCAGCCAATTCTTTGCCAGTGCCAGATTCTCCTGTGATGAGAACAGACACATCGTAGGGGGCAACCCGACGCAATTTGTCGCACACGATGTTCATCGGGCTTTCCGGCGAGCGAATGATCCCGTCATCTTTGCGGAAATTATCGCGCAGTCGGCGACGTTTGCTGTCTACACGCTGGTTCAATTGATCCGGGACCATTTTCAGCTCGACAGACAAGGCCTCATTCTGCCGCTGTAATTGGTACAGTCTGGCGGCATTTTTAAGAATGAGCAGCAGGCTGTCGGGGTGCCAGGGTTTGGTGACGTATTGATAGATTCCGGCATCGTTGACGGCACTGATAATATCTTCCGATTCGGTATAGCCTGAGATGATCATGCGTACCACATCAGGCCAGCGATCGCGAACTCGTTTTAAAAAGTCAACGCCGCTGATTTCCGGCATGCGCTGGTCACAGAGGATAACCTGGACCCATTCTTCCTGAAGGATGGATTCTGCTGTGGCGACATCGACAGCCGTTTTTACGTCGAATTCATCCTCAAGTATCCGGCGCAAGGTTTCCAGACTGCGGATTTCGTCGTCGACGACCAAAATGGTCGGCAGGTCATTCATGTTGTTCGCCTTTTGTCCGCATCAGCAAATTCTCGGTAATTGTTCACCAGCCAGCCAGTCAATAATACGCGAGCCGCCAAAGTGGGTCTGCATTTCCACAAAATGATTGGGATCGTCAACTACCTCGCCAATGATGGCTGCGTCTTTACCAAGAGGGTGCTGTCGCATAACAGCAACCAGCTGCGGTGCCGCTGCCGCAGGGCAAATGCAGACCAATTTCCCCTCGTTGGCGACGTACAGCGGATCCAGGCCTAACAGTTCACAGGCAGAGGTAACGTCCTCCCTTACGGGAATATCGGCTTCCCGCAATCGCAGGCCCACTCTGGATTGGCGCGCCAGCTCGTTCAATGTGGTCGCCAATCCGCCTCGGGTTGGGTCGCGAAGGCAGCGTATGCTTGGATAGGTCGCGATCATTTGGGCAACCAGGTCGTGCAAGGCTGCGCTATCCGATTGGATCTCGGTGGCGAATTCCAAATTTTCGCGACTGGACATAATCGCGACCCCGTGGTCACCAAGGGTGCCGCTGAGTATAACAGCATCGCCGGGCTGCGCTTGATCACCCGATAGATGGATGCCTGCAGGTACATCGCCAATCCCAGTCGTGGTGATGTAGATCCCGTCGCCATGGCCTTTTTCCACGACTTTGGTATCGCCGGTAACGATGGCGACGCCGGCGTCAGCTGCGGCTTTGGCCATACTGGCGGCAATTTGATCCAGATCGATTAAGGGAAAGCCTTCTTCCAGGATAAATCCTGCGGCCAGGTAGCGGGGGCGAGCTCCCGACATAGCAATATCGTTGATTGTACCGTGTACCGCCAGAGAGCCAATGTCGCCACCGGGGAAAAATAGTGGACAAATAACATGGCCATCGGTACTGATCACCTGGCGCAGCGCCGTTGTTGGCAGCAACGCCTGATCGTTGTGTTGACGTAACAGTGGGTTGTCAAAATGATAGTGGAAGATGTCTTCAATAAGTTGTGCCATCGCGCGCCCGCCGCTGCCGTGGCTCATGGTAATCAGATCGGTGCTTTTAAAGCGAGCGCTCTTCTTCGGTGGTGTTGCAACGGTCATAGTTCGACGGCCTCAATGGTTGATGGTGACTGGCGCAGTCGTCCATAACTGTAATAGGCGGCGCAAGCACCCTCAGAAGATACCATGCAGGAACCCATGGGATTTTCCGGTGTACAGACATTTCCGAAGAGTTTGCAGTCGACCGGCTTTTTCTGGCCACGCAAAATGGCTGGACATTCGCAGCTTTTTATTTCCTTTGCCGGTGTTGTGGTCATGGCAAATTTTCGCTCGGCATCCCAGGCGGCAAATCTCTCTCGAATTTGGAGTGCACTATCGGCGACTTCCCCCAGTCCTCGCCACTCAAAGCTGGGTCTCGGTGCCATGGTTTCAGCGACCAGAGCCTGAGCTTTACGATTCCCGTCGCGATCAACCACCCGGATGTATTCATTTTCAACCTCCGCTCTGCCATCGTTAAGCTGGCGAATCAGCATGAGCGTGGACTGCATGATGTCCAGGGGTTCAAAACCGGCAATTACTAAAGGGCGTTGATAGGCTTCTGTGAAGTATTCGTAAGGGCGGCTGCCGATAATGGCGCTCACGTGGGAGGGGCCAAAAAAGCCGTCAATTGGCTGCGTTGTGAGTTTGTCATCAACATCAGCGTCGAGAATGGCTCGTAACGCTGCTGGTGTAAGCACATGATTGCAGTACACCGAAAAATTGTTGAGCTGCTCTTTTTCCGCCTGCAATAACGCTACCGCGGTTGGCGGCGTTGTGGTTTCAAATCCAATGGCAAAAAAGACCACTTCCCGTTCGGGATTTTCGCGCGCGATACGCAGGGCATCCTGATTGGAGTAGATCATCCTGACATCGACGCCGGATGCCTTTAATTTCAGCAGGCTGTTACGTTTGCTGGCGGGGACTCGCATGAGATCGGCGTAGGTACAGAGAATAACATCATGTTTATTATCCAATTCAATGGCGCTGTCGATGCGGGAAATCGGTAAGACACAAACCGGGCATCCGGGACCATGGACGAATTCGATGTTGGCGGGCACCAAATCCTGAATTCCATAGCGGAAAATGGCGTGGGTGTGGCCGCCGCAAAATTCCATAAGTCGATAGTGCCTTTGGGGAAGCGCTGCCTCAACGATGGCGTCCGCGAGGAATTTTGCCAGATCGCCATCTCGAAATTCACGCAGGTATTTCATAGCTGTTGCTCCAAAAAATGGCCTGCTTCGGCAAAAATCTGCAAGGTGCGTTCAGCTTCTTCCTGACTGATTTTGTTGAGGGCATAACCCACGTGGATAAGCACATAGTCATTGACGTGAACATCATCGAGTAGCGACAGGGATACATCCTTGGTGATGCCTCCTACTGCGACAGTCGCGGTGTCACCGTCGATGTGGGTGACGAGAGCTGGAATGGCTAAACACATGTAGAAACGCTTCCGCTGAGAAAATTGAATTACTGACCGATATCGTGAAGTTGCCGATTGATATCCAGCCAGCGATACCATTCGTCAAGTCCTTCGCCTGATGTCGCAGAAATGGGCAGAACTTTGATGCCTGGGTTCACTTTGCGTGCATTGGCGATACATTTTTCGACATCGAATTGCACATAGGGCAAAAGGTCAACCTTGTTCAATAATAAGAGTTTCGCGGCATGGAACATGTCGGGATATTTTAAGGGCTTGTCTTCGCCCTCGGTCACCGAAAGAATGGCAATTTTGCAGGCTTCTCCGAGATCAAAGGCGGCAGGGCAAACTAAATTGCCAACATTTTCAATGAACAGCACACTGTTTTCTGAAGGGGATAGTGTCGCGAGAGCATGTCCCACCATGTGAGCATCCAGGTGGCAACCTTTACCTGTGTTTATCTGAATTGCACGAGCACCAGTGGCTCGAATTCGATCGGCATCGTTGGCGGTTTGCTGATCGCCTTCAATGACGCTGAAGGTCAGCTTGCTGAATAGGTCATTGATGGTGCGGGTTAGTAGCGTCGTCTTGCCACTGCCGGGGCTTGACACCATGTTGAGTGCAAGGATGTTGCGCGCGATAAATTGCGCGCGATTTTCAGCCGCGTACCGATCATTTTTACCGAGAATATCTTGTTCTATTTGTACCATCCGCGATTGCGACAGACCGGGCGCATGCGCGCGTGCTGGCCCCTCACCATAGTGGATATGGTCGTGAGCGACAGGCGGGTGTCTATCTTCAGCATGGCCGTGGTGGTGGTGATGTTCGTGGCCATGGTCGTGGGGGTGATGGTGTGACTGTCCCTCGATCCGGGTTTCTCCTTCGCTACAACCGCATACCGTACACATTAGACTACCTCCAGTTCTTTAATTTTCATGTCACTGCCGCCGTTGATCTGTAATTGGTGACCTTCGCAGATAGGGCAGGGATCGTATTTTTGGTTAATTGTGACGGTTTCGCAGCAACCAAAACACCAGGCGGTGCCCGGACTGCGGATGATCTCCAGGCGCGCGCCATCCGCCAGCGTATTGCGGCTAACGACGTCGAAGCTGAACGTCAACGCATCGATTTCGACGCCGGCTAAGGTGCCGATTTCCAGCCATAACGTCTTCACGCGCTGGAAATGCTGCTGCTGAGCTTGCTCCTCCAAAACCTGAACGATACTTTCACAGAGTGACATTTCATGCATTCTGATTTAACTCCGTGAGGGTCAAGGTATGTCCCACGCAAGGATCTGCACCATAGATTAGCAGCTCGGCCTGTTGCCGGATTAGGCTCTCTGTGCCGGATAGGCAGGCGAGTCCGATGGCTAAATGGCCTTCAGGATGACAGTTCCACTCTGTTGGCGCCAGAATCCGATAGTGTTTAACTCGGGAATTCTCCAGTGTGATTTGATGGACCAATCGACCCCGTGCCGATTCGAGTTGGAGCAACGCACTTTGCTCGGCAAGGTATTGCGGGGCAATGTTCACGCACGGTTTGTCTGTTGCCAGGAATTGCAGCAACTGGGCCATTTCCGTCAGTTTTGACAATTCAACCGTCAGTAGCCCATCGCCATATAGCGCTCTCACTTCCTGCAACAGAGGGCTGTCGGTACGGCTGCTGGCGCCTGTCCAGCCGCATTGGTCGTGCCAGCGTGGGTAGCGTTGAAAACCGGGTTCCTGCAGAGATTGGCTGAGGTGATCTGGTTGCAGTGGTGGTAAATGGAATCTGGGTGAATCCCCGAGGGTTTGCCAGTGCTTGGCAATGATTGTTTTTAGTTGCGTCGCGGCGGGGCGATCGCAATGATGTAGCCATTGGATTAAATCCTCAAGGGTCTCTATGGATAACCAGTGCTTTACGGGGCATCCGAAGACTCTATCGCCAACCACCGCGGTAAGCGCCGTAATTTGTGATTCCCATATTCGCTTGGCAATGGGTTTGTTGCCACCTCCTAGGTGTAGGCAGTGGGTGCTGAGCAGTCGTTGCTGAATCGGAAGTAATACTTGCTGAATGGCTCTCGCCATTGAGGCATGCGGTGGCTCGTCAACCAATTGCGGCCATTTTAGCAGCAGTTTTAGGAGATGTTCGTTAAAGGTTTCCAGAGCAACGAGACGAGATCTCAACTGAGTGGCGAGCGGTTTGGGCTGCAAGCCAAGGGCTGACTCAAAGGTCGTGACAGCAGCAACACTTTGCGCCTTGCCACAAACACTGTAGAGCAACGGCAGTCGCGAGAGGACGTGGGTAGGCTCCATCCCGATAAACATGTGTGTCATTGCCAATGGGCGATGATTACTGATTGCCACGCGGTGAACCTTGGCCTCGTCGAGAAAAAGCGTAATGTTCAGCTGTCCATCGATGCTTGAATGTTGCATTACGCGGACTCTTGATTCCGGTGTTCTGCGACTGTGTCGTGGCGACGTCCGCGCAGCAGTGCTCGTCGGGATAGGGGGGCGGTTTTAACCTCTGCTGTCGTTACCTTGGCGTCGAGCACTGCTGGCTCGGCGGATTGATCTTCCTCGGCGTCCCAATACTGGTAATTGTTTAGTGTTTCCTGATTGTTGACGTCCATGAGTGCGGTCATCACGGCATTGGCTGTAGCCATCGCTGCGGCGTGATCTTCAAACTCTTGCACCGGCGAAAACAGGGAGCACATGCGATAGCGACCCACATCAGCTTCAAACCCAGTGATAAATTCGTAATCACCGGATGGAAAGTGTTCGTAGGTTTTCTGGCCGACCGCAGAGTCATCTGAATCTCTCTCTAAGGGCAATAGCATAAGATTGATAAACCAGGGGGTAACCAAAACGCCCAACAATTCGTCTTGCCATTCGGTGGTGTTGGACGCATCCACCTTGAGCCGAGGATTAAGAAAACCCAACCCCTGCATACGTTCATCGTTTATGCGTTGAAACGTTGCTACCAATAGGTCGAATCGATTGGTGGTCATGGTTCGTCGCCGATTACCAGGAAGTCGTTGCGATTGCCATCACATTGAGGACAGCTCCAGTGATCCGGTAGGGCAGAGAAAGGCGTTCCGGGGGGGATTTGCCAATAGTCATCACCGTCAGCCGGGTCGTAGATGTACCAGCAGATCTTGCACTCCAGGCGCGAACTGTCCTCGATCTTACTGTTGTCACCGCCATAGGAGCCGCTGAAAAACTGATCGCTTCTCATCGGTAGATCTCCAGAATTTCAGTGAGTCGCTCGGCGGAGTCAGTCAAGTCTTCCGGAGCCGCGCAGGCAACACTGGGAATCGCGGTGATCTCCAGTGAATTGAGAATGTTTTTATCCTGAGAATTAAAATATTGAACCCACCAAACATGGCGAACGTTCGTGCTGCTGATACGGCAGTTGCCATAACCCCGAGACAATATGGTCACCGGCCCAGCACCCAATTGGCCATCCAGGAACATCAAGTCCTGCTCTGTTTGGGGTAACAGGGTCAAGTTGATGACATGGGTGGTCGACAGAGGACCAAAACGCTCACATTGTTCGTTGATTTCGGCAAACAGTGCCGGTGCATTGATGACGCCTTGAGGGCGGGCTTCCGGGAGCTCCAACCGGGGATGAGCATCGGCAAACGCTAAGGTTTCGATAACGGATGGAATCGCACCCACATCGATACAATCGGCAATCAGCTGATCGTTTTGGTCGCGGGTTTGAACTCTCCAGACACCGGCCAATACCGATTCCTGAATGCGGATACTGCGATCGCGCAGGGTGATGAGGGCACTGACTTCGCCTTCTCCCAACACCTGATCGATCAGTTCCTGATTTTCAGAGTCCAATTGGCCGACTGGAAGCGAGCGCTGCTGTCGATCATCATCGAGGGTGTGCAGCATCTGATTGAGAGCATCCAGAGTGGCGAGTGCCTCTGTGAGATCAACGACATCTTCCGGTTCTGGCAATACGGGTGGGAGATAAGTCTCCATCCCCGATGGCAGTTGTAATATATCGAGTTCAGCGCCATCACTTTCGGCTGGCTGGCTGCCAGGCCCAACAATAATCGGTCCGCTCATGGGGGGTGTTTCCTTATGTTATTGGTTTACTTGCACCACAGAGATGGGCGGCGGTGTGGGATCACGCTGCAGCATCTGTTCGATCTGCTGCAGATAATCTTCCCAGTTTTGTATATGGGTAATCACGCCGAGATATCGACCACGTTTCAGGAAGACCAGCGCAGGCCACGCAGTAAAGGCATAGTGGCGCTGCAGCTGTGGCTCTGAGTCCAGGGCGACGATGGCGCCTTCCAGGCGATTGGCAAAGGCTTTTAAGATTTCAGGCAGGACCATAGCCACGTCGTCACTTTCCGGGTGTCGTTTTGGATCTCCAGGGAAAAACAACACGAGATGCTCTTTGGTCTGAATATAGTTATCGTGAGTGACTGCGGTTACGACAGGTAACTGATGAATCTCTATCAGGCGATTAATTTGCGGAGAAGACACGATTATTCCTTTATTGGTTGATCGTTTGGTGTCTGTTGTAAAAAATCAGGCAATGACGGTTCGCGCTGATCGAGGTCGGCAAATAGGCTGTCGAGTGTTGATTGCTCAAGGACGTCTGACGACATCACCAGCGATAAAGCTTGCAGTGCATCCAAGCTGCGGCGAGCAGAAGCTTCATCGAGTACTTCTCGGGCGCTGCCCAAAAAAGTCATCAGCCAGGTGCCGGGTGGCTGATCGCCGGTCAGCAGGGTGTCGATATGGCGCTGCTCACCCGCAATATCACAGAGTGCGTAGCCAGGGTGGCATTCAACAACTCGCGCGGGAATTCCGAGGCACATTACCGCTCACCATCACGATAGGTATTGAGGTGTTGATCCAGGGAGACAGACAAGCCGTCGACGGGGTGAGCACGATTGCCGACCTCAACACCCGGCGAAAGGAGGACGCGCTCATCACCGGCGCGGCAGGCTTGCTGCTCTGTTGGTCGGTCTGCTTCATAGCGGTCAATGTCGGCAATGCTGCCCGCGCCAAGTTCGGCTGCCAGCGGCTTTTGCCGGCGCAACGCTTCTATGCCAAATTGCGCGAGAAACTCGAGGGCGACTTCAATTGCGGGTTCGATCTGAGCTTTGACAGCTGGCTGTAGGCTGCCACCATAGTCTTCCAGTACGAGGGGTTGTACCCCAATCAATAGAATCTCGCTGGGATAGTCTCCCAGCATTTCCGCCATCGCCAGCACTTCCTGAAAACCGGTTTGATGCAGACTGATTTTTTTACAGCCAAGGAACTTGGGAACCTCATCACCGTGTACGACTTTTAAGCTCCCCCCTGGCAGTCCGTAATCGATGGCATCGAATACGACGAGAACATCAGTTTCCCGAATGTCTTGCACTAGATAGATTCCCTGAGTGCCTCCGTCAAGAAGTCGGACGTGTTCTGGGAAAATGTAGTGGCGTTTCAGGAATTCGATGGTTCTTACTCCGAAGCCTTCGTCAGCCCAGAGCAGATTGCCGATTCCCAGTAGGAGAATACGTGGTAGGCGATTTTTATCCCCATTTGGCGGGTAGAGTTGGGTCTTGGTCAGGCTGGTCATGGCGTCGTTGTTGTTTTTGTGGGTCTTTTCCGCTGAATAGCAACGCCTGTGCCAGCCGTGATGCCGAACTAACTGATTGATACCTATGCAATTTTATTGATGAGGAGTGATAACCTAGTTTTCATATGGAAATAAACTATCCATTATTTGGGTTGATTGGAAGGAAAGTGTCCGATTAGGTGTGGCGTGCCTTAACCCCCTAGCTGGCGTTTTCCTGCGGCATCTCGCGTCTGTTTTGGCGTTGGAAATTATCGCGTCAGTTGATGTATGAGGGATTGATGCTCAGGAAATTCGGCGATGAGTTCCTCCCTATTAGCTAACGCCATATCCCGATAGTCAAAACCGGGGCTGACCACTTCTGTAATCAAGCCAAAGCCGCGGCTGTCTGGTTTTTCGAGTCTTGACGCTTTCCAGGCTCCACCTGGGACAAACAGAGTCGGGGTTTCGCCATTGCGGATATCCCGCCCGAGTGTCACGGTTTCCAAATGGTTTTGGTGATTTAGCAGGTAGTAGGTGATCGGGTCTCCATCGACAAAGACATGCATGATGTCTGAGCGATTGCGATGAAAATGCCCAATCGGGGAGTTGGCATCAAGAAGGTAATAGATGGATGTCAGCGCAAAGCGCGGTCCTTGGTCGGTTTCAATTAATGGGCGATGGTCGGTCTGCAGGATGCGTCGAAAATAGCCGCCTTCCACGTGAGCTTCAAGTGACAGCATGCTGATCCAATCTTGAGCGGTAGCGATGGCATCGGCGGGTTGGCTGGAAAACGTCATAGTCGGAGGCAGCAGGTCGAGTTTTCTCCATGCTATGTCGACGGCTTATGTGAGGCAAGGGCAATGAGAAAACAAAAAAAGCCCCGTCAGACGAGTCCAGCGTCTGACGGGGCAGGTGCATAAGCTGTGGTAAGCCGACTAGTCCTTATCGTCGCGGAACATGCGCCAGCCACTGACCATGGTGCTGATCAAACTCTGCCGGGACATGATGTCTTCGCGTACGGCTGCGTAGACGTGGAGCATCACAAAAATAACGATCACCCACAGTCCCCAGTGGTGCCACATGCGCACATCCTGGCTTTGACCAACCAGCGGGATCAGCCAGCCGAATAAGGTGTCAGCCCAGCTGTCGATACCGAGCTGTTCTGAGTAAAGAGCAAAGCCGGTAAAGATCATGACGATCCCACCCACGGTCATGATGATAATCATGAAAATATGAGCGAGTGGATTATGGCCTACGTATTTTTTCGGTTCTTTTTCAAGGAAGGTATACCAGCGAATTTCAAAGCCAACTTCCTTCCAAAATTCTTTTTGAAAAAGCGGTAGGTGAAACAATTGCCGTGCGTATTGATTGCCGACAAAGGCCCAGTAGATGCGACCGATAAACGCCAGGGTGAAAACCCAGGCAGCGGCAAAATGTACGAAACGAATATAGCCCATCAGGAAGTGATCGCTGGCCTCACCAGGTAGGGTTGGTAATGGATTCGCAATTAAATATCCCGTGATGGCGAGCAGGGTAATGCACAAAGCATTGACCCAGTGCCAGAGGCGAACCGGAGCTTCGTAGACATAAACCGATGTTTGTTGAACTGGTTGTTCCATCGTGAAAACCTCGCTCTTGGCATCAGCGTTTGACGTTGACCTTGCGAATGACTTTCCGCCCCAGGCGTACAATAGCGCGTCTTTGCACGAATGCGGTGGCGGCGAGTGCCAGCGTCGCCACCGCAATGAGGTGGTCAGGTTGAGTCACGACGTGCAGGAATCCGGCACTTAACGTTTGGTGGTGTTCGCCCTGATGAGCAAATGCATGTGGCGCCGTTGCCAAGGTAGTCAGGGTCGCCGCTATTGCTGTGTAAAATCGGTATGCAGTTTTCATGGTTGGGTCTCTTATTAGGTGTTAGCGCACAGTTACCTTGGCGAGCTCTTCTCCGTCCTCACTCATCACATGGGTAGAGCAGGCGAGACAGGGATCAAAGCTGTGTAACGTGCGTAGGATTTCTACAGGTTCTTCTTTGCGTTCGACTTTGGTGTTCATCAGCGAGGCTTCGAAGGCACCGATATTTCCCTCGTTATCCCTTGGCGAACCGTTCCAGGTGGTTGGAACCACACACTGGTAATTTTCGATCTTGGTCTCTTTGATACGAATCCAGTGACCTAGAGCACCACGAGGTGCTTCAGCGAACCCAACACCCTTGGCTTCTTTTGGCCATGTGGAAGGATCCCAATTGGAAACGTTGGCGGTGCTTGAATCACCTGCCTTGATGTTGGCCAGCAATTTATCCATAAAGTAGCGCATCTGATCGGCAGCCCATTCCGACTCCAATGCTCGGGCGGCGGTGCGGCCAAGGGTGGAAAAGAGGGCATCCATCGGAACGTCGAGCGTTTTTAATAGAAAATCCACCTGCTCCTTAATCGCCTCGTGGCCGGAAGCATAGCCCACCACGTAGCGGGCTAAGGGGCCAACCTCCATTGGATGGCCTTTCCAGCGCGGCGCTTTGATCCAAGAGTACTTGGCATTTTCGTCGAGCTGTAGGATGTTTGTCCGAGTGCCTTTGGCGTTGGGACCGAGCTCGTATTTGGCTTCTGTTACGCCATCCCAGGGGTGCAGGCCAATGGATTCGTCGTCGTAGGCATACCAGGAGTGGGGAACAAATTCCTGAATTTCATTCGGATCGCGCAGGTCGACAGGATGCACTTCATTGAGGTTGCCATTGATGATGGCGCCGTGAGGCATCATCAAATTTCCGGCGGAGTAGTCGTTGGCGCGATCGGGGATGTCACCATAGGCTAGAACGTTTAAGCCCGAAATGCCGCCGCCGTATAGCCAGTCTTTATAGAACCCACCTATTGCAATGATATCGGGGACATACACGTTTTTAACAAAGGCGATGGTCTGATCGATAATGTAAGAGATCTGATTTAACGTCACCATATTCAGAGGTGCGCCAGAACTGCCGGTTTGATCCATGTTGATCGCGCAGGGCACGCCGCCGACCATCCAGTTGGGGTGAGGGTCTTTACCGCCAAAAATGGTACGTACTTTCATTATCTCTTTCTGGAAATCCAGCGCTTCGAGATAATGGGTCACCGCCATTAAATCCGCCTCCGGTGGCAGCTTGTAGGCGGGATTGGTCCAGTAGCCATTTTTGAACGGACCCAGTTGTCCGCTTTCAACAAACTTTTTCAGGCGATTTTGGATGTCGCGAAAATAGCCCGGCGATGACATCGGGTGGTTTGGGGAGGTTGCCTGTTGCAGAGCTGACGTGGCTTTCGGATCGGCCTTCAGCGCGTTGACGGGATTCACCCAATCCAGCGCGTGAAGGTGGTAAAAGTGCACCAGGTGATCGTGAACCTGTAGGGCCAACTGCATAATGTTGCGGATGGAGTTTGCGTTTTCCGGAATCTCAATCTTGAGTGCGTCTTCCACCGCACGCACCGATGTCATGGCGTGGGTGCCGGTACAGACGCCACAAATTCGTTGGACAAACGCCCAGGCGTCACGGGGGTCTCGGCCTTTTAAGATGACTTCCAGGCCGCGCCACATGGTTCCCGTCGACACGGCGTTACGAATGATATTGTTGTCGTCTATATTGACCTCGCAACGCATGTGCCCTTCGATGCGAGTTACTGGATCAACGACAACACGCTGCCCTGAGTCGTCGAGTTTGAAGCCGTTTGGCGTTTCAATAATAGCCATTATTCGTCACCTCGTTTTTTCTGGGCGCTTTTCAGTGCGCTGACGGCAGCGTGGGCGGCGATGGCCGTACCCACCACGCCGGCAGCGGCAATTCCAACCTTGTCGGCGTTGGCTTCAATGCCGAATTGATGGGTGTCGGTTGTGTGTTGGTAGAATGAGCCTTTGTCCCAAAATCCATCTTCAGAGCAGCCAATACAGCCGTGTCCCGCTTGAATGGGAAAAGACAGACCTCCGTTCCAGCGGATGGTTGAGCAGGCGTTGTAGGTTGTCGGCCCTTTACAGCCCATCTTGTAAAGGCAATATCCTTTGCGAGCGGCTTCGTCGTCCCAGGATTCAACAAACTGCCCCGCATCAAAATGAGGTCGTCTATAACACTTATCGTGAATGCGCTGGCTGTAGAACATCTTCGGACGACCTTGACGGTCGAGCTCTGGAAAGCGTTCGAAAGTCAGAATATAGGTGATGACTGCGGTCATCACTTCGGCGATGGGAGGGCAACCGGGTACTTTGATGATGGGTTTTTGCGCGAGGCCTGGCACTTTATGAATGGGCGTCGCCTGGGTTGGATTCGGTCGCGCTGCCTGCACGCAGCCCCAAGAGGCACAAGAGCCCCAGGAGATAATTGCTTTGCAGTGTTCGGCGGCGTGTTTCAGTTGCTCGGTGAAGGGCTTGCCGCCGATGATGCAAAACATCCCGTCTTCATTGAGGGGCGGGTTGCCTTCTACAGCAAGAATATAGTTGCCGTCGTATTTTTCGATGGTTTCATCAATGATGGCTTCTGCTTGGTGACCCGCAGCGGCCATCAAAGTATCGTCGTAATCCAGGGAAATCATCGACAGGATGACATCTTTTGCCAACGGATGCGCTGAGCGGATGAAAGACTCTGAGCAGCAGGTACATTCCAGACCATGCAGCCAGAGCACTGGAATTCTTGGTTTGGTTTCCATGGCTTGGGCAATTTGCGGTACGAATGCCGGTCCAAGTCCCAATGCCGAAGCGGTTAAACTGCAATACTTAAGGAAACTGCGGCGGGTAATACCCTGACGCCGCATTACGTCGTAGAAGGTCTCAATCATTGGCTGGCTCCCCAGAACAGAGTGTGCACGGCTCTGCATTACTGCTTTTATTGGTGTCGTTGGAGGCTTTTTAGCAGGCTTTATGCCAATAAAAAAATGTCGTTAAATCAGTGGGATAGAGATGGTTGATGCTTTTCGCGCCGCATCCGGCTGGATACTTGTCAACAGAAGTGGAATATAGGTTTCCAGTTGTCTGGTGGCAAAGTAGTGCAAGGCCGCGGCAATCCCATTTTCAGAATGTTATTATTGCTAGGTGTTGTTACCGGTTATCTCTTCTAAAGACAGGGCTCTATCGTTACTGTCTCTTCTCTGTTTCTGGTTGACCATTCCCGTTCATCTGAAAGCCCTTCGTAAACCCCGCGGATCGGCGGCGGCGTCATACGAGTTTTCAACGTTTAGTGATAGTTATGCGACTTTCTGTAGCCCTGGTAGCCGACCTGTTGTTGGTGACGGTTTCTCTGTTGGCGGCGGCAGGCTGGGTGTTTTCCCGCGAGGCAATCGCCGGCCTGGCGCCAATGCAATATCTGGCTCTTAGGTTTCTGGCAACATCGATTATTGTTGCCGGTGTTGCGCCCACCAAAGTGCGTCAACTGGATCGAGGACAATGGATTAGGGCGCTACTCACGGGCGGGATTCTCGGTGCGCAAACGCTGGTATGGGTTGTCGGCTTGTCGCTGTCCGAAAATATGGGGTTGGGTTCTTTTATCATGAGCTTGGGTTTTCTGCTGGTGCCGGTGGTTGGTTGGCTTTTTTTCCGGCAGACAACCGCATTGATTACCTGGCTCGCGCTGGGTGTCGCGACCCTGGGTTTGGCGTTGCTGCTGATTGCCAATAACATGGAACTGCATCTGGCTGATGCTTTCTTCCTTGGCTCTGCGTTGATTTATGCCTTCTATTTTAACGTCAATGGCCGTTTTGCCAGGCGTATTCCTGCGATTCCCTTGACGGCAGTGCAGATGCTCGCAGCGGGCTGTGTCACTCTCATCGCAAGTTTGTTGCTGGAGCCATTTTCGTTTGAGGGGTTTCCGCAGGTGTGGGGGTGGTTTATTGCTGCCGTGTTATTAGCCACAGCGCTCCGTTTTTTCCTGTTGGTGAAAGCCCAGTCGAGCGCACCCGAGGCACACGCGGCCGTCATCATGACTTTGGAGCCCATGTGGGTCGTACTCTTCGGTCTTATTCTCTACGGGGAATCCATGACTGGTCTGCAGTGGTTGGGTTGCGGATGCATCTTTCTCAGCTTGTTCATGGGCGCTCTGGCGGGAGTCTGGCGGCGTCGTAAAATCAAATACGCTCAAGCCTAATTAAGCGGTCGTGGCGTGTCATTGGTCCTGGCTGTCCGTCATAGGGTATTATGGCGGATTGCATTTGTGATCGCTTTCGCAGCGACCCACTTTTGTATGAGTTAATCTGCCGGGCAGGGAATGGATCAATGGGCAAAAGTAAAACACTTACCCCAATGATCCTCCCGGTATCCTCTAATTGACATAAGGACGTGAATGATGACGCATCCAACGCCCGAAACGTCGCACCAACCAGCGGCGGCGCTTCCAAAAACACTCAGCTTTCAATTCAATGGAAATGGGCTGGAATATTTTAAGATCTGGATTGTTAATATCCTGCTGACGATTGTGACGCTGGGTATTTATTCCGCGTGGGCGAAGGTTAGAAATCGCCGCTATTTTTATTCGAACACGACCTTAGATGGGGATTCTTTTGAATATCTCGCCCAACCCATGCAGTTGTTAATCGGTCGCCTTATTTCGATGGCTGCGTTTATTGCTTATGTCTTCATCAGTCAGTTTTACCCGTTGGCGGGACTGGCTATGATGCTTGCGTTTCTGATTGTGTTGCCGTGGATTCTCGTACGTGGAGCCACCTTTAATGCTCGTATGAGTGCATGGCGAAATGTGCGTTTCAATTTTCATGGTCGCATTGGTCAGGCTGCAATCGCTTTCATTGGCTGGCCATTGTTGGGCGCTATTTCCCTCGGTCTGTTGATGCCCATTGCTCTCTATAAACAACAGAAGTTTATGATTGAAGGGCACAGCTACGGTGGCGAACGCTTTAAATTTTCTGCGACGTCGACGGATTACTACCGCATTTTTCTCGTGTCTATTGGCATTATGATTGTAGGTATCGTGCTGACTACCATTGTGGGATTAGTGCTTGGTGGAGCTTCTTTGATCGTCGCTATTCCGACTTACTTGCTGGTTATTACCTATGTCATGTACGCTCGGGCCAGCGTCATCTACAGCAGCACATCTTTGATGAACAGTCATTTCCGTTCCTCCATGTCGTTTGGTGGATATGCGTCTGTGTTTGTTACTAACTCCCTGTTGATCGGTTTGACCGCTGGTATCTTCTATCCTTGGGCTAAAATCCGTTCAGCTCGCTATCTGTCAGAGAATGTGAATGTGGAATCTTCTGATGATTTGAACGCGTTTGCTGAAGAAGTTATCAAATCTACCAGTGGCTTGGGTGAAGAAGCCGCGGATATCTTTGATGTCGATCTCGCTATCGGTTAATCCACAGTCAGGCATTGCGGGAGACTTTTTTGCCCCTGGCAGTTCCCGCAAAACCGCCTGCCGTTTTCACGTCAACCCCTCCGGTTATCTGATTTGTCAGAGCCTGGATGGCGAGATGTTAAAACGCGATGCGTTTGCAATGGTTGACGTAGGTTCCCGTCTCGGAAATACACCGCGTTATCTGAAGTTTTCCGATGGCAGTAAACTGGAAAGTCGTGACAATGATGCCATCGACGAGTTGCAGTCTCACTGGTCCGAAATTACCGGTAAAAAATCTGGCAATTGGATTCACCGCTTAGAAAGTCGTTGGCGTTGGATCGTCGTGAGTGTGGTTTGCGTTGCCGTAATTGTCTTCGGTACCTTTCGCTACGGTGTCCCCGCAGTTGCCAATACGGTCGCTGCGATGGTGCCGCAGCGTTTGGCTGAAACCGCGGGTGACCAAACTCTGGCATTTCTCGACCGAGCCTATCTTGCAGAGAGCCGATTATCTGCCGATGAACAAAAAGCGGTTCTGTCTGAGTTAAAACCGTTGCTGGATGAATTCCCAGACAGCCATTCTGAAATTCTCTTCCGCGACGGTGGTGATATCGGTGCAAACGCACTGGCTTTGCCAAATGGGCAGATTATTTTAACCGACCAACTGGTCTCGCTTGCACAAACGCCGGATGAGCTCCTGGCGGTTGTTGCCCACGAAATCGGACATGTACACCATCGACATGGCATTGAAATGGCCGTGCAAGGTTCTTTGTTGACTATTGTTATGGTAAGCGTGTTAGGCGATCCGTCGGCATTCTCAGAAGCATTACTATCGCTCCCGTTAGTATTAACCCAGAGCTCTTATTCCAGGGACTTGGAGCGTGAAGCCGATCAATTTGCGCTGAAAGCATTGGGGCAATTGCATATTTCTCCAGAGGCTTTCGCCAATATCCTGCTAAAGCTGCAGGGATCTCACGACGGAGTAGCCGAAGATTCAGGCTCCACACTGCAAGATTATTTTTCTTCGCATCCAGCGACGACAGAGAGAATCGAGACGATAACATCCCAAGATTAACTTTTCTTTAAGTTAATCTTGGGGCTAATCTATCAGAGGACTACACGCTGTAAATGACGAGTTTAATAGGCTCGCTCTGTGATCTGTAGGAATAGAAGTTCTCCTACGGCAAACGCATACAGAGTTAAAATTTTGGTCCAAGTAACGAGGCTAAGGAGAAGCTTACTCCGCGACTGACCAAAGTATTGACGGCGACCTTTTTAACTTCTTGGAAAATTTGACTTTGCAGGGCAGGGGGAATGGACACTCTTGGCCTAGTTGGCGCAGGCCGCTCTATTGGTTTTTCAAAGCCAGATTCTTGAAGTATTACTTTAATCAAGTCAGCGGCTTGAGAGTCGGTGTCGTAGTTGATCGTTGCGCTGCTGGCTTTTTTATTGAGTCTCACGGATGTCACGCCATCTATCGTTCTTAAGCGCCGTAGTATTTGATGACTGGCGTTGGCGCTCGGGCGAAAGTAGCGGGAACGTATTCTCAGGCGGCCAGGGATATGATGCAAAATTTCTGACATAAAATTTGCCTCGTTTTTGTCAGACAGTAGCGAGAGTAAGGTAAAACGGCTTGTTTAACGTAGACGTTTTAGATTGTTGAAACGCGTTGACAGATCTTATTAAGAATTAATACTATCTGCAATAGTAACTTGTGTACAGAGTGGTTCACCAAGGATGATTGTCAGTACTGTTGCAGGGCGTATTCGTGTGCGTAATGCCTTGTTAAAATCTTCGCGCCTTTCTAAAGAGGCAAGTGCCAAAATAAAGCTTCTCGATGGTGTCACTGACGTGCGGGCAAATAGTGCGGCAGGATCTATTGTTGTTAATTTCGATGCCAGTTCTGTCGACGTTATCAGTCTGGAAGATCAGATAGAAGAAATTTGCTTGCCGAGTGCCAAGCCGAGAAACAAAAAAGCACTCAGTCGAAGTAAGCGCCTCAATCAAGCAACCAAAATCGGAATGATGTCGACTTTGGCTGCATCATTGGGTTATGCCGCTGCGGGGAAGAAAAAGCCCCATATCAGATATGGCGTTGCTTTTGTCGGCTTTGCTGGCCTGCACATGTGGAAGTATTCTGACCGCTTAGTTAAAGGCTAAGCCCCACCTCCAAACTGCAAGACAGGGCTTTTTGATCGAGCCTTGTCAGGCTTCCAAGTTCTCTGTAGTGACCTTTTTCTTGGCGCTTGTTTTTCTGCGGGCAGTGGTTTTTTTCTTGGCAGGGCGTTTCGCTTTTGGGGTGACATCTTTCGCATCAGCCCCTTTGGTTCGCATCACATTCTCTAAGATCCTACCTTTAAGTGTCGTTACGCCGGTTGCCATGGTATTTGTGACCCTGCTGGCACTAACCTGGATCTTGTCAGACGCGCTATTGGTGGCCTGACTAATGTTGGAGCGAATTTTTTCATCGCTATACAGGCGGCTAGCAATACCGCCAATTACAGCGCCAGCAACAAAGGGAATCAGTGGAAACGGCATGGTGTTCTCCTTCCGTTAGGCCTGTGAGTGACTGTTGTGAGACAGTCCGTTAAGTGCTTTAAGCAGTAAACCAATTGTGGTGCCATTGTGCAAAATTGCGGTGCTGACTGGCGATAGCCAGCCGAGGGCTGCTCCAAGCATAATGCCGGTGTTGATACCGATAGCGGCATTGTAATTTGCTTTCACCAACTTCATTGTTTGTTGTGAGATCTCGACAGCAATGGCTAAAAGCGCCAGTTGATCTTCTAAAAGCACAACATCAGCGGTGGCGCGAGCTAACTCTGCACCGTGGGACATGGCGATACCAATATCGGCAGCAGAGAGTGCCGGTCCATCATTAATACCATCACCGATGAAAGCAACGCGGCGTCCTTCGGCTCGCAATTGCGCAATCACACTTGCTTTATCCGTTGGCACTTGTTCTGCAAAAACTTCATCAATACCCAATTCATTTGCCAGCGCTTGGGCGCGAACAAGAGTATCACCCGTGAGCATAACCAAATGTTCGATACCAAGATTTCTCAATTGGTTTAGCACCTGTGCGGCATCAGACCTCAGGGTGTCGCGCAGGGCAATGAGCCCAATGGCCTCGTGCCGAGTACCCACATACAAAATTGTTTTGCCAGCAGTCGCTAGCGTTTCAATTTCTTGTTCAAAGGGGGTGAAATCAACATGCTCGTGTTCTTCGAGATAGTGACGACTGCCAATAAGAAGTTCACTGTCGTTAATGGGGCAGCTCATACCGTGTGCAACCAGGTATTCCACTTCTCCATGGGCGATATGGTTGAGTTTTTCTTCTTTGGCCCGGCGCACAATGGCTTCGGCAATGGGGTGTGATGCATGCTCTTCAATGGATGCTGTGACAGCCAGCAGGCGCTCTGGCGACCAGCGCTCGGTATCCAGAACGATGACATCGGTAACCTGAAGAATACTTTCGGTGAGGGTCCCAGTTTTATCGAAAACGACAGTGTCAACGGCGGCCAGCTCTTCTATGGCGCTGCTACCTTTTAGAAGAACATCTTCTGTTGCTGCGGCGTACATGCCGGATTTAAACGCCAGTGGAGTCCCCAGTTTCAGGGCACAACTGTAATCGACTAAAAATACCGATTCTAGCCGGCGCTCTTCGCCAGTCAGTAAGTACACCAAACCACCGGTCCCCAGTGTCAGATAAACTCTGCGGTCGGCAAGCTTTTCAGCCAAGCGTTGATTGTCCGATGTTTTTTCCAGGGATTCGTCGATAAATTGGGCGATACGGGCGGTGGTCGTTTCCTGTCCGACATGGCGGGCTTCGATGCGCAATCTGCCATCTTCCACCAAGCTGCCAGCCACCACGCGATCCATGACTTCCT
The DNA here is from genome assembly GCF_056159445.1 of Pseudomaricurvus sp. ABR4_320. Classification (NCBI taxonomy): domain Bacteria; kingdom Pseudomonadati; phylum Pseudomonadota; class Gammaproteobacteria; order Cellvibrionales; family Cellvibrionaceae; genus Pseudomaricurvus; species Pseudomaricurvus sp. ABR4_320. Next base: position 393,924 of record NZ_JBSWVF010000001.1, on the reverse strand, counting down.
TGCGTACAGGTACAGACTCTCCGGTGACGGCGGCTTGATTGACCAGAGCAGCGCCGTCCAGAATCAAGCCATCAACTGGTATTTTTTCACCGACGCCGACAACGACTTTCTCACCCGTTTGCAATTCTGCATCCGAGATTTGGATTAGCGTACCGTCACGCTCCACCCAAGCGAGAATCGGCTCTGGTTGCAGTAACTTGCGTAACATATGATCCGATTGTCGTTCTGTTTTTTTCTCCAGATAGTTTCCCAGTTCCATCAAGAACTCTGTGGTGTTGGACGCTAGATATTCACCTTTGCTGGCCGACAGGCCGATCGCAATGGCGTCTAACACTTCAACCTTAATCCCACGAGTTAACAGGGTGTCGATCCCGGTAATCAGAATATTGCTAATGTTGATCAGGGTCAGCACAGCTTTCCAGGGCGTGGGTATAAACGGCAGTGTGGCGACCATTAAACCACTGCTGATCAGCCGAGATCTTTCCGCGGGAACTTCCGGGGCTGCTTGGCCATTGGGAATGCTGGTTCGCCGAAGTTCCCTCAAGCGATTGACGATGATTTCCTGTGTCGCGGAGTTGCCGTCGTAGTGAAAAATGATGGAGCGAGCATGACGATTGATTCTGACTTGTTCAACGCCCCGGGTGGCTTCCAACCAAGTTTGTAACCAGGAGAAGTCAATGAGCGGGTCCACAATCCAAGGGACGCGAAACCGCGCCCGACCTGGTATGACGTGTACCAATTGTAATTCTTCAATAGCGGTCGTTTCCGCCAATGGGGCGGACAAGCTTGTCATCGTTGGTTCTCTTCGGTTAGAGAAATTTCCACTAACACGGGTCTCAGTCGTTGGTCGCGTGTTCCGCGTGAATCTCTGCCTCGGCGTCGCGAAAACGTTCTTTCATTTCTTCAATTCCCCCTTGGACTAGCGACCAGGCCTTTACCGCCCCTTTGATGGTGCTTTGTTGGACAGCTTCATTGGAGAGTAAATAGAGCGCCGCTCCGCCAATCAGCGCACCTTTAACAAAGCTGGGATTGGTGAGCATGCCAGTGGCCGCATTTATCGGTGTTGCCGGCAGAGCAGAAGCGGCAGGAACAACCGGTGGAGTGGTCGGCTGTAGATACCAAGTTGGCGCAGGCGTTGACGGCACGTAGGGATAATTGGGGGCGGCATAAGCACCGGCTGGAAGAAATTGCGGTGGATAAAAATAGTATTGACTCATGGCCGGTAAACCTATTGCTGGTGTTTTTTAGGTTGAGTAAGCAGGTACATCATGGCGGTCCCGGTGGCTAGGGCTGCTAGAGACGATGTCGCGCTGTTGTCTTTAAAAATCCGGCTGACCGCCGTCGCTGCAGCTGTCGCTAACCCGGTGGTCACTGCTCCTTTGGCGGTGGCTTTGGCGGCGTCTTGCCAGCTGACCTGCTGGTTCTGATAGCGGTGCAGGGCTTCAGCACCAACACCGGCAGCACCGATGATTGCGCCTGTCTTGGCGGCGTTGATCAATAGTTGAGCCTGTTGCCATGCTTGTACTTGCGCGAGATCTGCGGCATTTGCCGGGTAGCTCGGGACGGGATAGTGGGTGGTGTAAGCGGGATGGCTCATGAAGATTCTCCGTTACTCATCGGTGGCTTGGGGCTGTTGTTCGGCATTGTCAGAGGCGTCTTCGCTAGTGGGTTGCATTCCGGCAAATGCAGCTTTCAGCGTTTCCGTGGCTTTTCCGGCACCCTCCAGCAGACTGCTGCGCAATTCTTCATTGGTCATTAGCGCTACCACGGCCGCTCCCACCAAGGCACCTTTCCAAAAATCTCCATCGTCCCAATTGAGAAACTCTTTCAGAGCGCCCAGGCCATTTTTTTCGGCGATTTCATTAAGCGTTTCGGCAAACTGTGGGGGTAGGTTGCTGGTGGCAGTGCCTGGGGTAGGTGCTGGGCCGGGAGGAAAGGGTGTCGGTTGACCTGCCATTCCAGGCGGCATTGTGCTGTTGTAGCCGCATTGTGGAGGGTTCCACGGAGGAGGCCATGATCCTGACTGCGGTGGTGGATAGCCGTAGCCAGGTTGAGTGTAACCATTGGGATTGGGCATATACGGGTAAGGAGGAAAGGGAGCATAGCCTGGTGGTGGTGCCATGCCAGGGGCGCCGTTATTCCCAACGGAGCTAGCGGGCATATAGGGCGGGATGGTGTAGTCGGGGTTTGACATAAATACTATCTCCTGCTGAGCATAAAAGCCGTCAAATCGGAGTTATCCGGTTGTTGCTTCATCTCGTTATCAAATCGGTTACGTTCAATTTCGATCTCTTACGAGGTACGCGCCGCAAAACAACTCTGGCCATTCAAGACACTGCAGTACTACAGAAGTTCTCGTTAATAATAATCTGCTTTATTGTCTGTAATAAAATTGACTTCTATCAACCTCCTGTTTCTTTAGCTGTCAAATTTCTTTGCAAACATGGTCAGGCGTTCTGTCTTTGGAGGGCGAATCGGCAATGTAGTCCGGGCAGGTAAGTCGTCACTACTTTTCGTGTTTTGTCGCTGTTGCTGAAAAAGCCATTTAGTCGGCTTGTCTCTGCCATTGGCTATTTTATCCAGAAGCAAAGTTGACAACAGTCAATACAGTTTTCCAAGCATTCAACGCGTGTTGGAAGTTTCCTTTAAGTTTGATCGTTATGGCGAACAAACTTAAATACTATCTGCAAAATTTGGGTAAAATTATCACGAAGTGATAATTGTTATCAATAAAGTTTTTGGGTGGTCTTGTCAGAAGACACGACTATCAATTCTCAATCAATAATTTGGTTAGCCTTTAGAATTTCAGGTGGCGTCTAAAACATTTTGCGAGCGAAAGTAAAAAGACGAATTGGGGGGAGGTAGATGGGCCAAGGCCTAGTCTGCTGAGTACCGAGAATTTCGAGAGATTATATTGGGGTTCAAAATCCATCCATACCTGGAGATGAATTAAAAGTTGAGACGGAATCACTTTCATATTCGCCTCATAGCTAAATTTACAAGGTAGTGGAGAAATATCATGACGTGGACGGTGAAAGAAAACAGGATTGCGGATCTTAGTACTTAGGGATCCGTGCTACGATATTTGTGGCGTTCCTGATGCGTGGTAAAAATCCGATCAAATCTATAGAGGTTGATACACGACCACTGGTGGCCATGAAGCCCGTCCGCCCCAAAGACAACTAGGTAGTCAATTCGGAATGTGCGTCCTTAACTGTCCGCAAATGTGAACTGTGAATGTGGAATCCTCTGATGATTTGAACGCATTTGCTGAAGAAGTTATCAAATCTACCAGTAGCTTGGGTGGAGAAGCTACGGATATCGTTGATGTGGATTTCGCCATCGGTTAATCCGCAGTAGGCATTGTTTGAGCTCCTGGCAGCTCCCGCAAAACCGCCTGCCGTTTTCACGTTATTCCCTCCGGGTATCTGATTTGTCAGAGTCTGGATGGTGAGATGTTAAAGCGCGATGCATTTGCAATGGTTGACGTAGGTTCCCGCCTCGGAAATACGCCGGATGAACTCCTGGCGGTTGTTGCCCACGAAATCGAGCATATCCACCATCGACAGGGTATTGAGGTGGCGGTGTAAGGCTCTTTGTTGACCGTCATCATCGTCAGTATTTTGGGGGATCCTTCAGGGTTTTCTGGCATGTTACTGACATTGCCTATCGTACTGAGGCAAAGTTCTTACTCTCGAGATTTAGAGCGGGAGGCTGACGACTTATCCTTGAACTCGTTTAACCAGTTGGAAATATCGCCGGATGCCTTTGCGTCCATTCTGTCAAGATTGCAGCAATCTCATGGTGGTGATGAACAAAAGGACTCCAGTGAGCTGATGGATTATTTCTCTTCCCATCCGGCGACTAAAGAGTGGCTTGAGCGAATTCTTAGTGAACAATGATCCAGGCCAATCCGTCCGAAGTAAGGGGATCTTTTTCTTATACGCATTATTTCGCTCTTATCTATGTGATGAAAATATTCATCATTGATTCGTAAATGAATCGATTTGAGCGCGTATGGCTTGTTGTTTTAATTTAATTCATTGATATAGCAGTAAAAATTAATTTTGTGCCCTTGGCGTGTACATTGCTTCGACTGAATATAATTTTTCTAATGAGTCAATCAGCGTGCTATGCAAGTTTCACAGTTTAAGTCAGCTCATAAGTTGATTACCGGCAACGGTGCTTCTCAAAAACTCGGTCAGGAAATGCACCGGCTCAATGTCAGTAAACCCTTCATTGTTTCCGATCAGGGCGTCGTCCAGTCGGGCACTTTAGAGCAAATCACTCAGCAATTTCACGATAGTGTGTACTTTGTATACGGTGACGTTCCGCCAGAGCCTGAAATTCCGTCGATCGCTCGCTGTTTGCAAGAATTTTCCCTTGGTGAGTTCGATTCTGTGGTGGCTGTCGGTGGAGGAAGTGCCATGGATTCAGCAAAGGCTTTAGCGGCAGCCATAGCACATGGCGGTGATATCACAGAGCTTTTCGGCGAAGATCTTGTGAAAAGCCGGACTTTGCCGTTACTGGTACTTCCGACGACTGCGGGAACCGGTTCTGAAGTTACTAATATCGCGATATTATCCGATCCCGAAGCCCAGGTGAAAAAGGGTATCGTCAGCGACTGCTTATTACCCGATGTTGCTATTGTCTCTCCGGAGATGACCGCTAGCTGTCCAAAGTCAGTGACCGCAGCCAGTGGTATCGATGCCTTTGTCCATGCATTGGAAGCTTATATTTCAGTCAATGCTAGTGTAATGACGGATACCTTGGCGTTAAAAGCGATGAGCTTGATTTTTCGTGCGCTACCTAGAGCCTATGCTAGAGGATCTGATATGGCTGCGCGGGAAGATATGGCCGCTGGCAGTTTGATGGCGGGGTTGGCGTTTGGTAACGCAGGTGTTGGTGCCGTGCATGCATTGGCCTATCCGCTGGGCGGTCGCTTCCATCTTTCTCATGGTATGAGCAATGCCGTCATGCTGCCCCACGTGATGCGTTGGAACGTAATTGCTTGTTATGAAAGATTCGACGATGTCGCCAGGGCAATGGGGATTCCAACGCGGGGGCTAAGTCGCTCGTCCATTGCTGATAAGGTTATTGATGCCATTGACGATTTGTGTCGCCAAGTGGAGATTCCCTCACAACTAAGATCATTTTCTATCCCAAAAGAGGACTTACCTGTTATGGCAGAGGAAGCCAGTAAAATATCTCGGCTATTGCGCAACAACCCTCGAACATTGAGTGAAAAAGATATCGAAAAGATATATCAAGCTGCTTTTTAGAGGTTTCGCTGCCCGTTAGACCTCACAAAAATAATAGAGAGTTGTTGTATGAGTCGTCATTCCCCCACAGAAGGCCTGGAAGCGCCTTATTTAGGCTTGGGACCATTTAAGCTGCGTCTGCCCTTTGTTCACTATCGGCTGGAAATTCCAGATTATCTGCAAGGGTTGCTGATGTGCGCGGTCGACCTGTCGGCGATACCGTTGATGACTGAGTTACTCGGTATGCCGTTTGAAGCGGCGCTCGCCATCGTCATACTTAACGGTATTCTTTATTTGCTGCATCATTTATTGGGGGATCCCGTGATTCCCGGTTGGATTACCCCGGCGATACCTTTGTTAATCGCCTATGTGGAAGGTTTTGCACCGGGTACGGATCGTGTGCATGCGCTGATTGCCTTTCAGTTTATGCTAGGTGCGCTGGTCGTTTTACTGGGGGTGACTGGTCTCGCATCGCGGGTTGTACATATTATTCCGCAGGCAATTAAATCTGGAATTATTATTGGTGCAGGCTTGGCTGCCGTTGCGGTGGTTTTTAAAGAAGGCGGCCGCTTTGATACTTATCCAATTACGATCAGTATTGCGGTCGGCGTAGCGTTCTATCTTATTTTCTCAAGACACTTCGCCCAGATTCGTGTGCGAGGTCCCATCTGGGCGACCGTTGCCAAACTCGGAATATTTCCGATTATCGCGCTGGCCGTGGTTGTTGCACCCTTGGTCAATGAAACCTCCTGGCCTGTTATCGAGTGGGGCATTACCAAACCGGATTTTGTACTCATGTGGAATGAGTACACCGTGTTTGGCGTTGGGCTGCCGCCGCTCTCAATGTTCTTTACAGCGTTACCCACGGTGCTTGCTGCCTACATTGTTGTATTTGGCGATGTGCTGCAATCGCGCGCTATCCTCGCTGAAGCCGACGAAGTACGTAGAGATGAAAAGATCGATTACGATCCTAATCGTGCCCACATGCTTTTCGGTGGACGTAATGTGTTGATGAGTATTGCGGGCCCGGATGTGGCCATGTGTGGTCCCCTTTGGGCAGCAATGCAAGTGGTTATCGTTGAGCGTTACAAGCATGGGCGCCAAGCGATGAAGAGTATCTTTGGCGGCTCTGGATCTTTTCGGTGGGGCACGAATACTGGATTACTGTTGTTGCCAATTGTCAGCTTGGTGCAGCCTATTCTGGGGGTAGCTCTAGCGCTGACGCTATTGATCCAAGGTTTTGTCAGTGTGCGCATTGGTGTGATGGAGGCTCGTAGCCAGCGTGATTTGGGCATCGCCGGTATTATCGCTGCTATTCTCACTGTAAAAGGCGCTGCCTGGGCTTTTAGTATTGGCATTGTGCTCACGTTGCTGATTTATGGATCTAATTTTTTCAGGGGTGAAGTCGATAAAACGTTTGTTAAAGATCAAAAGCTCAATGACGACAAATCGACAACAAAACAATGAATAAAATTGATTTGGATAGATTGCAGCCGGTATTGGACGCATTGCAGGATGGTGTCTTCATTACCAGCGGCGAAGGGGTTATTCGGACCGTCAACCAAGCCTACGAACGTATGACTGGTCTACAGCGACATCGTATTGTCGGACGGCCAGTAGGAGATCTCGTGCGGGACGGTTATATCTCTAAATCAGTTAGCTTGGAGGTAATCAGAGATCGGCAACCGGCAACGTTGGTGCAGACCCTCATGGGGGATCGACAGATTCTAGTGAGTGGCAATCCCATGTATGACAGCGAGGGTAGAATAACCCACGTCGTTACGAATGTTCGTGATGTTACGGAGCTGTTGCAAGCAAAACACGCGGAGCAGCAGTTAGAGCAAATATTAAGTCGTGTAGAGCAGGCTGGGGCGGGGGAAGATTCAACGCTCGTGCCCGACGGATTATTAGTCGGTTGTCAAACCAAAGCATGTTATTCACTGGCCAAGAAAACTGCCGCGACATCCGTGAAAATTCTAATTCACGGTGAAACCGGTACCGGAAAATCACAATTGGCCAAGTACATTCATCTGCAGAGTGAACGCGCCACCAATCCCTTTGTTGCACTTAATTGTGCGGCAATGCCCGAGGGGTTGATAGAAGCAGAATTGTTCGGATATGAAGCAGGAGCTTTCACCGGTGCATCCAGTAAAGGCAAACCGGGATTATTGGAAGTGGCTAATGGAGGTAGTTTATTTCTTGATGAGATTGGTGACTTGCCATTGGCGCTGCAGGCAAAGCTCTTAAAGGTTATCGAAGATAATAAGTATTTTCCCGTCGGTGGAACGCGTGCTAAGACAACCAACGTGCGCTTGATAACTGCTACGCACCACGATCTCGCAGAGGCGATTGAAGAAGGCCGCTTTCGAGAGGACCTCTATTTTCGCATCAATGTATTGCCGATAACGCTGCCTGCGCTCAGACATCGGCAGGACGAAATCTTACCGTTGTTTCACCATTATCTGCGTCATTTTTCTGAAGCCTACCAACAACCTAAAACAATTACCGATGAAGTGGCTGAGTTACTCCTACAGCATTCATGGCCGGGAAATATCCGTGAACTGATCAATCTTACAGAGCGTTTGGTGGTTACAACGGACCACGAGAACATTGACCTGGTCGACTTGCCTCCAGAGCTTGGCTTTCCCGATGTAACCCGGCTAGAAAATACTGGGGCGAGTTTAAAAGACCAGGTTACCGCGCTTGAAAAGCGTTTGATTGAGGCTGCATTACGTCAATACGGCTCTACGCGAGCTGCTGCGGCTGCCTTAGGAATCAATCAGTCCACTCTGGTAAAAAAAAGAAAATCCTTCAAAGATCGCTATAGATATTGAATTCTTAAAAGTAAAAAAAGTAACAAGAGGAAGTAGTATGGAAAACCACACCTTCGCCCCCGTATGTTTGAAGAGTAGCCTGCTTTCGCTGTGTTTATCCGCGATGCTAGCGGCGGTACCAGTTGCTGCTGCGACGACGCCTATTGAGGTGATGCAAGAAGATAAGCCGAAGAACTGGGGCAAATGGGGCGATGACGACGAAATAGGTGCTCTCAACTATTTGGATAAAGAACAATTAATGCGCGGTCTGGCTGCAGTACAACAGGGTGAAAAATTCATGTTGCAGTTGCCTATGATTCATGGTGTTGGACCTGTGTTTCCCGGACGTGTTCCGGTCATGCATTTTATGTCTCAGGACGAAGGGCTTTACTCTGCGAAAAAATCCGATCCATTGCCGGGTGGGATGAAATATTCTGATGATGCTGTTTTTCTTTATCTGCAGGGAACAACCCACGTAGATGCCTTAGGTCACGCTTGGTATGGACAGCAAGTCTATAACGGTAAATCGTCTGATACTTCTGTTCACGGTCACAGTTTTGTCAGCATTGCTAAATTGGGGGAAGAAGGCATTGTTGGACGAGGAATCCTCTTGGACATTGGACGTTTAAAGGGTGATGCCAATCATCGTCTAGCTCCAAATGAATGTGTCACGTTAGATGATCTCAAGGCGGCTCAGAAGGCCCAAAAAGTAGAGGTGGAGAAGCGAGACATTTTGGTGTTACGAACCGGCTCTATGGGGAGATTTTATGACGAGAAAGATGCTGAAAATTGGTCGGCATCCACTGAGCCGGGACTCTGCTATTCTGACGCTCTGATCCAATGGATTGCTGATATGGAGATTCCAGTTATCGCGGCTGACAACCTCGCCGTAGAAAAATCCTTCCAGGACTTGGATGGGCAGGACTATGTAATCCCGCTTCATGGTGCGTTAATTCGTGATCTAGGGGTTGTGTTGACGGAGCTCTATTGGTTGGATGATCTGGCGGAGGCAAGTGCCGAGGATGGTCAGTATACTTTCTTTTTCTCTGCGACCCCTCTCAAGATGGAAGGCGGGACTGGTTCTCCTGTGAATCCATTGGTGATTCGTTAAAGATAGGGTGATTGCTGCATCTGGCCCGTGTAAAGAGTCTCAAGTTGGCTATTGATGGAGTGCTGCCCCTGGCAATAGGTTACTCGGCCTTAAATTCAGTTTGGAAAACGAGAGGCAATTGCCGTACAAGGCGACAATTTGCGGACGCTGGTGAAGCGCATTGATGATCGTCAGAAGCCGTACTGGAGGTAAAATCCTGACCGGTCTACTCCAGCTTATTAACGGGGCAAAGACCTGAGGCGGATTTCTTAGAACCAATTAGATGATCCAGAAAGCACTAAGTCTATGATGTCCGCTGCCGGTCCTCCACACAGTGGTCTGTTCATCAATCTCGCTTGAATTATGAATCACTGGCGCGTCTTAACTTTCATAAAATGTGCTGGAATCAGTGACAGCAGCAATAAACTTCCAATCACCAGATACACCGGAGCACCTCCGTGGTGGTTTTCCGTATCTAGAGTCTGTTTCGATGTGACAACTTCCGTTTCAATTCCATGGCCTTCATCGCCGTCAATGCTGATTCGGTAACGCTGGTCGGCCAGAGCAGGAAGGCGAAAATGTCCTTTGCTGTCGGTCTGCAGTGCCAGGGTAGAGCTTGCAGGATCTGTCAGAGGCTCAACTTGCACATAGTCTCCAGCGGCGCTGCTGTCATCGGTATAACGAAGCTGTCCCTCAATGATCCAACCTTCAGGTGTTAATACCGCGTTGGTTTGCAAGTCGATACCGTGAGCCAAGGTCTCCGTGCAGGCAAGAGCAAGTAGTAACGTGACAACCGTAAGCGTTGGTCGTGATGGCGTCGGCAAAATCATTTCGCATCAAAGCCCAGCAGGTATTCATAGCTGAGTTCGGTATAGTCGGTTTTGTCTACAGCAAATCGTTTGCCCGCCCAAAGATGATTAAAGCCTGGCTGCGGCATAAAACTGGCAATTCCAGAGCTGTCGGTTTCTCCTGCGTCACCGGCTTCACCGTGACCGAGTTTAACATTCGCCAGGGGTTCTCCATTTAACAGGACTTTCACTTTCATTGGTACTCCTGCCTGGGGCTGCTGATCAGAAAGCGGGATTACCTCGAAAACCTGGCCCAGGCTGCGGGTCACTGTTGGAGCCCAATGCACAATGGTTTTATGGTACTTGATGGCGTTTGTCGCTTCCCTCGCGCCTTTGACTTGGCTCATAGGAAGGTTGATAGAACGGCCCATAGGATCTTTGCTCCAGATGCCGTTGTCATAGTGGATCGCGACCAAAGATGTCGACGGCGCTAGCTGGAAAACAAGGTTATTGAGTTCGCCATGGCGGGCGCGCTCTTTCTCAAGGTCAATTTTTACACCTTGATCATTGTAGGCGTCTAGTGAACGAATCTGTTTCTCCGAATAAACCTCTAACTCACCTCCGTGTCCACCGAATTGCAGTTCATAACGGTATTCATCGCCATCCAGGGGTTCCAGCCAAATGGTGTGTGCACTTGTGGTCAGGGGGATCAGGAAGCTGCTGATGGCCGTAATTGCCGAAAGCACTACCGTTTTGCGGATATTTCTAGACATGTTGGGTTTTCCGTTAAAGCGAAAGTTGAATGCCGAGTTTTAACTGGCGCGGTGCGCCGGTGCTAAATAAGTTCTCACCGCCAAACATAAACCGGCTAGGTGCGTACTCTTCATCGGTAAGATTGCCGAGCTGGGCATATAGGGAAACCTGAGGCGTCATTTGCCAGTCAATAGCGATGTCCATCAAATCATAGCTGTCAGCGTAGGCACTGTTATCGGCATTGAGTGCGTAGCCACCTACGGATCGCCAACTGAGACTCACTGTCCAATCGGAGACAGGAAGCCATTCTGCGGAGAGTGTCGCGGAGTAATCAGAGACTCCGCCCACTTCTTTGCCGATCAAAGCTGGGTCGGAATTTTTAACCACTTCAGAATCGTTGAGTCCATAGACAGCGCTGAGGGACAGACTTGAAATGGGTGTCCAGGAGAGTGTGGTTTCCATACCGGTTCTTTCGGTTTCGCCGTAATTCTCGTAAATGCCGGTATCGACTGTTCTGACTTCACCGTCAGAATCCACTTGAAAAACTGCGACATCGAACAGCAGGCTGGCATTTGGTGCCCAGCTAAAGCCTAATTCATATTGTTGAAACGTGACCGGATCCAGGTTGCTGGCGTCCGGTTGATATTTGATCCAACCCGACGGCAGGGCAAAGCCTTCTGAAAAGCTCGCTCTGGCGGTAAACGCGTCTGTCCACTGAGATCTTACACCCAACTTGGGGCTGACGTTATCGAGGTTGTTCAGTTCGCTGCAAGGCGTAGTGCCGGTTTCTGTTCCAAGTGGAACGCATTCACCATCGAAGCGGTCGTAGCGCAAACCGAGTGACGGCTGGAAGAGCGGATGCCCATCGATTTTAACTTCCGCAAAGGCGGAGGTGCTGTCTAAATCAGAGCGGCGATTATTAACGGCAGGGCTAATTCTCTGGCGATTGTCTAGGCCATCGTAGTAGAGGTAGTCGGTGGATTCGTTATAGGTTTCCAAACCGGCTACCCAGGTAAATTGCTCCTCGCCAACAGTCTGCTGTCCATTGAGGCTTACGCCGAAACCGGTAACCTCCCGGTCGTAACTTTCTTCTCTTTGACGCCATACGCCATCACCGACTGGACGACTGAACCAGCGGGTAAAATCCTGTTCTGTGCCATAGGCAAAAGCCAGTAGTTGCAAGTCCGATGACAGTTGATGACTCACATCGACACGCATTGTGGAAAAGGTTTTTTCGGCGCCATCATTCTGGACATTGGCGTTGATCCCGTAGGCATCTCGCTGATAATCGGTTTCGGTAAGATACGACGCGCTGTCACTGTCGGCATCGTGCCAGCGTCCTGCCAACGCAATCTGAGTCTTGTCTGTAAGTTCGATTGCGTAGCGGCCGGCCAGGGTATTGCGATAGCCATCGGATTGCGGTCGAAAGCCGTCAGTCTGGTGGTGTTGGACAGCCAGATTCAGTTGCTGGCTATCGGTCAATTGCACACCGTAGACTCCCTGAGCATCCAGCAAACCGTCTGATCCGCCACTGATATCCAGCTCTGTATAATCGCCACTCTTGCGCGTATCAAACTTGATGAGGCCGCCGCGATTATAATTGCCGTATAGGGTGGAAACTGGGCCTTTAAAAACCGTCATTGTGTTGATTTCCAAGGGTACGATGACATTCATGTCGACGTAGCCGTCGGCGTGAGACATAGCTTCATTCAGCGGAATGCCGTCGATAACAACCCCGAGATCGCCGCCGTGACCACCGTCGCCAAAGCCGCGAATGGTGAAACTGTTTGCGACACCACCAAGACCGTAATCTCGGACGCTCATGCCGGGAACTTGTGCGAAGATTTGTTCTGGCTTTGAAATTTTCTGATCTCGCAATTTGCTGGTATCGAAGCGGCTGGAAGAGTAGGCGCTGTCGGTCTGATTCATGATCTGCCCCTTAACCAGAACTTCCTCAATCGCAGAGTTGGTGTTTGTGCTGGAGCGAGTCATTTCCTGTGCAAAAGCTTCGGACGCTAGAGTGAGGAGTATCGCGGCGGCGGTGGGGTATGTGGGGTTCATGTGACGTCCTTTAAAGAAATCCTAGTGCTTGTGCAGCACACCATCGCCGTGACTATGCCAGCCACTACTCTCTGTTGATGGTGCAGAGGACGAAGGCGTGTGGCCATGTTCGGCCAGCATCTGTTGATGGGTAAGACCGTGTAGCTGAAATAACATCAGTACAAAACCTGTGATAACCAGCAGACTGTTAATCGTGCGACTGAGCGGTTGCCAGATATAGGTTTTCCTCCAGGCGCGAATGACGAATATCATCACCAATAGTGCAGCAACCTGTCCCAGCTCGACGCCGAGATTAAAGCAGAGAATTTTGGCGAACAGTCCTGGGTCATCTGCCGCGATCAAACCCTGGAAGCGTGCGGCAAGTCCGAGGCCGTGAATCAAGCCGAAGATAAAAACCATGGTGATCAGGCTCGGCGTTTGAAATCCCAGTAGTTTGTTAAATCCATTGAGGTTCTCGAAGCCCTTATACATCACCGTAACCGCAATAATGGCATCGATAAGATAAGGGGAGACGGTTATCTGAATCTCGCTCAGCACACTACCCAGGAGTATGATGGTGTGTCCCAGAGTAAACGCAGTGATGAATTTTAGAATGTCGGTCAGCCGATTCAGAAAGAAGACGACGCCCAGTAAAAACAACAAATGGTCATAGCCCGTCAGCATATGTTCAGCGCCGACCCAGGTGAAATCCAGCCAATTCCCGTTGGCGAGTTTGTCTCTCGCTATTTGGTTAACATCGTGAGCGAAAGCTGGCGTTGCCATAATGGAAAGCGCCCCAAAGCTCACAATCCTGGTTAAAGAAGCCGCGGGTTTACAACAGGTCATATTCGGTACATCGTAGAGCATCGAAAACACTGATTCTTACACGACTTTTTAATACCGATAATGGATCGGTGTTCGCTGTTGTCGTGTTATTGTGATCGGAGCAAAGGAAGTCCAGATCTTTTGACGATTTTAAAAGGAGGGGCTGCGGAAATAAAAAAGGTATTCTGGACTAAAAGGTATAACCTACACGCACACCTTACTGGTGAGGTTGACCCATTTGTCCCCATTCATAGTTGGAGTCGGGCACCATTTTTATAGGTCGGATCTTGCGTCGTTATGGCAATAGCTCCGGCGAGAGAGTTGCGACCAAAGCTGGTCGATTGGGGGCCGCGGAAGATCTCTACTTGAGCGACATCCCACATTTGCTGTGGACCTTCTGCTTTCACCCAGCCGGACAGCGCCACACCATCCACATAGACGCTGGCAAGTACGCTGCGCAAGGTGCCAATTTCACCACTGTCGATGCCGCGGATACGAAAACTGCGTCCCGATCCGGCAACGCCGACGGTTTGATTGAGGGTGTCGCTTAAGTCTACCAGGCCTCGTTGTTCGATGGATGCAGCAGTGAAGACGGCGACACTGTCTTCAGTGTCCTGAAGTCGGTTTTCAATTTTTTGGCCACGCACGATAACTTTTTCCAGTGCTTCCCGGTAGGATGAATCTGACCAGCTGGAATTCATGAAGAGCAGGGGCAGGGCTGGCGCAAGAACAGAAATGGCAAGGCGTGGCATCGACTCTTACATTCATTAATTTTAATGAAAACCATTTGCATGTAGGGTACAATCTTTTGATCGACTTTCACAAGACATTCTGTTGGCAACTCGCATCATCGAAGGCTATTGATTTAAACGCAGCGCGGCAAAGTCGCTTGAGTCGCTGGCTTAGGCGAATCATGGCTGGCCGTTAAAGGGAATACCATGACGACATCGCAGGTAAAAGCTGCCCGCACATCAGAGGCATCATCGACAACGAAAGGTGCAGTGATCGCGCGTTGGATTATCGCTGGCCCTTTGGCGCTACTGACGTCCGTGTTGGTGATGGCTGGCATGTCAGTATGGTTTCCGGAAGGAAGATCCGGTATTGACCACGTTGCGTTTCCATTAATTTTGTTTCCCGGCATCTGGGCATTGCTGTTTTTCTATGGTTTGCTGGAGGCTAAGCTTTGGCGGGCGGGGATGATTATGCTGATTGTTGGGGCGGCCAATGGCGTGCCAGTCGTCAATGCCGTGTTGGCGATGCAGGGCGCATAAACGTGCAATATCTTCTTATCTTAGGTGCATCCTCACGTTTCAGGGAGGCAAAATGATCAAGCTATCGCAAGACAGAACCCGGCGTTTGGTTGCCATACACGGCTGGTCGGCTGTGGTCTTCGGGCTGTTTTTATACGTTGTTATTCTAACCGGTGCCGTTGCGGTTCTTGCGCACGAAATTGGCGCTTGGTCTGTCGGTGGCGCGAAAGTGGCCGAACCTATGGCAAGCCCGCTCGATGTCGCACTGCGGAAACACGTCCTTGGTGTGCCTGAGGAGCAGAGAGAAGACGTCAGTATTTTTGAAAATGCTGCAGGTAACATCCTGGCGTTTTTTCATACCCATCAAAAGAATCCTGAAAGTGGAAAAGTAGAAGACTACGGTAGCCTGCTGGTCATAGACCCCCGCAACGGCGATCTGGTGGCTTCTCATGAAGGTTACGCGGCAGATGTCTTTCCGGCGGATTCAACCAGGGCTCTGGATCATTTCATTGTTGACTTGCACGTTAGTTTACATGCGCCAGATCCTTGGGGATTGTATGCGACGGGTATCCTAGGTTTGGTTATGCTGGTGGCGGCAGTTTCCGGCCTTTTGATTCACCGGCATTTGATTAAAGATGCATTTGTAGCGCCGAGGCCTAATGGCGCACTTTTAGAAAAGAAAGATAAGCATGTATTGGCCGGTACTTGGGGATTGGTCTTCGGATTTGTTTTGGCGTTTACAGGCTCTTTCTTTAGTTTTGCGGGTGCACTGGGTCTACCTCTTGTCGCTGTTACGGCATTTAATGGCGACCAAGTGGCGATGATTGAGACCTTGGTTGGGCATCCAGACGCGGACAATCCAACGCCAACTTCACTGGGTAATTTGGATGCTATGCGTGCACGTTCAGTCCAGGAAGCCGGTAATATTCCTACCTTTATCTCGGTAACCCACTGGGGGCGAGGCGATGCCCAGGTTCAAATTTTTCACCCTCCTGTTTCCGGCCATTTAAACGGCAACACACATGTATTTCATGGTGCATCTGGGGAATACATTGGCACAAAGCCAAGTTTGGGAACGGTACCGTCTGCCGGATCAGCGGCGTTTGATCTTATGGGGCCGCTACATTTCGGAAATTTCGCAGGACTTATATCAAAGTTTGTATGGGTTAGCTTGGGGTTGGCCATGTGCTACCTGACCATTTCCGGAATGCAGCTATGGTTGGAGCGAAGAAAAGAAAATCCCGCCTGGCAACGATTGGCGCGCATTGTTGATATCGTTGGCTATGGAACGCCAATTGGACTGGTCGGTGCGGCTTATGGTTTTTTCTTAAGTTATGATCGTACAGATCCCAATGGGTGGACAGCTTCCGGCTTCATTGTGTTTTCCATATTGAGTATTGTGCTGGGTCTGTTACTAAAAGAACAAACTCTAAAACGTGCGCTTACTGGGATATTAGGAGCCTTAACCTTATTTCTACCTGTAATCCGGATTGTTATGGGTGGGCCACTTTGGCATGACGCATTGCAGATTAACAGCATTGTGGTAGGGATGGATCTCCTAATGTTTATTACGGGTGGGTACTATTGTTTCGTCGCCCTGGGTTCCGAATGGATAGCCAAAATTCCAGGTTTTCGAGCTATCACATTCATCAAAAAAGAGCGTGCGCCAACATGATGGGAGCTGTCTATTTACTTGCAGCTTGCGTATGCAGCGGCAGTGGCTTTGCATGGATGGCTTCGGTTAATGCGAAAAGACGACGAGCGTTTCGTCTAGCACCTAAGCCTCCCGCTTCGAGTCTGGCGAAAGTGCTCATGGCGGTCTTCGTCATTCTGCCGGGGGTTTTATTGCTTGTTATTGACGATATCTCTGGCTTTGTTATCTGGTTTAGTCTGTTGTCGTTACTGGGCTGGTTTGTCGCATTACGTAAGCCGGTTGTCAAAGGCGACAACCAACCCAGGCTTAATTAACGCTTGTCGAGCAAAAATCCCAATCAGCCAGTTAGAGCGGTTTTTATTTCAGCTACCGTAAGCTCACGAATTCGTCAGTTTGTGATGCTCATTGAAATTCCCTCCCGTGTTGGCATAAAACAGTTTGTTTCGAGAGTACCAGGCGATTGCGAAGGCGATGATTGCCAAGAGGATTAATCCGCTCAGCATGCCGTGGTACCCATAAGAGTCCAGTAAGATACCGGAGAGTATGAGCACAAGGGTCCGCGCTGTGACAAATAGGCTGGATTGAATGCCGTAATCTAGGGCTCTGCGGTTGTGGCGTGCGTGGTTCATCATTAATCCAAACAACAGTCCCGCTGATGCGCCCATTGCAATCGCAATTAGCATGGCTGCGGTGATCAACACTGGATTTCCAAGCTCGTACATGACACTCAGTAGTAAGAAGGTTATGGCAAGCAGGTTACCCAAAGCGAAACTGCAGAGCGCCTGAGCGCTACCCAATTTTCGGATGATGGTATCCGCTAAGGCTCCGGCCAGCGCGGCAACCAACCCGCCCATAACGCCGATCGTCCAGGCGATTTGTGATGCTTGCAGTCCTTGGTCGAGTAGCAGGGGTTTTAGATAAACCCAGGCGGCACCGATGGCGGGAAAATAAACGATTAATAGCAGGCCCCAGTACCGATATTCTGCGGTGCGAAAGTAATCGATCCAGTCTCGAAATCCCACGCTGGAAGCGGTTGTAGGCTGTCTGCTGACAGCCAGCGGACTGCTTGCGCCCATGTCTGGGTCTGAAGGCTTTCGCATGCCTGGCAATAGCAAAAGACTGAGCAGTAGCGCGATGGCCAAACCGATAAAAGGGGCAGACCATCCAAAATGTGCGTTCAGAACCAGCATTAGTCCACCGCCGACGATCGCGGCCAGTGATGTCGCCATGGAACGAATCACTCCGGCTCGAATACGTTCGGAAGGCGGCAGTATTTGAATCGCCAACGCATTCAAGGGCACATCCGCCCAAGTACCCAGCAGGCTTGCCAACATCGCCAGAATAAACAATCTCGAAAAACTTGATGATTCTAGATCGTTGACACTCAGCAGACTCAACACCAACGCGAAACCACTCACGAGAACAATCATCCAGTGTCGATAGCTGGCGTTCTTTTCGCGCCCCAAATGCCATCGATCGACGGGTGTTGCCAGGATAAATTTAAGCATGGCAGGTAGGCCAGCTAACTGTAGCAGGCCAATCTCGGTGCCCGACCACTGGTGTTGTCTTAGAATTAACGGTAGCCCTACGAAGAGATAGATTACTGGCGCTGTGATGATCAGATTGAGCCAGCCAATCAACAATTGTTGGGGCCACCAACTGTGTGATTTCATGGGTGCTGCCCCCAGTGTAACCATACCGGAGCCATGGGGAAGTCCACCCGTCCCAGTGCACGTTGGTCAGTAAACCCCGCCTTGGTTAGCATGCGCGGAATGTCGCCTGAATGTGCGAGAAAACCGCCACGAAGACGAATAGCGCTGTAATAGGGCAGCACCCACGCTGCGATTTCAGCATCGTCTGGGCATTCCGCATGTGCCAAAAGTAGAGCGCCTCCGGGGTTTAAAGCCTCGAACAGACGCTCCAGTAATGTCTGAGGTTGCTGGATAAAGTGCAGGACCGAAGAGCACCAAATAAAATCGTAACCGGCACCGAATGCCTCCCTATTCAAATCACAGCCCAGGCTTGATAACCGTGTGGACAACTCGGCGACTTCGATGTTTTCAGCTGCTACTGCGGCCGTTTCCTTTTGGTCACAGATGACACCTGTCCATCTTGGCAGCTGACGGGCTATGGCGATGCCTACATGGCCGGGGCCGCCACCGAGATCTAAAAAATGACCTCGTTCTGACAAAGCTGGCAGGCGTTTAAACATTTCGAGAACAGCGGGCACAGTGATTGCCCGCTGTTCCTGGCTAATTTGCTCGCGAGCAGCCTGGGCCCAGCTTCCCTGTGTGGCATTGGTTGAAGGCGCACTAAAGCCAGATTTAAGATAATCCGGCCAATGATCCGCAAAGCTTGCCAGCACACGCTGCCGATAGCGCCACGCCATAGAGCAATCTGCCGTTGTAAGGTCGGTAAACAAGGTTAATGCGTTGGGAGATGTTCGATAACTTGCGACGCCAGCAGATTCCTCGAGGGATTCGCGAACCAGCAATCCCATACTCCAGAGAAGTTCCAGCCAGACGTCTGTAGCCAGCGGATGAAGTTGCAATCGTGCTGCAATTTGCTCAGCAGATGATGACTCCTGCTGTAACAGTGAAAAAAGCCCGTTTTCTAATGCCTGTAGTAGCGCTTGAGTTTGCACGGGTGCTGCTGCAAGGTCCCAAAATACTTGTAATGCATGGGGCGTTTTAAAATTCATCGTCATTCCTCAAAAGTGCCAGTCGACGCGTACGCCGAGTTCTCGCGGTGGGCTGTAAACCGTTACATACCCATTCTGATAGCCCACAGCATCGTAGGTTGTGTCGGCAAGGTTGCTGCCGTAAACAGACAAATCCCAAGTATTGTTGCGCCAACCCACGTTGAGATTTAATAAGGTGTAGCCATCGCGCTGATACTGATTGGCGGCGTCCAGGTATACGTTGCTGGTACCCACCAGATTGGCTTGAGCGTACCAGCGATTGCTGGATTCATAGCGCAAACCAAGATGCCCGGTTACTTCTGGGGAAAATGGGTTAGAGTTGCCGTAGTAATCACTACTTCCATCGATAAGCTGATCGAAGGTGGTACGATTTAGAGCAATGCCTGCCTGTAGTCGCCAGTTGGAATGCAAGAGAAAATCGATGTCCATCTCAATGCCTTTAGATGTTGCTGTTGCTGCGCTCGTAATATACATAACCCCTGGACTCGGCATTTGCATCACCTGCATATCGTCTATATCCATCCAGTAGGCTGCCAATGAGTAGCGCACACGATGATTGAAAAACATGCCCTTTGCGCCGGTTTCAAAAGACCAGTTTGTTTCTGGATCATATCCAGCGAAATTGCTCGATGCGGACAAGACATTGAAACCTCCTGTGCGAATGCCGCGACTGATGCTGGCATAGACCTGATGGTCCGGCATCAATTGATATTGCAGAGCAACTTTTGGCGATACATGAGTCCAGTCTTGTGATTGAGCAGAGGTGACCTCGGGTTTGATATCCACGCTGTTGTTTTCGATACGGGCCCCGAGCGACAGCGTCCAGTCGGTTGTTAGTGGTAAGCGCCAGTGAGTGAATAACGCCAGTGTTTGGCTCTCTTGGTTGACGCGGTTATCCTCCATCGTAAGCAGGCTTTTGCTGATGTTATGGAGATCATTGTCGCTGGCATCGCCGTAGAGTCCGATTTGCCACTCGGCTTCTTTCCATTCGCCAGCAAATCGAATTTCCTGGGAAATCGTGCGCAGTCTATGATCACGCGCAATCCAAAGGCTGTCGAAGGAGGTAAAGTCTGTATCCTGTTGAATCTCGTCTTTGACGTCACTTAGGGCGGTCACTGACTTCAGGCGAATTCCTGAAGTCAGTGTGTGAGAGACATTGAGAGATAGAGACTGGCCCTCCGACCGATTCCAGCTTTCTGTTCCAGACGCAACCTGCGCTCGTGGTGCACTGGGAGATCCCCAAAGAGTGGCGCCGTCGTCGTAATCTTGTTGTTGATAGCGCAGTACGATGTCAGTCGCAGTACCCGGCGTCCAGCGCAGACCCGCTTTCCAATAGTTTGATTCTCGATCGTCCTCTGTGTTTCCCGTCGTCGTGTTATCGATAAAGCCGTCCTGTTTTCTCCAGGATCCCGCGACACTTGCGTAAAGCTTATCGTCAACAAGCGGTTGGCTGTGCGTAAAACTCAAACTGCGTTTGTTGCGGTTCCCGGCTTGTGCTGAAAAGAGTGAGCGCCTGCTGTTGTCCATCGGCAACGTGTGAATGGCAATCACACCGGCTTCCGCATTGCGGCCATAGAGAGTGGACTGTGGCCCTCGCAACACCTCAATCCGATCGATATCCAACAGAGCATCTTCAAAACCCTGTGCGGTCAACGTGGGTACGCCATCCACCTGCAGCAACGTGGACGTGGAGAAGGTATTAAAATTCGCAGTAAGTCCACGCATGACCGGAGAATTAAGTCCCGCTTGCCCAAAGGGTTGAAAGGACAGTCCTGGTATGCGGGCTTCCAGTTTGGCTACACCGGTGATTCCCTCGTGTTCGAGTTCCTCGCCCTGTAACACGACCACGCTAACGGGTACGGACTGCAGTGTTTGCTCAGTCTTTTCAGCCGTAACGGTTACCTGTGGTAATTCCTGTCGTGACTGAGCGTTTTTTTGAATGACGGCCGCGGCAGATGCCAGTGACGATGTCGTGATGGCGGGTAATAGCAATAGCGTTACTCGTCTGAATAGCACAAAACGATGCTTCATAAAGGGTCCTGAGACAGCAAACAATTTAAGGCGTCGGAGGCGATCACTATACCGATCAATCGATAATCGTTATCATTTGATGTTTAGGCGTTCCGGATTAATGCTTATTCATTTCGGAGTGTTGCCATAAAACGTATGCTGGCGAGGTATGTCATATGAAACACCTGCTTACGGACGCGGACAGCTCTCCGCCGCAAACGCTGGGATCTGGACCCTGGCGCCGCTCACAGCTGGTGCCGGATATCGGATCGTGTTTTACCGATTTTCTACACATTGATACTGGGTTGACTCTCGTCTACACCGACTATTGTCCCAATATTGATTTGCAACATCGCAGTGTCCAGGAGCGTGATCATCGGGTGTTAACCTTGTCGGTCGGGCTTGAAGGCTGCTCAAATACGCTTGGCGTGGATCGCCAGCAGTTTAATTTCTGTTCCGGTTTTGCCACGGTGACAAGCTTTGCCAGTGTCTGTGGCGAAAGGCACTTTACCGGCGGAGAGACGACTCGACAGTTGCGTTTGATCGTCGACGAAGCACTCGTTTACAAGTATCAATTGGACCCGCTGCTGGCCAACACGACCAACGATAAATCGGCTCGACACATCTTTTACGGTAGGTATAACCCAGCCATTCAGCGCCTAGCCAATAACTTAGTGCGACTCCATGATCGGGCAGGGGGCATTCTTGAAGCCCAGGTGGCGGCGTTAAGTTTGTTGATGGAGCAGGTAAGGCCTCTGCTACCAAACGCCAAGTCCGGTAGGGTATTGATGTCTACAGATCAGGACAAGTGTTTGCAAGCAAGAACGATTCTGCTTGAAAACTACGATCAACCTCTAACCGTTGGTTATTTGTGTGCGGCGGTAGGTACCAACGAGTTTACATTGAAAGAGGGCTTTCGCCGTTATTTCGGCACCAGCCCACATCGCTTGCTGACAGAAATTCGTATGCAGAAAGCCTGGCAACTTCTCGAAGAAGGGCAGCAGGCTTCCTGCGTCGGTTACCGAGTTGGCTATCAGCATCCATCAAGCTTTAGTTCGGCTTTTCGCAAGTACTATGGTCAAACGCCTATGTCAGTTACAAAAACAGGCCGTGAATAGTGCGGCTTCTTTTTTGTGAATTTACATTTCAAAATTGATTTAAAACTCCATGGTATAACTCAGATGAAGAGTTCTTTTCATGCCTAAACTACGATAAAGATAGCTGTCGCCGGTGACATCGTTATTGGCTGAGCCTATATCCGTTGCATATTTGACGTCTGCGATATTTTCCAGTCGTAAGACGATTTTGTGATTTTCACCGCTTCCCAGAAAATAATATCCCGCTAGGTCAGCGACGACATAGCTGTCTCTGGTTTCACGGTCATTAATTTCGCCGACGTAGGTTGCGCTGAAGTTGATACCCCAGGGAAGAGCTGAATCCCTATAATCTGTGAAAAACTTCGCTTCGTGTTCAGGGATGTCGTTAATTTGATCACCGCTACCATTGAAGCGCGCACGAGTGTAGGTATAGCTGAGGCTATTGGTCAGGAAATCGTTCAGTTGCCAGTTCGTCTGTAACTCAACTCCTTTGATATTGACTTCATCTTCGCTGTTTTCAAAAGTCTCGCCAGTGACACCATTGATAATAATTGGGACGTATGAACTGATGTAGTTGGTAACGTCTCGCTTGAATCCAGTTAATTCAAATTGAAATCTATCAAAATTGGCGCCGACGGAAAGATTCAAATTTTTACTTTCTTCGGCTTCTAGTTCGGAGTTGCCTATGGTAAATCCATCGCTATCCGGGGTGCCGTCATTATTAAGGTCATCATATTCAATTAAAAACAATGCCTCCGCATCTGGTAGTCGAAATGAAGTCCCAACATTTCCCTGTACATACCAAACATTGCTGAGCGTATGCTTGCCAGTCAGATTCCAGACTGTTGAGTTTTTACTGTCGGAAGGGCGGTTGTTACGAACACCCAGAGCAAACAAGGAGTGAGTAAAGAGTTGGTCGCTCGTGCGAATTTGACCAAATACTGCATTGACCGTTTCCTCTTGATCGGCAATGCGCCATACGTCGTCTTCTGCGGAATAGTTCTGTTGATCAAATCCAAGCACATACTCAAACAGCTCACCGTGGCGAAATTCTGCCATGGCGTTGAAGCCGTAGTCCTCATAGCCCCAGTAGGTGTTGTCATTGATGGTAGTGATGCCACCAGTTAGCGCGCCGTTGTCGTCAAGCTCGTTGTACAAACGCGTGTAGTCGGTGTCCCAGGTGTGGCGGTAGCCTTTCACGTAGAGCTGAATTTGTTCAGTCAATTCCGTATCCAGCTTGATCGTGGCTATGGTCTCCTCGCGGGCATTTTTGGTTTTATGATTAAGGTTCGGGCGAGCATAATCCAGGTCTGCATCGGTGTGTTGGTATTGGGCGGATAGTCTTGTGCTATCAGAAATGTTCCAACTGTACTTTATTCCTGCGGTGCGTACATCGTAGCCACGATCTCTATCGGTCGCGCTCGGCTGAAAAGCGCCTTTATCGAAAGGTGTATATCCATCGGCATCGTCTTTTGAGCCAAAAATAACAAATTGATGGTCTCCCTTAGCACCGCTAGCGTAGGCATTCAGATTGTAGCCATCATTACTGTTTACCCCTGCTCCTATAGCGCCTGTGGTTTCATTGGTGAAGTTTTTTGTGACAATATTGACCACACCGCTGACCGATTGGGTACCGTAGAATATACCTTGACCACCTTTGAGAACTTCCACACGCTCAACCATGTGTGCGGGAATCGTGTCCAGAGGGCTGGTACCATTATAAAGTCGGTTGGTTATGCGCACGCCATCGACCAACCAGAGGATATCCTGGCTTCTGGCCCCTTGCAGGGATGCGGAAAAGTAATCAAAGGGCCCATTCTTAGGGGAAATATGCAGACCCGGAACCATTGTCTTTAGAGCATCAGTCACATCGACAAAATTGCGCTCGAGCATGACTTCGTCAGAAATCACGGTTACCTGATTGCCGTATTCTTGTAGAGTTAGAGGAGTTGACTCCTCCAGATATTGTCCCGTAACGATAAGCTCTTCCAAAGTCTCCGAGTCTTGGGCATATACCCAGGAGGTCAAGAAAGCAAGGGGAATATAGGGTAAAATACGCATAGTGACACACTCCTGTCGAATATCTTAAAAGGGCGTGTCTTCGAAAAATGGGTGCAGCAAAGCGCGACGCGTAGACATGTTAACCGAGTAGTCAAGCGTCTTCGTCGAGTCGTGCTGGCGTCCTGAATCGCGAAGACGAGAGCCATGTACACTGGCAGGTCTTCGGACTCTGGGGCATTGTAAACACAGTTACTGGCCTTAACCAACAGCTTCCCGCTTGCTATAGCAGTGCCTTGCCTTTCGGCGTGTTGGTTTTGTTCCCCATTACCGCTGCGCGTCAGTCCCGGATTTTCACCGGATTCCCTTTTCAGGCAGTCGTAGGTAAAAAACATGCGACTGCACCACCAGCAATGGCAAGGTTAGCCATCCGGCCATGGCTTGTCCAGAGTCGATAGCGACCACAGCATCATGGTGGTAGTTTAATAGACTGAGTAGCTGTTGTTACTGGTAGCTGTAACTCACCGTCAGTTTGCCTGCAAACGGTGCTCCGGCATAGTTGCCTCGGGCAATGTTGCCGTAGGATAGCGCATCCAGATAGCGTTCGTCGGTCAAGTTCGTGAGGTTTAATTGTGCTCGCCAAGGGCCTGCTCCATAGCCGACGGCAGCATTGAGAATTGTGTGTGTATCTATCTCATAACCTGCAGTCTCGCGCTTGCCGACATGTTCATAGCCAATACTGGCATCCCAATCGTCGGTGATTTGATAGGTTATAAATGCTGAGGATGTCATTTCCGCCGCATTGGGCAGCGGGGCGCCGTATTCGTCTTCGGTATCCATATAGGCTACGCTGAAAATCAGGCTCATTTGATCGGTAATCTGACCAGAGAGGTCTGCTTCCACACCCTTTGAGTTTTGCTTTCCTGCATTTATGGACGCCAATGGGAAATTGGGATCGGTAATTGCGACGTTGGTCTTATCGATATCAAAGTAAGCGGCGGTGTAAGTCAGGCTCTCATCTAACAATTTGCCTTTGATACCGACTTCATAACCTTCTCCGGTTTCGGGTTCGAGTAGGTTGCCGGTAGCATCATAGGCGGACTGTGGAATAAACGATTCGGAGTAGCTGGCATAGATTTGCAATGAAGGGTTAATCGTGTAACGAACTCCTCCCTGATAGACTGTGGAATAGTATGCGCTCTCAGTCATATCGTTGTCATCATAGCGAATACCGAAGCTAAACAGTAGGCTGTCGGTTAAATCTATGTTGTCCTGAAAGAATATCCCGATTCGCTCACCGACCGTTTCCCAGCCAGGAAAGGCTGGAATATCCTCCCTTGCTGGTGGATTGACGGAATAATCAGGATCTAGCCAATTCAAATAATTGTCTTGAGCTCCGCTGGGGTCATATAGGGTTCCACCTTGTTGATCGGTGTCTCGCCAGTCGATCCCAAAAGTAAAACGGTTGCGGATATTGGCAACGGACACATCACCAAATAAGTTGAATTGTAGAGCAGTTTCGTCGGTGGATTGGCTTTGAACGGCTGGCGCTCGGCGCAGAAGCTGCGTGGTTTCATCAAAGGATACTGGTAACCAGAGTTCACTGTATTCGTACTCGGTTTCAAACTGTCTAGCACGCAATTCAACGGTAAAATCTGAGTTGATAGCATGCTGAAGGTCCAATCCAGACATATAAAAATGTCGTTCGATTCGATCTCCGGGATCGCTGGTGACTTGTTCGTCAGGCGCTGAAGTAAGGCTGCCATTTGAGGAGATTATGGTACCGAAGTCTGCTTGAGCATCATCATTGACATATTCGCCGATGTAGGTGAGTACCGTATCTTCAGTGATTTGCCAGCGTATGGAAGGAGCAAAAGACCACTTTTCATTACTGTCGTCGAAATCGCGCCAGCCGTCGTCTTCTTCATAAAGACCCACCAAGCGTACGGCGACATTGTCATAGGCTCGGTTGATATCAAATCTCGGGCTGAAAGACGGGTTACTGCCCAGTTCCATCCCCAGGACTGTTGAATCTTCTTGTTGGGGGCGCTTGGTGACCAAGTTAATGATGCCCCCTGGATTGGCTTCTCCATAAATAATAGAGTCAGGACCTTTCAAGGCTTCTACACGTTCGAAATTCCAGACCTCTGATTCTGGCGCGCCAAACATCTCAATACGGAAACCATCCCGCAAAATCGGCGTGGTATCAAACCCTCGCATGGCGAAGGAGGTTTCACGTCCGTCACCGGAGCCGGAATAGACGACACCAGAACTCAGGGGAAGTAGATCATCAAGTCCCTTTGGGTTTATTCGGTCGATGAGATCAGCTCTAAAGATCTGAATTGACCTTGCTTGCTCATCGGCACTTAGCGCATTTCTGCCAACCGAGGACAGTCCTGAATCTTGCGTACCATGAACGATAACTTCCTCCAGTTTTTCGTTGACTTGCGCAAGTCCAATACAGGGCGTTGTTGCCATACCAGCGAGTGCTGCTATGGCGGTGTAGGGTGTTGAAAGTCGTTGTTTCATTCTTAATCCGTCTTTAGAGTTGTTATGTAAATCTCAAAAATACTATTTATCGTCACCCAGGTTTTTATTCCACTAACGCTTTTGGGTGAGCAACAAAAGGAAAAAGACATACGTAATCAAAAAGCCGATAAACAAATAGGGATAAACGGGTGATAGCTCATACAGCAAACTGCCAATTAACGGTCCGGAGATGACTCCGAGTCCCTGCATGGCACTGATGGTGCCCGCGGCGACGCCTTGCTCATGAGATTCGACAGAATTTGCCGCCCACGCAGACACTGATGGGTATACCCAACCCATACCTGCGGCAGCGACGCCATAGCTCATCCAGATTCCTAGCCGCGATTCCACAAAGGCTGCCGCTGTAAAGCCGAGTGCGGCAATAATGGCTCCGATCTTGATTACGAAAACGGGTGATGCTTGAATTTTGGTTAATAGGCCTTGGGATAGAACGAGAGCAATACCCACGACCGCCAATGCGATGCCTGAGGTCTGGGCGGCGAGGGCGGGTTCAAGACCCAGTTTATCAAGAGCAAAAAAACCGACCGTAATTTGGGCAACCGCAACACTCAATGCCGAGATAAACGCCACCAGATTAGGTTGTCGGAGTCTGACATCATGCACATGCACAACGGGCTTTTTTCCCGGCGTTAATTCTGGGCTGGGTGGTAAACCAAAATGAATGACGACAAGTGCAATGACCGGTAAGACAGCAATGAGGTATAGCGGCGCCACTAAGCTGTAGGTTGATAACACGCCGGCGAGCCCTGGTCCAAACACCATACCCGCACCTCCGGCTGCGCCAAGTGCTGCCATAAACGCTCCCCTGCGGTCGGGCTCGACATTGTCAGCAATATAGGCTGCTGAGGCCGGGGGGATGGCGGCGTAAAAAAGTCCCATCAATCCCCTCCCTAAAAATAAGCCGAGAAACGCCAGCCACAATAGCACGTTGTGCTTCAGTGCGTAGTCTATAAACAGGCACAGTAGAAAATAGCTGATGGAAAACCCGACAAGTCCCATCATCATTACAGGGCGCCGGCCTCGGCGATCGCTCATCTGTCCCCACCAACGCGCAAATGCAATCCAAGCGATTCCGCCTCCAGTGACAGCTAAGCCGACCTGCCACGCCATCAGATTGAGGCTGCGAGCAATCGGACCAATGAGTGCGACAAAGGCCATCATGGCCATGGTGCAGGCAAAGGTTTGGAACAAAAGAGGGAATACGGTAAAGCGTTCACTGCCGGCATTGGCAACGGCTTCTGTCTGATCCATGTTTGCGCTACATCCTTTTTGAATGGTGGCTGTCTGTCTGCGGTACTGACGACTATCGACTGAAATAAATGAACACACGGTGTGGTAAATCGTCTGCAGCGCGAAAACTGCATCGAGTCTACTTGGATGAACTTACGGCGTGTTTTTTACACCGTGCTCCCACAGCAATGTACTCATAGAAAGAGGAACTTGAACAAACAGAAAGTTCTTGCAAAACCTTTGTTTTTGGCATCGTTCGGGATAAAAGAGTCGGTTGTGTCTCTGTCTATTGTTTGACGGTACTGATTGGCACCGAGACTGACAGTTTGCGTTCAATACACTGAATCTGTCGTTCTTTCTCTTCTTCATGGTCAACTGAAAATTGTGACCAGTGTTGACGTATTAACGCTTCCCAGGAGGAAGAGATTTCATAAAAAGAGCGGTTTGCCGCGACGCGCAATGATTCCGAGGATGGTGAAAAATCCAGAATGTCGGTAATAAAATCGATGGCGCAGGCGTATTGGTGAAAAGCTTTTTCATAGTCGCCGAGAGCCGTGTAGGTGTCTGCCAGGTGATGGTAGCTCTCGCCTACTAGGGGAAAGGCCCGTTCAAGATCAGCGTCCACCGACATCTCCTTGAAGGCATCGTGTGCGAGGGTCAGCGCCTGTCGATGATATTCAATGGATTGGAAGAAAAGTCCGCCCTGAGATTTCCTGACGGCTTCATCTGTATGTTGGTGCCACTGCTCACAGATGGGCAACTCTTTCATGGTATCCCCGTTGTGTTGGCCAAGGTAAGGGTTGTCGATGGGGTCTAGTGTCTCACCTGTAAAACCGCTTGTAAATAGTAATGGTTCTCATTTATAGTTCTGCGACAGTGCTGGTGACAGCGTTTTAAACGAATGC
Organism: Pseudomaricurvus sp. ABR4_320; assembly: GCF_056159445.1. Taxonomy (NCBI): domain Bacteria; kingdom Pseudomonadati; phylum Pseudomonadota; class Gammaproteobacteria; order Cellvibrionales; family Cellvibrionaceae; genus Pseudomaricurvus; species Pseudomaricurvus sp. ABR4_320. Next base: position 364,959 of record NZ_JBSWVF010000001.1, on the reverse strand, counting down.
TGTCGCCTCATGAAAGCGGCGGCTTTGTAAGCCAGAAAACAAAGCGTTTGTGGAGTTTTTATGAGCGGCTTAGATTCTGCGAAAGATGTTGATGATGGCGTAGACCCTGATGCAACACTGTGGCATTGGCATCAAACCATGCAGTTGGCGAGGTCCCAGGTTAGAAAACGACGATTTTTATTTGCTGCCTGTGACTATAGAGTCGCCTTAAGGTTGTCGGATGCATTGCTGGGTAAGCCACAGCAACCCCCAGTGGTGGCATCGAATTTTATTTTGACCTGTGTTGAATTTGCGTTTTGTCTAAATCGCTGCCAAGACGACACACTCTGGTTGGAGCCCTATGCTCACCGGCGTCTTGAAGAAAGTGCGCCGCGTTCCTTAACCCACCCAAAAGTTCGGGCACTGTTAGAGGCGTTAACGCGTTTAGTAAAAGCACCGGACGTGGCGCCGCTTAGATAGATTCTTTCAGCGGATTCGTGTCAACGACATTTGCTGGATGTGCCTTTGAGTTTCGGCGGATTTGGGACGGCGAATGACCAAATTGGCGTTTGAAGAGGTAAGCAAAGTGACTTTGATTCGCATAGCCTATCTGATGCGAAATATCGGCTATGGATGCTTCACTGGTTTCAAGAATCTCTTTGGCTTTGTCCAGGCGCGCTTGCTGTAAATAGTGATACACCGGTAGGCCAAATGTCTGTTTAAATCCGCTTTTCAATTTCTTTTCACTCAAGCCGACACGCTTGGATAATTCGCAAACCGTCCAAGGATGTGCCATATCCGCAAGCAGTAACTGTTGCGCATTGTTCAACAGGCGCCTCTGTTTGGCGTCGGGTAAATTCAGCTCAAGATGTTGCACTCGTTCAAGCTGGTTAAATACCGTAGTGAGAATTTCAAGTACTCTGCTTTCAATGACGAGATCATTGGGCTGGTTGGAATGAACTTGCTCTACAAGGCAATTAGCAGCCGTCAGTAATGGTTGGGTGGCACTCTGAAAACCAATCCACGTCTCATGGGAAGAACTCAAATGCCAGGGGTGGTGTTTGGTTAATGTTGTAAATTGGGGCGCTCCGCTGAGTCGATTGAACAGCTTGAAACTCAATCGGATATCAATGCCTTTTAAGTGGGTATTCGCGGGCAAATGCATGGTTTCATGCATGGCCTCATACATCACACAAACGTAGGTGGTGGATGCCCAATAGGCAATGTTGGCCTTACTGATATCTTTGTTGTGAATCATTGCCAACCCGCCACCGTTAATCATGATGTTGATCGACACACAAGGATCGGTCCCGGCTTTGATTTCCTGGGGTTGTTTGGTCGTGATGTCATAGACCGATAGATCAAACCCCTCACGGAGGTGTAAGCGGCTCACCTGCCCGCTGTAAGTGTCGGAAGGTTGCAGATAGTGGTTAATGTTCATGCCGACGGCATCGGGGAGGGGGGCTAGCCCGTTCTGGGCGATATTGCGATCTTTGATCATGATACCTCTCGATCTGCATCATTAGTCGATAATAAGAATTATTACAAATTGGCCCGGATCCCGTCCATATTGAACCGGAATGCGGTGGTCGATAACAGCAAGAACGTTCACCCTGACGGCCTTGCAGTTGTTGAAGGGTAGAGACACGATGTTTCCTGTTATTCGTGCCCAGGCGCCGACCTTTGTGCTCTGTGTGGGGCTTGGCGTGGGGTTTACTTCTGGGGTCAGCGCTCAGCCTCAGTTTGAGGAGGTTATAGTCGTTGGGCCAAAGCGCGCGGTGTCCAGCTTTGACTATGACGGGTTAATTGGCGTCATAAACAGCGAGACCTTGGCTCAACAGCAGGTCGAGTCCATTGACGACCTGGGGCGCAGTGTTTCTGGATTGGTATTTCGGTCAAGGGGTAACCGAGCGTACGACAATATCACTTTGCGTGGGCAATCTTCGGTCGATTTCTACGAACCCAAGGTACAGGTTTATATCGATGGCTTTGTTCAGGATCAGGCGACCTTTGGCAATTTGTTGCCAGACCATATTGATCAGGTTGAAGTTCTCTACGGTCCTCAGGGAAGTCTCTATGGACGCGGCATTATCGGAGGGGTTATCGATGTTGTAACCTTGTCGCCAGCGGCCTCTCCGGGCGTGCAGGTGGCGACCGGTCAGAGCAATGTGTTGGAAGAATATAAAATATCCCTCAGCAGTGCTGATATTCAGGGTTGGTCGGCGGATATTGGCGGGGTCTGGCGAGATAAAGAAGGTGAGTATAAAGCGTCCACCAACGGAGGTGAACTTGGCGATCGTACGGATAAAAATTACCGTGCGCGTCTACACTATGATTCCGTCGATTCCCCATGGACGCTGAACCTCCAAGTGGCGGGGAGCCATGTTGATTCAAGCGAAGAACAGTATGTTCTTCAACAGCAATTGGATGAGCGCGTCGCCTTCCCGGTTCAAAACGACTACCAACTGTCGTCTGACTTTTACAGTCTTCGCGTTGACTATGACCTTGAGGCATGGACGTTATCATCGCTGACCTCCTATCAGGATCGTGAGCTTGACCGAGTGGTTTTTGGTGCCGCCAGCCCCGAAGATCAGGCAACCTGGACGCAGGAACTGCGGCTGTCGTCGCCTGCTGATGACGATTCGTCGCTGCATTACACGGCCGGCATCTATTACGAAAATATCGACTTTAGCTATCTGCGCCCAGACTATGCTATGGCGTCCTATCAGGATATCGAGTCCATAGCATTGTTTGGGGAAGTATCCTGGCAGATGAGCCAGGCGCTTACGGCTACCTTGGGTTTGCGTGTTGAAGAGAGAGATGTCGAGGCAACAGGAACCTACGGAAGTCTCACGCTTTCAGGTGAAGATGACTTTGCGGCCACCTCACCCAAGCTGGCGCTGGGTTACCAGCTTTCTGAAACTACCCGCTTTTATGGCGTCTATAGCACCGGCTATAAGGCCGGGGGATTTACCCGTTTGGCGACACCGTGGATTGCTAGTTTCAGCTATGAACCGGAAGAGGTCGACAATTTTGAGGTCGGCATCAAGCAAGGCTTTATGCAAGGTCGTGGCCAGTGGTCCTTAGCCGCCTACTGGATGCGCAATCATGATTTCCAGCTTTATGTTGGCGAGTCGCCCAATCAATATTTACAAAATGTGGGTGACGCAGAATCCAAAGGCATCGATATCAATCTGAATTGGTCCATTGATGACTCTTGGACTCTGGCGTTGGGATACGCGTGGAATGATGCTGAGTTTACGGAATACGACAACCCGCTAACGCCCGGTGTAGATTTGAGTGGCAACACGCTGCCATATGCCCCAGAGCATTCGGCAAATGCATCTATTAGCTACCGTCTACCTCTGCCGGACAACTGGGGCAGTATTACCGCTGGGCTACAGGCAAATTACACGGGTGATATCTACTTTGATGAGAGCAACAGTTTTGGTGAAGACGCGCTAACGCTTTACAACATGACCGTGGATTGGCAGATGGCTGAACATTACGGCGTTCAAGTCTATGGTACCAATCTTAGCGACGAGGATTATATTGTGTATGGATTTGAGTACACCGGGGTCGGGTCGTTATACCAATTAGGTCAGGGTCGGGAAGTCGGTATTCGGCTTAGTGCGGAGTTCTGATTCATGTCTACGCAAGCTCTGCGTCGCTGGTTGGCGATTCACTCTTGGTCGAGTCTGATCTCAACACTGATTTTACTCGTGTTGTTTCTCAGTGGTTTGCCATTAATATTTAAAAGCGAATTAGAGAATTGGTTGGGGTACGGACAGGGTGGTACGGAAATAGAAACCAACGCTGACAAGGAGTCAACAGTCGTTAGCCTCGAAACATTGAAGCACGCGGCGGGCGCGGCCTATCCAGATAAATCTGTACACTATTACGTTTGGGAAGACGACCTCCCCAATCGTGTCATTCTTAATCTGGGAGATTCTCCGACGTCCCATTTCAGTGACAATTTTAATATTGTCCTTGATGAAAATACTGGCGACTTGGCACAAACAACACCTTCGCCACTGGAATTTTTCGTGAATTTGCATGCAACCTTAACCTTAGGCCCTTTAGGCTATACCTTATTGGGTGTGTTTGCCTTGTTGCTTCTGATTGCCTTGATCAGTGGCGTGTATGTCTATGCACCACACATGCGACGTCGCGATTTCGGTGATGTTCGTAAAACGTCGTCGCGTGCCCGTTGGCTGGATCTTCACAATCTGTTGGGCATGGTAACTTTGGGGTGGGTGCTGGTGGTGGGTGGCACAGGCATGATTAATAGTTGGGGAGAATATGTCTTGATGGCTTGGCGCTCAGGCCAGATAGCGACCACCATCGCTGACTATCATGGACAGACACCACCGGCACCGGCGGAGCAAGTGTCTCTGGATCGTGTATGGCAGGCGGCGCAAACGTCGGTAACGGATAAGCAGCGCTACTACATTGCCGCGCCAGGCTCTTTTATGTCGACACCCTACCATTTCACCGTGTTCTTTAAAGGAAACACACCTCGTACACAATTTCTGTTACAGCCTGTGCTGGTAGATGCCCGCACTGGCGGCGTCACTGCAGCGCCGTTACCACCGCTCTACATTCGTGCGCTCTTTTTGTGTCAGCCGTTACATTTTGGCAATTACGGCGGGTTACCGTTAAAAATACTCTGGGCTGTTTTTGATGTATTGACGATTTTTGTATTGGTAAGCGGTATTTACTTGTGGATTGTTCGCCGGCGCATGGCGACGTCAAAGCTAAGAGGTTTGAAAGATGCCCCCGCGTTATAGCAAAAAAAGTGTCTATTGGATGCCATTCATATTGTGTCTGTTGTCGATAGCAGGGCTGATTTCAGCACTATTGGGCAATGGTATCTGGGATTTAGTATCCTGGACCCTGCTAACACTCGTCGTATTCTCTGGCATCTATTTTCCATTTACAAAATCGCTAGCGCATCGCTAGAACTTGGCGTCTACAGTTGTGATTTAAGAGATTTGTGATGACACAAAGAGCCGAAAGAATGAGCGAAAAAATTTCTCCAGATCTACAAGGCATACCGGAAACCATGCTGTGGACATTGCATAATCGTGCCAGTAGTGTTTTGAGTGGTCATTCCTTGCTGCAAGATGATGATGCCGTACGAATTTATCAATCCATTGATTACGACTATGAGCAAACCTTTGGTAAAGCCGATGGTTCTCATGCGCTTCGTTCCAAGCTGTTTGATAACGCGCTGAAGCCTTGGCTGGAGCAGCATCCTAAGGGTCAGGTGGTAGAGCTCGCTTGTGGGCTTGAAACCCAGTTTCAGCGTTGTGATAACGGACAGGTAAACTGGTTGTGCGTCGATGTTCCTGAGGCGATCGCCATTCGTCAGCGTTTCCTGCCAGAGACCGAGCGTTGTCGCCACTTTGCCTGCAACGTCCTGGATACGCGCTGGCTGCAGGAGGTTGCCACAGATAAAAATATCTTTATTTCGGCTCAGGGTTTGTTGATGTATTTTGAAGCGCAGCAGGTGCAAGCGCTCTTGTCTGAGATGGATCAGAGGCTTAGAAATACGACCTTTATGTTTGACGTAATTCCTCCTATGTTTTCAAAAAAAACGATGCAGGGCTATTGGAAAACGCCGCACTATAAGGCGCCCCCCATGCCGTGGGGCATTGCTTGCACAGATATTTTGCCAAGGTTACAAGACTGGATGCCCAGTGCTCGCAGGATTGAACGGGTGCCCTATGGAATTACTCGAAACGGACTTGCTTTGGTCATCGGCGTTTTATCACGAATACCCGGCTTGCGTAATTTTCTGCCTTACATTGTCAAGGTCACCTTAGACTGAGTTAACAGGAATGGCGAAGCTGCCATTCCTGCGACGCGCTGAGTATTTTAAGCTCAGCTTGGTGCTCAGTATTTCACACTACAGCCATAAGGTGATGTCTGCTTTGTCGTGACATTCTTACCCGCATCCATTTCTGCAACTGCAACCCTTACATAATTATTCGCGCCTTCCAGGCTGGAGGGCCGCGCGGATGGCTGATCGTCAATGGCGCCCATGTACATGAGTTCGCCAGTCTCATTAATGATGTACATATGAGGGGTGGTTTTGGCGCCGTAAAGGCGACCTACATCACCGGCGGGATCGAGCAGTACTGCGGAAGGATGGGCATCCCTTTCCGCCGTTAGTTGATTGGCTTTGCCGCCGTCAACGTGGCCTTGGGAGCCCGGCTTCGAAGAAATAATCGACAGCCAAACGACGCCCTCGTCGGTCATGTCTTTTTGCAGTGCCTGCATATTGCCAGAATTATAATGTTTTTGAACATAGGGGCAGCCATCGTTGGTCCATTCCAAAATGACGGTTTTCCCCTGGTATTGACTTAGCGAGTGCGCCTCGCCATTGCTGTCCGGTAGGGAGAAATCCGGTGCCGGAGCACCGACCTCTACGGCGGCCAGTGCCGTTATCGAGAAACTTGCGGACAGCAGTAGGGCAGAGAGAGTGGTACGCCAGTGTCGGTTAAGAGTTTTCGTGGTTTCTATTTCATCAGTGCGGTTGGTAACTGATGCTGCTTTGGATGTGCGCATAAGTTTCTCCTGTGGGTGCGAGCGAGGCGGATGAGTCGGGTAGTGTCTGTAAACGTTCGATCATAAAGTTTTCAGTTAACAGCTGAGGTAAAATTTCCGGCTCCTGAGCGCCAGGTGAGTACCATAAATAGAGGGGAACACCGCTACGTCCAAAGCCGGCGATAATCTTGGCTATGTCGCTGTCTCTGCGAGTCCAATCGGCTTTAAGCAGGGTGATGTTCTTTTGGCGATAAAGATCTTCCACAGTATCTGTACTGAGGGCGACCAGTTCGTTGGCTTTACATGTGATGCACCAGTCTGCGGTGAAATTTACCAGTACGGCACCGGTTGCACGTGCGTTGTTCAGAGCTTCTGGTGTAAAGGTGTGCCATTGGTTTTGATTCGAAGACGTTGTTAACGTGGTCTGATCTTGGGCTGTAGATGGTTTGGGAATCCAGATGATGGCAAGTGCCAGGGGTAGGATGCCGATCGTCATCGCAGCGATTCGCCAGCCGCGCTGAGTGTTTTTATGGCTCCAGAGTAGCCATGCGATCGCCAGGGCACTGCCGGTGGTTAATAGAACAGCATTGGCGCCAATCTGTTGGGCGAGAACCCATGTCAGCCAAATCGCGGTGGCGTACATCGGAAAAGCGAGAACTTCTCGCAATTTTTGCATCCAGACTCCGGGCTTAGGGAGGTAATTAAGCCATAGCGGAAATAGGCACAGAAGGAAAAACGGCAGTGCCATGCCGATCCCTAACAAAACAAAGACAGACAGAGCGATGGGTGTGGGTTGTATCAGCGCGTAACCTAAAGCAATACCCATAAACGGTGCGCTGCAGGGGCTGGCTGCGACAGCGGCTAGAAGACCGGTAAAAAAAGAACCTTTAGCGCCGCCGTGTTCGGTGAGTTGACTGCCAACGCCCATCCAGCGGCTACCGATTTCGATAGCGCCGGAAAAACTTAATCCGATGACAAAAAATAAGAGTGCAAGCACAAGTATCAGGGCGGAGTTTTGCAGGTGGAAGCCCCATCCTGTGGCAATGCCGGCGCTTTTTAACGCAATCAGAATGACGCCTAAGAGAGCAATGCCGAGGACGACACCTCCGCTGTAGAGCAGTCCATGACGGATTGCTGTGGCTCTAAGCGAGGTTGTGTGCTGTCGGCCCAGTGTCGCCAAAGATAACACTTTGATAGAGAGCACCGGAAAGACGCAAGGCATCAGATTTAGAATCGCGCCACCGGCCAGCGCCATAATAGCGACGACCCAGAACGGCATGGCAGGTATGTGTTGTGGAGCTGTCGACGTTTGTGGGGCCAAATTCGATGGTGCCGTGGCGTTAGCTTCTGCAGCAATGTGAAAACTCGATGTCAGGATATTGCCGCCAGGAAGTTTTTCCTTCAGGACAATTAAGCCTGGAATTTTCGCCGTGTTGTCGAGTGCTGCCAGTCCAAAACTGGCAGGTATTGTTACCGTCAACTGTTCTCCCTCATAGGAGAATGCCTGTGTTGCGGCGTTAACGATCAGGTCTTTGTGTTCGGGAAAAAACGTCGCCTGCACCAGATTGCCCTGGGCAGGGAGCTCTAAAGAGAGCGTCAAGGTATCACTCGAGTGCTGAAAGGTTGCCGCCCAAGGGTAAGTTTTGGGTAGCTGCATCTCGGCCTGGTGAAGTCTGTCATACCAGTCACTGGGAGATGATGTGTTGGCTGTGTTGAGCGATAACGAAAAATCGCCGTCTTCAGGAATACATTCTTCTTCGCAGACCAGCCAGTAGGCTGACAGGTTTAAGTCAATCTTCGTGCCGACCTCTAGCGTGGGTGGTGCTCGAATCTGGGCCAGTAAGAAGACTTCATCGCTATAGCCAAAGTTGACCAGAGGTCCAACGGGAATGCGTTCGGGGGGTGGCCAGTGAATGTCGCTAACCTGCCAGCCTTCTGGCAGGTCCCAGGATAATTCGGTGGGTTCACCCGAGTCACCGGGGTTTTTCCAATAGGTGTGCCAGTGGGGGCGAATTTCCTGCCGCAAGGCAACCCAAAAGGTTTCTCCAGGCGATATGGTGTGATATTCACTGACGAGGGTGGCGCGAAGGTTATCTGTCTGTACAGGACGGCTGGCTCCGCCGGAAGACTCCGTCTGATTGCCTGCTGTCGGCAATCCGTTTGGCTCGGCGAATGTTGTACTGGCCAAAAATATCAGCAGTGTTAGCAGCATGCCGCGATGAGCGATACGTCGAGAATTCATGGTGAGTCGGTCCACTCAATGAATTGTTTCAATGGCTTTAGCTGATCGTTCGACCGGTGGACAAACCTCGCACCCGGTTTTTCATGCAATCTGCAAAAGCTATCGTCGTCTTTTCGTATGAATTCATGATGAACACCGTGTATTCCCTTGCATTGAGATTGCTCACGGTTTCTTTTCGACACGGCAACCCATAGTCGCACGATGTCGGCGGCTCGCTAAAGATCAATATCGAAAAATGCCACTGACTGTCACGTGATTTTGTTATAAGAGCGATGTACTGGAAACAGAGCGGTTAGAAGAAACGTTAGTATTTTTGTTTCTCTCGAATGGATACGCTGTCGTTGTTTTTATTGCGACGTGTAAGACGTGAATTTTAACCACTCTGATGTCAGAGAGGTGAATCCTTGATGCGAGAGGATTGGTTTGACGTCGGACGACGACGCCCGAATAAAAGGCGTCGTCGTGGGCAAATAGATTAGTTGCCGGCTTTGAGTTGTTCCCAGTACTTGCTGTAGATCTGCAGCATGTCATCGCCAACGTCTTCCTGGAACTCCGAAAAGGTCAGGTCTTTTGCGTTAGGGTAGGAGGTACGATCGTTAGCGATATCCGCATCAAGCTGTTCGCGAGCAACTTTATTGGGTGTTGCATAGCCGATCTCCGTGCTGATCAACGCGGAGATTTCCGGGCGCATCACAAAACTCATAAACTGATAAGCCGCGTCGACATTCTTGGCGTTTTTGGGAATGACAAAGCTATCCAGCCAGACAATGACGCCTTCCTTGGGATAGACGTAATTGAGCGCCGGCATCTCTTCGCGCCCCATAACCGCTTCGCCATTCCAAATCATGCCAACACTGGTTTCACCTTCCAGGTAAGGCATTCTGGGCGCGTCAGAGTTAAAGGTCCTGACCGATGGCATCAGCTCTTTGAGTTTGTTATAGGCGGCTTCGATTTCTGCGGGGTCGGTGCTGTTGCCCGAAAAGCCCAGCACTCGTAAGCCGACGTGAAAGACCTCTCGCATATCATTGGTCAGCATGACTTTACCTTTAAACTCTGGCTTCCAGAGATCTGCCCAGGCTGTGACTTCACCTTCAGAAATGGTGTCTGCGTTGTAGGCGAGTCCGGTTGTGCCCCAAAGATACGGGACAGAATAGGCGTTGTCGGGATCGAAAGGACGATTAATCAGCTCGGGATCCATATTATCGAACCCTTCGAGCTTGGTCTGGTCGATGGCGGCGAGTAGCCCTTCGTTGCGCATTTTATTTACGTAATAGGTCGATGGTACCGCCAGATCATACTGGCTGCTGTCATCCAGGAGCTTGAGGCGGGCGTACATGGCTTCGTTGCTGTCGTAGGTGGTGTAATTGACACGAATGCCCGTTTCTTCCTGAAACTGATCAAGCACTTCCTGAGGCATATACTCGGACCAGTTGTATAGATTTAAGACCTGGGTTTCGTTGCTGCCGCAGCCGGATAAAACGGCGGTTAAGAGTAGTGCGCCAAGTGTCTTGAAGCGAAGGGTCATAGGTGTTTCCTTGTGAGAAGCCATTGTGAAAGCAGTAACATAATCAGAGATGCCATAAGCAAGAGTGTCCCCAGGGCATTGACCTCGGGCTTTAAGCCTATGCGAACCATCGAATAGATACGTAGAGGAAGAATTTCGTAGCCGGGGCCACTGACGAAGGTGCTTACGACCACATCGTCCAGAGACAGAGTAAACCCAAGCAGCCAACCGGCAAGCACCGCAGGCATAATGGCGGGAATCAACACGGTGCGTGTCATGGTGAAATCACTGGCGCCGAGATCGCGCGCCGCCTCAGGCAATCGCTCATCAAAGCCACTCAGTCTTGCCATAACGGTGATCACGACAAATGGGAGGCAGAAGGTTACGTGGGCGAGCAGCAAGGAGACAAAACCCAACTGCAGGCCAATCAATAAAAACAGAGCCAACAGCGAGATAGCCAGAACGATATCCGGCGACATCATGACGACAAACAACATGCCGTTTAAAACCTTCTTGCCGCGAAAGCGATACCGATGCAGCGCCAGGGCAGTCAGGGTGCCGATGAGCGTCGACAAGGTTGCGGCCGCCAGTGCCAGCCCCAGAGAATTCCACAGAGCCGTCATCATGGCACGATTCGAAAAAAGCTGTTCGTACCAATGCAGGCTGAGACCTCCCCAGTTGTAGCCCGTTCTGGATTCATTAAACGAAAAGATCACCAGGACCAGGATAGGGATGTACAGCAGGACATAGATCAGGCCTAGGTAAAGGCGGGGAAGCCAGCGCATTACGTCGATTCCTTATGCGTAAACAAGAATATTAGCGCGGCTTATGGTCAAGATCTTACGTTGACTCGATGACGTAGTGCGGCCAGCAGGGACGCGAGCCCATTGGTTGAGGTAGGTCACCGTAAGCTGACGTAAAGTAGGCTGATCGTTGGTCATCGGCGTAGGACTCGGGCCGGTGGCTGATTTGGCGTAATCGCTTATTTTTCCAGAAAACCGGCCCGGTGTCAGCCTCCAGGTCCAAGTCGTTTGATCAGTTCAGATCACACCGATAGATGGCTGTGCCGTAATCGTCGTAAAAGGCAGCACGGAAATGCGTCGCGGTGACTTCTAACATTGCAAAGCCGAGGGTTGAAAAGGCGTCACAGGTTTCAGGCAGCGCGCCTGTTTGGCGTTGTTCCGCACCGGCCCCGCAGACGATGTGATGCACGGCCTGACGACGGAGGTGCTGAAGATCGTGCTCGTGTCCACAGAGGTAGAGGTCTACACTATATTCCGCGAGCAGTGGGCCGATGGCTGAATCCAAATCCGGTTCACTGCCGTGAAAAGGGCTGCCGGAAATGACGGGATGATGGCCAACGACGACTTTCCAGCGGGCTTGAGAGTTGCGCAGCTTCTCCTGTAACCAGCATTGCTGACGGTTCGCATCTTCAAAGTCCAGGGTTGGAATAGGCTCAATAATCGAGTGATAGTAATCTCGAATAAAGGGGGTGGTATCGATAAAAAAGAACTCGATGCTTACGCCCTCGACGATCTCGTGTTCGACTGAATACCAGGTGGCTGGCATGTTCCAACGCTTATTGATGCGGGAAAATTGCAGAAGCGCATCGATGGAACCGTGGTGGTCGTGATTGCCTGCAACCGCATACCAGGGTATTTGCAACGCTTTATCTGAGTAGACGTTTTCAAAGCTGTCTTGCAGGTGCGGATCATCAAGGCCGGTGAGCCCATCATCGTAAAAGTTGTCGCCGGTGCTAACAACGAAACGCGGTGCTTGTTGGTGTGCAACACGTGCCATGGCATTGGCCACACGTTGTTGCTCCCAGGCGCCGCCGCGACCCCAATCTCCGATGGCGAAAAATTTCAACATAACAACTGCAATGTGCCTCAACCACGCGATTTTAGGGATACGCTTACTGGAAGGTATCGTCTTTCCGTACACTCTTGGATCAATTGTGGACCCAAAGGTTCGACATCAGTCTATCCATTGGCTGTGACACAGGTATGTCCGACAAGTCGCCGATGACGTGTATTCGACGCTACCGAGTTTCCTGTTCCCCGGTGAAACGGCGGCTGAGCGCGTAACTGGCGATCAATACCGCCATAGCCAAGGTTAACAGTACACTGGCGGCTGCACCAAAGGGCCAATTGCGCGCATCCAGAAATTGATTCTTGATGATATTGCCGATCAGTAACTGTCGAGAGCCGCCCAATACATCGGCGACAAAGAACAGGCACATTGCCGGCAGCAGCACTAAAAGCACGCCAGCCAGAATGCCCGGCAGTGTGAGCGGCAATATGACTCGCCGGAAGGTGGCAATAGGGCCAGCCCCGAGATCGCGGGATACCAGCAGCAAGTCCTCCCTCAGATCTTCAAAGACTGCGTAGAGGGGCATAATCATGAAGGGCAGAAGCAAATAGACGAGGCCAACCATGACGGCACCCTCGGTATACAGCATCGAAAGAGGTTCATCGATGAGCCCCAGGGATTGCAGCAGGCCGTTGATCAAGCCATTGGTCGCGAGTAGCAACTTGAGTGCGTACGTGCGCACGAGGGAGTTGGTCCAAAAGGGAATGATCAACAAAAACACCAGTGCCGGTTGCCAGCGTTTATCGACGCGCGACAAGGCCCAGGCAAAGGGATAGCCAATCAACAGACACCAGAAGGTCACTTGTACCGCAACGCTTAGGGATCCGACAAAAACATCGAAGTATAAAGGGTTGAGAATATCCAGATAGTTGCTCAGTGTCAGCGGCAGGGCGATAAACTGGCTGTTGTCTCTGGTCAGCAGGCTGGCGGCAATGACTAAGAGATTTGGCACCAACACCAGAAGCGTTAACCAGCCCCAAATTAACATCAGTACGGCGTTTCGAAAGCGTCCGCGCCCGGCTAAAACCCCGTTAGACATGCACTGAGTCTTCCCTGTCATTGACGGCTTCTGGCAGCAGCCATTCCCAGCCGGCTACCCAGCTTACTTTGACGGGCTCACCCAGCCGATAGTCGAAGCTGGGGTCTTCTTCATCAAAAAACTCGCTGGCTAGAATTTGCTGGCCGGTGGCCAGTCGTATGACGGAATCCAGTGTGCTGCCTTTATAGTTGCGCTCGATGATTTCACCCGGCAGGCCGATGTCGGCAGTTGGTTCGTGGAGCCGGATATCTTCCGGGCGCAACAGCACATTGACACGTTGACCAGGTTTAACGGCAAAGGTTGGCGGCTTAAGGCGTCGTTCCACGCCGAGCACATCAATGGCGATGACTTCTGGGTCGACACGTTGTATGTCTCCGGGCAGTAAGTTGGTTTCGCCGATAAATTGTGCGGTAAAAAGATTTGCGGGGCGCTCGTAAATTTCCCGCGGTGTTCCCAACTGTTGGACCTGACCCTCTTTGAGCACGACAATTCGATCAGACATCGAAAGCGCTTCTTCCTGATCGTGGGTTACAAACACAAAGGTAATGCCCAACTCCCGTTGCAGACGCTTGAGTTCAATCTGCATACTGCGCCGCAATTTGTAATCCAGCGCTGACAAAGGTTCATCCAACAGCAGCAATCGCGGCCTTTTGACGACCGCTCGAGCAATGGCGACCCGCTGTTGTTGTCCGCCTGAGAGCTGTGAAGGTTTGCGTTTGGCAAATCCTGACAGTTGTACTTGTTCCAGGGCCTCATTCACGCGGGTTTGAATCTCATCCCGCGGGCATTTTTCCATTTTTAAGCCGTAGGCGACATTGTCAAATACGCTCATATGAGGGAAAAGTGCGTATTGCTGGAAAACCGTATTCAGGGGGCGCCGCTCGGGTGGCAGGGTGGAAATGTCCTCTCCTGCGAGGGTTACGGAACCGGTATCCGGTAATTCAAAGCCACCCAACAGGCGTAAAAGTGTTGTTTTGCCGCATCCTGACGGGCCCAGTAGGGTCAAGAACTCGCCGTCGTTGATATCCAGATCCAGTGCTTTGAGGATTTGTTTACCAGCATAGCTTTTTGACAGTTGGCGAAGGGAAAGAAGCGGAGGGGGCATCGGTATTTGCTCACAGGCCTTAAAACGTCCGGCTATTTTTCCAGAAATGCCAAATGCTGTCAGCAGCTGTGCGTTCAGAGGCGATTGTCAGTGAAAGAGCTCATAGACTGCCGCCGCCAACCCCGACCATTCTCGATAACAGGGTTTGAAACTCAGCTTCACTGATATCCATATGCTCTATAACGCGACCGTACAGCATAATGGTGGGTACGTTACGACCGCCCATCTCCTTTTGTGCTTCATGTAAGCAGTAGAGGATGGTGCGTTCGGCTTTCGTCAAGCCATCCCGAACTTCGGGAATGTCGTCCCAGGTGTCGTCACTCATCGAGAAATCCTCTTTTCACTGTCCATCATTATAAGCGTTCATCTGTCCAGGTCTTGTTGGCATCCTATGGCTTTGGAATTTCTCCAATCTGCACGTTTCGAATAATCGTCGAGCAGGCAAGGTAGATCAAGAATGAGAGCCGGCTCACAGTATTGCACTTGACTCCAGTAAAAGCGGCTGTGACGCCATTCTCGCCTGTCCCAGAGAGCTATAGTGAAACCTGAAGTTACCAGGGAGATGTACATGGGTATCGTTCACGTTTCAAAACACGGATTCAAGCAGGCCGAGGCCGCTAAAATTCTCACCCGCTGTTTTAATGGCTATGTGAGATTGGGGATCTTTCCCGAGCAAGCTTTAAATCTAGCCGATACGCTGGTAGCCCGCGCTGTCGAACACAGCACCTTGGGTGTCGCGGCAGAGCACCAGCGACGCCTGCATCGACTGACACTCGCCGCGCTCGGACTCATTGAGGGGCTCAAGCAGCGCCATGAGAATGGCGATCAGTGGCGCCTTTTTATGGTCTGTCTCGCCCATCTTCTCAGAGACTTTAGCCGTTACGGTCAATGTTACCGTTTAAGTCAGTGGGACAAGCAGATACTGCGCAGCGCTGTTGCGTTTCTGGGGCCTGAGATTCAGTCTGTTATGACAGAATTTGAACAGCAGGCGAAAGCTCGGTTGAGTGTGAGGGGCTGCCCGGCGTCGTGAAGATGGTTGTGGTTTTTCATCTTGCGATGGGGGAATTGTGGGATTGCTTAAGAGCGCCAGACGGGTGCTAAAAAAGGGCGAGGCGACGCTGGTGTTGCAGGCGGCGATTATGCCGTACGACCGACAGGGGATGTTGGGAGAGGATTCAGAGCTGTTTGCCGCAGGCTTGGTGGAGTCGGTCTGGCAATCGCGCCCGGAGGTTTTTGATGGGCTCAACGGTGGACGCCCACACAAAATACTGGTGGCGATTGCCGCGTTGGCTAGAGGTCTGGACTATTGCGATCCACACAGTGTTCAACGCAATGCGGTTTTATTATCTCTCGGTCATCTTATTAATCATGTCAACACCGCCGGTATCGATCGCCCCTTAAATAGGGTCGACCGTCAATTACTGGCGGAGTCGATAGAGCGGTTTTTGCACTCAGCGGATGGGCTTGGTGATTTGGGGGACGGCATCATCGACACGCTTTCTTAAGGCTGGCGACGACAGAGGCGCTCTTAGCTGGCGTCACAAACCACAGCTGTAGCGAAAACTGTTGTCGAGTTCGAGCGGCAAAAACAAGGTACTGAATTGCATGTCGTTGGCTTCGGCACAGATGGCATCGCGAGCAGTTGCCGAGTTCACAACACTGCTCTCGTATTCCGCGTTAAACACGGGCTTACCCGCTGTGATAAAGGGTTCAAGCAACCCACACTCATCGTATTCAAAGCATTGCTCGTTCACCGCAAAATCAAAATATTCGACCAAATCCTCAATTTGATCGAGATCATTTTTGAGCGCTACGGCGAGATCCCGCTCGTGGGCCGCGTTAGCGAGAAATCGATTGTAAGCCAGTTGTTCTTCTGCCGTGAGTTCAAAACCCGTGTCGTTGGTGTAACCGTCGACATTATCCGGTTCAACACCATCGCACCCTTTGCTTACGGCAAGATCCAGCCGTGCTTCCATTATGTCCTGAACATTGTCGGTGCGGACATCCAGCCAGCGTTCATCTTCCCAACCATCCAGAGTATTCCCGAGTTCCGTTGCAGCAAAATCGGCACTGTCATCTCGCCAGTCTTCAAAAGAGCCTGCCGAAAAGTAGCAGATGACCTTGCGGCCATCGGCTTGCAGTGTCTGAATATCCGAAACTGAGGTATCGAAGAGGTCAATGTCGTAAATTTCTACGTCGTAACGGGTATCGAGCGTGTCACTCAGCTGCCACTGCCAGCTGGCCATAACGGCGGGTTTATACCAATTACCCTCAGTAATCGGCGCCGGTGTCTGTGTTCCCGTCACTCGGGTTGATGTGGTCGCCGTCTCTTCTGCGCTGCCGCTTCCTCCGCCGCCACAAGCCTGTAGGCCGATCAGAACAAGTGCACTCAAAACCGCCTTCTGTACCATAACTTCTCTCGATGAATTCTGTCTTCGGTGTGTCATTCGCAAGTATAGATGGGGTTTTCCTGTAGTGTGTCACGCCAGTCCTCGGCGGTGTCGTGTCTCTTAATCGCTTGTAATTGCATCAGCAGCCCCTCTGTGACGTCTGACTTTCGCGCCATTAGGGTTTTCCCGCTACACTGGCCGCGATACGTTGAGGGAGAGGTGATTTTTGCCGGTTGTCATTTATACACTCTGGCCGTTATTTGCACTGATTGTGGCGGGTTACAGTCTGCGACGGTTTCAATTCCCCAATGAAGCCTTCTGGCCGGGGGCTGAGCGATTAAACTATTTCTGCCTGTTTCCCGCGTTGCTGTTTTACAACCTCAGTAAGGCTCCATTGGACTCCCCAGAGCTGATATCGTTGGGCGGTGCCGCACTGGTTGGACTTCTGCTGGCGACCTGCCTGCTCATACTCTGGCGGCGTGTCGCAGGTTGGCGTGCCGAGCGCTTCGGTGTTTTTGTGCAGGGTGGGCTCAGGTTTAATACCTATCTGGGGCTGGCTATCGTCGGGGCGCTTTTTCAAGCGGATGGGTTGGCGCAAGCGGCCATCATGCTGGCGCTGATGGTGCCGGTCGTCAATGTGATTTCTGTCTGGGCCCTCACCGCGCAGCAAGGTATGCGAGTTGGTGCCTTGTTGTCACCGATTGCCCGCAACCCGCTGATTCTGGCTTGTGTCGCGGGTGCTGTGGTTAATTATCTTGGCATACCTATTGGTGGTGGCTTTGAACTGCTGCTCGGACACTTGTCTTCTACCAGTTTGCCTCTGGGGTTACTGTGTGTGGGAGCTGCGTTACAACCGCAAGCGCTCGTTGGCGAAGCGCGGGCTCTGATTCTCAATTGTGGCTTTCGATTGCTGATGATGCCAATGCTGGGCTGGCTGGTCGCGACTCTGTTTGGCCTGCCGCCTCAGGAAAGCCTTATTGTCGTTTTGTTTTTTGCGTTGCCTACAGCGCCGACTGCCTATGTATTAACTCGGCAGTTGCAGGGAGACAGCCATCTTATGGCTGCAATCATTACCTTGCAGACGCTGTTTGCGGGTGTGTCTTTGGTGGTCATACTGAGCTTGTTTGCCAATACCTTTTGACTCTTGAACAACGCGGCATTTGCATCCTTTAACCGCTACCATTAGATTTGCGGCGTTCTTAAATGTTCAGTGAGAAAACTATGTCAACCCAATGCCCCTGCGGAAAAAACGATCGTTTCGAATCCTGTTGTGGCCGCTTTCTTAGCGGTGACGCGGTGGCCAAGACTCCCGAACAATTGATGCGGTCCCGTTATACCGCCTATGCGCTGGGCGGCTACGGCGAGTATTTATTAAAGACTTGGTTCCCTGCGACAGCGCGGGATCTTAACGCGATTGATTTATCCCAACGCAGTGTTGACTATTGCCGGTTAGAGGTTCTTAAAAAATCTCAGCAGGGCGATCAGGGTACCGTTGAATTCAAAGCCTGGTATCGCTCCGAAGAGGGGAGTGAACTACAGTCGCTACACGAGGTGTCTGAATTCACCCGTGTTGCGGGCCGCTGGTTTTACGTGGGGGGTATCGTTCACGAACGCTAGTGGGTCGACTTTTTTATTCGGATTTGCATAGCCAGGATTATGGCGGCAATAGACAGCAAGCTGGTAAATAGAGTCAATTGTGTCCAGCCGCCATTTTCCCAGAACCAACCACTTGCCGAACCAATAATGCTGGAGCCAACATAATACGCCAGCAAATACAGTGATGTGGCGTGGCCTTTGTTTTGGCTCGCAGCACTGCCGACGCTGGCACTCGCGACGGAGTGGGTGATAAAAAAGCCCGTTGTTAGCAGAGCAATACCAATAACAATTACCATCAGATTGTCGACAACAGTAATCGCCGTTCCAATGAACAGCAGCGCGAGGCCCGCAAGTAAAAGAGGGCGTTTACCGTAGCGATCCGCCAGTGTGCCCGCGATTGATGAAGAGACAATTCCGAAGCCATAGGCCAGAAAAATCAGACTGGTGACGGTTTGGCTGAGGGAATAGGGTGCGCCGGTCAGACGAAACGTTGAAAAGTTGAACACACTGACGAAAGCACCGGTCAATAAAAATGCCAAGCCGTAGAGTTTGAGCAGCGTTGGATTGCGCAGGTGCTCAGCCCAGCTCTGCAGGTGGTAGCGAAAGTTAAAGCCAGTCTGGCGCACAAAGTTGCGTGACGGCGGAAGAAGCCGAATAAAACCGATCGCGGCGAAGAGGCAAAGCACGCCGAGGATTCCCATGGCGTGACGCCAGGAGGTGAACTCGGTCAGTATCCCCATGCCCACCCGTCCCATCATTCCACCAAAGGCGGTACCCGCGACATAGAGCCCCATGGCTTCACCCAGGTGTGCGGGCTCAATTTCTTCGGCGAGCCAGGCCATGGCAACCGCCGGAACGCCGCCGATAACAATGCCTTCCAGCGCTCTCGCAATCAATAAGCCGTGCCAGCTTGGGGTGAGAGAGACGGCAATATTGAGGATCGCCGCGAGTGCCAGAGATACAAACATCAAGCCACGGCGTCCCAGGGTTTGAGAAAACGCGCCTGCCAGAACGATTGCAAAGGCCAAAAAGCCGGTGGTCAGCGACAGGGCCAGGGAACTTTCCGTTGCAGAAACCTGAAAGGTGCTCGACAGTTGCGGCAACAGCGGCTGAATGCAGTAGATCAGTGAAAAATTAGCAAAACCCAGTAAGAATAGTGCCAGACGGGCTTTGATATAGTCCGTAGTGCCTTTGCAGACATAGTTGCTGTTCACCGGCTCAATTGGGTTGGTTGGCAGGCTGGTCACGGAGGAAGAGGTCATAATCGGATACTCGCTAAATCTGCCTGCAGTCTAGCGCGACCTTTCCTATAGGTCTAATATATGAAATCAGCTAAAGTTATATTTATTAAGTATGCCTATAGAGTTTAGACACATACGCTATTTTCTTGCGGTAGCGGAAGAACAAAATTTTACGCGGGCTGCGGCGCGATTGGGGATTGCACAGCCTCCGTTGAGTCAGCAAATCAAAGACCTTGAAAAGCAGGTTGGTGTTTCGTTGTTTCATCGGCAGCCCCAAGGCGCGGTTTTGTCGGAAGCCGGTCAAGCATTCCACGAACGTGTCAGGCATCTGTCTTCGCAACTCGAAGGGGCAGTTGGTGAGGCCCGGCGTGTGGGCGCGGGTGAATTGGGTACTTTGACGCTCGGTGTGACCGGTACCGTTGTTTTTCACCCTCTGATTCTCGCCGCTTTACAGTTGTATCGCCAACAGTATCAACAGATCGAACTGCAACTGCTTGAGGGCAACTCGACCGTGCTGCAAGAGGCGCTCTACGGCGGGCGCATCGAAGTGGCTCTGCTGCGATCAACCGACAATCTGCGTGAGGAGTTTGCTGTCGAACCACTGCTGCGCGAGTCTATGCTGGTCGCGCTGCCTGGGCATCACCGCCTGGCGACTCGCCGTGGACGGGTACAGGCGCTGGAGTTAAAGGATGACGGGTTCATCGTTTCCACCGTGACGGCAGCAGACAGTATTCAGCAGAGCATAGAGCGTTATTGTCAGGCGGCGGGGTTTTCCCCGCAAGTCGTGCAGAGAGCACCACAGGTAGCATCGATATTATCGCTGGTTGCTGCTGGACTGGGTGTCACCATGCTGCCGGAATCCGCCAGACAGCTGGCGGTCAAAGGTGTTGTCTTCCGTACATTGCAAAAACCGGAACCGACGGTTGATCTGGCATTGGCTCGGCGACGGGATTTGTCTCCGGCTGCACGTAACTTTATTCAGATATTACGAGCTGAAGCGTCGCTGCCACCCCTTGAGTTTTCCCCGTGAGCGAGCGCCAGTGTTTTTTGGCGCTCCTGATCGGTGTTACGACGAAGTGGTTGCAGTCAGCTCGGCCGCGAGTGATTTCGCGCTGCCGAAATCCCGTTTGCCGGTACCCAACTTGGGAATCTCTTCAACCTGTAAAACCTCTGCTGGAATCGTCAACGGACTGTGTCCCGCTGCGAGCAGTTGTTGTTTCAGTTCTTCCAGGGTTACCTCCGCGGTGGTGAGCAAAATCACCCGCTCGCCTTTTTTCGCATCGGGCAGGGCGACCGCAAGAAATTCTTTGTCGGAGTCTGGAAACAGTTTTTCAATTTGACTTTCCACGGCGCCAAGACTGACCATCTCGCCACCGAGTTTCGCAAAGCGAGAGTAGCGGTCGACAATTGTCAGGAAGCCATCTTCGTCCAAATGCCCTTTGTCGCCGGTGATGTACCAGCGTAAGCCATCGATGTCACGAATGACCGAGGCGGTTTTTTCCGGTGCCTGCAGATAGCCTTTCATAACCTGGCTGCCGCCAATCAGAATCATGCCATCTTCGCCGGTAGGCAGTTCGCTAAGTGTTTCCGGATCGCACACTTTAAAGCTGGTGCCGGGCAAGGGCATGCCGACCGTACCGGGTTTGCCGCCCAATTGGACTTTCCAGTAATCCGTATCCAGTTGATCCGGAAGATTGACACTGGCCACGGGGCTGGTCTCTGTAGCGCCATAGCCTTCGAGAATGTGCTTGCTGAACTTCAAGGTGAACGCCTGACGCACGCTCGGGTTGAGTTTCTCTGCGCCAGCAACGACAGCACGCAGGCTTTCGAGCATTAAGGGTACCACTTTGCGGTTTTTGACATAGAGATTGAGGAAGGTTGAGGTGCCGCACAGAATGGTGACCCGATGACGAGCAATGGCTTTCCCAATGTTCAGCGAGTCCGTCGGATCGGCGTGGCATACCATAGGAATGCCCTGAACCAACGGCAGTAATACGGTAATGGTAAGGCCAAACGCATGAAACAAAGGCAGGCACGCCATAATGACATCTTGCTGCTCAACGTTTAGCACATCACTGGTCTGCTTGATGTTGGCCAGCAGATTGCGGTGAGTCAACATCACACCTTTGGGCGCACCCTCACTGCCACTGGAAAAGAGAATATAAGCCGGGTTATCCGCATCCTGACGTTCACAAACCACCGCCTGTAAAAGACGGCAAGGTAAGAGCAATGCTGCCAGCCACCAACCAAGAATCGATGCTTTCGAGGTCTCTTTGTGCAAGTCTTCCATCCGGACAACTTTGAGTTCGGTAAACAGCGGTGCAACAGCAAAGCCTTTGTTTTCCAGTTTATCCACAAACTTGCGCGATGAGATGACGGTTTTAATGTTTGCCTGTTGCAGCGCGGCCCGCAGCGCTTCCGGACTGGCGGTGTAGTTCAGATTTACCAGCGTTTTACCTAACAGCAAGGCTGCCATATTGGCGATCACACCGGGCAGCGATGTTGGCAGTAATAATGCGACGTTCTTTTCATCGCGGCAGGTTGGACGCAAGCGGCGCGCGAACGCTATCGTGACCGCAAGCAGCATTCTTGCTGACATGTTGCCGGTCATCGTATCAGATATGGCCCGTCGACCACCTTGGCGCTTGCAGGTTTTTAACCAGTGCTGAGCGATCGTCGGTAAATTGGTCACGTAGAGTTCCCAGGAGCGAATCGATAGCTCGAAAACACGGCGCTTGACCGAATCGGCACTGCTGGTGCGCGGCAAGCTCTCACCAAAGGCGACAATCAGGTCTCGATAGCGGCCGCTGCGACTCTCCCGGCGTAATTGTTCTGACGATCGTGAGAAGCGACTGCCCCACAAACCCCGCAGGTAAAAAGGAACGATAACGACATCGTCGTTGCATTCTTCACAGGCCCGCTGGAAACCCTGTTTGAAACTGCCAAGATGCCCGGTGCGAGAAATGGCGCCCTCGGGAAATAAACAGACGACCTCGCCGCCGTTCAGTTTTTCGGCAATAAGTGACAGTGACTTGCGACTGCTGATGCCCGGCTCGATAGGAATGGTGCCAAACAGATCGAAAAACCACTTCAAATACCATTTCTGATAGATCGATCGAATCATAACGAAGCGTACCGGCCGCGGTGACGCTATCTGCACAATCGCCCAGTCAATCCAGCTGATATGGTTACCCAGCAACAAGACGCCACCGCGCGAGGGCAAGTTGTTCAGCCCCTGAATCTGCACCCGATAACGCTGTCGCATGGCAATTTCAAACAGCAGTCGCAGCAGACTCTGGGGCAATTGATAGACCGTATAGACAACACCGATAACCGCAACCAGCGCAATAAGGTTGAGCAGCGAACCGCTGCTGAGTTGTGCCAACGCAAAGACGGCGGTAAGTACCAGAAACAACAACATGGAAATGTTTTGGAACAGGTTGTTACCGGCGAGAATTCGTCCTAATTCTTCGTTGCGGGCGTGGAATTGAATTAACGCATTCAATGGAACAATAAATAGACCACCCATGGTGCCGATGAAAAAGAACGCCAACGCCTGCGTCTGAGTGGTGGTCAGTGTGGTCAGGAGAGACAGTCCCAGAGCGACGCCGAGTGCGCCCACGGGAATGAGCCCGGTTTCAATATGGCCGCGAGACCAGCGTGCTGCCAGCCAGGATCCTGTCGCGATACCGAGACCACTGGCAGCAAGAATGCCCTGAATGACAATGGTGTTATCAATGGCCAGGGTTTCTTTGGCGAACGCCGGAAACGCCGCCAGCATCACTTGTCCTACTGACCAGAAAATAGCCAGACCAACCACGGACAAGCGAATTACTCGGTTGCTGAGCAGCGGTTTGACGGTGCTCAGTGCCGTGGCCGTACTGAAACAGGCGGCGAGAGAGAAGGGAGTGTCGTGAGAGAGGCTGTCGCGCTCCGGCAGCCGACTGCTGAGCAGAGCCTGGATCAGGCTGACGGCGACCAGCAACCAGCCAATGGGTGCAATGGTTGTTAGGACTTCTTCGGGCGATTCAGACGGCAAGTACCAGCTTTCAAAAGCAATTGAAAAAGCAAAGGTACCGAGCAAAATGGAAATAATCGTCACTGTCTGTACCAGACCATTGCCTTCTGCAAGGTGGTCTTTACCAAACAGTAGCTTGATATAACCGTATTTGGCGGGTGAATAAACAGCGGACTGAATGGCCAGCAAAAGCGTCATAGCAAAAGCTGGCCAGAACAATCCAAGATAGTAGCAGGCGGTAATTGCCAGGGTAAGACCGACCCCCAGCCAGGAGGTAATCTGCATTACCTTGTGTTTGTGAAAACGATCTGACGTGTAACCAGCAAAACTGAACAGAAGGATAAACGGCAAAAGGATCAGTGCGTTGACAATCGCGGTCAGTACCACTTGAGTTTGGCCATCAAACACCTTGAAGATGGTGTTTTGTATGGTGATTTTATGGCCGAGATCAACGAATGCGTTGAGAAAAATAACCAGTAGGTAGGCGAGGGCTCCAGGAACCTTCAGCAGTGACTTCATTGAATATCCTTTTGTTTACAGCGTCTGCTCAACGTAAAGAGGTTGTCGTCCCGGGGAAATGCATCAAGCCCTTTCAGTGTAGACGAGCGGGGCGGCAGTATGTTCAGCAATGGCGGGTTCTTCGCCGCAGCATGCATCAGGCCAGTTCCGGTAAGACAAGCAGCTGCATATCGGTATCTTCGTACAAATCGGCAAGATGATAGTTGTTCAATACGGCGTAAAAAGCGTCTTGCGCCTCGCTCAAAACACTTTTCATGCGGCATTTGCGCGCCAACAAACAGGGCTGCAAGTAACAATCAACCAAAGGCTGCCGGTTTTCAGTAATCGCGACCAATTCACCAAGGTTGATGGTCTCTGGTGTCTTGGCGAGTTCAAATCCACCTTTTTTGCCACGATAGGTCTTGATTACCTGTAACTTGCCCAGTAAATGAACCACTTTTCGCAGGTGTTCGGCAGAGATTGCATAGCGATCTGCAACCTCATTGATGGTAATGCGGCGCTCTGGATTGCTTGCCAACAGCAGCAGCAGTCGCAAGCTGTAATCGGTTTGCAGGCTAAGTTGCATGGTCGTGTTCCAAAAGTGTCAATCTGTTTGACCCAGGGGGTTATAAAATGTATTTTTAATACATTATTAAATGAGTCATGCCTATAGTTTAAAGGAGTTGTCCCTATGAGTCTTTATGATGATCTTGGAGGGCGCGCCGCCCTGGAACCTGTGGTCAAAGCCTTCTATGAAAAAGTGTTGGCGGATAATCGCGTCAATGGGTATTTTGATCAGACTGACATGGACGCGCAAATTCGTAAGCAAGCGAATTTTCTGGCGTTTGCCTTCGGTGGACCCAGCAAATACACCGGCAAAAACATGCGCGATGGCCACGCGCATTTGGTTGCCAGGGGACTCAATGACAGCCATGTCGATGCTATCGTCGAATTGCTGGGCGAAACCTTGATCGAGTTCAATGTTCCCCAAGAAAAAATTGCGGAAGTCGCGGCTGTTGCGAACAGTGTACGCGATGATGTGTTAAATCGTTAACCAAGTGATGCGTCGCCTTTAAGGGCCTGCGCGATGGTCTCCGTGTGCGGTTTTGTGCCATCAGCATATCTGTGTTGATGGCACGCTTTCGTCGTCATTTGTCGGTATTTGTCGGGTTTTATGTGGTTCCATAATTGGAACGTCGGCTTTCATTTTGTCATCTATCGACTCAAAATTGTCTTCCCTATACTCCCCTCTACCAGTTACCTCCGCGTGTCTGTGACAGCCTGTCGGGACGTAATTGATTCACACGTACAGGTCCACAGCGGCCTCCCGGGTAGCAAGTGACCCGCTCATAGAAAATTGGTTAATAAATAAAATAAAAACCAGAGGAAACTAACGGATGAAGAGTAGTCTTTTTCAAAAACCGCTAACCGCGGCTATTGCACTGGCAACCGTCTCAGCTTCAGGTCTTTCCACTCACGTTAATGCGCAATCTGACTCACTGGGAACCATAGAGGAGGTGGTTGTTACTGCGCAGTTCAGGGAGCAAAGCTTGCAGGATACGCCTCTGGCAATTACGGCAATGAGCGCAGATATGATGGAAGCGCGCAATCAGGTCAGTATTGAGGATGTCGCAGCGCAGGCACCCAATGTCAGTTTAAAAACCATGGGTGGCGCCTTTGGCCCCTCCATTGGCTCTTACATCCGCGGCGTTGGCCAATACGATTTTAACCCCGCCTATGAGCCGGGCGTCGGTATGTATGTCGACGACGTTTATTATCCCACGTTGACCGGTGCAAATTTTGATCTCTTGGATTTAGAGCGGGTAGAAATTCTGCGTGGACCACAAGGCACGTTAACCGGACGCAACTCCATTGGTGGTGCCATCAAGTTGGTGACTCGCAAACCTACCGGAGAAGAAACCGGTTTCGTTGAAGCCACTTACGGCAGCCGCAATCGTATGGATATACGCGCCGGAGCCGATTTTCAAATCGCGGAAAATTTGTTTGGCCGCGTTTCTGGTGTCAGCAAAACCCAGGATGGTTTTGTTAAACGGAAAGATTATGGCTGTGTGAATCCAGACAATGACGAGGGAATACTCGCGCGGCGTGGTGGTTCTGGTTGTACCATTGATAAAATGGGCGAAGAGGGATATTCCGGAGCTCGTGCCGCTTTACGCTGGGCGCCCAGTGATCAATTGGATGTGACTCTGGCGGCAGATTTTACGCAAATCGATCGCAGTAACACCGCAGATGTATTGACTCGTTCTGATCTTACCGAAGATTACATTTGTGGTGATCGCTGTAACTACGTCGATTACCAGACCTATGCCGACGGCGATAATCCCGCCAACCTCACTGCGACCAATACGGAATTTGAAGGCAAAGGCGTCTCTTTAAATGTCGACTGGGGACTGTCTGAGAATCTGCAACTCGTGTCGATCAGCGCCTATCGAACCTACAACACTCAGTGGGGCACAGATGACGATTTCACGCCCGATCCCTCTGTGTCTGCCATTGGCTACAACGACATGGACCATGAGTTCTACAGTCAGGAGTTCCGCCTAAACGGCAGCGTCACCGAAAATATGGATTTCACCGTTGGCGCCTATTATTCCGAACAGGAAACCGTTTACTACACGGTTCAGGATATTCGTTATATTTCTCCCGGTTCAGCCTTGGCGTTTGTTGGGGATGATCCTGTCGATGCCGATACCCAAGCGGTTTTCGGTACTCTGATTTATAACGTTTCAGACGAATTTACCGTAACCGCTGGTCTACGCTACACCGAAGAAAGCAAAGACTATCAGTTTGTTCGCAAGAATATGGATGGCACGCCATCGACATCTCTCGGAGCGCTCGATGGTTTGGTTGCCTCTTACGACGGAGATCAGACCGACTATCGACTGGCACTGGATTACCAGATCAGCGACAGCATCATGGTTTATGGATCAGTATCGACTGGATTTAAAGGAGGCGGTGTATCGGCGCGGCCCTTTACGGCTGAACAGGCGTTGAACGGAGCATTTGAGCCGGAGACGATTACGGCCTACGAGCTGGGCTTTAAAACCAGCCCCTTCGCGAACAGCACATTGAATATCTCTCTGTTCCAAAATGAGTACGAGGATATTCAGCTGCCGCTTGCCGATTGTTCCGACTTTGGCGGTGGGCCCTGTGGTGTGCGTCAAAACGGTGGGGATGGCACCTTTACGGGTGTAGAGGCAGAGTTTAGCGTCGTCTATGGTCAGCTCACCCTGGACGCATCGGCCAGTTATATCGACAGTGAATGGGACAGAGTGGATCCGGTTGTTGGGACGAACGTTAACCTCAACGATCCTGTGGCGTTTATGACGCCAGAAGAGAAGTACAGCATTGGCGGCCAATATGAATTTTTGCTCGGTGATTCCGGCTCTCTCTATACGCGTGTCGATGTGAATTATCAGGGCGAAATTTTTGTCGGTGGCCGCTCTCTGTTTGGCGAAGCGCAATACTATGACGCAGAAACCGTGGTTAACGCGCGTATCGCCTGGCGCAATGCGGATGAAAATTTGGACATCGCCTTTGGCGTCACCAATCTCACCGACGAAGACATCTATATGACCCAGTTTAACTCGGTCTATTCGTTCACCGGTACCGCGTACGACACCCTGGGTGATCCTCGTGAGTGGTCGCTGTCCGTTAAACGCAAATTCTAAATTCCAGTTTCAGACGGTCCTTTGGTTGGGGTTAATGATGTCATTAACCCCCTTTTTCGTTTGAGGTTGATCCAAAAGTTGTCGGGATTTCCACAATAATTTAGGAGGTGTTATGTCTGAGCAAGCCATCAGTGAACTGACGGATATCGTTGCCGCGCTACAAGAGCAGATAGAGCGCTTGCAAGGTCGATTGCAAATACAGGAAGACGAGCAAGCCGTGCGTAAATTGCATCACCTGTATGGGTATCTGATTGATAAATGTCTGTACCGAGAAGTGGTTGATTTGTTTACGGAAGATTGCGAGGTGCGCTTTATCGGCGGCATTTACCGTGGCCATGCCGGTGCCCGCCGCCTTTACATTGAATCATTTCAGAAACGTTTTACCTATGGAAATAACGGGCCGGTCGATGGGTTCTTACTGGACCATCCAATGAGCCAGGATATCGTAACCGTTGATGCGGATGGAATAACAGCCTACGGCCGTTTTCGATGCAATATGATGGCTGGCACCCACAAAGATTATGGTGAGCCGCGGCAGTGGTGGGAGGGTGCTTTGTATGAAAATACCTATCGAAAAGTGGGCGGCGTCTGGCGCATTCACATTCTGAACTATGTGCCACAGTGGCATGCAGATTTTGAAACCGGTTGGGCTCATACCCGCCACAACTATGTGCCGTTTATGTCGTCGGTACGCAGTGAAGAAAATCCCCTGGGACCCGATGAGCTCTACGACGACCGTTGCCTCTGGCCAACCCATCGGTTAGTCCCGTTCCATATGACGCATCCCGTTACAGGAGAGCCGATTCGGGCAGAACGTCTCAGCCGTGATCGTGACACCGACACCTATTAAAAGTGGTTTACCAGGCGCTTTGCGGGCCACTATGACATTGAATGCTTGCTGTTCCAGCGGTGGAACACCTGCTTCCGGCCAGGTCTCTGTGAGTCGCATTTGGGCTTGGGTATACTCGATTGCAACGGTGCTCGAACGGTTTTAACCCGCGATCGATCAGCGGCACATCATTAAATAATAATAAGGTCTTACTATGGATAGAGTCACACTTTACCACTGGGAACCCAACGCAAATTCCGGCAAGCCTATGTTAACTCTGGCGGAAAAAGGCGTTGATTATGAGAGTGGTTATCTGGATCTCCTCAATTTTGACCAACACAAGCCGGAATACCTGGCCATTAATCCCAACGGCACCATTCCCGCGATGGTCCATGGCAAGCGTGTGCTGACAGAATCCACGGCCATTATGGAATACGTGGATGAGGCGTTTGAGGGGCCGGCACTCATGCCCTCGGATCCGCGGGACAAATGGCGAATTCGCTGGTGGATGAAGTTTATGGACCAATGGTTTGGTCCCTCCGTGAGTATGATTGGTTGGAGTGTCTTTGTTGGGCCTTCCGTTCGCGATCGCGATCCGGACGAATTGGCTGCAGCCATTGAACGCATTCCAATGCCAGAGCGCCGGGTTTCCTGGCGTAAAGCGATCTACGGTTTGTTCAGTGAAGAGGAACTGATGGCCTCTCGAGAGCGCGTCGCGGTCGGCATCACCCTATTGGAAAATGCATTGAAAGAGCGTGAATGGCTCGCCTCGGATATGTATTCTCTGGCGGACATCAACGGATTCAATTTAGGCGTCGCACTGCCATTGTCCCAACCGGCGCTCTGCAACGACGATAAAACCCCGCACATAATGGAATGGCTACGCAAAATCTACGAACGTCAGGCGACTCGGGCCACCTGGGCCAAAGGTCGCACACCGCTTTCAAAGCGCGCTGAATTTCTCGATCGCAATCACGTGCAAGGAGCAACCGCATGAGCATGACTTTATTTCATGGCGAGCCCATCGGTCCCTCGTTGACGGTATTGGCCGCGATGCACGAAAAGTACTTGTCTTGTGACACCCGGTTGATTGATTTATCGATTGGCGGCCGCTACAGCATCCCCTGTGAGATGACGCCTCAGTTGCAAATGAGTGTCGAAGGGGAGGGGCCGGTGCTTGTGGTCGATGGCGAGCCTCTGGTCGATTCTGTCTTCATCGGATGCTTTTTGGATGAAGTGGGGCAAGGCGAGTCCTTGCAGGGCAATTCGGCTTATGAGCGCTGGGAAATTATGGCGTGGTGTCGCTATGTGATTGAACGTGTGGCGCCGGCTGCTGCATTACTGGGCACGGTAACCTTCAGTGGTGAGAGGATTCGAAATCTGTCTGATGCTGACTTTGCGGATTTACTCAATCGCATTGACTGTCAGGATTTAAAAGAGCGCTGGCAGGCTCTGCGGGATGATGCCACAGACCTGGAGTCGCTAGCGATTTGCAAAGGTAAAATTGAACAGTTGATTGAACGACTTGAAGGCCAGCTTAATGGTAAGACGTGGTTGTTTGACCAATTTAGCTTGGCAGATTTAGAAACCTACAGCTGGCTGTCGGGTATGCAGTCTATTATGCCAGATGCCTTCACGGATGCCACTCATACTCAGGCTTGGCTCGAGCGTATGCGCACCCGTCCAAGTGTTGCGGCAGCTATGACGGCGGGCTCGGATGCTGGTGGCAGTGGCGGATGGGCTCCTGGACCGGAGATCAACCGCTGGGGGTAGGCCGGTGAGATCCATAGATTATTTCGACCGAGGTCACGATCTTGATCCGTCGCGTATTTGCGTCATAGAAGGTAATAAACGCTATACCTTTGCCAGCGTGAAGGCACAAACGGAACAGTTGGCTTCGGCGCTCTATGCTCAAGGATTTGCAAAACAGGACGCTGTCGCGATCTATTCGCCGAACAGCGCCGAATCCCTGATCACTTTGTTGTCGATTTGGCGAGCAGAAGGACGTTGGATTCCCCTGCACATCACTAGTCCTGCCGCGGCCAGCAGCGATTATCTGCAGCTCGTCGGTTGTCAGTGGCTCTTTTACGATTCCAGTCTCGCCGCTGACGTTGACGTGTTTCAGCAACGGATGGGGGATTCGTTGCGCTGCATTTGTTTGGATAAGCGTGGCGAAGGGCATCCGTCCCTGCACGAATTTATGGCTGCCAACGGCGTCCCTGTGAGTGATCACGATGGCGATCCGTTTGGCAATCTATCCGATATTGTCGGTGTGTTTCCAACCGGGGGCACCACAGGACCTATGCGCGGTGTGGATGTTTCCAACCTCACTTGGGGCACCATGATCGAAACCGCAGCGGTCAAGTTGACCGGTCGCACGGTAAATCCAGTGAATCTGATCGTGGCGCCCATCTCTCATGCGGCCGGGCCGTTCAGTTTGGCGACGCTGTCGTTTGGCGCAACCCAGGTCCTGTTACCGCGGTTCGAAGGCGCCGCCATTCTCGATGCTATAGCTCAGCATCGTGTTACCCATATGCATTTGTCCCCGTCTTTACTCTGTGAATTATTGGATGAACCTCGTATTCGCAGTGCCAATCTTCGGTCATTAAAGCTCTTGTTTTTAGTCGGCTCAACGATTTCTGCCACGCGATTGCGGCAGGCAATTTCGGTGTTTGGTCCCTGTGTATGTCAGAGCTATGGTCAAGTTGAGTGCCCCATGTTTATCAGCTGGTTATCACCAGAGGTGGCCGCCGCTGCCGCTTGGGGAGATCAACAACAGCGCTTGTCCAGCTGCGGCCGTGGCACAGAATCGGTTCGTGTTGAAATCATGGACGAACAGGGGCGTTTACTGGCAAACGGCGAGCGAGGTGAGATCGTCGTGCGTGGCACTTTGGTTTCGAAGGGTTATCACAAAGATGCTGCAGGAACCGAAGAGATTCGTCGCTTTGGTTGGCACCACACAGGTGATATCGGCTATCGCGACAACGACGGTTATCTCTACATCGTTGATCGACAGAAAGACATGATCACCACCGCTGGCTACAACGTGTTTTCCTCCGAAGTCGAAGCGATCATTGTTGAATTGCCGGACGTTGTCGACTGCTTGGTGATAGGTATTCCCGACCCTGAGTCCGGTGTCTCTGTGCATGCGGTCGTGGTCGGTCAGGGGCTTACGGAGCAGCAGGTAATCGACTGGACGCAGAAAAAACTGGGCAGTCGCAAAGCGCCGCGCTCAGTAACTTTTGTGGATTCCCTGCCGCTGACGTCGGCAGGCAAGCCCGACAAAAAACGGCTGCGAGCCAGTTACTGGGACGCGTCAACAGGAGGTGGCATCCGTCTGAATTAGGTTCACTGAGTGGCCATGTGTTGTAAAAAAATAACGTGGGTGATGCATAAACCCGGAGATAATAACGATGTTTAAAAAAGCAGTTCTCTTCACTGTTCTGGTAAGTCTTGGTGCCTGTTCGCAAAAGGATGCCAATGAATCTGAATCGACCGCTGCCGCGTTACCGGCAGTCGCTGAAAAGTCCCTCGAAAAGGTGTCTGGAGTCGCGCAGTCTGACCTCGACAATGCGTCTGCCAACACGTCGGAATGGCTCACCTACAACCGCACTTATGATGCGCAAAGATTCAGTCCGGAAAATATCATCAATACCTCGAATGTTGATCAGATGGGACTGACCTGGTTCGCCGATTTGGATACCCGCCGGGGCCAGGAAGCGACGCCTCTCGTAATCGACGGCAAGCTGTACGTCACAACCGCCTGGTCCAAAGTGAAAGCTTACAATGCCAAAACGGGGGAGCCCCTTTGGGATTATGATCCGGAAGTCCCCGGGCATTCCGCCGTGTACGGTTGTTGTGATGTCGTGAATCGCGGACTGGCTGCCGCTGGTGACAAACTGTTCCTTGGTACCTTTGATGGTCGGTTAATTGCCCTCGATAAAGACAGTGGCAAGGTTATCTGGACCAAAAATACCGTGGATAACGCCTGGCCTTACACCATTACTGGCGCGCCACTGGTGGTTAAAGGCAAGGTGATTATCGGTAACGGAGGCGCTGAAATGGGCGTTCGAGGCTACATCTCTGCCTACGACACAGAGACGGGCGAGCAACTCTGGCGCTTTTATACGGTTCCGGATAACCCCGCCAACGGTCCTCAGCCCGATTATCTGGAATCGGCATTGTCCACCTGGAATGGTGAGTGGTGGAAACTTGGAGGGGGGGGCACCGTTTGGGATGCCATGGCCTACGATCCACAGCTCGATATGTTGTACATCGGCGTCGGCAATGGTTCGCCGTGGAATCAGTCCTACCGCTCTCCGGGTGGTGGCGACAATCTTTATTTGTCGTCCATCGTCGCGATTCGACCGGATACTGGCGAATACGTCTGGCATTACCAGACCACTCCCGGGGAAACCTGGGATTTTACCGCCACGCAACACATCATGCTGGCGGATCTGACCATCGACGGCAAAGAGCGCAAGGTGCTGATGCAGGCACCTAAAAATGGCTTTTTCTACGTGATTGACCGGGAGACAGGTGAGTTTATCTCGGCAAACAATTTTGTGCCCGTCACCTGGGCTGAAGGGATTGACCCTGATTCCGGACGGCCAATTGAAACCATGGACGCACGCTATGATAAAACTGGCAAGCCATCGGTGGTGATGCCCGGCGCAACAGGTGCGCACAGCTGGCATTCCATGGCCTATGACCCAGACCAAAATTTGGTGTTTATTCCGGCCAACATCGTTGCTTTTCCCTATTTCCCTGATATGGCGTGGAAGTCGGCAAAGCTCGGTTTTAACGTTGGTCTTGATATGGGCGCTGCAGCAATTCCAGCGGATCTATCTGTGCGGGATGAGTTGCGAGACGCCACCGCCGGTGCCTTGATTGCATGGGATCCTGTTGCTCAGAAGGAGCGTTGGCGCATTGACTTCCCCGGTCCATTTAACGGGGGAATTCTGGCAACGGCGGGAGATCTTATCTTCCAGGGTAACGCCAGTGGCGAGTTTGCATCCTATTCCATTAAGGATGGCAGCAAGCTGTGGTCGTATCCGGCACAAACCGGCATCGTGGCCGCGCCTATGACGTACACCATCGACGGTGAACAGTATGTTGCCATTCTGGCGGGGTGGGGCGGTGTTTGGACGCTGGCGACAGGCGCCTTGGCCGATGTTTCAGGCCCGGTTCGCAACATCTCCCGACTGTTGGTTTTCAAACTGAATGGTGACCAGCAGTTGCCGCCGGAACCTGCTCTGCATCAATTGCTGCTCGACCCGCCACCGACCACTGCCAGTGCTGACACGGTTGACCACGGAAAAGGCCTTTTTGCCCGCTATTGCTCGGTCTGCCATGGCGACGCCGCCATTGGCGGAGCCATTACACCGGACTTACGCCGCTCCGGCTTGCTGTTCACAGAGGATGGCTGGAACGCTGTTGTGCACGATGGCCTGCTCGAAGAGCGAGGTATGGTCGCCTGGAAAGACGTGCTCTCCACTCAGCAAATCCAAGACATTCGACAGTACGTGATCAAACGGGCCAACGAAGACAAGGTCCTGGAAGAAGAGAGCGCTGTGGCTGCGTCAGCCCCGAATTCGCAATCCCAATAGAACGCCCATAAGCGCCAATAACCATGGCCGATGAGCACATTTGAACATAATAAGGAAGCACGTTGATGACCTTGAAATATTATCATGCGGAACCCGCCGCCAATTCTCTGAAGTCCATGATTCCCTTGAAGGAAAAGCAATTGCCTTTCGAGAGTGTGTATGTCGATCTGCACAAATTTGAACAACATCAGCCCTGGTTTACGGCGATTAATCCCGAGGGGCAGGTCCCTGTACTGGATCACAACGGTGTGATCATTACGCACACCACGGTCATCAATGAATATCTGGAAGACGTTTTTCCTGAAATTCCATTGCGGCCACTAGACCCCGCGGGGCGAGCCCGCATGCGCTACTGGAATAAATTTGTGGATGAGCATGTTATGAATCACGTCTCTATGCACGGCTGGCACCGAATGGTGGGTGTGATTGCAAGAGGCATTGATAGCGGTGAATTTGAGGAGTTGATGGCACGTATTCCGCTGCCGGACCAGCGCGAAAAGTGGCGGACTGCGCGATCCGGTTTTAGTGAAGAGCAGTTAGCGTATGCCACCAGCAAAATTGAGATCGCCATCGCTAAAGTCGAAGAGCAGTTGGGAAAAACCCAGTGGCTGGCAGGTAATGACTACACCTTGGCGGATATCAATTTTTTCTGCCATTGCGGTATGATGGTTGATCGGATGTTCCCGGAAATGCAGATTCCAGAAGTGGCACCTAGGCTGGTCGAATGGCGTGAGCGTATGCTGGCGCGGGACGGCGTAAAAGGCGCCATGGCGATGCCAGACCATACCAACCCAGCGCTGCGGACGTTTACTGGGGAGGCGCGGTAACCCGGTCGTTTGTCGAATCGTGACGGTCTGGTACTGAGAGCGGTCACGATTCAGAACATGCAATAGACAGTATTTTCCTCCATTGTGGATTCTACTAACGGATTCATCCCGATCAACCCTCGATTGACTAAGCCGTTGATGACATTTCTTGGGTGCTAATGGCGCGATCAGCTACAATCGGCAAACGATGTGGTGGGTCGTTTACTGGCATTTACTGAGAGCGTTTCTATCGCGTCTACCTACTCGTATCCTTTCTTATTGCTTGCAGGAGTAGGCGTTTGCTTGAAGTAAAAACCCTAGGGCTTTTTTTGCTCACCGCCATGGCGGAAATTCTCGGCTGTTATTTGCCGTATCTTTGGCTGCGCGAGAATAAATCGATTTGGCTGTTAATTCCTGCTGCCTTGAATCTGACTCTCTTTGCGTGGTTATTAACCTTGCATCCCACCGCTACAGGTCGCGTTTATGCCGCTTATGGTGGTGTGTATATATTTGTAGCCATAATATGGTTGTGGTGTGTCGATGGTGTCCGCCCCACAATATGGGACGTGACAGGCTCGACAGTTGCCTTGCTGGGTATGGCGATTATCATGTTTGCGCCTCGAGTACCCTAATTGTTTTTACGATTCGACAGCCTGCCTTTAAGTTCGCGTCTACGCTGTTCTTTCGCACAGAATCAGTCTGCAATTTATGGAAAGGGCGGCTGGTTTTATCCTCAATATTTCGTCAAAAAATGAAAGTTCAATTCCATAAAAGGGCGAACCCGAGTGAAATTCAAAAACCCTAGACCATAGTCTAACTCTGCTTTTTGGTTCTAAAAAGATTATAAATATCAAATAGATACGGCGATTTTTCTAAAAAATAATCCCGTTGATTTCCGGAATTCTCGAATCTTCCGATAAACCAGTTGACCGCTTTCCAGTTACCGCGATAAATTTCGCCGCGACGGAAGATTCTTTGAAATCTTTTTGCCCTTCGGGCGACATAAACATAATCCAACGAATTCGTTGAGCCGATTTTGTCGAATCGGTTCTCGATGCATCCTAGTGATCAAGGTGTTGAGATGTTAATACCGTGATGGATCACTAACAGCTTGCCTTTCTAAATCAGAAGCGCATTTTCTCTTTTATAAAATACCTAAAAACGTGGAGATATAATGACAAGTGGTACTACGTTTGGTGTTACGCCGGAAGCAGCGACACAGCCTGACAATAGCAAGTTCGTCGAGAGCGATTACGCCAGTCATCATCGGCCCAGTTCAGACTTTAACAGTCGCGATGAGTATTTGGAGTATGAATTGCAAATCATGTCGCCAAAGCGCTGGCGTCCTAACTTGCCTTTCCGAGATTATCGCTTTGAGTGGGAAGATACGATTCCCGCCATGGCGGGAACCATCGGCAAGGTGGTTATGGTGGGCGCCATTGCGGCAACTTTTGCTGCGCCGCTCGGATTGGGCGACGCCTTCGTTCTAGAGAATGTTCGCTACGAACTGATCATCGTCTCTATTTTTATTGTTTTATTTTCAGGGTTTTTATTGCCGACGGCCAACTTGGCGGGTACCCATGGTCCGTTGATCCCGTTGATTCCCATGGTTGTAGCTGCCGGTGGGCACCCCATGGCGTTTGGCCTATTGATTGGTATTTTCGGCCTTTTGCTGGCGATCAGTAAGGGTGGCAGTTTGCTGGCGAATTTGACGAGTAAAGGGGTTTGCGGTGGGTTGCTGCTCTATCTAGGATTTGTTGGTACGGCGGCACAGGTGAAAAAACTCTTTGCCTGGGCAGAAACCATAAACATGGCATATATCGCATTTGTGTTAATTCTGTCCACGATATTGCTGTACGCGCTCTTAGAGCATTGGAAAAAGCGTTGGTTAGCCGTTCCCTTAAGTTGTTTGATGTGTGGTACAATCGCGTTTGCCTTGGGAGCGCCATTCCATTTTGAAACAGCACCTGGTTTACCCAACATGAATCCAATGTACTGGTGGGGAGAAAATTCCGGCTGGATGCTCGGGTTGCCGACGCTGGAGAGCTTTATTGTTGTCTTGCCTTTCGCTGTATTGGCGGTGGCGATGTGGTCGCCGGATTTTCTGGGGCATCAGGTTTTCCAGAAAATCAGTTACCCGGAACGGACCGAAAAAGTGCACATGAACATCGATGACACAATGGTCAGCGCGTCTTTGCGGCAAACTGTGGGTTCCGTTATGGGGGGCGCTAACTTTACCTCGTCCTGGGGGACCTACATTGTGCCTGCGGCAATTGCCAAGCGTCCGATTCCGGCAGGTGCGCTACTGACAGCACTGTTTTGTATTATCGCGGGCGTATGGGGCTACCCAATGGATCTGGCGATTTGGGAACCGGTCCTCTGTGTTGCTTTGGTTGTGGGGGTGTTCATTCCATTGCTAGAAGCGGGCATGGAAATGACTCGTGAGGGTAAAACCACTCAGTCTGCGGCCATCGTGGTGTTTGCCTCCTCATTGGTAAACCCGGCTTTTGGTTGGTCATTGACGATGCTGCTGGATAATTTGGGGCTGATTGGCTGTAAAGAGCGCAGCTCAGGATTGACCGCCATGAGTCGGTGGATTGTCCCCGGAATAATGTTTTTGGTGTTGACCAGTGTGATGGCGTTGGTTGGTTTATTACCCGGTATTCCGGCGATTCTTACACAATTCAGATAATGATTTGAGCGTGTTTTACACGCTCAAATATAAGTCTTATAGTATGGGCCAAGTGGATTCGGCCCATATCTTCAAAGATTCTGCTTTAACGTTATAGCTTTAACGTTATATTGGTCATAGAGATTTATTTCCATTGGGAAGGCGAATTAATTCATAGCATGGCAAGGACTTGCCGATGAATTTTCCAAGAATATTGTTGATCGCACTTGTAGTAGTCGCTCTGAATGCTGAGCAAATTAAAGCAGGTCGTCCTGATCCTATTCTCCAAGAGCAATGGTACTTACTCACCGCTCAAACGACGCCCGATAGCGAGCTATCGAGTAACGATTCTGATGGATCACTAGACCTTTATTACGATCCAAATCAGGAAAATATAGCTCATCCAGGCGAACAATCAGACGAGTCCCAAGAGAAAAGCCTTACAAGGCTTCCTCTAGACTATTTGCTGGATTTAATGGCTCACGGGCTTTCTAGCTTGTTACCTTACGAAAGCAAACCCGGTTATTACTTCGACAAGGTGCTCGTAGAGGAAAATACTCTGGTATACGAAATTTCTCTGTTGAACTTTGAAAGATCGAATTTCGATAAAGCAGTGTTCTTAAGAGAAAATCAATCCGAGCTGACAGGCCATGTCTGTGAAACTGAGTTGACGAGGTTGATCTTGCAAAAAGGAGGGGTAGTGTCAGCCAGATACTTTGACACCGATGGTAATTCCTTGAGGGATTTGACTATCCAAATATCTGAGTGTTCTTAAGGTAAGCGTGGTAATAGCACTTTAAACGATCGCGGAATGCAAAGCGCAAAGGATTGTGGTGCATATGATGATTTCGGGAGAAGCGTAGCGCCTCTCCCGCAACTGTAAGATCAGTAGCGATCCAAACAGTTCAAATCTGCAAAGGCCTGCTCCAGGCGAACGGACATACTTTCTTCCATCTTACGCAGCCAGACACGAGGGTCGTAGAACTTCTTGTTAGGCGCATCTTCGCCGTCTGGGTTGCCAATTTGGGATTGCAGATAGCCTTCCTTCGCAATGTAGTATTGGCGAATACCGTCCCACGCAGCCCACTGAGTATCAGTGTCGATGTTCATTTTGATCACACCGTAGCTGATGGCTTCCGAGATTTCGTCCGCCGAAGATCCAGAACCACCGTGGAAAACGAAGTTCAGCGCGTTGTTGCCTAAACCAAATTTCTCGGAACAGTAGGTTTGAGAGTTTTCGAGGATTTTTGGTGTCAGTTTGACATTGCCGGGTTTGTAGACGCCGTGAACGTTACCGAAGGCGGCAGCGATGGTGAAATTAGGACTGATCTTGATCAGTTGCTCGTAGGCATAAGCAACGTCTTCTGGCTGGGTGTAGAGCATGGAGTTATCCATGTCGGTGTTATCGACGCCGTCTTCTTCACCGCCGGTACAGCCCAGTTCGATTTCCAGCGTCATGCCCATCTTGCTCATGCGCTCGAGGTACTTTGAGCATATCTCAATGTTCTCTTCCAGGCTTTCTTCGCTGAGGTCGATCATGTGAGATGAGTAGAGGGGAGAGCCGGTCTTTTCGAAGTGTTCTTCGCCAGCGTCTAGCAGTCCGTCGATCCATGGCAACAGCTTTTTCGCCGCATGGTCGGTGTGAAGAATAACTGGCACGCCGTAGGCCTCTGCCACCGCATGAACGTGCAAGGCGCCAGCGATACCACCGAGAACGGCATTGCCCTGGCCTTCAAGTTTCAGCCCTTTACCGGCAACGAATGCCGCGCCGCCGTTAGAGAACTGAATGATAATGGGAGATTTAACCCGCGCTGCAGTTTCCAGTGCAGCATTGACAGAGTCAGAGCCCACACAGTTGACGGCGGGCAGGGCGTAGTTGCCGGCTTTGGCGGCTTCGAAGATCTTTTGTAGATCGTCTCCTGTGGCCACGCCGGGCTTAATGAGGGATGATAATTTTTCAGACATAGAAATCTCCTTGTTGGCTAATAACTTACGGAGCACTCACCCATATAGATTGGGGGGGAGAGGGCAAGAAAAAGGGGGCATATGAATCATCATCTAAGGGTTAACGGAAATTTCCGTTGATCGTAACGCATCGTCCTTTGCGAAACAGGGCTGCTTTCGGCAGCCAGGCTACCGCCAAGTGAATTTCATTGCTTGTTAAGCATAAAAACATATGAAAATCAAAAGGATAGCTTTTGGTCAGGTTCTTTTACAAGTGCCAATGGTATATGCAAAGCAGATGATACCGCAATGTCTCTCATTTGCTCATCCAGCAAGGATTCTCAAACGGTCTGAATAGCGCCCAGAACCTCGGATCTGATTCTAAGGTATTAGTTGAGAACAGTCGCCGAAACAGGCGTTCAGCCTACGCATTGGCTAAGGGTACTAGGACCGCGAAAATTCGCATCAGTTGCCTTTACGCTAGGGACTGCTGAGTTTTCCGCGATCACGCCTCGATGAAATGTCGAAAAAGCTGCCTTACCTGTCGTGTAAATCCTGACA
Organism: Pseudomaricurvus sp. ABR4_320; assembly: GCF_056159445.1. Classification (NCBI taxonomy): domain Bacteria; kingdom Pseudomonadati; phylum Pseudomonadota; class Gammaproteobacteria; order Cellvibrionales; family Cellvibrionaceae; genus Pseudomaricurvus; species Pseudomaricurvus sp. ABR4_320. The sequence continues at coordinate 324,811 of NZ_JBSWVF010000001.1, read as the reverse complement.
ATGCGCCGTCTGGCGAAATCTGGCAGGCATCAGGAGGGTGAATATTACCATTTGACGCCTAATCCCGAATCGCCATATAGCCTCATTTTGGCCATGGGGGTATAGTGAATTGGCCTAGTACGTTCTGGCAGCGAATCCTCTTTCGAGAGGCCTTTGATCAGCTTGCTGTCGTTATCTGGGTAATAATGTCGAGTTGACGCTCAATGAAGTTTTGATGGGTCGCTACTAAGCAGCGGTGTTCAAAATGGTAATAGGGTGAATGCCATGGATGGGTCTGAAACAACTCAAAACAGACGTTCAACGGATACCAAACCTAAATATTTTCGATCTTCTTTATTTATCTTAGGTTTGTCGTTAATTCTCTTTATCTTCTTTTATTACGAACATCGCCAGAAAAACCAAGCGGCAGTTAATCACAACTATTTTCGCATTATTTCTGAAGTTGCTCAGGAACTCAATAACAATTACGAGCAATTGTATAAGTTGCTTAACAACGGCGCGACGACTGGAAAAATTCAGCAGTTTTTTCCGAGTTTTCAAGATGAAATATCGTCGTGTAAAAGTCAGATTAGCAATGAAAAAAGTGTTGGCTCTGAAGGAAGTGCTGGCACTAAAAAACCGAAATACACCGAAAAGAAGACGGAGGATTCGAGCGACCTAAAGAACAGTCTGCCTTCCGAGAAAGATATTAAATTAGATGTTAAGGCGAGCGGAGGAAAATTATATATTGAGGTTATTCATACAAATCTAACTGGATGTTATTCGCTTGTAGAGCGAGATCTTTTACCTGCCCCAAGCGAAGGAATCAGTCATTATTTGGTTGTAAATGATCAAAATGAAGCATTAGTAAGCAGTAGCACCAACAGGGTTCTTTCGATTCAGAATTTGGAAGAAATCAGTCGAAACGTATCAACGTCTATGAATCGTGATTGGCTTAAGTTGGCAAATAGACAAAACAAACTAAATGACGATGAAATCGGTTCAAAATTGCCTGGGTACAGCTATGCGATAGATATTGATCTAAATCCTGGCGATTATCGACTGTTTCTCTACCCATTTAAATTCGATACGCCATTTTATCAGTCGATAGTGACCTCTGGTTCTGAGAATACCTCCTCAGAAAGCGACAACGATGGGCCTAATAACGGCACTTCATTGTTGGCACATATTCAATCTAACCAAACCCTACATATTGTCGCTATTCTACCAACCAAGTACCTAGAATCTATACAAGGCGAGCGTCGTAAGATAGCTTTTGTCTCTATTGTTGTCGTATTTTTTGCATTCATATGGGCAATGGTTAAGCTATACATGTCATCAAATTTGACGCCGGTTAGTACAGTCTTCTACAAATTTACCATGGCCAGCGGTTACGCATTATTTGCCATGATATTGGCCTTGTTGCTAGCAGGTTATGAAACCTTTCTAGAAAAGTCTGAAAAAGATGCCAGAGCTTATTCAATTGCTAGAAAGGCGACGATAAATATGGGGAATGAAATTGGCAATATTATTCAGCAGATTGTTCCTCATCATAACTACTTTTCCTGCATTGCTAATTCAAAAAACGAAAAGAAAGGTGCGCTAATTGATTGTCTTGAAAATGAAAAATTGCAGGCTAAATTTTCTGATGATACGAAGCCGGTTGGGTTTACAAACAGCTGCTATGGCTATGGTGATTTGAACAGTTTAGAAAAAACCTATCATCAAGACTCAGAAAATTATTGTGCCGACGATATTTTAGAAAAAGTGAGTGAGCCTAATAAAAACTATTTTGTAGATTTATTTGGCCCTGGTGTTAATTTTATAAAAAAAGTTAATAATCCAGAAAAGGGTAAAAAAGAAAATGGAGGCAATGAGTTAGAGCCGATACAACAATACTTCGATGTTAGTGAATCAAGCGCCTATTCTCAAAACCGAATCCTTTCGGTTGTATTATTAAATGAAGATGGGAAGACAGTCTATCCAGCAATTCGATATATAGAGAAAAACAGTTTTCCTAGAGAACGAGATCTATCTACAAGAGATTATTTTCAACGGGCAACGCTCGATGACCTTTGGGATATTGAAGTAAAAAATATTTCTGGAGATGATCAAAAAGCAGGTAGTGATTTATTAGAAAAGGTACCATTTTTTATACAACGATTACGTAATAAATCCGATGGCACCTTGGGTTCAACCCTGTCACAGCCTCTAGGAGCGATGTATAGATCTGAGGATGATCGCTCGAATCAGGAAAACTTAGTTAAAAATTATGTGGTTGCCGCAGATATATCGATTCCAAGTTTAAGTCAAATAGAAAACTATAACCGCGAGAGCTTACAGGATTTCCAGTTTATGGTCGTTCATCGCGATAGCGGTGATGTGCTTTTTCACTGGGACAGTAAAAGAGTTTTGATTGAAAACCTTTTTGAATCTGGTAGCGGGACCAGTGCTTTGCATCACCGGATACGCGCCGGTTTCGATAGTGCTCGGGATTCATCGATACCGAAAATCTGTGCTGACAACAATGATCGAGATAGAGCAGAGTGTAGGCCTTCAAGTATTTCAATGGTTGAAGGCTATTATCATGGCTATGCCGGCTGGTTTTTAGTGCAATCGACACCTATTGATGAATGGGTTGTCGTTGTTTTTCATCCGCGCGAGAGTATGGAAAATTATTTTGCGAATTTATTTTTATACAATTTCTTATGTTTGTTAATACCCCTATTTTCTATTTACACAGTGTTAACATTGATTCGCTGGCAGTGGGGGACGGGGCGAATTAAAGAGTATTTAAATATACCAAAAACGATTAATCGTCGGCGTATTATTCTATTTTCATCGGTTTGGTTAGCCGCATTAATTACAGGCTATTGGGTTGGTTTTTCCATTGATATGCATTTGATGCCGAGCGGCTCAGCGTTTCAATCCTGGCGATTGGCGTTACCACTAAGTTGTATGCTTATGGTGCTTTTATGGGGGGGAGCTGAATACTGGCGCGCCTATTACAGATCGACTCAATATCGACGGGGCAGTCCATTTGTTGTTGCGAATAAAGGATTAGATATTCTTATTATTTGTTTTGTGGTTTTGGGCTCAATACTAAGTTTTTATATGCTTAAGACAGGAGAAACATCTTCTTCCGCCCTTCGATGGTATTACGGTAAAATATCTACAGCGTGGGAAAATCAACAAAAAGAGCAGTTCCGCGCCGATGCTACTGCGAGATTTACCAACTCGATTACAATTAAAAACCAAGATCCATTTAGACTACTAGGAATCGACTCATCAAATAGTGGAAACGAGAACGGTGAGGCATCTAAGAAGTCGAGTGATGGTCTGGATACGGTCATGCCATCGGATGTTGGGTCTTTTAGCTCACTTACGCGTTCTGCCAGTTTTCCGGATTGGTTCGTTCGTTACATGGTTAATAAAACGCAATTTCCTTTAGAAACGCGAGGCGTTGAGCCTCGCGATATACATGTTGGCTATCTCATTTCGTTGCTGGTGATTCTAGGCTTACTATTTTCGTTTTGGATATTCTTTGTTCGCAGAATATTATTTTCTCGGATTTACGGTACAGAAGACTTCCTTAGGCATCTGGAAAACCTATACGATCAGTCCGTCCAAAGTAGTTATTCCAATCAAGCCCACTCGGTAGAAAGACCCAAACTGGTCATAGAAACGGGTGAGGAGCCTGCGCCGGCCCCATATTTGGATTGGTTGGTGGATCATCATAGATCAAATCCCAACGCCCATTCAGAATTCGGATGGCTACTCAGTCGCTCCTCCCTGTTACAGCAGCTTGTGGATGATGAAAATGAGAGTCTACTGCCAATTTTACGATTAAATATTGAATCGGACCCTGAGCTAGGGGCCCACTATGTTTATTTATCGGACTTCGATGCCGCGTTAGTTCAGCCGGAGAGTCGAAAGTTACTGCTCAAGTTTTTGGTAGAGTTAAAGTCTCTCATTCTTGAGGGGCAGCGACGAAACGGCGATCAAGACGAGGGACAATTGGATGGGCAATTGTTGAAAGTTACTATTTATGCCAGCATGAAGAGCCTGCAATCTTTGACGATCATCGATACTCTTGGGCAAGATAAATCCAGTGTTGCATATCAGCTTAACGCCGTTGAGCAGTTTTCCTGGGCGAAATGCCTGATGGATTTTACGATCAACTTACCCATGAATCTCATCAGAGATCTCAATCCGGGCTTCTTAGCGCGAGAAGTAAAAGCCATGCCTGCGATCGAAGCCGCCTTCATCGGCGATATGTCGGATTCCTCGAACTATGACAATCGCCGTTGGCTGGATCTGGATGATACAACCAAGGTGACCGGTGAATGGCAATCTATTCGGTTTATTCTGCACAAAGTGGAATCCTTGTATCGTTATCTTTGGTGTACCTTATCGCCTTCGGAAAAATTGGTCCTTTACCATCTCTCAAAGTTTCGCCGCGTCAATCCACTCAATCATCAAGTGCTCGAAAAGCTAGCGCTGGCGGGGTTGATTAAAGTGAAGCGAGGCCGCATTCGTATTGTTAATCAAAGCTTTTGTACGTTTGTTCAAAGTGCCGAGTCTGGCAGTACCTTGCGCAGCCTGTTAAAAGAGGGCAGTCAGGGGAATTGGCAAGATTATCGTTTACCGATCACTCTGGTATTGCTGCTTGTTCTAGCAGCATTGGCTTTGTTTTCGGGGGACTCTCTCTATGTCATCATAGCAACTGTGTTGGGCTTTTTAGGAAGTTTGACGGCAGTGATGACGAGCGTTCACTCATTACGAGATATTTTCGAACGCTAGAGTCAAACCAAATGGACTAAAGCTGTAAAGGAATCGCTTTTAGTCGCTAAGCTAACATGCATTGATCAGCGCAGAGAACTGCTTAAGGTCAATATTGCCACCACTGATCACGACTCCGATTCGCTGGCCTTTCAATGCGTCTTTCATTTTTATTGCAGCAGCAAGGCCAAGGCAGCCGGTAGGTTCTACCATGAGTTTCATTCTTGACGCCATAAATGCCATGGCGGAAACCAACTCAGCGTCGGTCGCCGTCACAATGTCTGTAACATTGCTTTGAATAATCGGAAAGGTAAGCTTGCCAAGGTGTTGCGTTTGGGCGCCATCGGCGATGGTTTTCGGTGTGTCGATGTGAACAATCTGGCCCTGTTGCAAGGACTGCTGGCCGTCGTTTCCGACTTCCGGTTCTACGCCATATATTCTGCAGTCTGGTGCTAGGGTTTTGGCAGACAGTGAGCTGCCGGACAGCAAACCACCGCCGCCAAGGGGGACAAATAAGGTGTCCAAGGGACCAATTTCCTCGATCAGCTCTTTAACGGCTGTTCCCTGGCCGGCAAGAATATCTTCGTGATCAAACGGCGAGATTAGCGTCAGGGCCTCTGTTTCGGCGAGTTTCCGCCCAATGGCTTCGCGATCTTCCTCATAGCGATTGTAGGTCACTACCTTTGCGCCGTAGCCTCGAGTGGCGCTGAGTTTGATTGCAGGCGCATCCTCAGGCATCACGATCGTAGCAGGGATACCGAGAGTGCGTGATGCGAGAGCCATCGCCTGGGCATGGTTACCCGATGAGAAGGCCACCACGCCGGCGCCTCGCTGTTCAGAGGTCAGTTTTGACAGGGCATTAAACGCGCCTCGAAATTTGAACGAGCCTGTGCGCTGGAGATTTTCACATTTTAGAAAGACGTCCGCTCCTAAGTTGTCGTTTAGAGTCCGGGACGACATGACGGGTGTTTTGTGGGCATGATCTTTTAACCGAGCTGCTGCGGCGCAGACATCGTCAAACGTGGGTAACATCATTGTCGATTCCTGTGGTCTTTCAATAGAGAATCCGGTCTCAAACTTTTGGGGAATGTTTATGTGATCTTCTCTTAAGGATACGTTCGTGTGTAATACTGGTTGCAAATTAATGAGTAGGAAATAGGAGCTATCTAGATAATCGCCCCCTAAATTGGCGGATCTGATTTTATCCAGTTTTGTGACTATTCGCTCAGGTTGGGTTTTACCTCCTTAATTAGCTACTTTTCGCAAACGCTAATTTTGCGCCAAAACCAATAAAGACAACACCCGTTACAGCGTTGAGCCAGATTTTAAATCTAGGGTGGTTGGTGGCTCGCTTTACTCTCGTTAATGTAAAAATCATGGTCGAAAACCATAAAACATTGACCAATGAATGGGCCGTAACAAGGGCGTATGCACTGAGAGCATTGCCGTCGACTGGAATAAACTGCGGGAAAGCTGCAAGATAAAATACGGAGACTTTAGGGTTTAAGATGTTTGTTAAAAAGCCTTCGTAAAATGCACCTTTTAAAGATATTGGCGTTTGTAGCTTTTCAATAGTTTCGCTATTTGTCGTCGAACCTTGGTGTAGAGCATTTCTAAGTGCTTTGAGGCCCAACCAAATTAAATACGCAGCTCCCAAGAGTTTGAACACGAAAAAGGCATTGGCGGATTGCACCAAAAGAATGGAGATGCCAAAAATCGACAATGTGCCATGGATATAAAAAGCAGCGACAAAGCCAGCTACATTCGCCAAGCCGGCCCTGTGTCCTGACAAAGGTACCGTTTTTGCGATAAGGAAGCCATTTGGGCCCGGTGAAATAACCAATAGCGTGGCCACTGCAATAAAGCTCAGAATATTGTTTGCATCCATTTCTATTCTCCATAAGTTGAGTTATTGATTAAGGTAACTCTTATCTGCTTTGCCCTTATTTGTTTATCAATGTCTTATTCGTCACTTTCTTAACAAAAGCGATTATGGGGCTTGGAAAAGTCTCAAAAAAAAGAAACTTTGCCAAGTCTCATGCGTATTTCTTTGCACCGGCAACGCACACCATAGCGACAAGCGTTGTTGCGATCATCATCACACTTACGCTTTCTTTCAGTATTAGCGCGGCGAGCGCCAGCGCCATTAGCGGCTGCAGCAATTGCAATTGGCCCACCGCTGCAATGCCACCCAAAGCAAGCCCCCGATACCAAAAGATAAAGCCAAGTAACATACTGAATAAGGAAACGTAGGCGAGTCCCTGCCACGCCGACGTATTGATGTATTGAAAACTGGTGGGCATGGTCAATATCGCAAGAGGTAGCATAAACGGCAAAGACAACACCAACAGCCAGCTGATGACTTGCCAGCCGCCCAGCCGACGGGAAAGGCGAGCGCCCTCCGCGTACCCTAAACCACAGACGGCAACCGCCGCCAGCATCAATACGGCCCCAATCATTGACATATCCTTGCTGCCCACGGCGGCATAACCGGCAACACATACGGCGCCCAAGCCGGAATACATCCAGAAGGGCAGGCGAGGGCGCTCTCCACCACGCAATACCGCGAAGATCGCTGTGCACATTGGAAGCAGCCCTAAAAACACTATGGATTGGGCAGAGGTAATGTGTTGCAGGGCGAGGGCGGTGAGAAGTGGAAACCCGACCACGCATCCAAGGGCGCCGAGCATCAGCGATGGTAATTCTCTGATTTGGGGGCGTGGTTGCTTCAACAACATAAGCAGTGCCATGCCGATCAATGCTGCCAACGTGGCTCGTGCGCAGGTCAAAAAGGTGGGACTGAAGTCGGCGACGGCAACGCGAGTCGCCGGTAGAGAGCCGGCAAACATGGCAACGCCGATAAAACCGTTAAACCAGGCATTCGAGAATAGAGTCATGGAGGTCTCCCAAACAGTAGGGCGCTATTTGATCATTGCTGCCCAGCCTGTCGCCAGATACACTTCAGTACAATTAGAAAGAACTGTACTGTTATAAAACCCCATACAATTTGGTGACAGGAATGACCACTCAAGGCACCCGCATCGGCGCGGTTATGGCAGACGTGCAAGCGAAAATTGCTGCGCGAATATACCCTCCCGGATCGCGGCTGCCCTCGCTGCGGGCCCAGGCCAGCGCCATGAAGGTTTCCATCTCAACGGTGGTTGAAGCCTATGAGCGCTTGGCGGCTGAGAAAGTTATCGCCTCCCATCCTGGGTCTGGTTTTTTTGTGATTGGTCCCGCTGCACCGCTGACCTTGAATCAGATTGGACCAATCGTTGATCGGGAAATCGATCCCTTGTGGATTTCTCGTCAGGCGTTAGAAGCAGACAATCGCATTCTAAAGCCGGGATGTGGTTGGTTGCCCCCGGACTGGCTGTTTCACGACGGATTGCGACGGGCATTACGCTCCCTGGCGCGAGCCAGTGATGAAGACTTGAGCGAATATGCCACGCCCTTAGGGTTGCCTGCTCTGCGCCAGTTTTTGGCACGACGTTTGGCCAACGCCGGTATTGATGTCGCACCGGAAGGGATTATGCTGACTGAATCCGGCACCCAGGCGATTGATTTAATCTGCCGATTTTTTCTGGAGCCGGGCGACACTGTACTGGTGGATGACCCATGTTACTTTAATTTTCAGGCGCTATTAAAAGCCCATCGCGTAACCGTTATTGGCGTCCCATTTACGCCCCAAGGTCCGGATGTTGATGCCTTCGCCGATGCACTGCAGCATCATAGCCCGCGGTTGTATGTCACCAACTCGGGCATCCACAATCCAACGGGAGCAACTCTGTCGCCAGTAACGGCTCACCGACTGCTTAAGGTGATAGACGCAACTGACTTAGTAGTTGTTGAAGACGACATATTCGCTGATCTGGAAATCTCACCTGCTCATCGGTTGGCGACCTTTGATGGGCTAAACAAAGTGATACAAATTGGCAGCTTTTCCAAAACCATCTCCGGAGCTCTAAGGTGTGGCTATATTGCCGCTCGTGGTGATTGGATTGAAAGCCTTGTAGATTTGAAAATTGCCACAACCTTTGGCGGTGGCCGCATGGCGGCAGATCTGGTGCTTAAAGCGTTGACGGACAGCGGCTATCGCAAGCACATGGATAGTATTCGGCAGCGTCTTGCCGAAGCAAGACTTGCCACGCTTGACCAGCTGGCCCGGTTGAATATCCAGCCATGGCTGATTCCTCAAGCTGGCATGTTCTTGTGGTGCGAGTTGCCTGAAGGGTTCAGCGCGACAGAAATTGCCCGACGCTGCCTGAAAGAGGGTGTGGTATTGGCGCCTGGTAACGCCTTTAGTCAGACCTTAACCGCAGATCGCTTCCTAAGGTTTAATGTGGCCCAATGTCAAAATAAACGTGTCTATAAGGTGCTGGAAGAGGCGATGAAAGGCTAAGATTGTTGAGTTGTTTTAGACGGTGGCGAGGTTGCTATTACCGATGTCTACGGAATGCTTCGCGCTGTTGAGTTTCTAGGATCGCCCGGTTACTTAAAAATGATAGGCGTTGGGGTAAGGGGTCCGTCAAGGCAATCTTTGCGGGATCCTTGCGCTAGATGGCGCAGCAATCCACCCCTGTCTGGTCGTCTCCAAGTAAAGTAGATATAGTCGCTGACGTAATGAATGGTTTTAAAGACGGATAACACTCATTAAAAGAAACTAAGGAATTGCCTTGATTTTCTCAGGCATTATTTCAGGGAGATTTACAGAATGCAGATATCTCGAGTGACGTCCTGCGTCCTTATCGGACTATTATTCAGTATGTTTACCGCATTAAATGTTAATGCCCAAGCCGGTACGGAACCTCTGGGTGGACAACCTCCGAAGGGCAGTACTGCGTCGGTTACGGATTTCGAATACCAAGTAAAATATCAGCGTGCTTTTGAAGCGGTGCTTTGGGGAATGCCCGCCGTTGCAATCTATCGGTTTCGAGCGGCAGCCATGGAAGATTTGGGGATGAATGACAATGACATCATCACTTATTCCCAAACAGCCGGACCTAATCTCGAGGCGATAACCGCCAACAGTAGCACCCCTTATATTGCAGCCTATACGGATTTGCAGAAGGGGCCTGCGGTGTTAGAAGTACCCGAGGCTGGGCCAGATGGTAGCTTGTACGGACAGGTTGTCGATGCTTGGCAATTTACCATTGCCGACGTGGGGCCTACCGGGCTGGACAAGGGCAAAGCCAGCAAATACCTGTTTACGCCACCGGGTTATACGGGGCAAATTCCGGCGGGTTATATCCACGTGCCTTCTCCCAATTATCGTATTGCTCTGGCGTTTCGATCGATAATCGCACCGGGAAAAACACAACAGGACGCGTTTCACTATGCGCAAAAATTGCGGATGTATTATTTGGCTGAAGCCGATAATCCGCCGCAGCAACGTTTTATTGATCCCTCTCAGGATCGCTATGCGACATTGCCGTTTTTCGACGAGCGGCATTTTGACGATATTTATAACATTGTCCGTGTTGAGCCCGTGCGCGCTATCGATAAGCACATGATGGGATTGTTGGCGTCCCTGGGTATCGAGAAGGGCAAACCCTTTACGCCGGATAAAACGACGACTAAGGCCATGCGTCAGGCAGCGATTGATGCTTGGCAGTATTTGCAGAATGGTTTTGATAAACTGCCGGATACTAAGCGTTTCTGGCCCGATAGGCAGTATTATCCGTTGATGCTCGCGGATGATAATCGAACCTTTACCTATGAATACGATGACAAAATCGACATCGACTTGCGCGCCCTGCAGTATCTTTGGTGTACCTATGTACCAAAGGTGTTGTCCGATAATCCGGCGACACAGTACGCGATGGCGATGGGTGATTCATCCGGTCAACCGCTTAAGCCTGGCAGCATGTATAAAGTTAACGTTCCTGCGGAGATGCCTGTAAAACAGTTTTGGGCATTGACAGTCTACGATCGCGCGACCTTCGGTTTTATTTACACAGATCTCAATCGCACAACGCTCTCCAGCTACGATCTTGACACCCTCAAAAAGAATGATGATGGATCGGTTACTCTCTATGTTGGACCAAAAGCGCCGCAAGGCTACGAATCAAACTGGATTCCGACTGCTGGCAAACATCCCTTACCTGCATTTCGGTTTTACGGTCCCACCGATGCGCTCAATAACAGAACCTTTAAAATGCCGGATTTTGAAAAGGTAAATGAATAATCAAAATCACGTAAGCCCTACTTGGCGCAGAGCTTTCAAAGGAGAGGCGTGAATAAACGGCGCAAGTCGACGAGCTATCGACTTGCGCATTTTTTAGCCTCGGGATTTTAACCAATGTTAAATCGGGGGTACTCTGCTCTCTACAACAAGTTTTACGTCAATGTTATTGCGAGTGGCGTTGGAGTAGGGGCAGACCTGGTGTGCTTGCTCGACCAAATCTTGCGCTTGATCTTTGTCGATGCCGGGCAGAGTGATAGTCAATTCGACTTCTAAGGCGAAACCGGTTGGAATCGGCCCGATACCGACTTGTGCGGTGATGCTCGCAGTCTCAGGCAGTTTGATTTTCTGTTTGAGGGCCACGTGTTTTAACGCGCCTAAAAAACAGGCAGAGTAGCCGGCGGCAAACAGCTGTTCAGGATTGGTTCCAGAACCTCCCGCGCCACCCAGCGCTGTCGGTGTCGAAAGTTGTACAGAGAGCGCCTTGTCACTGGATTCCGAGTGTCCTTCACGTCCTCCTGTGGAGGTGGCTTGGGCGGTGTATAAGATTTTTTCAGGTTTCATCGTTGTGTCCTCGTAGACATGTGGGGTCATGGGTTGTGTTGATGGGAGCCATTATGGTGGACTTAAGGAAACGAATTGATACAATTCGTCTGTTTAACATTGCAGATCGTATTTTATGGTGGATCGACTCGCTTCCTTGTTCGAGCACTTTTCCCTTAAGGCTCAGAGCTTTCAGTCAGGCAATGTCTGTGGTCGCAATGATGTGGAAATTCCGGAATCCTTCGGTCAGCTCCATTTAGTACGCGCGGGGCAGCTGGAGGTGTGGCACGGAAAAAACAGAGCGTACACCATAGATCAGCCTAGCCTTTTGTTTTATCCGAGGCCTCTGCATCGCCATTTCATAACAGATTCACAATCTGGCGCCGATTTGTTATGTGCCCACGTGGATTTTGAGGGGCGGCAGGCCAATCCGATTGCAAATGCTCTCCCCGATAGCCTCTGTTTGCCAATTAAGTCTCTGCCTCATTGCGAACCGGTTTTGGCGCTTTTATTTGCCGAAGCTGACGCCAGGTATTGCGGGCGTCAGGTCATACTCGATCGACTGTTCGAGGTTTTGTTGGTTCAGCTGTTGAGAGAGCTGATGGAGAATGGGACAACACAGGTGGGGATGTTGTCCGGACTTGCTGACCCAAAATTGCGACGCGCCATTGTTGCGATTCATGAAAAGCCACAACAGGATTGGACGGTGGAAAGCTTGGCGGCAGAAGCGGGCATGTCACGCAGCGTCTTTTCAACGCTCTTTCGAGAAGCTGTGGGTGAGACACCCGTGAAATATCTGCAAAGATGGCGCATCGGCCTTGTGCAAAAGTGGTTGAAGAACGGACAACCACTCAAGTTGATAGCAGAAGAGGCTGGCTATCAGAGTGAGTCCGCATTATCCCGCGCCTTCAAAGCCCAATGTGGGCTCTCGCCAAGAGAATGGTTGGCGGCAATCAAGTAATCCTTTTGCAGTGCCTTTTTATAAACTCTGTAGATTGGCCTTTAGAGATCTCTTCATCTCTCCAGCATTCATCAGACATTTCTTAAATAGAGATCGCGTTTTAGAGGTTAAAAGATGTTCGGTAGGTTAAAGGCGGCGCCGATTTCGGTCCGATGTACAGTCGCTTTTGTGTTGGCGTACGCGATATCAAATCCAATATTTAATGGATGGCAGCTCTATCAAGCGTATCGAATTCAGGTTGAAGGGCTCAGCTATTTTTGGAACTTTTATGGCGGTCTTTTGCATTTTATTGTATGGGCATTTCTTATTGATCGATTTCTAAGAAAACGTTGGTGGAGCCGTTTAGCAATGTTGGTGTTTGGAGTCGTTGTAATGGGATACTGCATTTTTCAATTTCTCCAAATGTTCCAACATGTGGGGCAAATCGATTACCTAATGAGAAACGTGATTCATATCTTCGTTATGTATCTGTCGCTTTGTGCCGGACTAATTGCGCTGGTTATGCCGAGTACCGGTCAATGGATTAATACGAAAGACGATGTCATTGAAAAAGAAACGACACTATGAAAATTATTAAAGGCAAAGAATTTGTTGCAGACCGTGCTTGGGGTGCCTTAGATATCGCCAATATGGGCGGCATTACAACCCGCTTACATTGGACTGATCAGCCCTATAAATGGCACATCAACGATGGGGAAGAAGTTTTCGTGGTTCTGGATGGCATGGTAGAAATGCACTACAGGGAAAATGGCGAAGAAAAAACAGCGTTGTTATCTGTCGGCGATATTTTCTACGCGAGCGTCGGGACGGAACATGTAGCGCATCCCCAAGGCGAGGCAAGAATTCTTGTGGTTGAGTCGGAAGGCAGCTTATAACGGTATTTGTACGACCCTAACCCCAGGTTTTCACTCGTAAATCTCAACTGACTGATTTGTCCGTCTTACTAATCACGAAGCCAACGAACGATCGCGGGAGCACTCCCGGGCGTTTCTCGTTCGATGTAAACGCCTTCGTTCTGACGTTTAGTAAAAAGGACTTAGTAGTATGTGTTTTAAACCTTCTCAACTCGCCCTAGCACTCTCTGCCGCCATCAGTAGCCACTGTGTTTTAGCCGCTTCCTCCCTGGATATGGTAGTCGTGATGGATGAATCATCCTCCATGTCGGGCGAGCACAATGCCTTTATCGGCACCTATGTAAGCAATCTGGATAACATGTTGAATGACCAGAATATTACGTTGAATCAGTACGGTCTCGTAGGTTATGGCAGTAGTGCGTCTTATACGTCTGCCAGCCAGGCTAATTCGGAAGAGGGGTATGCAACCTATCGAAATTTCTACCTGAATACTTCTGCCGGAGCGGTGTGGGGAACTGCCGATGAGTTCAATTCAGTAACGCCAGAATTGACCACAACAGGATCTACCGAAGATGGTTATCGCGGTATCGACTATGCCTTAGAGAATTATAATTTTCGATCAACCGCCGGGTCTTCCATTATGTTGATTACCGATGAAGATAGAGACAGCGACACCGTCAATCTTGGTGCATCGGAATTTGCAGCAGGATTGACCGATTATGATTATGCAACAATTCAAGCTGAGCTAAGCCAAAACAATACGGTCCTCCATGTAGTTGTTTCTCAGAACTTTACTGATAAAAATGGCAATGCCGCCATTGCCATTACCGGTAGCGATCCAGATACCGGCTACGCCTATGTGCAGGATGCCAACGGCGCAATTGTTAAAGTTCAGGGGTATGTGCGCGGCTATGGTTCCGGAAGTACCGATGCAGACTACACAGAGATGGCTCTGGCTAGCGGCGGTATTGTGATGGATATCGATGGCTTGCGATCTGTCTATACCGACCTGACGGCCTTGAGCGCTCTCAGCTCTGAATTGGCGGCCCTGGTTGCCGATATTTCTGCCAGTCAGTCGACGGTGATTGGGGTGAATTGCGATGCTGCCTCTGGTGGCGTTTTACAAATTTGTTCCGCGCTACAGGCGTCCTCGAATGCCCAGCTCAAAAGTCTGGTGAATGATCTGACTGAGGTTGAAGACTACAGCAAATTCTCACAGTATCAGGTTGGCCAGGTATTGCGAACAGCGGTGAGTAATCGCCTGGATATGCATTCTCAAATCAGTCATCGACTGGAAGCGACTCGAACAGCAGGCTATGCGTTTAACGATGTTGCGGGTGGGGTTTCACTGAATGATGAGATGCAATTGGTTTCCACCGGTAATCAAGATTGGACTTGGCAAGGTGGCCAAGCGGAGCCCTCTGCCGCCACAGGTTTTTACATCCATGGCACCGTTGCCCAGGGAGAGTTTGACGATAGTTTACACATCGCCGGTTATGAATATGATGGCTACAACTTAATGCTAGGTTATGACACTTCGGTAGGCAACCGACTGCAGCTCGGCCTAGCGGGCAGTTATGCCTATACCGAAGCGGATTTCAATGAAGATGGTGGTGATACAGAGTCTACCGCTTACGGAATAACCGCGTATGGCTCTTTACGGCTATTGGAGGGTGTATTTTTAGAAGCCATCGCCGGTATCGATCAGTTCGATGCCGATCTCAATCGAAATAGCGGTTTTGGCAATAACCGTGGATCCAGCTCAGGTGGGTCGTTGGGTGTTTCCTCGGGTCTTGTATGGAATCTGCTGCAGACCAAAAGACTGCGCTTAAGTGCGTTCGGATATGGTCACTACATAAACGCAGAGATAGATGGCTTTGAAGAGCAGGGTGATGTGACCGCAGTAGCCGTGGACGATGCAGAAATGGATACCGTGTTGAGTGATATCGGCATGAGTGGCGCTTTGCAGTTGACCCCAGCACTGACGACTGAGGTCCGCGTCGGTTGGCAACACAACTACAGCGATGAAGATTCCGTGAGTGTCGCTTTCGTAGATTCGCCGAATACCCCATGGGACCAAACGCTAACGTCGATGAGTACGGATAGCATAAAAGCCAGCGTTGGCGTACGTCATGCCCTGGGGCGCATGGGTTCCGCCTCTGTCTGGCTAACGTCACTGACCGGTGATGACGCACAGGAATATGGCGTGCAGTTTCGGGCAAACTATCGCTTTTAAATTTATGGTTTTGGTGCCCCACATCAGTGGGGCATTGTGCGGTATCTCTCTATTAGAAAACGGTCACGTTAGCTGAAGTCGGTTGCGCATACCGATAGGGCGCGCTATCGTCGATCCTTCTTTTGTCACTGCTTCGACCGGTGTACACCCCTGTATGTGCAGAGACTGGCAGTTTTACGTGTATTAAATGGAATTTATCGTCACGATAAAAGATTAGGTTAAACGCGGAGGTTTACCATGTCAGACATCCCCAAAAACCGGATATGCTTGTGGTACAACGGCGATGCGGAAGATGCCGCACGTTTCTATGCTGAAACCTTTCCTGATTCAACGATTGATGCCATCTGTTGTGCGCCAGCTGACTTTCCTTCCGGAAAACAGGGAGATGTATTAACGGTGGAATTTACTGTGATGGGCGTTCCTTGTCTCGGTCTAAACGGTGGTGAAGCCTTTAAGCAGACGGAAGCCTTCTCTTTTCAAATTGCCACACAAGATCAGGCTGAAACGGACCGTTATTGGAGCGCGATTGTCGAAAACGGCGGCGCCGAAAGCGCCTGTGGTTGGTGTAAAGACAAGTGGGGTGTTTCTTGGCAAATTACACCGATCGCCCTATCCAAGGCAATTGCCAATGAGGATCCTCTGGTGGCCAAGCGCGCATTTGAGGCCATGATGGAAATGACCAAGATTGATGTGGAGAAAATTGAAGCCGCGATACGAGGGTGATTACCCTCGAAACCGCTTAATCTAATTGTACCCAGCAAGTTGGGTGGTCACTTCCGCTGACAAACTTCAGTAAAGGAAGTGACCACTATATCCTTCGTTTAGTTTAAGACGTTTAGGTCATATATAAAAACGGCACCTGCCCAGGGGACGACTTCCGAGTTGTTATTAAAATAGTCGTAGCGAGGTGCTCCTACAATGACATTACCGTAGAAATCGAAAGCGAGAGAAGAAGAGGACTGAACGCCTCTCACATTGACACTCCCCCCGATGCCACCGTATCCCGTATCATAGGATCCATCGATCAACGCCAGGTTAGCAGTGTGTTGCCATTGATTGTTTTCATCCAATTTGTACACATAGATCACACCATCGTCGGCGCCAGAGCCCGGTGAGCCGATCACAAGCGTGTCATAGTTCATTGCGATCGTTTCACCAAAACGTCGATTTTCTTCCAGGTCTGGCGGTGTTAACACCTGGTGTTCGATCCACTCTCCGGTGTTCTTTCTGCGATAAATGTGCACCTTGCCAACTTGTGCAAGGCCTTCTACGTCGGTTGTAGGAGCGCTAACAGCAGCGAAACCACCACCGAGTGCAGCCGTGGCGCCATAGCTATCGGCAGGGGTATGGTCTTGAGGTTCAATAAGCTGTGTTTTAACCCATTGGCCGTCATTATCTTTTTTGAAAAAGTAGGTTCCGCCGACCCCGTAACGAGTGCCGGGTTCGCGTTCTTCGCCAACTCCTCGTGCTGTAACTATCGCGAAGGGATTTAAGATATCAACTGACCAGCCAAAAAGGTTTTCGGTATAACCTTCATCACCTTGATTAATGCGATTGGTTAGGTTCCAGGTATCGCCGGTTTTATCGTAAAAGTAGACCGATCCGGAATGCCAATATCCCAAAGAGTTGCCAGTTGGTGCTGAGACAATCACGCTGTCACCGGAAATGCCAACAGAACCTCCGAATTGAGAATCTGGCCCCCAATCTCTTACGGAGTCCAAGGTTAAAACTGGTGACCAGTTGCCACCGTCTTCTCGATAGTAGAGATTGGCTTCACCGAGGTTGCTATACGCTTCTGGAGTTCCTGCAATGGTGTAACGCCCTGCCATGGCAATATTTCTGACTGGGCGTTCGCTTAGCCTATCATCCTCTGAAATTTCCGACTTCTTAACCCAGTATCCATCTCTACCGATAACGAAATAATCAATGGGGCCACCATAGGCTCCGTCGGCAATGACCATTCTGTTACGATAAACATCAACCGCGGTGCCGTAGTTTCCGTATTCTTCGGGCGCATCGCTGACAATTTTTTGGTAGGGATAGATCGTGAGTGGCCCGTCTCCCCACGCTGGAGAGTTGTTGTCTTGTGGCTCTCGTACCAAAGCTACTCCAGTTTCCATCCAACTAGCATTTTGTAGGTTATAGATGTCTCTTGAAAAACTGGCGCTACCATCATAGTGTCTGCCCAGCATTGTGTAGTCATCTTCTATTTCTGCAATTCTAATTAGTCCGTCTTCATCCTCATCGCTACCAAACCTAGCGGTGGAATATATCTGATAATTGTTTGGGTCCATATCCAATTCTATGTCGTCTTCATTCGTAACTTCACCAGTTGCACCGAAGATCTCAATAAATATTCTGGAATATGTATTTTCTTCATCGTCGTAAGGAATTGCTACTTGGTTTCTGTAGTCTTCGGCATTTATGAAGAGATTGTTAGGGACGAAAGCGTTAAACAAATCAGCCATTTCAGAATTTGATGCTAACCGCCAACCGGGATATCTCTCTAAAGCTTGATTGACCGAGATTTGAGTCGTCTCCGTCCAGCGCAACCATTCGAGTCCACCACCGGTAATAATATTGGTGTCGGGGTTTAAGGTGTAACCATTGTACGTTTGTGCCGTGACCGAGGCGGATACGGCAAGTATCGCAGTGGCGAGGAGTGTTTTCGTTGGGTGAATCATCGTCTGTCTCTCTTACAATAATAACGTGCTAAGTGAATCAAAAAGTTGTCAATAAACAGGGATATTCGTTCTAGTTCGGTATTCGCTCTTTGCTGAATACCGTTGAGAAAACGAAATTCAAGAACGAGAAAATGCGTGATAATCGATTATGGAATCTGCGAAAGACCGTAAAGAAAAATTGGTTTGGGATACGGCTTGCTTGTGGTAACGGTATGTCTTGCGATGAGGAAACATGTTAGAAGATGCTAATGTCAAGCTTTTCATAAAATCCTTGTAAAACACTCCGTGTCTTCCATACGATTTAAACAATCAAACCTGTAGAAGGCCATCCGAAATTTCTGGGTCTTTGGTCGTTAATTTCTGAGAAACATTTCAAGCTGCTTGATAATAGAGCAGTTTCAAAAGCTCTACCACCTCAGTATTTTGTGAAATAATTACATTTTTGGATGTGGCCTTTTTCTGTAAAGGCGCTTCTAAAAAAATAAATTCACAGTTGCCCTTAAAATACGGTAATGGCAAGAAGCCGTTATTGATTGAACGACCTTTTGATGGCTGATTCCCCTTGGAAAAATAAACACTATTTTACCTTCTTAGTATCAACGCGTCTTAGATTTCAAATCAATCTAGCAGTCGATAGATTGATGTCTGTAGCTCTGTGAAAAGCTTTGTTTTCTTTGGATAAATCAATCAGTGTGCAAAATTTAGGCAATTCTATATGAGGCAGATTTATCTTCGATGGTTGATCGTGATCTTGTGCCAGTGGGGCTGCGGTGGTTGGGTTGCTGCCGATACTCGGCCAGTACAGGAATTCTCGATCGCCAGAGTAGACGGCTCGCCCGTTCGCTATTACCTCCTCACACACTCTGAAAGCTCGACAGCAGATACTTTGCTTTTAATCTTGCAAGGCTCGGACTGCAACAGCATTACCCACGCGGGCGACTTAGTTGATAAATTGAGGCAGGTATCCCCTGCAGCAGACGTACTGCTGGTGGAAAAATATGGGATTGATAAACAGCTGCCCTACAGCAGAGACCCCGAGCGCTCAGATTGCCCGGAAGAATATTTGACCCACGATAATCCCCATCAGCGTGTCGAAGATATTCGCCGCGTGGTTGAGACAGTTAAAAAAGGAGAACGGTTACTCGCGGTTTATTATCCTGGGGGGAAGTGAAGGGGCCACGATCGCCTATATGGCCACGATGCAAATCCCTGATGTCGCTGCCACCATCGCACTGAACGGCGGTGGTCGCTGGTTTAAAGACGATGTTCTGCATGGGATTGCCAGTGAGCTGCCCAGCCCGCAGGCAGTAGAGGAGGCCACGCAAGGTTTTTCCGCCTTCGCTCAGCAGGTGAAGACAAAACCACCCTTTAAGACATCGGTTTGCGGCCATGGCTATTCCTGGTGGTATCAGATGCTGACGCTCGATCAATATGAGGTGTTATCGTCTGTAAACACGCCTGTGTTTATCGCTCAGGGGGAGCAGGACACCAATGTCTCACCCGCTAAGGCGACTCAGCTGGTGGAAGCTCTGCACTCTGCTGGTCGGTCAAACATTGAATATCAGCTTTACCCTGGTCTTGACCACGGCGTTAAAGATGCGCAAGGTAATGACCAATTTGATCTGGTTGTCAGCGATATCTGCCAGTGGCTTAATGAAACCTTATAAGCTGGCTTGAGTTCATCGACGACGCCACTGACAGTTTTCTTTTGGAGAAGCAGTAAAGGAGTACTCCATGGATCTATGGAATTTACCCAACGAATTTAACTTTGAAGGTCGTCCGGTTAAATACGGAATAGTAGGCGGGGGCGAGCCACTCATTCTGGTGCATGGAACACCCTGGTCGTCTTTCAATTTACGGCATCTTATCAATGGATTGTCGAAGCACTTTCGGGTTCATTATTTTGATCTACTCGGGTATGGGCAATCGGATAAAAGCGCCGCCGATGTTTCCTTGGGGATTCAAAATCGAGTACTGGATGCCCTAATAACCCATTGGAAATTGGACACACCCTACATTGTCGGCCACGATTTTGGCGGCACGACGGTTTTGCGAAGTCATCTGCTAGATAAACGTGCGCACAAAAAAATTGTTGTGATTGATCCCGTGGCCTTATCGCCCTGGGGGTCACCTTTCTTTAAACATATCGAAGAGCACGAAAAAGCTTTTGCTGGAGTGCCAGATTATATTCATCGCGCCATTGTAGAGGCCTACATCAAAACCGCAGCGCATCAACCTTTATCCCAAGAAACCATTGAAGGAATTCTGGCGCCTTGGATGGGCGAGGTAGGCAGACATGCTTTTTATCGGCAAATTGCCCAAGCTGATGTAGCCTTTACAGACGCATTCCAAGATAAGTTTTCTGAATTTGGCGCGCCAGCCCTAATTTTATGGGGTGAGGAAGACCAATGGATCCCCTGTAACAAAGCCTATGAACTTCATCAGAAAATACCGAATTCACGCTTGGTAACCGTACCCAATGCCGGGCATTTGGTGATTGAAGAAGAGCCGGAGTTTCTCGTGGCGGAAATTCTGACCTTTTTTACGACGGACTAAGACGATTACCGGTCGATGACCGCTAATCGTCCCTTTTTTACGGATTGCGTTGGCTTAAATAACTGTCATGTGAATGCAGGTTCCGCATTGTTTTGGTCAGGGTGATTTGCTAGATCTGGCGAACTCGTCGAGTCACATGGCACCCTTAGCGTGACGGTATATCGCTGCGAAGAATCATCGAAAA
The DNA here is from genome assembly GCF_056159445.1 of Pseudomaricurvus sp. ABR4_320. Classification (NCBI taxonomy): domain Bacteria; kingdom Pseudomonadati; phylum Pseudomonadota; class Gammaproteobacteria; order Cellvibrionales; family Cellvibrionaceae; genus Pseudomaricurvus; species Pseudomaricurvus sp. ABR4_320. The sequence continues at coordinate 303,848 of NZ_JBSWVF010000001.1, read as the reverse complement.
TGAGCGAGGACCATGGAAATCGTTCAAACGGACTTTGACTCCCAGAATGCGAAGGCCCTATCAGCCTTGTTGCGGACACAATGGGCTGATTTCATCGATTTTGATCGCGGATTTAGACATCGACATGTTCCCTGGCCTCTGGTTGCTTTGGATAATGGCGAAGTGATCGGCGGCGTTGCCTTTTCACTCTACAGTGATCCCAGGGGCTCAAATAAAGTAGTGTGGCTAAACGCCTTGTTTGTGGTTCCGGTTTGTCGTGGAAAGGGCGTCGGTTCCAGTCTTATCGTTGCGGCGGCCGATATCTCTCCCATCTTATACGCGCTGACGGAGGTTCCAGAACTCTACATTGCCTCAGGATGGAAGGCGATTGATGTAACAAATGACGGTACTATCGTGTCTAGTCTGTAGGATATATGACCGTTCCCGAGGGATGACGTATGGATAATTGTTTTAACGGCTCTTGCCTGTGCGGCGGGGTAACGTTTTCAGTCAGTGGTTTTCGCGAGCAGGTGGCCAACTGCCATTGCACTATGTGCCGCAAGTTTCATGGTGCGGCTTTTGGTACGCTGGTCGAGGTCACCGATTTAACCTGGCTCGCCGGTGAGGATCTGCTCAAAGAATACACTGCCCATAACGGCAGCATACGCACCTTTTGTTCTCAGTGCGGCTCCAGTCTTGGCTTTCGAGCAAAAGGTACTCCACCCGAGCACATCGAACTGGCCATTGCCACCTTTGATGAGGACATTCCCGTAGAGGTGGATGCGCACATATTCACCCGCTACAAAGCCAATTGGTGTGAGCTTAGCCCAGGAGTGCCCGCTTTTCAGGAAGGCCGATTGTCAAAATAACCCTGTTTTACGGTAACCAAGATAAAAAATATCAAGATCTGGTTGATATATGTTCAATGTGATCAGTGTGCCGGCACAGGGTTAATCTTTCCTTAACAGATGACCCTTAAACTGGAATCGGGTAAGTTAGACCTAATCGGTTCGTTACCTGTGAATTGCGCCCCGCATTTCTCCTTCGATGTAGACACACTGGAAAATCCCATTTATGAACGTTTTGCCTAGAAACAGCAGGATTCTGTTGATTTGTTCGTTGCTTGTTGGTTTAACTGCTTGCTCTAAACCCCCTTCAGAAGCGGAAGTGCCTGCCGAGGTGGTGAAAAAGCCCGCCGCAAAAAACGTGATCTTATTTATTGGCGATGGCATGGGCGTATCCACCGTGACCGCCATGCGCATTTATGCTGGCCAAAAAGCGGGCGCCACCGGTGAAGAGAATGTTTTGCCGTTCGAAACCTTTGATCACGTTGCCCTGGTTAAAACCTATAACACCAACCAGCAAGTGCCAGATTCCGCCGGCACCGCATCGGCCATGAACACTGGGGCAAAAACCCGTGCTGGAATGATCGGTGTCGCCCCGAGCTCACACCGTCAAAGTTGTGAAGAATCGCTTAATGCAACATTGCCCACACTGGCAGAAAAAGTTCAGGAGCAGGGCAAAGCCATTGGTATTGTATCGACCGCACGGCTTACGCACGCCACGCCTGCAGCCGTTTATGCCCATAGCCCTGAGCGGGATTGGGAAAGCGATGCCGAACTGACCGAAGAAGCCAAAGAACACGGTTGTTTAGATATTGCCCAGCAACTGGTGAACTTCCCGTTTACCGTTGCCTTAGGGGGCGGTGCGAAAATGTTTACCACTGAAGACCAGGGCGGTGAACGCCAAGATGGCCAGGACCTGGCAGCCTCCTGGCAGAAATCCGGCGGCGGTTCTTACGTCACCACCTTGGAAGAGCTGGAAAAAGCGAAAACCAGCAAACCGGTGTTGGGGCTGTTTTCGTCGAGTCATATGACCTATGAGATCGACCGCGCCCGAGATACCACTGAACCAACCCTGACGGACATGACTGAGCAGGCCATCAATCGCTTGAAAACAAATTCTTCCGGTTACTTTTTAATGGTTGAGGCCGGGCGTATCGATCATGCTCACCATGAAGGCCGTGCCGGTTACGCCATGGAAGAGGGCTACGCCTTTTCTAAAGCCATTCAGAAAGCCATGGATATGGTCGACCCAGAAGAAACCCTGATTCTCGTCACCGCAGACCACAGCCATGTCTTTACCCTGGCCGGCTACCCCACCCGTGGTAACCCCATATTGGGTATCGTCAAAGGCAATGACGATTCCGGCGAGCCTTCTGGCAAACCTATGCTCGCCACCGACGGCCAACCCTACACCACCCTTGGCTATATCAATGGCCCTGGCGCCGTGGAAGGCAAACGGCCTCGCCCGCAAGAAGGCCCAAGAGCTACTCAACAGGCGTTGGTGCCGACCGGGTACAGCTTTGATGGTACCCATAACCTTTCTGAAACCCATGGCGGCGAAGATGTCGCGCTTTACGGCCAAGGCCCTGGGGCTGAAAACGTGAAAGGCGTAATGGAACAGAACAAACTCTACAACGTCATGGCTGACGCCTTCGGCCTATAAACCACTCCTTACATGGCGAGACAGAAACCCCCAGGCCCAAATAATAACAGCACCCTGGCCAAAGGGTTTAAGTCTCGCCTGCCGACCAAAACCTGTGCCGCCTGTGGTAAACCCTTTAGTTGGCGCAATAACTGGGATGACGTGCGCTATTGTTCTGAGCGCTGTCGGAGAAGTGGCAACTCAAATTAAAAAGTTGTTAAGCTCTTTTTCGTTCTTTACAAAAAGCGCAGATCGTTTATAAGCGACTGGTATCTTTTTTTTCAGAAGTTTCCTACGCCCTCATAATTGCCGTTGTTTAGTGCTTTTTAGGATGTGGGACGACCATTTCTTGGTCGTCTTTCCATTAATTTGTAAAGTCTTACTAAAGACAAGATGAGTGTTTTGACATGATTATACAAAATGGTGAATGCTGCTGTTTTTGGTGACAATAAAGAGTAGCCTATTTACTAAAACTTTCAAAATGTTAGAGTTTAATGTCTGTTTTCAAGATATTGACGTCAATTTTTATAGTTGAGAAGTAAATTGGAATTACTGAACATAATCGGCCTAATTTTAGCCAGTATTGTCAATGTATTAGCAATTATTGGTTTTTTCGTTCGTACAAGAGAAGATCTACAATCATTGTTTTCGTTGTCACCGCTTACCATTCAAAAAATCAAAATTCTTCCGGAAGAATTTTATGCCTACATCTTCGTTTCCGTAACGTGGGGCCTTGTTGTAATGGTGATCGACTGGGTAGTCCAACCCTATGGTCCGACCTACAATGACTCTGAAATGAAACAGCTCGTTGGCTTTATGTTGATACCTTCTGTCGGTTTTGCATTTGTATATGCAATTCGTTTTTTCCGTAGAACTACTAAGCTTGTGAAGTAAATATTTTCGAAATATTGATTAAGTTATATTTTGGCTTGCGGAGAGAAAATGGAAATCCTCCCTTTGTATATAATTGCTTTTTTCTGGGGGTTAACAGCTCATAGGTTAAAATGGATATAGTTTTAAGGCTCGTTCAAGAGAGCGAGAAGCCCGTATTGGTTTCTTTGTTCAATTTTTATATGTATGAATTTTCAGACATTACGAAAAGCAAACTTCAAGATGATGGAAGTTACATTAAAAATTGTAATCTAATCGATAAATACTGGAGAGAAGTGAATCACTATCCTTATTTTATAACGGCTGGAGGTGAAATCGCTGGTTTTGTATTGATCCGAAATTATCCTTCGGAAGAATGTGTGTTTGACATTGAACAGTTCTTTGTTCTTAAGAGATTTCACCGTGAAGGAATTGGAAGCAAAGCCTTCAGAAAATCACTTGAATGCTATCCAGGCAATTGGATAGTACGGGTAATGAAGGAAAATGAAAGAGGTTTGCTGTTTTGGAAAAGTGTTATAGGTAAAATAACGAGTGGGTCTTATAGGCACGAGTTTGAAATTGATGAAGGTGTTGAGATGCATTTTTTTAGATTTAGTGTCGAAGGTTAACAAGAATCGCCAATAAGTATCCTATGGGTGTTAGGAGGGTGTTTAAAGCTCTGTGCCAGCCAGTAACATCATTGGCTGATGTAGTTCTCCAACTGTACCGGGAAGTTGATCGTGAGCTGCTACAGCGTCAGCTTCCAATTCTGATCTGAATCGAATACATTCATCGCTTATTGACTTTGAGTAGTCCGGCGTAGGGTAGCTTCAGTATTCTATTTTTATCGACGTAGCTGCTCTTGGATTCGTGGGCTTAGTCATATGTTATTTTTTTTGGTCTCGTCACAAAGAAATGACACAAAATTCTGAACACTACCGATTTTAGCGCGCAACTGCACCTTCAGGGCTTTGTGGCGGCACCCAAACAACGCAACCGTTGCGAAGACAATCAGGCCATCAAAGACGGAAAGGTCCCCTAGCGCTTCAACGACGACGCCAACCAGGCGCGATAGAACGATGTTGATGCCCGCTGGGCCAAGAAGAATAAAGAGGTCCATTACGGCTATAAAAATCACCTTGATATCGACAATGCCTGAAAACTGATTCGGGACTACGACGTCACACTAGCGAGTGTACACGACAGTCAAGTGTTTATAGATCTGCTGACAGAAAACAGCTCAACGAGTGTCTGGGAGGACAGTGCTTACTTCAGTGGCGAGAGGGAAGGGCAGTTATCGAAGTTGGGTTACACCAGTCAAGTCCACAAGAAAAGCGTACGCATTAAACCATTCACTGATAAGCAGCAATAGATTAACACGAGGAAATCTCGGACCCGAGCGCGTGTTGAATATGTGTTTAAAGCTATCGAGAATGAACAGGGCAGACTGATCCTTCGCAGCATTGGCTTGGTCCGTGCAGCGACGAAAACCGAATATGCGACAAATAGATGGCAACAAACTGTAGAACATTTGAACAATCGAATGGAAAAATTAAGAGCCAATTAAAGTGTTAAATGGCCTCATCTAATTTGCCTTTATAGAGGTCCTCCACTTTAGAAATTTGCCGTTATAACAAAACTAAATGTGCGACCCATACGAGTTTCGAACAAGGTGTCTTCGCGAACGCTATCGATGTACAGCGTGTTGCGTTCATCGGTAAGATTTTGTGCTTCCAACATCAACTTTACATTCTCGGTCAAATTATAAGCGGCAGAGGCATCCACAAAAAACGTTGATTTGCTACCCAATACGTCGCTGTCGTTACCTCCGGATGGAATTGCACGCAAATAGCCTGAACGATAGCTACCCGTGGTACGGAAGCTGAATAACTGGTTTTCGTAGTAGATGGTTCCACTTGCAGTATCTTTCGACAAGCCAACCAGGTCATTGGTGGTGGTTAACGTGGGTACGCCGTTAGCACTTTGCAAAACATAGTCGATGTCTGAAGTTACGTAGGTGTAGTTAGCCAGTATGCCAAAATCCTGCCAGAAAGAAGGCAGGAATGTGAATGGTAGTTGTAAATTCAATTCATAGCCTGTCAGTGGTCCGCCAGGTGTATTGGTGGAACGGGTAGCGGTAAATAAATCGCTCGGTGTTGCAGAGCTCCCTTCTAACAAGGTGTCTGGTAATCCCAACGTAGAGTAGGGTACCAGGCTCGAAATAGATTGAATGTAGGTGTCAATATCTTTTTTGAAATAGGCAACTGATGCCAATGCGCCTTCGTCAAAGTACCACTCTAATCCAGCGTCATAAGATTTCGCGCGAATTGGCTCTAAATAGGGGTTACCTACGGAAGCTACACGAGTGGTGGGGTTCATCGATCCACTTGGGATAAGTGTGCCCAATTCGGGACGGGACATCACCTCAGCAAACGCAAAGCGGGCGAGCAAGTCGGGTCGAATTTCAACCACAATATTTGCTGACGGAAGAAGGTCGTCGTATTTTCGTTCTACGACAACTGGATTCGCCACAGTTGGATACTGAGACCCGGCTGGAGCAGCAGTAGGAACGAAACCTAAACTACGTTGATCGGTTTCAATGTAACGAACACCAATATCACCCCGTACTGGGAAGGGGAGTTCTGAATAGTCAAATTCCACCATCAAATAAGCGCTTTGAACAGTCTCTTTAACTTCAGGTGATTGTGCTCCACACTCAGCGCCGCACCACTCAAAATCATTAAAGCCCACCGCTTCTTTCCATCTATCGTGGTCAACCCCCAGGAAGTCGCCCATGGTATTGGAGCCTAGTTCGTCATTTACACCATTTACAATACGAGAGAAGTCAGAGACGCTAATTCCATCAGGTAGATTCTGTGTAGCGGTGTAGTCGGGAGAAACAATTAATGAATCAACTTGGTAATCGCTAACTCGGTGTTGTACGCCAAATTTTAACGTGTATTCGTCGTTGATTTGCCAGCCGAAATTTGCTTCGGCGGTTGTATTTACAGTCGTGCGGGTCATATTTGCGGTATTCCAATTACCAAGTACGGTTCCATCTTCTTGACGAGCAGCGTAATTAAAATTACTGGGGTCAGTAAGGTCAATACCATAGCTCATAGTCGGTATGCTATCGCCATTGCGGAAATCGATTACAAAGTTATCGGTATCGATCGCATCAACATTTACGGTCAAGCGCTCGTGTTGACGATATTCGGACTTTGAGCGTCCAATCAACATGTTCATCTCAAAATCATCGGTGAAATAATGTGTGAAATTCAAATTGTATTGCAAAAATGTTGTGGTGAAATGGTCTTTCAAGCTTTCCGCGCGCAAATCAACACCGTCAAATACACCGTAAGCCAGGGAGCCATTTTCATCAATTTCCAGATCTCTTACTGACACCATAGGCTGGCCGTTATCATTGGCGTTACGCGCAAATGAAAGAGCATCAATATAGTTGTCGAGACGAATTACGTCATATTGTGAGTAAAGGGTATCTAACGAAATATTAGTGTCTTCGCTTGGCTCCCATTCAAAAGTCAAGGTGCCGCCAGTACGTTTAGCATCTTGTTCGGAATTGAGATAGCGAGGAATACGTGGCATGAAGACACCACCACCAAATTCACCGGAGATACCGGTAGTGTTTGCCATTAGTTCGTATGCTTCAATACTACCCGTGCGTGGATTGCCCGTGCTGCAATTGGCCGCATCTGCACCTTTATCTGGGTTGTTTTCTGGAGCTTGAGTGCCGGAATAGCCAGCAGGTGAGCAAAATCCGCCATTTACATATCCCGGCAGAATATTTACAGCGGAATAGCCCACTTCACGAATATTACGATCAGAGTAAGAACCGGATGCCAGGACGCCAAATGTTCCGTCAGCGAATTTTTTAGAGATTAGGCCAGAAAAACGAGGGTCAGTTGACTCACTGATTTCGTTATACACACCGCGCATAGTACCAGTCATTGTGAAGTCGTCTTGATACGATAGAGGTTTCGGTGCGCGCAGATCTACCGTTGCACCCAATGAACCTTCTTCAACATCAGCGCTTGGCGTTTTACGTACCGTTAATTCAGAAAAGATTTCTGAAGGAAATACGTTAAAGTCAAAACTACGACCGCCATTACCTGCCCCATAAATGTCTGATGAACCTGTTTGTGAGGTGCCCTCCATACCATTGATGCGTACGCGAGTGAACGAGGCGCCTAAACCGCGTACTGAAATATTCTTACCCTCTCCACCGTCGCCGCGCGACAAGGCAACGCCGGGGATACGTTGCATGGATTCAGCTAAGTTAGAATCTGGAAATTTACCAATATCCTCTGAAACGATACTGTCTACAGCTGCTGCGCTCTCACGTTTTTGATTTAAGGCTTTATTAAGGGATCCTCGAAAACCGGTAACGGTGATCTCTTCGATTTCTTCCTTGGGGGAGGTTTGTGCGTTAGTGGTAGCGGCAAGGGTCAAGGCGATGATGGTGGCGGCAAATGGCTTTGCTTGAAAACTGGTGTGTTTCATTTACTTCTCCATTTTTTAGAATTAGCGTTTGAAGATGTAGGGCGCAAGCATGGCTTTCGATGTTAAAAAAGCTAACATAAATGTTTTATAACAACAATCAATAGCAATCATTTAAAATACTTAATGGACATTATGGTTCAAATGTTACTTTTTTTGTGATGGAAAATGAGTTTTTAAGTATCAGTTTCCGTCAGGGCGCTGCGTTGAAATAAGTGGGCTCGGTATCAAACTGAAGTTTTCTGGCGGGTCTGGATGAGCAGGATTAAACGGGGGAAGCTGCGTAATTTGAGCCGCCAGCGGAAGTGAAGATTGGCGAATGGATTCCATTACACAGCGCGCAAACTCATAGGCGCCATAGTTATTATGATGGGTGGCGTCTTTACCGTTATCGTTAAAAGCGAGCGGCGCTTTGCTAGGGCCTAATGCTTCGTAAAATTTTACGCTCATCGCGTCTAAGTCGATCAACGTGACATTATTTTCTGCGGCAACGTCACGTACTGCTTGTGGGTATAAGCCATGACTGTTTACGATTTTTCCAGTTTCATTAAAGGTTCTGCGCTGCATAGACGTGATGAGTACTGGGGTCGCACCGCGCAAGAGCGCTTCGCCAATGAATGTGCGCAAGTAATCTTTATAGGTGGTTGTCGCTTCAACGTAAGTTTGCGGCCATTGTATTTTTTGATCATTGTGACCAAATTGAATAAATAAGTAGTCACCTGCTTTCATGCGCTGTAACACTTTGGCCAGCCGTCCCGCCATGATAAAAGATTTCATGGTTTCGCCAGATTCGGCGTGGTTTGCAATGGCTACGTCGCCCTTGTAAAAATCGCTGCTAAAGAAGTAGGGTAGCATTTGCCCCCAACTTGCGGCCGGTTCACCGGCCTGATCGGTTACGGTCGAATCGCCAATTAAATAGATGGTGGGGACATCTGCACGTTGCAGCTTTACTGACCGTACCTGCGGCGCATCGCCATTAAATTCCAGTGTGAGCTTATTGTCCCAGTGCAAGCGATGCTGTTCTTTTTCTTTCAGTTTTACTTGATCAAATCCAGGTACGTTCAACTCTGGGGGCGTCAATTTGTTGTTGCGCACATTCACAATAAAACTGCGCTTCACAATTTCGCCGGCTTTTGTTGATACGTTTTTTACATAAAGGCGGCGGGTCTCAGCGCGCAGGGTATTCGAGGAGGCAAGTGAACGATGGCCTAGCTCTACTGTCACTCGATAATTTCCTTCTGGAACATGGGCAGAAAAAAAGAAGGGTTTGCTCTGGGAATTTATTTGTGTCTGCAAATCAAAGCCATAGCCAAGGCTGTCGGTATATGTTTTATTGTCTGCAACAGAATGTTCATTGATATGATTCGATGTCTTGTCAAAAAGGAACACTTGCGGTTCGTTAAAGTCCAGTCTAACGGTTGGGGATAAGTTCAAAGAATTATATGTATTTTTAGGGTTGCTGGCGTTAAATCCCCAAATGGTCATGGCTGAAAGTAGGGCAGTGATTAAAGACGGGAAAGAGAGTTTGGTGTTCACGTCTGACAAGTCCCTTTTGTTATTTTTAAGCTGGATAATAGCCAATAATTCGTAATGGTCGATGTTTATGAGTCATATACAATCATAGCGTGGCGTAGCTTTTGGTATTTGTGATTGAATTTCGCTTGGTATTTCTAAAAAGAGATCGATTTCTGTTTAGCTCGAACCTAAATCGCTAACTTAAAACCAAAAATATCAACGTAGAATAAGAGCAACAACAATGGATACAGCTTGCCGTGAGGCCATTAATTTAATGGCATCCGTCGCCAGCTTGAGTGTGGAGGCAACCTATTTTCACGCTAAGGTGGTCTCTGCCAGTGGTGCAAGGGCAGGCTCAACATCCGTTTTGGTTATATTGATGAAAATGGTGGTGTATCGCTCAGCCAATAAGATTGAGGCGTAAAACCGAATTCTAAATACTATTTTTTATTATTCATAAAATGGCTCGACCATCGTAATTTTTCCGTTAAGAAATACATCCGCGACGACTCTCAATGGGGATACATCAACATCAGATATTCCAAGGCCAATAAGATGCGCAAAATGGCGATAGAGCGAGGGATATTCACCGATATTCTCGTCAGTATCGGGATCTTGTCTTTGCCCCGATATGGATAGATTTTCACCACCATGGGATAGCAGTAGATTGTCTTCGCTGGTGGTTACTTGGATGTCCCATGTTTGGGGTCCCTCTTGCCGGAAGTCCAAATCGAGCTTAACTGGGTTGTCGTTTACATCCAAAAAATGGACCTTGGCTGCAATCGGAGCAAAGCAATTTTCCGGAACAAAAAGCTCCGCGGTTTTTACGTAGAAAGGGTTAGGCAAAATCCAGGTTGCAATAGAAAGCGCATTTATACCGGGATCAAAGACGCCGAACCCTCCGGGCTGCCAAATCCATTTTTGACCGGGATGCCAAATTCTCACATCTTCACGCCATGTTATTTTGACCGATTCTATCGTTTTTTTCGTCAGCCAAGACTTGGCATTGTTTACTCCCGCGGCATACCGAGAGTGCCAACTCGCTAACAAACTAACACCGTTTGCTGATGCGTGATCCTTTAATATTTCAACCTCGCTAAGCGTTGTTGCTGGCGGCTTTTCCATAAAAACATGAAGGCCTTGAGCGATGGCTAAATGCGCAAATTTGCGACGAGCCTGTGGTGGCATACACAAGGCAACGGCGTCTACCTCAATTTTGCTATTAAAGAGTTCTTCCATGCTGTGAAAATGTGGAATATCAGCTAACGTCGTGTTTCCCCGGCTTACCGTTGCGGCAAGCTCAAAACTTGGAGAAGCCGCAATAGCCGGTATATGTTGATCTTTTGCGATTTTTCCCAAGCCAACAATTGCCATTCTTATGGTTTTTGACACGGCTATTTTTTCTCTGCTTTCTTTGATGCTGCAAACGCATCGAGAATCATCTTGGCATCGGATGCGATGTCTTGTAGTTTTTTTCCTGGTTTATAGAGGCTTGATCCGATACCAAACCCATTGGCACCGGCTTGTAACCACTCGCCCATATTTTCATTCGAAATACCACCAACGGCGAAGACAGGTACAGAATGTGGCAATACTGCTCGATGTGCCTTTAACATTACTGGTGAGATGCCGTCTGCCGGAAACAGTTTCAGGCCATGCACTCCGGCGTCTAAGGCGGCAAAGGCCTCTGACATTGTGTAATATCCGGGAAGGGATACGAGGCCATGTTTAACTGTGGCATTGATCACGTTCAGGTTGCAGTTTGGCGATACGATAATCCTTCCACCTGAACTCGCAACAGATTCAACGTCTTTTTCAGATAATACCGTTCCTGCACCGACTAACGTCTGGTCACCAAAGGTACTGGATAATAGCGAGATACTCTCATAGGCAGACGGCGAATTTAGCGGTACTTCTATGATCGTAAATCCGGCCGCAACGAGTACTTCGCCCACTGGCAAAATTTCAGTTGGGGTAATGCCTCTGAGTATCGCCACGAGTGGACAAGTACTTATGGCGTTTGAATATTGTTGAACGGGATCAGTCATTGTGTGTGTTCCCAGATAGATTTAGCTCCAGCGATGAAAGCCTGCTGACCATCGATGGTTTTTACGGTACCTCCGAGGAATGAAATTGCGGCTTCATATAAGCCGCTCAAACCACCTGAGCCAATCAGGTAGATCGTTTTAGCGAGTGCTGATTTTGCTGATACGATATCGCTACCAATGAGCAGTCCACTGGCGTAGGCTGCGGCATCTTTCGCGGCCAGTCCCTGCAGTAACACGGAGGCGCGAATTTCGAAAAGTGCTGCGCCTAGGCATGGTCCACTGAACCCCTTGAGAACGCCAGACTGGAACGCATCGCTATTGGAGATTGGTCCCTCCAGCATGCCGGAAAGTATTCCGTTATTCCGAAGCAGGGCAAATAGCTCCCCGGTCATCACGGTGGTAAAGTCCGTGATAAATCCATCTGTCGTTGAGATCCATTTATTGTGTGTTCCGGGCTGACAAAAAACGGCGGAACTGGGTGCAAGCTGCGTATGAATCGCTCCGAGTATCTGTACTTCTTCACCACGCATCACATCAAAACGAGCGTTCGCTGCCAGCGATACGCCTGGCACTATGGCGATCTGCTCACCGTGCGGTCTCGATAAATTCGATACCAGGTTCTCTATGTTCGCTGGACAGCTTACGTAGGGCGCCTCGATCCAACCCCGGGTAGACCCAGCCATGCCGGCAATAATGACCTGTTCTGTGTCCCATCGACGCTGCCAAGATTCAACATCCGTAGCGTATTCGTCTTGTTTCATCGATAAAACGCCGCGATTATCCTCAATAATGTCGAGAACGATCCCGTCTTGCTGAACGAGATACACTCGGCGGTTAGTCGTTCCCCAGTCTACGGCGATAAATGTTTGCATGGCGGCGGCAGGAAAATTTAAGTGGTTATAATATGTCAGACATTATATAAGGCCGATAAGAGAGTCAAGTGTCTGCGATATATTGGTCGATGAAATCCAATGGCGCCCATGCTGGTTATTTTTTCTTTCCGAAATACCTATCAAGGCGTACTAATATATAAGCTGATCAATGCGATTCATGTTGCTATAGACTGAGCGTCTTGGTGATCCGTCTACTTAATTGCTCTGCGGATAGCGCTTTCCTCTTGATATTGATTCTACAACATGTCACTCTCATAAAAATAATATGTCAGACAAAATAATGGCCAAATATGAGGTGTTGAATTGACGGAGATCGAGGTTGCCACTGGCATTGGCTCTGCTGACAAGTTTGCCTCTTCAGTAGACCCCAATAATGAAAATGAACCTGCAGTGATTTGGCATGGCCAAGCGATACTTGGAGAAGGGCCTGTTTGGGATCCCCGAGACCAGCACCTTTGGTTCGTTGATATTAAGAAATCCCGTGTGTACACGTTGGATCCGATTTCAGGTCAATCACAGTATTGGGTTGCCCCCGCTCAAATTGGCTGGGTGTTGCCTGCGGCGCGCGGTGGATTTTTAGCGGGCGTTCAAGGTGGCTTGTATCACTTCCAGCCTGAACTTGATCAATTCACCCTTATTACGCCCGTAGAGGCTGCGCTTCCGAAGAATCGCTTGAACGATGCCACCATCTCGCCGGATGGAAGGGTATGGTTTGGGACCATGGACGACGCCTGCAAGGTAAATTCGGGGAGTGTGTATTTATGGCATGAGAGACGGTTGCTCAGGACAGCCATTCCCAAAGTAGCTGTTACCAATGGCCCTGGTATCTCACCTGATGGCAAGACGCTCTATCACGTGGACTCGAAAGAAGGGATCGTTATGGCCATTCAGATCGGCGCAAGCGGACTGACGTACACCTCTTGCAAAGAATTCATTCGCTTAGATCCAGAAGAGGGGAGTCCCGATGGTGTCATCGTAGACTCCTTAGGCAACCTTTGGTTGGGCGTGTGGGGCGGTTTCTGTGCGCGCCAATACGACCCCACTGGGAAGCTGCTCAGACAAGTGGACTTGCCCGTGGCAAATGTGACGAAAGTGGCATTAGGCGGTCCGGAACTGCGAACAGCATTTGTAACAACGGCGCGCACCGATCTCAGCCCGCATCAACTTGACGCACAACCTCTTGCTGGTGACATATTTTCATTTGAAGTCGACGTCCCTGGGCAGTCACTTCCTTTAGTTGCTTTTTAACAATAACAATATTGTTGGACTATGTATTTTCAATCACTCGACTATGCCGTTGTGGCTATTTATGCCTTTGTCCTTTTAGGTCTGGCGCTTTGGGTTTCCCGAGAAGATGAGGGGCAGGAAAAAGATACCAGCGATTATTTTTTGGCTGGCCGCGCTTTGCCTTGGTGGGCAATTGGGGCTTCGCTCATTGCGGCCAACATTTCAGCAGAGCAAATTATCGGTATGTCTGGATCTGCCTATGTTCTCGGCATTGCCATAGGTGCGTATGAGTGGATGGCAGCACTGATATTAATTTTGGTTGGCAAATTTGTTTTGCCGGTCTTTCTTAAGCACAAAATTTACACGATGCCTCAATTTCTGGAGGAACGCTACGATCATCGCGTGCGTATGGTCATGGCGAGTTTCTGGCTCGCCGTATACGTCTTCGTTAATTTGACATCCATACTCTGGCTGGGTGCATTGGCCGTCAACACCGTCACGGGGGTTGATTTGGTTTGGGGCATGCTAGGGTTAGGCGCGTTTGCCGCAGCCTATTCACTTTACGGTGGCTTAAAAGCGGTGGCGTTGACAGATATCATTCAAGTTGTGCTCCTCGTACTCGGTGGCGTTTTAATTGCTTATATTAGTTTAAATGACGTATCCGATGGGCAAGGTGTCATTGCAGGTTTTCGTTTGTTGCTGGAAAAGGCGCCAGAAAAATTCGATTTGATTTTTACGAAGGACAGTCCGCACTACGCATTGCTTCCCGGAGTTTCTGTTCTTTTTGGGGGCATGTGGATAATGAATCTGTCCTACTGGGGTTTTAACCAATACATCATCCAAAGAGCATTGGCGGCAAAAAGTGCACGCGAAGCCCAAAAAGGGATAGTGTTTGCAGCCTTTCTCAAGATGCTTATGCCATTGATCATCGTACTTCCTGGTGTCGCAGCGGTGGTGCTCGCGCCAAATTTAGAAACACCAGATAAGGTGTATCCCACTATTATGCGTTTACTGCCCTCGGGAATCATGGGCCTCGTATTCGCAGCTCTGATCGCGGCCGTCGTGTCATCTCTCGCATCAATGATGAACTCAATTTCTACGATTTTCACAATAGACTTGTATCGGCAGTGGGGCGATAAGGAAAAGTCTCAAACGCATTTAGTTCGCGTCGGACGTTTTACCAGTTTCTTTTCCTTACTCATTGCGCTTATCGTGGCGAAGCCTCTTCTTGGTCAATTTGATCAAGCATTTCAATATATTCAAGAATTTACCGGCTTATTTACACCGGGTGTCGTTGCATTGTTTTTGATGGGAATTTTCTGGAAGCGAACCACCGCTAACGCGGGGCTCGCAGCTGCGATTGGCTCTGCGGTGTTATCGATTGGCTTTAAAGTATTTTGGCCTGAGCTTCCATTCCTTGACAGGGTAGGGCTTGTGTTTCTGGCGTGTATCGCTGTTGGTATCCTCGTTTCTTATATGCAAAAGATTGAATCCCACCCTAATGCGATTTCCTACGCTGATGTCGATATATCAACCAGTTCGAGCTTCAATCTCGCCGCGGTCGTCATTGTCATTATTTTGGCCGCGCTTTATATAACCTGGTGGTGAGAAAATTCGTGGAATTAACTGAAGTATTTATCGAGATCAACGGGATTAGGGGTTAACTCTTATGGAAAAAACCAATGAGTTCCACCTTCGCAGCCAAGCGTGGTTCGATAATCCAGAAAATGCCGACATGACGGCGCTTTATATTGAGCGTTATATGAACTTTGGCTTATCGCTTGAGGAACTCCAGAATGGTAAGCCCATTATCGGCATTGCGCAAACCGGTAGCGACCTCAGCCCGTGCAATCGACACCATATTGTTTTGGCTGAACGTGTTCGAGAGGGTATTCGCGAGGCCGGGGGGATTGCGATTGAATTTCCGGTGCATCCGATTCAAGAAACGGGAAAAAGACCTACAGCAGGCTTAGATCGAAACCTCGCTTATTTAGGCCTTGTTGAAGCGCTTTACGGTTACCCGCTTGATGCCGTGGTGCTGACGATCGGTTGTGATAAAACAACGCCGGCCGCGCTCATGGCAGCAGCAACCGTGAATATTCCGGCCATCGCGCTGTCGGTTGGACCTATGCTAAACGGCTATTATCAGGGGGAACCTACAGGCTCCGGCACGATCATTTGGAAGGCGCGCGAGATGCTTGCCGCGGGCGAAATCGACTACAAGGGATTCATCAAGTTAGTGGCTTCTTCAGCGCCATCCACGGGCTACTGCAATACGATGGGGACAGCGACCACGATGAATTCGTTAGCCGAAGCTCTGGGTATGTCGTTGCCCGGATCCGCCGCGATACCGGCTCCCTATCGCGACAGGCAGGAGGTGGCGTATTTAACGGGCAAGCGCGTTGTTGAAATGGTTTTTGAAGACCTAAAGCCGTCTGATATTTTAACCAGGCAGGCTTTCATCAATGCAATCAGAGTAAACTCCGCAATTGGCGGCTCAACAAACGCCCCCATTCACCTTGCCGCAATCGCCCGTCATATTGGTGTCGATCTGCCAATAACCGATTGGGAAACCTATGGGCACAGCGTTCCTTTATTGGTTAATTTACAGCCTGCTGGTGAGTATTTGGGCGAAGACTACTACCGCGCCGGTGGCGTGCCTGCGGTCATTAACGAATTAATGAAGCACCAGCTCATTGAGGTTGACGCTGTTACTGCGAATGGCAGGACCATCGGAGAGAATTGTGGCGCCACGGAAATTGAAGATCCCAACGTTATTCGCCCATTCAATCAACCGCTTAAACAGGATGCAGGTTTTATAGTTCTGTCTGGAAATCTCTTCGATGCAGCGATTATGAAAACAAGTGTCATTTCCGAAGAGTTCCGTACACGGTATTTAAGTAATCCATCTGACCCAGACGCCTTTGAAGGCGTCGCCCTAGTGTTTGATGGCCCAGAAGATTACCATCATCGCATCGATGATCCGGCGTTAGGAATCACAGCCAATACGTTGCTATTTATTCGAGGGGCAGGGCCGATTGGATATCCGGGAGCCGCAGAAGTGGTCAATATGAGGCCACCGGTATACCTACTGGCTGACGGCGTGCGTTCATTGCCGTGTATTGGCGATGGCCGCCAATCCGGTACCAGTGGTAGCCCTTCGATTCTAAATGCGTCTCCGGAAGCGGCTGCTTTGGGCGGACTGGCGGTGTTGCAGTCGGGCGATAAGGTACGGATCGATCTTAGAAAGCGTACCGCCAATATGCTTGTCGCAGAAAATGAGCTCGCACAACGCTTACAAAATCTCACGTCTTCGGGAGGTTATCTTTATCCTCCCAGTCAGACGCCTTGGCAAGAGATACAACGCTCGCTCGTGGGTCAGTTGGATCGGGGTGCCATTTTGGAAGGTTCGGAGAAATTTCAACGCATTGCTCAATCAAAAGGACTTCCCCGGGACAGTCACTAGGCGTCGTTCGTCATTGAATCGTGGGGCGCCAGATGTTCAATTGGGCGACGCATTCAAAACGGTTTGGGTATCTTTTTCGGCAAGCTGTATCAATGCAATCGCCGCCTCGCGCGCGCCATGGGCGTTACCGTCGGCGATCGCTCGGTACAGATCGCGATGCTCTTGAATTGGATCCCGCATTTTATTAGGGCTGCGGGCTTTAAAAAAGGTCGTCCATCGAACAGCGGCTCCAATTGTCGCTGACAAGTTGATCAGCAGTAGGTTGTCGCTAGCGTCCAAAATCGTCGCATGAAATTGTTGATCAGCCTCTTGTCCGGCGGTCGTGTTTAACGTTTTATCGGCCATAACTTCGATGGCATGTCCCATGGTGGACAATTGCTGAGCTGTACGTTTTCGAGCAGCGATTTCCGCCGCAGCGGGTTCTATGATCATTCTAAGCTCGAATAGGTTTTGTACGAATTCTGGACTTGGAACACTATCAAACATCCAGCCGAGCAATTCCGGGTCTAAGATGCTCCAAAAGTCTCGCTTTTGAACTCGTGTACCGGCTTTACGCTTGCTTTCGATCAGTCCCTTGGCGGACAGCTTTCGCAACGCTTCTCGAATGACGCTGCGCGATACTCCCCATTCTTCAGAGAGCTCAATTTCTCCTGGCAGAAGAGTCCCTGGTGCTCTTTTTCCGGTCACAATGTCCGTGCCTAATTTTTTAGCCACTTTTAAGTGAGAATGCTCAACCTTTTTAGGCGCTGCTTTTGTCTGGGGCACCGAAACCTCGTGTAAACCTAATGAAATATGGAAGGGCACGCGTATCAACTGGAAAATTCTACATACTTCCTTGATTTAGCCGCAACTTAGACTTACCAATTATCGCACAATAGTGTCTGTTTCTCATTGAATTAGTGGCGAAAATACGTCAGAAAAGACACTGAAGAAGTGCGATAACAAAGGGTATTTATAGCATTCTCCTCTGCGATAGGGAATTCTTAAGAAACTGCGAAATTCATTATCTTCACAGCCGCTTTCTAAAGGATTTTTGCTCATTCAATAGGTTGCGGAATAAACGACCACTCTCCATCAATATCTCCGTTATAGAGGGCGCCACTATACCTCATAATAAACTATTCACTTTGCCTACCAGGTGGGCACTAGTGTCATTGTGCTATGATCGCCAGCTCTGGCAGTGTGGTGCAAAAGATGTAAACATCGGAAAGTTAACCGTTTGAAATTTCAGTAAGAAGGGAAGCGACTATGTTTGAACACGTTGGAGATCGAAAAAATCGAGGGTGTTCAAAACTCTGTGTCAGCCACTAGCATCACAAGCTGATGTATTTCTCCAGTCGATCCGGGAAGTGGATTGTAAGCTGCGACAGCGTCAGGTTCCAATTCTGAATCGGATGTGTCCATCGCTCAGTGACTTTGAGTATACCGGCGTATAGCAGCTTCAGTAAGCTGTTTTCATTGGGGAAGCCGCCCTTGGTTTTCGTGAGCTTGCGAAACTGGCGGTGAACCGCTTCAACCGCATTGGTGGTGTAGATCGCTTTCTGCACGTAGTCCGGATACTTAAAGTAAGCCGAGAGTGTCGGCCACTTACTGCGCCAGGATTGAATCACCATCGGATATTTGTCGCCCCACTTGGCTTCCAGATCATCAAGAGCGATTTCTGCCGCATTGAGCGTTGCCGCCTTGTAAACGCATTTTAAATCACTCATAAACGCTTTCTGATTTTTCGAGGCGACATACTTCATGGAGTTGCGTATCTGGTGAATGATACAGTGCTGAATCTCGGTATTCGGATAGATACTTTCGATGGCTTCCGGAAACCCCTTCAAACCATCGACACAGGCGATCAGGATGTCTTTTACGCCCCGATTATTCAGATCGGTCAAGACAGCCAGCCAATGGTGAGCGCCTTCCTGATCCGATAAATACAGGCCCAAAAGCTCTTTCTTACCGTCGATGTTGAGACCGAGAAGGGTGTAAATGGCCTTGCTCACATAGCGGCCGTTCTCTTTGATTTTATAATGGATGGCGTCCAACCAGACGATCGGATAAATCGGCTCAAGATCCCGTTCTCGCCACGCCTGTAATTCTGGAACCAGCTTGTCGGTAACGGCGTTGATGGTACCATTAGAAAGCTCAATACCGTAGAGATCAGCGATGTGGCCACGGATGTCCTGATAGCTGTTGCCCAAGGCGAATAACGCCAGAATTTTACGTTCCAGTTCATCCGTCAGGTGTGTCTGGTGCTTTTGACCAGCTGGGGCTCAAAGGTCCCAGAGCGATCTCTTGGTGTGTCCAGTTCAAAGCTGCCCGTAGGGCTTTTCATGGTCTTGGAAGAAGTACCATTTTTGCGATTGGGTAGTTCTTCGTTGGACAAGTGGTCATTCAGCTCAGCCTTCATCGCGGCTTCCGTGAGCTGTTTGATCAGGGGCGTAAGGATGCCGTCTTTGCCGGTGAGGTCTTTGCCTTCACGCAGGGCATTTAAGGCAGCTTCCATATCGAAAGTAGGTTTGGTCATAAGTCATCTCTTTTGGTCTCATTATAAAGAAATGACACAGAATTCTGAACACTACCAAAAAATCTATTGTCCGTGTTGTGGATATTCTTAACAGTGAACTATATCTATTGCGACGTCTTCTCGTTGCACCTTGCAGATACACTGAATCAACTTATTACTGGTGATGCGGGTGGATTTCAAATCACCGAAGAATTCCTTCTCTACTTTTCATTCGTCATGGAAATTCCAATGGCCATGATTGTGCTGTCTAGGATATTGGTCTTTCGCGTGAACAAGTATGCTAATGTCCTAGCAGCGTTCATTTCAGGCTCGATCCAAGCTTGGACCGTCTCAATGGGTGGCACGCTACACTATATGTTTTTCAGTGTAATCGAAATCAGCACAGCAATAGCTATTATATATTTGGCCATAACCTGGAAAGACGAAAAGCTCTTATAGGTGCGAATTTGCGTCATAGGCGCTGAATACGCTTATGGCCTTATTCGCTGTGGTACAACGTTGGATTATTGAAGATCTAAGATGAAAAATAAAATCGCGATAGTAACCGGTGGTTCTCGAGGAATTGGAGCGGAAACCTGCAAGCTGCTTGCAGAGAATGGCTATTCAATCTGTATCAACTATTTAAACGACGATTCTTCAGCCCACAAAATTCGAGATGAGGTTCGTTCTCTTGGAGCAATGTGCATACTGGTAAAGGCAGATGTATCCGACGCGAGTGAGGTTTTACGATTATTTGAAACCGTTGACCGGGAATTAGGTAGTGTGTCGCTCTTAGTCAATAACGCAGGGATACTGATGCAACAATGTCGTCTCGATGAGATATCTGTAGAGCGATTTTCGAAGGTGATTCAAGTCAACCTTATGAGTTGTTTCTATTGCAGTAAGGAAGCGGTCAAGCGAATGTCGACTCGCTACGGTGGCCCGGGCGGTGTTATCGTAAATGTCTCGTCGGGCGCATCGAAGAGTGGATCCCCAAACGAGTATGTGGATTATGCTGCGTCGAAGGGTGCAATCGATACTCTAACGCGAGGGCTCGCTTTGGAAGTCGCAACGGAGGGCATTCGAGTTAATTGCGTTCGACCTGGTTTGATCTACACAGAGATGCATGCCTCAGGTGGTGAACCAGAACGAGTGGATCGCCTAAAAAATAAGATCCCTTTGCAGCGCGGTGGCAGGCCTGTCGAGGTGGCGGAAGCGATCATTTGGCTAGCGTCTGACAAATCGTCTTTTGTAACGGGTAGTTTTATTGATCCGGCAGGTGGGCTGTAGTAATTAATAAAACTGTCCATTTCACATTGGGTTCAATGCTTGATTCTGCACTAAAGGGTTTAAGGTTAAAGGATTTGAGTTTTAGCTTTGCCGAATTTACCCCGGATCATACATAAAACGGAGTGATATAGCAGGTGACAAGAAAAGGACGTCTTCTTAAATACGCCATCATACTCACAGCACTGTTGCTGTTTGCCGTTGCGCTTTCTCTCTGGCTTCCTTTAAATACTGCACCATTGGTCGGTGTTAAACACGATTTTGCCATCACCCATGTCAATATCCTAAACACCATTGACGGTTCTGTGAAGGAGGACATGACCGTTTTGGTGAAGGATGGGCGTATCACGTCAATTGCGTCCAGCAGCCAGCTTAGTATTCCGCCCGGTTTCCATGTGATCGCTGGGAAGGGTAAGTACCTTCTTCCTGGTCTCTGGGATATGCATACCCACAGTCTAAAAATCTCGCCGCAATTGCATCATCCGCTGTTTATCCGCTACGGCGTAACGTCGATTCGGGATATGTCTGGCTGTTTGGATCAAGACGACAGCTACTGGGCGTGTCCTGTAGACAGAGAGCAGTGGAATACCCAGTCCATTGCAGGGGAGCTCGTATCACCACGCTACTCATTACAAAGCAGTTATCAAACCAATGGTGGTGGAGAGGTTCCCGATAGCTTTCCTGAGTTTTTCCGTGTGCAATCCTATGAAGACGCAAAGCGGCTCGCTGAATTCTATGCCGCTCAGGGCGTTGACTTTATTAAGGCTTACACAGAGCTCACGTCGGAACAATTCCGTTATTTATCGGAAGCTGCAGCGCAGCACCAGCTTGATATCGCCGGTCATAAGCCGTTGACGGTGTCGTTAGAACAGGCGCTTGCAGCGGGGATGTCCAGTATCGAGCACGGCCGGCTGTTTATGTTCGAATGTTACAAAGGTATGGAAGAATTTAGAGCATTAGAAGATCCCATCTCTCACTATAATGCTCAGTTTATTCGAGAGCTGTTGGCAGACCAAGATGAGGATGCTTGCCGCGAGAAAATGGCGGACATGGCGGCATCAGACACCCATTGGGTTCCTACATTAACTACCTTGCAGATGAGTGCGAAAGCAATCGATAAGTCGTTTCGGTAAGATACGCGCTTGCGGTACATTCCCAATATCGTTAGAACATTGTTGTGGGAGCAGGACATCGAGCGAGCTGCGACAAAAGGTTATGATCAACACGGCAACTTCGTCCATGCGGATTTCTTTACGGCAGCATCCGAACACGTGAAACTGTCGGCTTCTTCTGGTGTAACAGTGTTGGCAGGAACGGATAACATTGATACCTATGTATTTACCGGTTCGAGCCTGCACGATGAGTTGGCGATGCTGGTCGATGCGGGATTAACACCACTGGCCGCCATTCAATCGGCGACCATCAATGCCGCCAAATTTGCCAAGATGGAAGATGATTTCGGAAGTGTCGAATTCAACAAGCAGGCAGATCTGCTCTTACTCAATAGCAACCCGTTTCTGAATATCGCTTATACCACCAACATCTTCGGAGTCATGGTTGCCGGGCATTATTTTGACCAAGACGCGTTGGAGGCGTTAGATCGCTTCGCAATTGATTCTGCGAAAAGTATACGAGTCAATATGCGCTATCTCTACAATCTTTTGGCGAGTCCTTTGATGCGTGTTCAATTGGTTGATTGACAAACGTTAAAATACTGCTGCCTATTCTTTGAGGGCGATCTATGGTTCAGATATCAACTTTTTTGTTGATCGTTTAAATGATCTCAATGGATGTCGCGTTATTCTTGATAGCATGATTACTCCTTAAAAGAGTGTGGCTAATAATGGATAATGATCAAATGTTGTTGTATCGACTATCAAGAAGACGGTTACTACAGGCGGCTGCCGCGACCATTGTTCCTACCGGCTGTACAGAGATTGATCATTCTCAGCAAGCTGTCGGTACGTTGCAGACCGAATCCCTTTCGGTAGAGGCGCCGTTTGACATGCCGGTTATTCGTATTCCGGATTTTTCCAAGGTTAGAGTCTTCGATATTCGGGACTATGGCGCCCAACCTCATGATCTGTCAGCTAATTCGGCAGCAATCGAGCAAGCCATCGGATTGGCGAGCCAAGCGGGAGGCGGGCGCGTTTTAATTCCTTCAGGTGAATGGTCCTGTGGGAAAATACATTTAAAAAGCAATGTCAATTTACACTTAGACGATGATGCAACCTTGCTGTTTTCCGAAAATCCGAATGATTATTTGCCCGCCGTCATGACGACCTGGGAAGGGTTGGAATGTTACAACTACTCACCATTAATTTACGCCTTTGAATGTAAGAACATTGCGATAACAGGCAAGGGTAAGTTACAGGCAAAGCTGGATGTTTGGCGGATTTGGTATGAGCGTACTCAAGAGCATTTAGACGCGATCGCAGCTTTGTATCATATGGCATCGAAAGATGTAGCCGTAGTAGAGCGGGTAATGACCTATGAAGGCGCAAATTTACGCCCGCATTTTGTACAATTTAATCGATGCCGCCATGTACTGATCGAAGACGTTAGCATCGAAAATAGCCCGTTTTGGGTTCTACACCCTTATCTAACGGAAGAGGTCGTCATTCGTCGCGTGAATGTGAAAGCCCATGGACATAACAATGATGGTGTCGATCCGGAAATGACACAATCCATGTTGGTTGAGAACTGCGTTTTCGACCAAGGCGATGATGCCATTGCTGTAAAATCAGGTCGCAATCAGGACGCGTGGCGGCTCAATACACCCTGTAAAAATATCGTCGTTCGCAATTGTCGTATCAAGCAAGCCCATCAATTGCTGGCCATTGGTAGCGAGCTTTCGGGCGGTATTGAAAATGTGTTTGTACATAATTGCCAATTTGACGATGGCACGGCTTATGAGGGCACCGGAAATCTTGTTTTTATAAAAACCAACGAGCGCAGAGGGGGCTTCGTTCGGAATATTTGGGTGAAAGATATTACGGCGAAAACCATCGGTGGTGGCGCGCTGGACATTGCGACGGATGTTCTCTACCAATGGCGAGATTTGGTGCCAACCTACGAGCGTCGGCTTACAGAGATCGAACATGTTTATCTCAGTAATTTCCTCATTGATCAGGCAAACTATCTCTGCAAGATTTCGGGCGACGCTGAACTGCCTGTTAAATCCGTGGCTCTTTCAAATATTAAGGTCAAGATTACCGTTGAAAACCCGGTCCAAAACAGCAACGTTGTTGATTTCACGATGGCGTAAGGGCATTCTGGGCGCGGTCATTCACTCGCCCTCGTCATTTCTTCTTCCGCGATGCCTTTAATCAACGACTATGAAAATCAGTGCTTGAGGTACATTCAAGCTGAAATGCAGCAAGATATCGCTCATGATATCAATCATGTCTTGCGAGTCGTGAAGACCGCAAAGGCCCTAAGTATAGCAGAAGCTGCACAGCTTGAGGTTGTGTTGCCTGCGGCTTACTTACACGACTGTTTTTCGCTGCCTAAAAATCATCCCGAAAGAAAGATCAGCTCTCAATTGGCAGCAGAGAAGGCGACGTCATTCTTGGCGTCTATCAAATATCCAGAGGAGTTCCTACCCGCGATTCATCATGCGATCCATGCCCACAGTTTCAGTGCCAAGGTAAATGCAGAGACGCTGGAGGCAAAAATTGTACAGGACGCAGACCGGCTCGATGCTTTAGGTGCAATCGGTATCGCACGTTGCATTCAGGTGAGCGCTCAACTGGGCATGGATTTTTACCAATGGGAGGATCCGTTTTGTACTACTCGTGCACCTAACGATCAGCGCTATGCCATTGACCACTTTTATGCCAAGTTACTGAAGTTATCAGAAACCATGAATACAGCACCTGCGAAAGCGGAAGCAGAGAGAAGAACAAGGTTTATGAGGTTATATTTGGAGCAGCTAGGTACAGAAACCTAATATTTGATCTGCGAAAAATGCTTCCGCTTTCGACGTTCTAGCGTTAAACATAATGTAAATAACTGATTTTAAAAGCCACTCATTCATAACGGCCACTCAGTTTTAATCTGTCGTAATTTCTTAACAAAAACAGTGTATTGTCAATCTGGGGCATAACAACAGTTCGCTTTCGATGTCACAGATATTTTCTAGTCACGAAAACTCTCTTTCCATCACTCGAAACATATTGGCAGTTAATGAATCTATAACTGTGAATAGTTGGTAGTTAAGGTTCTATTGTCTTGCTAGCGTATAACGCTAGAAGATCAGCTCGATAGACTTTTTCCTAACTCAGACGTTTCTTAGCCTTTATGAGGTGTCGAACATGCGTATCGCGGCTTTCAACGTAGAAAATCTGTTTGACCGTATTAAAGCTTTTAATGATGAGGGCTCTGACGCTTATAAAGAGGTGTTGGATGCTCATGCAGCGTTAAATACACTGTTTGAAAAAGAAACCTACAGCGACTCCGATAAAGCGAGAATGCTCGCGCTTATGGACGATCTCGGGATTTTGAATCGGGACGAGGGAGCCAATGTTTGGTTGCGAAAAATTCGCGGAAAAATCGTTGTTCGTCCAAGAAGCGGCCCCGTGCGAATAGAGGCCAATGGCCGTGCTGATTGGGTCGGTTGGTTAGAATTAAAGACTGAGCCGGTCGATGAAATGGCCATTACCATGACAGCTCGTGTCATTAAGGATATGAATGCAGATATCCTGGCATTGGTTGAGATTGAAAGTCGGCCAGTTCTTACGGAGTTTCACGACTTCATCTATGCCAGACTCTCGGATGAACGTTACAAACAAATGATGGTGATCGACGGGAATGATCGGCGTGGCATTGATGTGGGGATTATGGCTAAAGAAGGCTTTTCTATTCCGTCAATGCGCAGTCACGTCGATGAAGTTCTAGACGATGGTAAGTCGGTATTTTCACGGGATTGTCCGGAGTACATACTCCAAACACCTGGTGGTGAGACGATTGCCGTGTTGCCAAATCATTTCAAATCGAAATATGGCGGCAATGACCAGTCCTCAAAGGACAAACGAGCTGCTCAGGCCCGCTTCACGGCCCAGTACTATGAGCGTTTGCTGTCAGAAGGCATAGACAACATCATTGTACTCGGCGATTTAAACGACACGCCAGACAGTGAGGAGTTGCAGCCTCTCCTGAATACTTCCCTAGAGGAGGTGACCAAGCATCCAGCATTTACTGAATTCGAATTTAACGCATCAACGGATGATCGCGGGATAGGTACCTTTGGCACCGGTGCGGATAGTAAGAAAATTGACTACATCCTGCTGTCACCCGCCTTGTGGGACAAGGTACAAAAGGGCGGCATCTTCCGTAAGGGCG
The DNA here is from genome assembly GCF_056159445.1 of Pseudomaricurvus sp. ABR4_320. Lineage (NCBI taxonomy): Bacteria > Pseudomonadati > Pseudomonadota > Gammaproteobacteria > Cellvibrionales > Cellvibrionaceae > Pseudomaricurvus > Pseudomaricurvus sp. ABR4_320. Next base: position 277,718 of record NZ_JBSWVF010000001.1, on the reverse strand, counting down.
TCTATACAGCGTCGAATCGCTGGGAAATGTACGACGACCTCACAGAGCCCCATTTCGCTGCTTCTGATCATCACGGGATATGGGTTGATCTCGATCTAACCTAACTCAAACGTTCGAAAATCTACAAAAGCCAGAGTCGGCTGAATTCCTCAGCCACTTCTACAGGGAGAAATAGAAATGCCTATTAATCCATACGGTGTTTGGTGTGCAACGGCAGCTCGTGTGACTGCGGAAACCGCGCAAGATGATCCGGATTCTCCACACATCCACTTGTTTTATGAAGACGGGAGCGGCGCGGAATTTCGTGCATCCATCAATGTGAAGTCAAAGAGCGCCATATCTGAGCTTGCGTTTTATCGCTTTGACAACTTCCAGCACCCTATTTTGACAGAGCTGGAAGCGCTTGAAATGGGATGGCATGTGCTTGACAAGCAGCCGGGCGGCGCGGCGCTGGATTATATCCGGGGGAACTTGTTGAACTTTGAAGACGGCATCCTGCTGCCTCATGACATCCCAGGTGCAGAGAATGACCTTCTGGACGTCATGATGCCGCTGTTAACAACCGCCTCAGAGAAGAAATCTAAGATCTATCTGTTTGGCGAACCCTATAGCAATATGAAAGGCATTCACGACGTGCATATGAACCAGGGCAGTGCGGGCAGTTTTGCTCGCTACAACGGGATTTGGCAGGATGGTGGCTTGATCATCCAAGACCCGGATACCAAGCGCTACATGGCGTTATTCTTAGCCTTTGGTTCTCAAGCTATTCATACGGACGAAACGACCGGTAATGCGCTCGAAAATTCTCAACTGGTTGGCGAGCTGCTCGGTCATACGCGACCCGAGCCAGACGACGGCAGCCCGGTTATACCAAGGCCCGACGACGATGATATTATCAAAGACGATCGCCGTGTCGCCATTGTCGGCGCACTCATAAACCCAGAGGGCCCAGAGGGTGAGCCAGACCATACCGGCAGGCCGGAGCTGGTATATTTAATGAACCGCAGTAAGTCCGGAATGTCTCTCAGTGGTTGGAAGTTGTTGAATCGTAACGACGACGCCCACAGTTTGTCGCAAGATATCTGGCTGGAGCCAGGGGAGGTTCGTGCGGTCACCATGGGCAGTGTGCCACTGTCTAACAGCGGCGGGTTAATCACGTTACTCGATCAAAACGATTTGAAAGTGGATGGCGTAAACTACACGGCAGAAGAGGCCAGTAAATCAGGCGAAATCACATTGTTCCGTCGTTAACCCCTGTGTTACGAGAGGTTTTTTTTTCAAATTATTTTTGCCAAATCGGGATGTCTGGCCAGAGTGATGATCACCTGCGTGCTGTCCTATAAGGTGGATATCACCCACGGCCAGAGCTGCCATATTTTAAGTATGATACGAGAATTGATGCCTATTCGTCTTTTTGGCAATCGTCTCGTGACAGCTGATTTTGGTTGATTGAGATCTTATCCATCGGTTGACCGTGTCAGTGCCTCCCATGTCTGAATCTCTTCAGAGAAGGATTGCAGATGTTCTCTCACGAGTGTTAGCGCATCACTGCCTAACAACAAATGCCGCGGAGGCTTTTCAATGTCCAGCAAGGACAGAATTGCTGAAGCGGCTTTTTGAGGATCCCCCAGTTGGTGGCCGTGCTTGGCTTCTCTGGCTTGCCGAATGGGATTAAAGAGTCTGTCGTAGTCTTGGATGCTACGAGGTGTTCTTACCATAGAACGTCCTGCCCAATCGGTACGGAAAGAGCCAGGAGCAATTGACGTTACAGAGATATTAAAAGGTGCCAGTTCTTTGGCGAGTGCATCCGAGATTCCTACCAAGGCAAATTTGCTACCGCAATAGTCGGTAATGCCCGGCATGGTGATGTATCCACCCATGGACGTTATATTAAAAATATTACCCTTGCGGCGCTTTCGCATAAAGGGTAATACGGCTTTTATCATCGATATAGCGCCAAACACATTCACATCGAATTGGTGGCGAATGTCGTCTAAGCTGGATTCTTCTAATATGCCTTCGTGGCCATAGCCGGCATTGTTTATTAACACATCGATGGGGCCAAGTTTGTTGACCATAGATGTGACAACCTCCAATACTCTATTGGTGTCGGTAATATCGAGCAGCTGACCATGGGCTCGATTAGGATCCAAAGACTCAAATACTTCAATATCGTCCGGCTTGCGGACGGTACCGATGACTGTGTGGCCCATTGTCAAAGCTTTTTCCGCGATAGCTTGTCCAAAGCCACTGCTGACACCTGTTATCAAAAGGGTTTTGTTTGGCTGCGTCATATGGGTCTCCAATCTTTTGTTGTGTGCATACTAATGGGTTGTACCCTGGGTTTTCGCGTCATATAGTCTGAAAACATTGCACAAAACTCTGAATGTCTAATGGTGCGCTCGCAAAAGCCAATAATGACAATGAATACATGTGGTGAAAAAACAATATCAAGTCTACTGCTGGATCTGGCGCCTGAAGAGGGATACAACCTCACGTCGCTTCCCAGTGTAAGAGTGCTCCGGTCAAACAGGCCTTTGTCCCGTACACCGGTTCTGTATGACCCTGGAATTGTCATTGTTGGGCAGGGGTGCAAACGGGGATACTTCGGTGATCAGGTTTACCAGTATGATGCCCAGCAGTACCTTGCTGTATCGGCTCCCGTACCATTTACCATGGAGACCGACGCCTCTTTAGACAAGCCATTGTTAGCCATGTATTGTCATTTAGACTTTGCTCTGGCATCTGAGCTGATGTTTCAGATTGATCAACACGGTGGGCCGCCCGATTCGATTTTGCCCAGAAGTATGATGTCCAGCCCAATGAACAAAACGTTAAGCGAATGTGTGCTCCGATTTTTAGGCGTGTTAAGTCAACCGCTTGAGGCGGCTGTGTTGGGGCCGATACTTTTGAAAGAGCTTTATTTTCATTTTTTGACGGGGCAACAAGGTGGGGTTCTGCGTTCAGCGCTTTCCATGCAGGGACATTTTGGTAAGATCAATCAGGTCTTACGATTGATTCACGCTCGATACAATGAGGCGCTTTCCATTGCTGAACTTGCAGAGGCGGTCGCCATGAGCAAGCCAAGCTTTCATCAGCATTTTAAAAGCGTCACAGATCATTCGCCCATTCAGTACATTAAATCTGTTCGACTGCACCAGGCGAGATTGCTGATGGCTCGGCAGAAACTCTCTGCGCTGTCCGCCAGTCAAGCCGTGGGTTACGAAAGCCCTTCTCAGTTTAATCGGGAATTTAAGCGTCTCTTCGGTTTACCCCCGAAAGAAGAGGTTGCGCGCATGCAGATGTATTTTTCGATACCGCCCGGTCATAAAAATGCAGACTTTATATCGTCGCATTGATAGCCCGCTAGACCTTAATCCGCTGAATGGAGTGCATACGAGATACTTATGAAAAACGAAGTCAAAGTTGGCGTTGGTGTATTGATCGTCAGGGACGAATGTGTCTTGCTAGGGGAGCGCATTGGTTCTCATGGCGCCAATACTTGGTCGTTACCTGGAGGTCATTTAGAGTTTGGCGAAACGCTTTTTGATTGCGCCCAGCGGGAAACCCTTGAAGAAACCGGATTAACGATTGAGTCGGTCATAGAAATGGGATTTACCAATGATTTCTTTAAAAGAGAAGACAAGCATTACATAACGCTTTTTGTGAAGGCAGAAGGCATTGCGGGTCAGCCCCAAGTCCTGGAGCCTGAAAAGTGTCTGCATTGGAAGTGGTTTTCTTTTAATGAACTTCCCTCATCGTTATTTCTTCCGCTGGAGAACTTCTTAGAGAAGTATCAGTTTGAGTAAAACTGCAGCAAATACAAGGGAGTCCTTTTACATACAGGTCGTTGATTTTCGTTTTTGCCTTGCTGGGCCTACCTCGAAAACGAAACTCAATCGACTGCTAAATACACTGCTGTAAATATTCTATAAATGCCGTGGTTTTGGCTGGAATAAAACGTCTGGAAGGATAAACCAGCCAAATAGATGATTCGAAATCTGTGCCGGAGATATGAATATTTGGAAATAGATTGACTAGCTGCTCCGATTCCAGCTCTTCTTTAATGCTCCAGTCGGGCAGCAACCCCAACCCCATTTCATTGCAAACACATGCTTTGATTGCAGCGGCGGTCGTTGTGGTCACTATAGGTTTTATAGCAATACTGTCCGTGTGCTTTCCGTTGCGGAATGTCCAAACATGATTAAATTTTCTGTAGCCGAAACTGATCAACGCATGGTTGTTGATGTCATTGGGGTGTTTAATAGGATTGGATTTGGCCAGATAATGTTTATGGGCAACGAGTAAATAGCGAACGTCCAACAGTTTTTTAGCGATTAAGTTGCTGTCCCTTAGGCCACCGTGGCGAATCGCGAGATCAAATTGTTCTTCAATGATGTTTGACTGAGTATCGGCAAGAACAAAATCAATATTAACCCTAGGGTAGAGATTGCAAAACCCTTTTAAGAGCGGCGCCAAAAGCATCTGACCAAAAGATGTTGAGGCGGTTACCTTTAAAGTTCCAAACGGGTCTGCACTTTGGGAGAAAACTTCCTGGCGGGCGAGCTCAAGCTCTTCAATGAGCGCTTCGATTCTATGGAAATAGTGTTCCCCTAGTTGGGTGGGCGCAAGGCTGCGGGTTGTTCGTTGAAAGAGTCGAGCGTTCAGCTGTTCTTCTAAGGTGGCTACCGCGCGAGATACCGATGACGGTGCAATATTGTGCTCTTTGGCGACGGCGGCAAAGCTTCCAGCTTTGTAAACGTCCATAAATAACTTGATCTGATCAAGATTCATTCGTGCGAAATCTGCATTAATCAATTGCGTCGAGTGTAGTTTATTTCGTTCTCTGTTGTAAATAAGGTGTGCTGACTCTATTACAGCTCTTCAGGAGAACACATTATGTCGTCTATTTTACGTTTAGATTCCAGTTCGCGAGGATCAGATTCCCATTCCAAATCTATTGCTGATCTCATTGAGGAGACGCTCTTGTCTCAGCAGGCTGGGAGCCTTGTGCAGCGGCGGGATTTATCCAGAATGGAGATTCCGTTTATTTCAGAAGAGACAATAAGCGGTTTTTATTCATCGAAAGAAAATCTCACGCCTGAGCTTCGCAAAGCGACCGAATTATCCGACCAGCTTATCGCCGAATTGCAGTCGGCTGAGATACTGATTATCAGTGCCCCTATGTATAACTTTTCCATTCCCTCGTGCTTGAAAGCGTGGATTGATCAGATTGTGCGAATCAATGAAACCTTCGGCTTTGATGGCGAACGTTTTCATGGCCTCGTCGGTGTGAAGAGGGCGGTATTGGCGCTTTCCTATGGGGCGACCGGATATACAGAAAGCGGCGGTTTGACTGCTATGAACTTTTTCGAGCCCTATTTACTATCATTGATGTCGTTTCTTGGGATTGAAGAAACACAGGTTTTTCGAATAGAAGGAACCTCCATACTTGAGGCCAGTGAACTGGCGTCGATCAAAAGCGCTCTTCATGATGAGATTATTGCGTCTTTGGGGAGTAAGTAAGGTGTCGCACTCTCTTAATTTCTCTGGAAAAACAGCCCTCGTTATGGGGGCGAGTAAGGGTATCGGTTTTGCTGCTGCTGAATTGCTGTCGTCGCTTGGCGCCACGGTCATTTTAACCGCGCGCACGGAAAGTGAATTATCCCGAGCAAACATGAGTATTGCCGATAAAGGCGGCCATTCATTGTCTTTTGTTTGCGATGTTAGCGACTATTTATCGGTACAATCTGTTGTTGATCAGTCTCTTCTAGAGGTCTCCCGTATAGATTTTCTAATCAATAACGCCGGTGTTATCGATCCACTAGCGTTTTTGATTGACAGTGATCCGGTTGAATGGTCGCTTGCGGCGGACGTCAATTTTAAAGGTGTGTATCATTGTATGCGCGCTGTCGTTCCGCACATGGTCAAAGCCGGTGGCGGCGTGGTCGTCAATCTCAGTTCGGGCGCCGCAAACAGCGCATTGCCTGGATGGAGCCATTACTGCTCGACCAAAGCAGCGGCAAAGAAGTTGACGGAAGTTGCTCACAATGAGCTTCGAGACAAAAATATTCGGGTTATAGGTCTATCACCGGGAACCGTTGCGACAGATATGATGGCAAAGATACGAGACGCCAAAATAAATGCCGTGAGTGATCTCGACTGGTCGAGCCATATTCCGGCGTCTTGGGTTGCCGAAGCGATAGCGTTTTTATGTGGACCAGAAGGCGGCGAATTTGCTGGAACCGACTTTTCACTTAAAACCGAGGAGGGGAGGCGTCGAGTGGGGATTCCGGTGTCGACGTCGCCGTAATCGTTTTTGTATGCCGGAAATAGGTTAATTCCCAGTAACCTGTCGACTAGGGTAGCCGAAATAAGGGGTTTTTATGGTGATACTCAGAAGAATGCGAGAAGACGAATTTCCGGCATACAGCGAATACTTTATTGATGACTATGGTCAGGATATTGCGGAAAACTACGGCCAGCCCATTGAGGTAGCTTTGGCGTTGGCGAAAAAGGATTTGGACTCTTTTTTCCCCAAGGGGCCAGACAGCAGCGAGCACTCGTTACTTTGTATCGATACCCTTCTAGAGAATCAACAAACTCTGATTGGCTACTTATGGCATTGCATCAGTGCCACCGAAGCATCAACGTTTATTTATGACTTCACTGTTTTTCCAGAGTACAGAAATTCTGGGTTTGGGCGACAAGCGATGTCAGAATTGGAAAAGCAGCTTTTCGCTGAGGGAATTAATCAAATCAAGCTCAGAGTTGCCTACCACAATGAGCGGGCGCTAAAGCTGTATAAAGAAATTGGTTTTTCTATCACGGGGTTTAATATGTCAAAATCGATATCAGCCCAATCATTGTAAACCCCTGACGCTCGTCCATGGGCTCAGGTCTGCTATTAGATCATTATGTGGAAAAAACCTAGTATTTTAGCTGTAGCATTTATCTGCTCTCCCGCGTTTTTGGGGGTGATGTTTCTAACATCTCCTGCGTTGGCGGAGAACTCAGATGATCTTATTAAGGCGGTAAAAAATGCGGCGTTTAGTATTGATGCGCGCGTGGGTTTCGCTGCCTACGATACTTCGACAGGTCGGCGCTGGGAATATCATGCGGATCAACGGTTTCCCATGACCAGCACGTTTAAAACACTTGCCTGTGCGGCTTTGCTTCACCGGGTCGACGAAGGGAAGGAGAATCTGGAGCGAACCTTGACGTTTTCCAAGTCTGACCTTGTGACCTATTCACCCGTTACGGAAACCTATGCTGGTATTCGATCGATGTCACTGGCGGAGCTCTGTCAGGCTGCGTTAACGATGAGCGACAATACGGCTGCGAACATTATTTTAAAGGCAATGGGTGGCCCAGTCGCTGTTACATCCTTTACCAGGCTTCTGGGGGATGATGTAACGCGTCTTGATCGCTGGGAGACAGCGCTCAACGAGGCGATTCCTGGCGATAAACGGGACACGACCACACCCAATGCCATGGTTCAAAATCTCAATGCCTTGCTTTTTGGTAATTTGCTGTCTGAGGGCTCGAAACATCAGCTCAAGGCTTGGCTCGAGGGTAATCAAGTGGCGGGAGCGCTTTTCCGATCAGTAATGCCCGAGGGGTGGGTTATCGCTGATAGAACCGGGGCGGGTGGCTTTGGCGCCCGCTCGATCACGGCAATCATATGGCCTCCGGAGCAAGAACCAATGCTTGTTGCCTTGTATTTTGCGGATACCGAAGCGACGCTCGATGATCGAAATCACGCGATTGCTATGATTGGAAAGGCTGTCGTACTCGCACTTAAACCCGCTCTTTAATGTTAAATCTTCGGATAACTGAGAGAGGCTCTAAAGAGGTTGACGATGCAGTAGCCACAAGTTAAATATGTTATAGGTGAAACTCAAAATCTCCTCGTGATTTCGAGTTGGTTGATAACGATACAATGATTTAACTATGAGCAGTATAAAGAACCCTCAGGAAAAGAAACGTTTAAATTACGATAAAGATCGACGTAACTGCTATGGCGAAAATGATAAAGGGAGCCGAAAAAGTATTCGTCGTAACAAGAAAATTAATTCCCGATCGTTTCGGACTCCTTCCCATCAACTTTCGCGTCTCGCGAACCAATCATTTGTAGAAGATTTCTCTCTGGAAGTAGAGGCTGACGTAGTCTCCAGTGAGAAGCTTATCCGTCGTAAAGGTTTCAAAAAAGTTCCCGATTGCTCCCTTCGTAGTCATGTTGGTAATAAACAGGAGTTGCGCAAAAAAAGAAGTGGCAGAAGAGCGGCGAATAAAGGTAACTCACCAAAATAATGCATAAGACGGTTGATAATCCTGCAGGTCTATAAAGTCCGAACTACACTATGTAGCTCACACCCTAGCGAATCTTGTCTATTCTCTTTATTAAGTGCGCGCTTATTTCGTCATCTGTTTTCAATACCTATAGAAAATTGAGCCCTGATCAAACGATTGAAATTGTATTGAGGTTACATAGGCCTTATTTGGGTTAACCGTTTTTATGCTCAGTGGTTTCCGTTTAAGTAGACATACGGAAGTACTGTGGGCTGTTATCCATACCAGTCTGAGGTTGAGTTTTCATTTCACTTTGAGAGACAATGCTGTTTTCTCGCGTGAATAAAGGATTAGGTGTGAAACGGAAACCGATTCATTGGCCAAGTATTTTTTTATATTGCATTGGCGCTTTCTCCTTGGTCACAGGCTTTTTAGTTCGTGAGCTTCCTACGATTTTGATCGGTATCGCGATGGTCTGTCTTGCGGAAGTGTCGAAAGAAACTGTGTCGGCGGAGTATCCATTACGGTTGTTTTCCGGGGCAGAGCCGGAAAACAAGCTGAGTCAAAAAGGCAAGGTGTGCGGTTATGCGTTTATCGTCTTTCTGCTCCTCAGTTTTTTGCTGCCGATTCTATGATCGGCAGATGTGATGATCGGCGCAAGTCTAGAATCTCGAGCAACCTGTGCTCGAGATCAGCGTCAAAGCGCGCATAAGAAACGTTTATTTTGACGCGTTACGGCGCAGGTGTGCCCAGAGTACATCAATAAACGATGCGCCCAAGCGTTTCGATCGCTCCGGTGACCAGCCCTGTAACGTGTCTGGGGTATCGGCCGTATCCTTAAACGGCATTTCAAGGGTCATCGCCAAGCAGCCAAAGGTGTGGCCAATGTAGTTAGAACACATGGAGAGGTTGGCGGTGCCGGGAGCATTGGCCGGATAGCCGTGTGTGGTCTGAAAATCTGGGTTAATCGCCTGATAATCTTCGCGGAAGGCATTCAACTCGGCATCGCGCTCCGGCGTCCAATCGGGAATGCCATGGGTGCCCGCGATAAAGTTATAGGGCAGCGCTTCGTCACCGTGGACATCCAGGCTGAAGGCAACGCCGGTCTTGTGCATACGCTCGCGCACCATAAACACTTCTGGACTGGTTTCCATGGTCGTGTTTTGCCATTCGCGATTCAAGTTGGCGCCTACCGCGTTGGTCCGTAGGTGCCCGCGACGACTGCCATCGGGATTCATATTCGGTACGACATAAAACCGCGCTTGCTTGAGAAGGGCCTTGCAAACGGCGTCATCTTCGTCGAGCAACCGGTCGAGAAAGCCCTCCATCCACCATTCGGCCATGGATTCACCAGGATGCTGACGCGCGATTACCCAGACGGGTAGTCTTTCCGAGTCGGTATCGCCGATGGTCAATAAATCCAAGTCCTGCCCGTCGAGGGTTTCGCCCAGTACCTCGAGGCTAGCCAATGGAGAGGATTGAGCTGACGCGACAAGGTCTGCGTGCCGCTCCATCGGATAGGGGGCAAAATAGGCGTAGTACACGCTATTGTGTAAGGGCTTGTGTTCTATGCTGAGCGCGCCGTTAGTGTAGTTGGTGGCGACACGAAACCAGAACTCTCGATCATAGGAGGCGACCGCTTGATAGCCTTCCCAGCCGCCCGGGTAGGCGGAATCCGCAGCATTTTCTATTACAAAACGGCAGTCGATATCGCGCACGCCACTGGCGCGAAAATGGAACCACTGATAGAAGTCAGAATTATGGTCTTTGCGAATCGACAAGCGCACATTCGATGGCTCTGTACAGTCATGGCATTCGATATTACCGCTGTCAAAACCCGTGGAGATTTTCATGGTGGCGTCCTAAGCAGAAAAGTGCCTGACGATACAAGCCTTACGAACGGCTGACAAGGCTCAACGACAGTCCACGCTCACGCCCGGCTAATGACCACCGCCGCATTGACTCCACCGAACCCCAAACCATTGCAAAGCGCGTGTTGTACCGGCGCTGAGCGTGACTGTTTTGGCACCAAGTCGAGGTCGTTGATGCTTTCATCGGGGGCTTGCAGGTTGAGGGTGGGGGGCAGGCAACCTTCGCGCACCGCCATCGCTGAGAATATGCTCTCGACCCCACCCGCAGCACCGAGCAGATGTCCGGTTGCGGACTTGGTTGATGAGATCGGAATACTTGCAAGTGCGTCACCAAAGACCTTTCTTAAAGAGGTGATTTCGGCTTTGTCGCCTACCGGTGTCGATGTCGCATGGGCGTTAATGTAGTTGACATCGCTCGCTGAAAGTCCCGCCATTGCCAGCGCACTGCTCATGGCCGCAGCGCCCCCTGAGCCGTCTTCCGCGCCAGAGGTAATATGAAACGCATCTGCACTGGTGCCATAGCCGCTGAGCACGGCCAGCGGTGTCGCACCTCGTTCTGTCGCGTGATCGAGGGTTTCAATAACCAGTAAGCCGGCGCCTTCGCCCATAACGAAACCATCGCGAGATTGATCAAACGGTCGTGAGGCCTCTGTCGGTGCATCATTGCGGGTTGATAGGGCTTTCATGGCATTAAAACTGGCCAGGGCAAGTGGATCGACACACGCCTCTGTGCCGCCAACCAAGGCGACCTTTGCCTCACCGCTGCGGATTATCCGCATGCCGTCGCCGATCGCTTGAATGCCCGCCGCACAGGCCGTGACGGGGCAGCCTAGGGGGCCTTTAAAGCCATATCGAATAGAGAGCTGGCCAGCCGCCATATTGGCGAGAAACGCCGGTGCCGTGAACGGCGAAATGCGTTTGTGACCGCGCTGAAGCAAGGTGCTGTGCGACTGTGTGATCGTCGGGAAACCACCGATACCGGTGGCGATGATGGTGGCCGTGGCGCGTTGTGCGGCTTCTTCGTCAGGCTTCCAGTTGGCTTGCGTAAGGGCTTCTTCGGCGGCTGCCATGGCATAGAGCGTAAACAGGTCCAGCTTGCGCCGCTCTTTGCGATCGACGATGTTATCTGGATCGAAACCCGCGTCTGCATCCGTATCGATTGATGGCACCAGGCCCGCGATCTGTATCGGAAAGCTGCTGTCGTCGAAGCGGTCTTGCGTGCGGATCCCACTTTGACTCTCAATCAAGCGCCGCCAAACGGCATTGACACCGCACCCAAGTGGGCTGATCAGTCCCATTCCTGTAATAACGATAGGCGATTGCATAGTGAGTTGCTCCGGGCTATTTCAGCGTGCATCCTAGCGCTCGGCATAATATGATCAAGATAGTATTTTCCGGCTCTATTTCGACAATCGCTATGCCGTACTCCAAAGACCGTAAAGCTCAGTCACAGCAGAAAATTATCGACTCCGCACGGGATCTTTTCCTCCGCAAGGGCTTCGACAAGGTGTCGATCAGCCAGATCATGAAGCTGGCGCGGATGACACATGGCGCGTTCTACGCCCATTTCGAATCGAAGGAAGCGCTGTTCAGTGCCTCCTTTCTTGATACGCTCCAAGATGTGCGCCGACCGCGCCTTGCCAAAGCGCCGTTTACGGTGAAGCATTTGATGTCCTTGATTACCGATTATCTCAATTTGCGCGAGTTGAGCGGCCAGCCGAAACCCGGGCCGGAGACGGTGCTGATTAATGAAATCGGCAGCAGTAATCTACAGATTCGTGAGCTGTATGAGACGTCCTATTTCTCCATGAAAAAGATGATTGAAAAACGCATCACGGCGTTGAGTCGACTCAAAAAATTGGCGATAGACGCCAAGGATAAACAGACGATTGCCGACAAGGCCCGCGTTATCGTGACGACCTTGGTCGGCGCAGTAGCGATTGCCAAAAGCCTTCATCATGAAGACGAGCAGCGCGAAATTCTGGCCAGTGCTCAACGCCAGATTTTAGCAACGCTCGGCGCCAATGAAGGGGAGTTTGAGAAGGCTGTTTTCGTTAGATAATTGCCTCTGTCGGGTTCGATCAGCTTGGCGCGATCCAGTCCAGAGAAGGATCTCCAAATAACCTCTTTAATGTTTTCTGTTATGCGGGATTTCCGTTCACGTTATGCACATAGTGTTTGAACAGTTGATAAAACCTTTCTACGTAGGCGGGTTTATTGCTTTGGTAGCGGTGAAGAAAATAAAATTTCCAGGGGCGGCCGGAGTAAGTTGGCAGGATGTGAACGAGACGTCCATCTTCAATCCTAGGTCGAGAGATAAACTCAGGTAGCAGCGCGATGCCCATATCGGCGAGCGTCATCTCCACCAACGTCGGGAGATTATTTGTTGATAATGTGTTCTCAACCGATACGGTTTCTTTTGAACGGTTTTCTCTGTCTACGAGAAGAAGTTTATCCTTATGCCAACTGCTTGATATGTATCGATGACGGCTTAAATCAGTCGGTGAGCTTGGTGTCCCGTGGCGCTGAAGGTAATTGGCGGTCGCACAAAAGAGATCTCTGACTTCGCCAATCAATTGTGCTTTATAGTTGCTGTCTTTGAGGTTGCCGCCAAAAATAGCAGCATCCAATTGATGCTGAATCAGATCTTTCCATCGCCCGGTGACCATCAATTCGGGCTCAATGAATGGATATTCTAAGCAGAACTGACGGAGTGTGGGTACGATAACATTGCGTTCAAAAAAGGGTGGGACCGATATTCTAAATTTGCCGCTGGGTTGCTCTTTCACTGCTTTAATGTCGTTTATCGCATAAGCCAATTGTTCGCTTAACAGTTCACTTCTTGCGAGCAATGCTTCCCCTATTTGTGTGAGCACCACTCCCCGAGTATTACGTGCCAGCAGTTGCATGCCTAACTCGCTTTCCAGTCGTTTAATTTGTTGGCTAATTGCCGATTTACTTAAAGACAGCTTTTTTGCTGCAGCTGTAAAGGAGCGCAGTTTTGCGACCTCAGCAAAGATCAGCAGTAGGGGAGCCAGTTTTACGGTGTTCATAAATATAAACAGTTAGTTAAAATAAGTAGTATTGTTTAATAATGTGGTGGTGCCTATGCTTTGTCAACGTTATTAATCGGATACCCGATGAGGAGGGCTCATGACATGCTATGTGGTCGTTGAAACCAATGTGATTGACGCGGAAAAACTATCTCAATACAGCAAACTGGCGGCACCGACAGTAGAGCAATACGGAGGTAAATTCATAGCAAAGGGAAAGGTCGAAGTGTTGCATGGCAACAAGCCGTATGCTGCCAAAGCGGTTATTGAATTTGCCTCTGAACAGCAGGCCAAAGATTGGTACTACAGTGACGCATACCAGGCGTTGGGTGAGCTTAGAGATCAAGCAATCGAGAGTCAGTTTCAATTGGTTGCCGGAATATAGAGGCGGGATACCCAGTAGGGAACAAATATCTGTAACGGATCATTTCAGGCTTCAGGGTGAGTCTGAAATGATTTCTTGTGGATGTTCATCCCAGCATTCGTTAGGGCTACATACCCAAGAGATGTGAATCTATAGCGGTCTTTTCAGAACTTTTTTCAGACTCCGTGAGTAAAAGTGAATAGAATTCTGTTCTTGGCGCCTATGTCAAAATATGTGTGCTCTTAGAACACAAGATATATGACATTAGATAACACTGTGGAGTCTGCGGTATGTGGTCGGCGTTGCTCGATAAATCCATTGTCTTTAATTTTGACAGTACGGGGTTCGCTCGCCATCAGAAATCCTATTTTGAAGATGACATTGAGTTCTCCGCAGAACAGCGGTTTTTGATCACCGGTGGTACGTCCGGTTTGGGCAAGACGCTTTGTGAGCTGCTCGATGAAGCGCAGGCCCATACGGTGATTACAGGGAGGCATAAAGAAAAAGCTGAGCCGATCTTGGCGGCGTGTTCTCGCGCAAAGTTTATCGAATTTGATCTCGCTGACTGGTCGGCGATCGATAATGCTCTTGATGCGATCAACGAAGCTTCTCAGTCTTTGCCAGTCTTCGATGGGGTCGTTTTAAATGCGGGTGGCATGCCTGAAAAATTCTCTGCAAACTCCCAAGGCATCGAGTTGCAAGCGGCCTCACAATTGTTTGGCCACTATTATCTCTTAAAGCGATTACAAAAACGTAACCAACTTAAGGTTGGTGCGAGGATCGTATGGATGACTTCCGGCGGTATGTATCTTAAGTCGTTTGATGCCAAGACGTTTTTTGAGGGGTATGATTACAATAAGGTCAGTGCGTATGCGAATACCAAGCGAGCGCAGGTTGAAGTACTGCCATTGATTGCCGAAGAATTTTCTCAACAAATTGTTGCGGCGACTCATCCAGGCTGGGTGGACACTCCGGGATTGAGGGAATCCTTACCCGGCTTTACCCAACGATTTGCCAATCGTTTGAGGACTGCCAAAGAGGGCGTCGATACGGCCTATTGGTTGTTGGGTTCGAAGAAGGAGCCCGAGAGCGGCAAGCTGTATTTTGATCGCAAACCTGTGTCAAAGAACCTTCAGTTTCTAAAGAAAAGCAACGCGGGGGATGGTCCTAAGGTTTTTGATCTGCTGCAGAAGTACTTGCCCGAGTAGTGATTTCGCCATCTACACGTGGCCCTTGCGAGGTGTAAACTAAGCTCAATTCGGTTATTCACCAGGGAACCTCTGAGTCGTTGCCCGAGAAACCGAAAACCAAAGGCCTGTTTGGTTACTTTCCCTCTTGCATTCACGCCTCGCTACCACAATCGTCTCAAAAGTCTCCAAATGTGACCTGGGTTATACGACGCCTGGCAATCTGTGAAGTGCGTCAAAGTGCCTCTGAGCCAGGTTTCCTATGCTTCTCTCAAAACGGGGTACAAGGCGCTGGCAACCACCAACGCTTCCTCCCTCCGGCCTGAAGCGACCTAACCCGGCTAATCCTGCCTGCTAGGTCAGAAGTACACCTATCTGTCTTGAGAGGACAAGGTATGTCCGCACATCGCGCGCTGATTGTTGATGATTCCCGTACAGCTCAACTTCGTTTGAGCAAAATGCTCGAACAATATGACCTGTCCGTAGATACCACGTTATCTGCAGAAGAGGCGTTGAGCTACCTCAGCGCCTATCGTCCTACGGTGGTCTTTATGGACCATCATATGGAAGGCATGAATGGCCTCGAAGCTCTTAGAATCATCAAGTCCAACCCGGATACCGCGTTGATTCCTGTCATTATGTATACGTCTGAAAGTGGCGATTTATATGTGGGGCAGGCTCGGGCTTTGGGGGCGTTGGATATTCTCGGTAAAGAGGCGATGAAGCAGTCCAGTCTTGAAAAGGTGTTGGAGAGACTGGGTGTTCCTGCGTTGGCGGCGGCAAACGAGCCTGTAGCGCAACCGAAGAAGAAATCCGGTTCCTTCACTCCGAGGTCTAATAAGCGCGGTCGCCGCTATACAGATGCCGCAAAGGTTCTGCCAAATACCGGGCAGCGTCCCGTTATGGGCGCCACCGAAATGCTGGAAAACGTGCGGCACCATGTCAGTAATCTCTTTGAAATGCACATTACGAGGGTGCGTCAGGAAATTGAAGACAGCAGTCAGCTTGTCTTACGGCAAGTGACCAAAGAACTGGATAAACACAGATCCACATCGCAAGACGTGAACACTGATGCGGTCCCAACACCGGAGCCTGTCGTAGAGCTGGAGCGGGAAGACTCTTTCAACCACCAAGCTTTACCCTATCTGTTGGGTGCTGTCGCGCTCGCTGTGTCTTTTGCCGGATATCAAATGTATTCAAGCAATCAACTGCAAACCTCAACAAAAGCTCAACTCAGCACTCTAACCGATCACATTCTCGATCAAGAAATTGCTCGCTCTAGTATATCTGAAGTAGGGCAGTTACAAGCCCCGGCAATAGCTTCAGTGTCCGCGAATGGTGACCGGCCGGCAGTTTTTGACTCGCTATCTCTTGCCGTCAATTTAAACCAGCAGGTGGGTTATGGCGAAACGCCATTCGATAGTGAGCGCATTCCCTTGGTTCAGGATTTACTGACGTTACTCTCGTCGAATCAGTTTGCGGGCACGGTATCGTTAGAAACCCATTTGGGTGATTACTGTGTTGTGCAAGGTTCTGGCGGCGAGTGGGTGTTGCCGCAAGGTGATACGAATTTAAGCGATTGTACCTTTATTTCCACAATGGTTTCAGATGTCTCTGTGGCGGATCAGACATCGATATCTTTTATGAATTTCTTAAATACCACACCGGTTTTGAAGGATGGACAGATTCTGATGGATTTGAGTACTCAAAACTATTCATTTCCTTCTTATAGCTATCCCGAGAATGATTACGCGACGACAGCCGGCGAATGGAACCGGATTGCCCAAAAGAATAACAGGCTTGAGATTACTTTCTAACACTCAATATTGTTTATCTTTGACGGTCTAAGAAAACGACGAGAAAGCAAGGGAATGCCCGTCGCTTAAAAATTCAATCCATCACAATATGCGCTGTAAGGTTCTGTTTTTTTTTGAGAGCGTTTAAAAGACGGTTAGCTCGGCGGTAGGTGCACGGTAAAGATGATGAAAGGCAGTGCGACCAACCCTCAGGGTTGATCGCGGTGGGTGAGTATTATGAAATCTTTTTTAAGTTGTGCTTCCCGCATTAGCCATAACGCCGCACGCTCTTGAGTGTCCTCGTCAAGAAATATCTGTCGTTAACCATACTCTCCTTAGTGTTATTATTTAGACGGTACCCTGAGGTTTGACAGAAAGAGGGAGGTCTTCAGATTCATACATTAGCTGGAGAATCTCCGCTAACTTATTCAGTACGTGATCTTGCCGTTGTTGCTGATCGTCGTCCATTGGTACGCTTAGCATGCCTCGCATCAGAAACTGCGTGAGATCCAGTCCAAGTTGGTAGCCGTGTCGTGCTCGCCATTTGGGAAACCACTCGCCAATCAGTTGGTCAAATTTTACCGAATGTTCTTTCTCCAGCGGTGCCATGATTGCCCACAAATCCTTGTCAGTTCGAGCGGCTGATAGAAGCTCTTGATAGGCGATGTACCATTCGTGGTTAAAATGCGTCCAAGCCGCCTGGATACTTCGACGGTGTTGTTCAAAGGCTTCTTCTTTGTTGTGGGGTTGCCTTTGATCTTGAAAAAGCCGAATAAAATTTTCCATACGAGTTTGGTGGAGATCAGTAATCAAAGCTTCGATGAGACTGTCCCGTGTGGGGAAGTGATGCAAAATAGCACCCCTCGACATACAGGCGACTTCTGCAATAAACGGGACCGAGGATTTAATGTAACCGACATCGATCAAACAGCGCTTGGCGGCATCCAAAATGGTTTTTCGGGTATCGGCGCTTCTTTTCTCTTGCCAGAGACGTAAGGGTGTTGATTGTTCGTCCAAGAACCATTTCTCCTATCGATATTATTTGAGCTATCTGAGCGGATCAACGCGTAACGGCAAACAGCAAGATTGAGCTGTTGTTATTGTTTTGTCTATCTCTATTCAGTAGAGTTTCCGCCCGGTGGGATTTTAACAGGGTTCTGTCCTTTTTTTGCAAGTAATGGATTTTTAAGGCTGTTCCTAGCGCAACATCGGTAGAGTCCGCGGGACATTTATATGCCATTGGCGATAGATGTTCAATCGCTCTTGGGTCGATGTAGGCTGTGCTCTATATTGGCAAGAATCACAAAGCAGTGTACGAATAAAACCAGGTACTGGGGAGTTGGCATGTCGGACTACACGATAACAACCTTTGATTGGGTGCCCGAGTTCGCTCGTGGAAATGTGCGCGACCTGCGAGTTCGCTGGGCCCTGGAAGAGGCAGGTTTTGATTACGGTATTCAGACGGTCCCCTCCCGTGCAAAATCGAGTGATCACAAAGATTCTCAGCCGTTTGGGCAAGTGCCCTGGTTGACCTATGGCGAGATCAAGATATTCGAAAGTGGCGCCATTCTCCTTTTTATTGGGGAGCGTTGTGAATCACTACTTCCCACGGAACCCAAGACAAGAGCCGCTGTGCAGCAGTGGTTGTTGGCCGCGCTAAATTCGGTCGAAATGGCGAGCTGGCCTTGGTTGATGCAAAAACTGTTTAATAAGAGCGAATCCGGCGAGCAACAACTCATGGAAAAGCTTCTGTATGCCCGAATAAAAGGGATGGAAGTAGTCTTATCTGAGAGGCAGTGGTTGACGGACAGCTTCTCCATTGCCGATATTGCCATGGGCGATGTTTTACGATTGATCGATAACCATGACGTTCTTACCGATTATCCCGCTTGCCGAGCCTATGTGGCACGCGCTACGTCACGGCCCGCGTTTATCAAGTCCCAAGACGATCAATTGGCACACTTTGCGACCGCAGATTAGCTGCTGCGGCTGCTTTAGCACGCCATTGCAATTGGGAGTGACTATAGGCAAACTTTATTATTGATTAATGTTTGACTGTGCAAATATTAGAGCATATAGTTGCACGCTCAAGCATTAGTCAAAGGGGTTGTCCGTGACAGATAGTACGCCTGATCAATTGGTGATCGATCTTATGAACTTGCAAGCAAAAATCCAAAAGCGGGTAGGGCTTTCTCTGTCTGTTCATGGTTTAGGCTTGTCAGATTACTTTGTTTTAAACCAGCTGCACTTAGCGCCGTCGCAAAAGATGCGTCGCAATGAACTAGCTGAACGGGTAGGTTTAAGTCCTTCCGGCATTACCCGCTTGCTCAATCCTCTTGAGAAAATCGGTCTTGTAAAAAAAGAGTCGAACCCCCGCGATGCGAGAGTGAGTCTGGTGCGCTTAACGGAATCAGGAAAACACATTTTTGAAGATGCAAAAGTGTCATTTTCGAATGCGTCGAGTTTGGTGTTTGAACCGTTAACGGGTAAACAGAAGGCAGAGTTTTCGGCGTTGTTAAAGCCTATTCTGTAGTCATGCTTAACCTTGCTTTTATTATAGAGAGACTTTGATTTTTGAAGAAATTAGTTAGATTTGGTGTAGTATTTTTAGAGTCGTATGAACGCCTATTCAAGCCGAAGAAAGTACGGAGATTTCTTTCAAAAGAGTCTCTGATGTTTAAAGATTAATGCTAGCTCTTAACCGTTCGATCGATTAGAGGCTGTAGGAGCCAATAATCTTGCCTCGACTTCTAGCAGGGTGGATCTGGCTGCAATAATG
The DNA here is from genome assembly GCF_056159445.1 of Pseudomaricurvus sp. ABR4_320. Taxonomy (NCBI): domain Bacteria; kingdom Pseudomonadati; phylum Pseudomonadota; class Gammaproteobacteria; order Cellvibrionales; family Cellvibrionaceae; genus Pseudomaricurvus; species Pseudomaricurvus sp. ABR4_320. The sequence continues at coordinate 258,376 of NZ_JBSWVF010000001.1, read as the reverse complement.
GAGTCGATCCGTAATACCTGTTGCAACCTCACCCTACAAATTCTTTGATAAGATTAATCACACGTCCGGGCTGTCATCTTCGTGAGAACAACGTATGCTACGCCATGTTTTGATTGCGGTTGCGTTTAAAAAATAACCAACTGCTATATCTGCTGTAGGCTGATATCGATATATCCGAGTCGCTTGTCGCTTTTTCGTCATAAGGCCGGCAGCTGTCCCTTACCGTATGTTTTGTGCTTTGTTCGGGTCTACACTGTACCCCGTTAACGGTCCGCAACGCGTCTATTGCAATCTGTCGTCGACGTCACATTAAGCGAGATTATTTTGTTTGCTCCTGGTTTGTTCGCCCATTTGTTCAAAATGACCTATCCGATGGTGGTGGGTGTGCTGTCGTTAATGAGCTTTCAGCTCGTCGATAGTGCGTTTATTGGTCAATTAGGGGTGACACCGCTGGCGGTACAGGGCTTCACCTTGCCAATGCAGATGGTCATCATCGGTTTACAGGTGGGGTTTGGTGTTTCGGCCACGGTATTGATCGGTAGAGCATTGGGGCAGGAGCGTTGCGAAGAAGCTCGCCAGTTGGGCGGTTTGGTCACGTCCATCGGCTGTGCTGCGGTCTTTGTTGCATGTTTGTTGATCTATCTGTTTCGTCATCCAATTTTAACGGCGTTAGGAGCCTCGTCGGATATTCTCCCCCTCGCTGACGACTATTGGGTTTGGTGGCTGTGCAGTGCCTGTGTTGGCGCATTGCTGTATTTTCTTTATAGCTTATGCCGGGCACATGGCAATACCGTGCTGCCTGGCACCATGATGGTGGTGACCAGTCTGCTGAATCTGGTGTTAGATCCTTTGTTTATCTTCGTTTTGGATATGGGACTCAATGGCGCCGCTATTGCGACCTGCATCGCTTTTGGTATTGGGGTGCTGTTTGTGTATTTCCGGGTACAAAAAGAGCAGTGGCTGGCGTTTCACTACCATTCACTCAATCTGAAAAACACCATTCCGGAGATGTTTCATTTGCAAGCACCGGCCATGTTAAGCCAACTCATGCCGCCGGTTTCGGCGCTGTTGGCGACCAAGTTGTTGGCTGGGTTTGGTTCGACTGCAGTAGCGGCCTGGGCATTGGGCGCACGCTTTGAGATGTTTGCGATTGTGGTGGTGTTGGCCTTGACCATGTCACTGCCGCCGATGATCAGTCGCGCGTGGGGCGCCGGGCAGTTAGATCACGTTAAAGCATTGGTGCGCATCGCACTGATCTTTGTGCTCTTCTGGCAGTTGTTCATCGCGGCGATTGCCTGGCTGAGTGCTACGCCACTGGCAGGATTGATGAGTACTGATGCTGAGGTGAGTCGGCTGCTGAGCGACTATCTAACTGTGGTACCCATCAGTTTGGGCGCGCTCGGGTGTTGTATGCTGCTGGTGTCGGTATCCAATGCGCTGGGGAAATCTTATATGGCGTTAACCATCTCTATCGTGCGGTTATTTGTTTGTTATTTGCCCTGTATTTGGCTGGGAGCGCATTACGCTGAGATCCCAGGCATTTTTTGGGGAGCCTTGGTTGGCAATCTACTGGCGGGTGGGTTTGCCTATGCCGGTTATCGAACCACGTTAAAACGCGTTGAAGCTGAAATTTCCTCGTCTTAGGAGGTGGTCATTTGATTTCCCGACTACCGAAATGGATTGAAGTTGGCGCGTTGTTGTTAGCATTGATTGCGGGCTTTGTGAATGCGATCGGTCTTTTGAGCTTTGAACACCAGGCGGTTTCTCATCTGTCTGGCACGGCAACCTTGTTGGGGGCCAGTTTTTTAAATGATACGCTGCCTCAAAGTGTTCATTTGCTGGGTGTTCTTCTGTCGTTTTTAGCCGGTGCAGCGATTGCGGGTTATCTCGTGCATGGGGCGACTTTAAAACTTGGGCGACACTACGATACAGCGCTGTTATTGGAAGCGTTTTTATTGGTGGGTTCTTTTTTGCTGCTCAATAATAATCTGTCCGGAGGGCACTTTTTTGCCTCTGCCGCCTGTGGTTTGCAGAACGCTTTGGCGACGACATACAGTGGTGCCATCGTTCGTACGACACACGTTACAGGACTGTTTACCGATTTAGGCCTTATGTTGGGTGGATTGTTAAAGGGCGATTCATTGGATAAGCGCAAGGCCAGGCTGTTTGTGTTGATTATTCTTGGGTTTATTTTGGGCGGAACCCTAGGCGCAGGCTTGTTTTCCTTTTATCAGTTTTATGCGCTGCTTTTTCCTGCTGGGTTGTGTGTCGTGCTCGCTTGGAGTTACCGACTGTATTCAAGGTGCCAAGGTCAGTAAGTTTGCGCTTAAACCTGACAGTCTCGTGAAAATCAATAAATAAACTGTGTCTTTATATCAGATTATTCGATAGTAAAGCCTTGCAATAAAAAAAAGCGCGGCCACAAAGTAACCTATGACCACGCTCGCAACTTTTAAATATTGTTTTTACTGAACGTTAATTGAGATGGCTTCCATACGCTTGTATTCGCCAACTGTGCCGGTCAGTTCGCCATCGTAAACCACGGGTTGCCAGCCATCATTTTGTACGTGGGATGAATAGGACAGCGTCGCTGTTGCGGCATCCCTGCGGACTTGATTCAGAATTTCACGAAAATTTGGCTTTGCGATACCCATTCCAGAGGAATAGTCAAAGAGTTTTGAATATTTTGGTGTGAGATAAATACGCAGACCTTCAAGTCGCTTTCCTTGACCGATGGTGCCTGCGGTATTCCCGTCACATACTTTGGATTGCCAGCCGTCACTTTGAACATGGGCTTCGTAGCAGATCTCGTATTTGTCGCTGAACACTTGAATCGCTTCGATGGCTCTGGATTCTCCTGTGCTTCCTGAAATATTGCCATTGCATGAGACGGGCTGCCAGCCTTTGCTGGCGAGATGAGTTCGATAGCAAACCCCGTTTGCGGGAAATGCGCTCACGTAAGATTTAATATGATCACGGTAGAGAACAGCATCGGCACTTATGTCGTATTCTTGCGTTGCTCCGGATCTAATTGCAGAAATGACCCGAATGATATCGCCATTACTAAAAAAATCGTCCAGAAAAACGGGGCCGCCGGAATCGCCCGGGCACCCATAGTTGGTTTTTCCAGAATGAACATACTCAAGATACCGTTTGACGAGCGGCTGTGATGGGTTTTTTCGATCGTTACAGCCATAGCCCACCGCCGTTAACGTCTCTCCAACAATGGGTTGACGATCGGAAATTCTAGCCGGTGCCACGGTTGTTATCGGTCTATCCAAAATACCAACTGCCCAGTCATGGGTGCCCAGTTTTATGCCTTGTCCGAACCACCGAATCACTCTGCGCTCTATGGTTTCAAACGGTTTCCTAATGGTGAAGTCCCCGGTATTAAAATGGTAGGGTAGATAACTCCTACAGTGTGCTGCCGTCAGTATGTGAAATTTTCCGATCAGAGTCGCGGTGCAGTTTCCGATTGGTGAGGAAAATACGCCGACTTCTGGTCGCGCAGTGGTTTGAAATCCCCCGATGAGCGGGTTGGTGGTTGAACCGATATCGTCGCTCCAAGCTATGCTTGATACAGCAAAGAGCAGTGATGCAAAGAGTACTTTCATGTTGCTATCCCTAGCGAGTTAGTCCCTGAATGTTGTCATGTGCCCGTGGCAGATCTATATCAACACATTTTAGGCGACGGACCTTAGGAAGTATTCACATTGGATGTGTGAACTTTTAACAACAAGCAGCTCGTTCTTTATATGTTTTTGTCTTGTCGTTAGGAGCCGGAAAATGTCTATTCTTCGTTTAAACGTCTACCCACCTTTTGATGCATAAAGGCAATAACCAGCAGACATAGACCCAATCCCAAGAAAGACGTTACTCGTAACAAACCGGTTAGACCCGACATATCCACCAAGAAAATTTTTGCTACAACACCCATTAGCAAGATCATTCCTGCTCGATAGATCGATTGCCGGTTAAGCTTAATGGCGCTAACGAGAGTGGCGATCGCAAGACAAAGCCAAACCATCGAGTAGGTGTAAAGCTCGCCTTGAACGGCGCCCTTGTACAGTCGCATATCTGAGCCTTGCCAGAGGTGGCGAATCTCCAAGTTGATCCAAATAAAGCCCGCGGCGGCACTTGCCAACCGTAGAACAGGTCGCCAACGTGTTGGGCTGAGTAAGCTAACCAAAAGAAAAAAGACTGCGGGTACTGCGTAGATGAGCAGCAAGGGATTAAATACTGGCGTGGTGGAGAGCCAGCTGCCCAAATAAGCGAGTGGATTAAACATCACCAGGGCGCCCGCCAGATAATTGAGTAAAGCGCCGGTGAGCAGTAGGCTGGCAGCCAGTTGATAGAGCCAGCGAATCTGAATAGAGACCCGCCCTCGGTAAAGGTATACCAAACCCAGAGCGCCCCAGGTTAAGGTGTTGACGGCCGCTTCTTTTTGGGTAAATTCGTGAGCGAACACCACACCGTTATAGAGGAGATAGCGTGTTTCGCCGATGACGGTTAATGCCAGCAAGTGCAAGCAGGCGCCTTGTAACCAAGCGCTAAGCGGGCTTTCCTGCTGCCGCATCAGCCGCCAGGCAATGGCACAGCACAGCAAGGGGCCGCCGAATACCCAGAGTGGCCAGTGGGGTGTCAGATCATAGTCGGGCAAATAGGGATTGAGGGTTAAGCGGGCAATAACGATGACCACCAGGGCTTTAACGCAAGGTGCGAGCAACGGTAGAGTAAATTGTCGACTGAGATACGCGAGGCTGATGGTTTGTAATGCCAACGCCAGGGTTAGTCGGGCTTCATCCAACACAATAACCACCGCCAGTGAATACGCGAAATGTGCGCTAATCAACAACGCGGCAATGGTGTTGTCGTTGAGACGCAGGTCACGAAGACGCTTGGCAAAGGCACTGTAGCTGAGTGCCAGAATCAGTGCGGCCAGTGCCCATTGTTTGTCGGAGGCAATACCCGCTAGGGTCAAATAAGCCAGAGCTAAACTGACGACCGGTGCGAGTGCGGTAAACAATCCCCAAAAGCCTTGGTATTGAGTGTGGCGAAGGTTCCAATAGCCCCCGAAAGTGAAGATAAATCCGAGCCCCATCAACAGGTCACTGAGTGTGGGTTGGGTTAACAGGGGCAGCTGCGCGAAGTGGGCAAAGGCCACCTGACCAATATATCCAATCGCTGCGAGCATCACCGCTAGGGTTAACACCGGACGATGCAGGCACAGCCATAGCAACAGCGCTGGATACGCCAGCATGCCAACTTTTCCAGAAAAGGGTAAATCGGTGAGGGTAAAGCCCATCAACCAGGCCAGTGTTGTTAATCCCACCACCAGGGCGCGATAGCGTTCGTCAGGGGTTAAATCCTTTATGCGTTGCTTAAGCGCTGCGACAATATGGTCGGCGCTGGGTAGCGGGAAATCCTGTTTAAGCCCCCAATCGCTTTGCTGAATGGCAAGAACGGCGTAGAGCATTACGATCAGATAACCGCTTAATAGGCTCCAGCTGACATCGTTAAGAAGCGCGATAGACCACCAGGCTGTCGATGCAACAATCACCCCGAGCCACAACCAGCGCCGAAAGATCCATCGGAACATAATAAGCGCAGAGAGCGTAATGATCGCGGAGTAGATGAGGGCACCTGCGACATTATTACTGCCGGTATCCACCAATATTGGCACGATGTAGGCCCCGAGAATGCCGATGGCGGCCAGCAACGGGCCGTATTGAAAGGCCGTCAACATGGTCAGGAAGGACAACACCGCCAACAGCATAAATACCCAGCTGGCGGGCAGTAACTGATAGAGATGCAGTGCCGCCAACAGTGCCGCGTAGAGGATGATGCTCGCGCCACCGGCCAGGGCAGCGATGGCTTCTGATTGAATCTTAAATTTGGTTCGCAGATAGGCCGCAACCAGATGCAACACCAATCCCAAGGCAATTGCTATGGCGATTCGAGCGGTTGGGCCTAACAACCCTTGATCAATGGAGTATTTAACCAAAAATATGCCCGATAAGCCCACACAGGTGCCGCCAAGCCAGGCCATCCAATTGTCTTTGATATTGGCGGTTAACTGATCTGACCAGCTTGGAACTTTGGGCTCCATCGAACCGGTGGCACTTATTGATAGGCGAACAGCAGGGGCGTCTATCCATGCATCAAGTTCATTGGCCGGTTCATCGGCGTTACGATTAGGTGCGTATTGAAAGGTACTACTGACGTTCGTTTTATCTTGTTGTACCGGTTCCAGTTCCGTCGCAGAAGGCGATTTGGGATCCGCAGCACCGGTGGCCGTGAATTCCTGGTTAGCTTGTTGCCGTGTGTAAAGCAGATTGTCTTCTAAATGCAGGGTCAGCTGTGTGACTTGCTGAGTGAGGTGATTAACGCGCTTTTCCAGCGTGCGGGATCGAAAGAAACCGACCCATGCGAAAATTACCGTCGTAATCAATAAACTCAAGAGTATGAGAGAAAATAAGACCCACACTTCCATGTAACGCCTCTAGAGCTGGCAGAAGAGTCTTTATTGTAGATGAATCCCGTCCCATCGTCTCGATGGCATGTCGCCAGAGACGCTGCGGTTTTTACGAGAGGCTATTCGCAACTAACGCTGCATTTCAGCCTGCCGCATCGGCATGGTGTCGATGAGCGCGAACAATGTATTTAAGTCGAGAATATCCGCGGTTGCTTTGACTTCGCCATCTTTACCGATCAAGAGAACGTTTGCGTCCTGATAATCTTCAAATCCTTCGTCCAAAAGCGTCGTGGCATCAGTCGGGGACAAGCTGGCGCCGAGATTGGATGTTGGTGTGTCCGTTCCTGCAATCCAGACGATATGGCGGCTTGAAATGTCTTCGCGCCAACGTTTGAGAGCGCTTAATGCTTCGTCATCCGCGGCTTTCTGTTGGATTAAAATGACTCGCTTTTCCCAGAGATAATCGTCCAGTTCTGCAGCCTGGGCACAGGGTGCCAAGGCCAACAGAACTATTGCACTCATACCAAAGAGTTGTCGCATAATGGCAATGGTAGCTCGCATGGCTTTCAGGTCTGCCTGCCCGATAACGTTTAAAGTTGTCTGTTGTGTACGGGATTTCAGGAGTGATAGCCCACTCTGTCGTCGATTGGTTCGTTATTGCAATTTTGCCAATTGTCTCGCGATCGTCTTCATATGGTCGTGGATAAAGAAATGGCCGCCCGAGTATTCGTTCACCATCGTTGTCGTGTCGAACGCTTCTTGCCAGGCCAGAACTTCTTCTTTATGGACCACGGCATCTTCGCTGCCAAACATCAAAGTAAGATCCGTCGGCAAGGGCGTCTGGGTGGGCGCTCGGTAGGTTTCCGTCAAACTGAAATCAGCCCTGAGTACGGGCAGCAAATGCTGCATCAGCTCTTCGTTGCTGAGGATACCCGGTGGGGTGCCGTTCATTCTTTCGATTCGGGCGAGAAATTCGTCGTCAGGTAATTGGTGGATGGGGTCAGCAGAGCGCTCCAGAAAGGGGGCGCCACTTCCCGAAACGACAAAATGTAGGGGGAGCGGGTGGTGGTTTGCATGCAGTTTGCACGCTAATTCATACGCCACCTTAGCCCCCATACTGTGACCAAAAAAGATGTAGGGGAGATCGATCACATCGGCGATGTGTTCATAAAGTTCATCGGTTAAGGCATCCATACAGGTGTGAGAGGTTTCCTGTATTCGATGTCCACGCCCGGGCAGTTGCACAATGACCAGTTCGACGTTACGTCCCAGAAACTTTGCCCAGGGGATGTACGTGGAGTTATCGCCACCTGCAAACGGAAAGCAAAACAGACGCATGGGCGCCGCGGGATTCGGAGACGGAAAATAAAAACAGTTGTTGGTTGTCATGGCGTTTGTCATTACATCTAACGCGCGGATCAGGCATTACCTGATCCGCGACGAGTGGAAGGAAAGGCACTAACAAGTTGCTGATTTTCAATCTACGTGGCCTCTGCCTCGAAAATGAAAATCAACGATTTTGCTAGGGCGTTAGGGTGGCAGTTGCAACTAAAGGTTTCTCCGATTTCTTTCCAAACAGCAACAGGACTGTTGGAATAAACAAAAGATCGAAGACCAGCGCGACAACAATGGTTAGCGATGCCATCATGCCCATCCAGGCGTTGATCTGGAATCCGGAAAAGGCCAGGCACGCAAACCCGGTTGCCAGCGACAGTGTCATGGCGATCATGCCGGGGCCAACGCCTCGGAAGGCGCCGAGTATCGCGTCTTCTACAGAGAAAGCCTGCGTACGCCGCAATCTGGCGTAGGTTGTCAGCATGTGAATGGTATCGTCGACAACAACACCAAAGGTAATGGACGCGACTGTCGCCACAGCCATACCCACTTCGCCATTAATCAATGCCCACAAGCCCAGAGTAACCAGAGCAGGTGTCAGGTTTGCCAATGTGCCCACCACGCTTAGCGAGAAGGAGCGGAAAGCCAGCAGCAGAATTCCCCAGACGACAAACACGCCGACGGCCATTCCTTTCAACATTTCTTGAATGTTGAGAATCCCGATATGGGCAAACAACAGAGACGTGCCCGTTGCCTTGGCTGAGTCGGCGAGAAGTGGTGTATTTGCCTGGGCCCAGCGTTCTGCGTTAGCTTGCAAGTCCGCCATGGCTTGTGTCGAGACGTCACTGAGATTGACCGATAGCCGTACGAAACGCTTATCCGATGTGATCTGGTTTTTTAGATCGACACCAAATGGCAGCGACATTTCATACAGGGCGAGGTATTGCGCTGCCACGTCACGATCGGTTGGCAGCCGGTATTCCTCTGTGCGACCGCCGTGCATGGCCTGGTTGATGGTTTTTAGAATGTCGGGCAGGCCGTGAACGTGGGTAACGCCAGGTTGCTGTCTTAACCAGTTCGCCAGGGTGTTGACCTCTTGCAGATAGTCCGGATTGGAGATCCCATCGGCTTCACCAGAATCCAGCGAAAACTCCATGATGTAAAATCCACCCAGCTCTTCGTTGAGGCGATCGGTCGCCTGGCGAAAGTCGTAGCTGTGATCAAAATAGCGCACGTAGCGATCGTCCAGGGTATTGGTGAACGCGAGAACACTCAGTCCAGCGGCGACGACCAGTACCGATGCCAGAATCATCTTGGGTGCTTTGACGACCAGGTTTGCTGCGGCGAGGCTCAAGCGTTCGGCAGGCAGCGCCGTGGCGACGGACTTCCATGGCAGTAGACACAGCAACGCCGGGAAAAATGTGATGGAAAACAGCCACGCCATCACGGAACCAATCGCGACAATTGCTCCTAAATGGGCAAATGGCGGCACAGGACTGAAGGTCAGAGACAAAAAACCTACTGCGGTCGTGATCGTGGTGAGAGTGACGGGCCACCAGCATTCGTATAATGCCCCGCGTACGGCTTCGCGACGGGAATGTCCCTCGCGTCGCAAGCGCATCATACCTGAACACATGTGGATACAGTCGCAGGTGGCCAAAGTCAGAATAATATTGGGCGCGATCACGCTTGGTGACGACAGCGGAATGCCAAACAACGCCGAAAGCCCCAGCGCACTGAGCGTGCTCATCACAATCACCAGGAAGGTTGCCAGTGCCCCCGCGGCGGAACGCAACACCAATACAATCACCAGTAAGAGCACAATGACCATGATGGGCAAAAGAACCGAGCTATCAAAGGTGCTGGCTTCCACAAAGGCGTGATCCAAGGCTACGGAGCCTGAGAGACCAATCTCCAACTGGGGATAACGTTCTGTGAACTGATCTAAGGTCTCTTTTGCCGCTGCCATAGCGGTTTCAGAATCCGCTGAGGCGTTGTCTCGATTGAACGCAAAATTGGCGACCACTAATCCCAACTTACCATCGGCAGACAGCATGCGTCCGGTGAGTAGGGGTTCGTTGGCGGCATCCGCCTTGAGTTGGCGAGCCTCCTCGACACTGATCTCGTCCCCGGATCGCGCCAGATGATCGATTTCAATGTCATCCCCGATGGCGCGCACACGCTGGAAGTTGGTGACGGAATCCACCCGTTTTACCAAGGGCAGGCCCCAGGCGGTATCGGTAATATCATTGATCGCGTCGAGGTTTTCCGGGGTGAAGAGATCTCCGTCCCGTGCGCCTATGACGTAGATCACGGTATCGTCGCGGCCATAAACCTGTTCGAATTTATCGAGCTGAATCAGGTCTGGATTTTCATCGGCGAAAAACACCCGATTATCGCTGCGAAAACTGAGTTGGGATAATCCCGCACTCAGACAGGCGGCGATAAGTATGGAGGCGATTAACGCCAACCAGGGATTTGCAGTAACCCAGGATGCGTATCCGTGCAAGCCTCGGTTGAGTGACTCTTTAAAGCCTGTTGAGGGGGTGCCTTGACACCGTTTATTTCGACTCATTGTGGTCGTCCATAGTAAGAGTGTGAGATATCTAGCAGGTTGTTGATTTCCTATCTGCGTGGCCTCTGTTGTGTAAAAAACAGACTCAATTCAGTCGTTTATCAAATATAAATTCCCTTACTTCGTCTGTTTTTTCTTTGCAGAGCCTGCCTCGACTTGAAATTCAACAGCCTGCTAGAAGTACCAGTCCCAGGTAAACATGACGTATTTATCGCCGTCCAATCCGTTCAGCGCGATATCCTCTTGCGTGTTTTGCGGGAGCAGCAGTTGCGCAGACAGCACGCTGTTGGATGTCAGGCGGCGGGTGGCTCGCAGGTCAATCAAATCCGATTCCCACTCAAGATCGTGTGTGTAACGCACCTCAAACAGTGTGTCACTGGGATCATTGAGGTTGTAGCGGGCACCAAGATAGAGATCTCTCTGGAATGGCGTTACCGCAGATTCGTCAGTACGATTGTCGTAGTAATACTCTGCATAGAGGGTTAACGAGGGGAATTCTCCGCCCACGCGGTAGTAGGTGGTTTCCGCCCCAATGCCACCGCCGAGTGAATCCCCTTGCTGAGTATCGCGATAATCGAATTCGCCTTTGAGCACACTGTCGCCGACAACGTATTGGAGTTCGAGAGAGGTTTGGCCGATTTTCTCGTAATTCGCATCAAATCCGACGAGTCGGTTTTCATCGATGACTGGGGTGAAAATCGGCTCTCTGTCATGGCCAAAAAATTGTGAAAACGACAGATCAAACTTGTCGAAAAAAAACTGTGCTCGAAAGGCACCACTGGGGGATGACTGCCCGTTTTCGAAGTGACTGTCTAGCACCGGCGCACTTAGGGTGCGCAGCCGGTCATCGTCTTCCGCGAAACGTCTCTCCCTGCCATAGGGCATCAGATAAAACGTAAAGACATTGCCAGACAGATGCAGGGTGATGGCTCCACCGGGTTGTCCCAGTTTCGCCTCGCCTTGAAAATCTTCCTGCATGTCTTTCTGATTGATGATATCGACAGGATTCCATGCTTCCAGCAGACCCCAGGTTTCATACAGATTGCCTAACCGGAAATCGGCTTGTCGGGTTTGTATGGAAAACTCAGCCTGACGAATGTCGCCGCGAAAGGTATCGTCGCTTTCCGGTGAATAACGGGCAAACAGATCAACATCAAACAGCAGACTGTCCCCGATATCGTAGGCGCCTTCGATGTTGGTATAGCCACTGAGCACCAGATTGCGGTCATCCTGATCGGTAAACGTAGGCTCGTCGGTGAAGTAGTAAGTATCCAGGCCGATATCGCCCCGGATACTTGCAGCCTCAGCACCAAGGCAGAGGCTCAGACATCCACCCAACGTGAGTAGAGTGACATTTTTCATAGCGGTTTATCGCGACCAGCGATCCATGCGTGTGGAGGTCATGGATGCTTCGCGCAACCCTGTTTTAAACTCATAGTCGCTCCAGACAATTTCTGAAACCGAATTGTCCCGCAGATTGGTCATTACGATGCGGCCTGGGCGCCAGTATTTATCCTGATATTGCTCGTAGTCGTAGAACTCGAGTTTCTTGAGTTCTCGGCCCTCGCGATCGTAGTAAACGATTTGACGTGGTTGCCAGATACGTGGATCAATAGTTTCCACCAGCTTGGAGTAACCGGAATATTCGTATTTGGGTAGGTTGGCAATGGTGTGGCAGGTAGTAGCTGGTTCGCCGCACTCTTCGTCTTTAATAAACTCGTAGTCGTAGTTGCTGAGTTCCCAGGTGGCGATGTCCTCGTACGCAAACTCTGAACCCGCGAACGAGCCGGTTTTATCTCTTGATGCCAGACGTTTGGCGCGCTTGGCGGCGGGCAGATAGATCCATTGATCATCGGCGGCGCCAGGGTGCGTGTGGGTAAGAGAGACAAACCCCGCCAGATCCCGCGGCTGTGAAAAGACCACCAGACGCTTGTCGCCATCCTCGCGAACTTCCAGGGTGTTCATTTCAAATTCTCGTACAGCCGGTGAAGTGCCGGGGCGATTGATGGTCATGGTGCCCTTGACAACATAGTCGGCAAAACCTGCATCGTTAGAGTCAACAGTTCCGGCAATTTTGCGGCCTTTTGCTTGTTTCTCCGGCGTCGAGTCGGGACTGGTCGCTTGAATGTTCACGCTGGCAATGGCGAGTAGCAGTGAACTGACCAACGTGGTTTTAAGTCGTTTAGTGTTCATGAATAACCTTCCTTTGGAGTCGTCGATTTCAATGTAAAAACGTTAATGATTGCTGTCAGTGCGGCTTGGGATGACTTTCACTGATGATGTTCAACATTTGAGTCATTTGCTCTTCGGTGTGATCTGCACTGATAAAACATCTGAGTCTGGCGGCCTCTCGCGGTACAACCGGGTGCATGACGGCGTGGGCGATAAACCCGTGCTTGAGCAGTTGTGACATCAGCGACAATGCCTGTTCATCTTCGATCATCAACGGCACGATGGGCACACCATCGATCGCTGTGCGGCAATCCAAACCGCGTTCTTCCGCAATGGCTTTAAAGCGACGCGCGTTGTTTTGTAGGCGTGTCACACGTTCTGGTTCGTCGCTGGTCAGGCGCACTGCGGCTAACGCAGCTGCGGTGTTGGCGGGACTGATACCTGTGCTGTACAAGAGCAATCCGGGACAGAAGTGGTGCAGCAGCTCAATGAGTTCTTTTGAACCGGCGAGAAACCCACCACAGCTGGCAAAACTTTTAGACAGGGTCCCCATCATTAAATCGACTTCGCTGGTGGGGATGTCAAAGTGTTCGCAGACGCCTCTGCCGGTTGCACCAACGGTCCCGCAGGAGTGGGCTTCATCAATCATCAGCCAGGCATCGAACTCTTTTTTGAGAACAATCACTTCGGGCAAATCCACCAGATCGCCATCCATGCTGTAGGCGCCTTCGACCAGAATGAGCGCTTTTCGGTAGTGATCGCGGTGCTCGTTGAGGAGGCGACGCAATTCCGCCATGTCGTTGTGTTTGAATGCGATGCGCCGAGCGCCGGACATGATGGCGCCCATGAGTCCGCTGTTATGCATGTATTCATCGTGAAAGATGATGTCACGTTGATCCATCAGATAGCCGATGGCTGCAACATTGGTGCTGTAACCACCAACGCCGACGGTCACGGCATCAAAGCCGGTAAAATCTGCCAGTGCTTTTTCGAGCTGCCCATGCAGGTCAATTTCTCCACCGACCATACGTGCCGCGCCCGCGTGAGTACCGTATTGATTCAGAGCGGCGGCGGCTGAACTGATGACTCGGGAGTCGTGGGATAAACCCAGGTAGTTGTAATTCGAGAAAGTGACGAAGTCGTCTCCGTTAATGGTCATCTGGCTATTGACCGTACCGCTACGTTGCAAAAAGTAGGGGTTCTGCAGGTCCGATTCCTCGTTGTATAAAGAACGCAGCTGATCCAACAGTGCGCTTTCGGCATAGTCACGCGGATTCAGTTTCGCCGTTTCCTTTGGCGGAATGGAGATGTTTGCTGTCGTCGCTTTGTCTCGGGCTTGATTGAGCAATTCTTGAAAAGACAGTTTTTTGGTAGTCATGGTTAGAAATCCTTTTTTAACGGGTGGTGGCAGATTGAGACAGACAAGGCGCTTACGCCTTGTCTGACCGGAGTGTTGTAAAGGCTTTATCGACCAGTTGACCGATGCTGGCATGCCCCAGTAATTCAACGACGGAGTAGGTAATGCCAATCATGCGTTCCAGCTGAATCTTGATTTCAGTGGACATCAAAGAATCGATACCAAAGGAATCGAACGTGGATTCCGGTTTCAGTCGTTCGGCTTTGGTTTTCAGCGCGGCCGCAACAATGTCGGTGACTATGCCCGTCAACAACTGTCGCGCTTCTGACTCATCCAGCATGTTCAGTTCGGATTGCAGTTGTTGGGCGAGAGACGCTTCACCTGCGGACGCTTCGGTACTGGCTGAGACCAAGGCTTTAAAAACAGACGACTTGCCGCCAACCACTTCATAGGCGGCCCATTTGTCCCAGGCAACGGTTTCGGATACGGCGATCTGAATTTGTTGCTGAGACATCGCCCGGCCGACACCGCGCAGGGCAATATCAATATCCAACGGCGTCAGACCAATTTGCGTGAGGTGCTGGCCGACGCGAACGTCGTCTTCAAGCATCCCGACACCTGCAATAGCGCCAAAATTAATGCTCATGGCAGGCAGCTGGCAGGCTCGGCGATAGTGCGCCAGTCCGTCGAGGTAGCCGTTGGCAAAACAGTAGTTCGCTTGACGGCTGTTGCCGACGAGATTGGCAATCGAAGAGAAAAGAACGAAGTGTTCCAGCTCGACGTTTTGCGCAATCGTCGCGTTGTGCAGGGAATAGGCGCCGGTCGCTTTCGCTTGTACCACCTTGCGAAAATCGTCTGCGGACAGGTCGAGAATCAGGTTGTCGGCCAGAACGCCGGCTGCGTGGAAGATACCGCGCAAGGGTTGCCCGTCATGCTGCGCAAGTTCGCCAATCAAATCTGCGACGGCTGACTCATCAGATAGGTCAATGGCGTAGCCGTTAACTCTTGCTCCGGCGGCGTTGAGCTGTTCGACCAGTGTCTGGGCTCCAGGAGAATCCATTCCACGGCGACCCACCAGTGCCAGGTGACGAACGCCATTTCGCGCGAGCCACAGCGCAAGTGATTGACCCAGCCCTCCGAAGCCGCCGGTAATCAGATAGGTGCCCTGGGGATCGAAGGTTGGAATATCCGTCGCATACGCATCGAACGGTGTTTCGAATTCGCCAATCTTGAGGTCGATGGTGTCGCCATAGGAGGCGAGGGTTTTTTGAATTTCCGGATTCACCAGATCCGCAACCGTTAAGTTGGCCGCGTCATAATGTTCGGCGGTATTCGTGTCTATCAGGGCGTTTGTCAATGCGCTCTGGTAACGCTGACGTTGTCCGTCCTGCAATGGATTTATGTCAGACTTCGTGTAGCGACTGCAGTTTGTTGGTATGGCAAACGGAGCGCTGCTCTGGCCCAGCTCAATTAGGTGGCCATTCTCTTTCAGGCGATGAAAGCCGATGGTTTTTCCGTAAGTCGAGAGTGGTGCAGCAATCAACTGGAATGCAACGTGGTTGACGCTCGTAGCTGACAGTGAACTGTCGCGGCTTTCCATGCTAAGAGACTCGTTGAGTCTCACAATCTGCATACCCTCAGCCGCAAGCCTGCGGGCGAGCGCGTCGCCAAGCAGTCCGTCACTGATAAGAGCGAACTCACCGGCTTGAGGCTCGCAGTTGTTGAACAGCATTTCTGCAAAGGCTTCGGTCGTCGCCATTAGCGCTGAGGTTTCACCCCGGTTATCGGGAATTGCCACCAAGGCACATTGGGCTTCGTCGACCAGGCATTCGGATGCATAGGTTTTTGGTATGACGCCGCAGATTTTCTCGCCGGGTAGAAACGCTCGGGTTTGATCTCCGCAGGCGATAACGGTGCCGGTAATGCCGGTCAACGGGCTTTGGTCGTTGAACACAAAACCAACACGATCGACTTTGATACAATACTCGGTTGCGCTAGGCGTCAAAGGATTGATGACAGAAGCCTGATAGATGCCCGCATCATTGCGTTGTAGCTGGATACTTGCCGATGTCTCACCAGAGATTTGTACAACACGAGCGGCTTGTAAATCACCACTTTGTTGCAATTCCATGGTGTAGCGTCGTCCACCTCGCAGGGCGATTTCGTCAGGAGTAGCTTGGTGGCAGACCTCTTGAAAAATACTCTCCGCCTGTTTAAACAGGTCGTCAATTGAGGTGGGGTGGATATCAATGGTTTGTGGCTTTAAGTCGGGCAGTTCGTTGCGAATATTTCGGGCGAGACCAGCGATTGCCGTTTGGCCTGGATCGACGGCTGTTTCTGCCTCGTCGGTGATGGCGTAAGCATTGCGTGTCACAAGATACAGCTGGGGTTGCGCAGCACTTTTGGAAAGTTGTTGCACCAGGTCAAGTAACTGCAATCCTTCATCGAGATCAATGGCGGAAAGACCTTGTTTGTTACCGCTGTTACTGACGAAGATCAGCGTCGACAGTGTCAGCAGGTCGTTCAAGCCGTCGGGGTTGCCTAATAACTGGATAAATTCTGATGCTTCATAGCGCTGGCTGGGTATTTCAACACTGTTGCTGAATTCCATCAGAGCGTCCGCCAAAGCATCATGGGAGTTGCCAATGATGGCCACCGCTTGCGGCAGCGTAATGTCGGTCGTTGGTGCTGGAACAGGTATCCAGGCCTGCTTGTAATCACCTTGGGGATACGCATGGGCGTTTTGCTTGCCGCCCATAGCGACACAGGTCAGGCGATGAATTTGCGCAAGTAGAGCGCCGTCCATATCCATCATCTGAAAATCACAAACGATATGGCTCTGATGGTGTTCAACCAGGGTCACCCGGCAGTACATCTGCTTGGTTAAACTGTGAAACACTTCCAAGCTGTCGATAGAAACCGGTAGATAGGCACCTTCCTGCATATTGATCAGACTGAGCGCGGTTTGGAAACACCCGTCGAGCAGGGAGGGATGCATCACATAGCCACTGCAATCTGCGCCGGCTTCTTCAGGTAATTCGAGTTGCGAAATTGCGACACCATCCGCCATGTTGCGAGTCAGAGTGACGATCGGCTGGAAGGCGGGTCCATATTGCAGACTGATTTCCTGCAGTAAATCGTAGAGTTCATCACTTTCTATGCTGTCGTTTTCAGCCAGGGTGTGGCTAATCTCTGCTGCGAGGGAGCCAGATGCGGTTGTTGGATTGGTGTTGATCAGTGGATGCATAATGGCATTGACGTGAGTCACCGGAGCATCAACACTGAGGTCGTCGTAGGCCAGCAGGCTGGCAGCATTCGAACGCTCGTCAAAGGACACTTGCATTTTTTGCGCGTGATCCTGCTTGAGAAGCATCGCTTCGTGAATGTTCACTTGATCTAAACGGCAGCCGCAGGTCGGCCAAAGACGCTTGGCCTCTTCGCACAACACTTCCAGGAAGCCAGCAGCAGGCATAATCGACGCGCCATCGACAACGTGATCTAACAGGTAGTTAAGGTGGCCAAGGTTGAGGTCAATGGCATTGGCTCCGCCGTTGAGAGGAGCGGGGGATTCCACCAGACGATCATTTTCCTGCTGATGGGATTCACGCCACAGTTGGTCGCGCTGCCAGGGATAGGAAGGCAGTGTGATTTGTTGGCCAGTGACCCCCCGTTCAGACCAGTTGATGGTGCCGCCATTGACAAAAAGTTCAGCCACACAGCGGCGCAGATTGTGGGTTTCGGGTTGGTTCATCCACAGACTTGAGATCATTTTTGCCTCGGTCTTGCGGGCAGTGACGACTTCTCCAATGGAGCGGCGCAAAACCGGGTGAGGGCCAATTTCTACGAAGATCGAGTAGCCGTCTTCCAGCATTGTGTCGATGGCATCGGCAAAGCGCACGGCTTCGCGGACGTTATCGCACCAGTATTCGGCATCGAAGAATCGACTGTCGACGGTATCACCCGTGAGCTTGCCGGTGACTGTCGAGTAGAGGGGGAGTTGAGTGGTTGCCGGTTGCAGATTCGCGAGACACTCGCGGATCTCGTCTTTCAGCGGCTCCATCAATGGGCTGTGGTAGGGAACGCTGACTTCCAGCATGCGAGCAAAGACATCCTTTTGGGTGGCCTGCTCGAGAATCTCAGTCAATAAATCCACATCGCCAGCCAGGGTAACGCTGCCGGGTGAGTTGATGGCTGCGATGGAAACCCGATCAGCGTTGTCGCCGATATAGTCAAGGGCTTGTTCTGCCGTTGCACCCAATGCCAGCATGCCGCCTTGTCCGGATGTTTTGCTTTGAATGCGGCTGCGTTCGCGGCTGACCATAAGCGCGTCTTCCAAGGACAACATCCCCGATGCCCAGCCGGAGGCGACTTCGCCCACGGAGTGGCCGACTACGGCAGAGGCTTTGATACCCTCTGCCCGCAGCGCCTCTGTCAATCCGATCTGAATCAATAGGTTTGCCGGTTGCGCATATTCTGTCTCTTTAATTTGCGAGACATCCTCGTCGAGAAACATCTGTTCAAGAATTGAGAAGCCGGCCTGCTGCGTAAAAATGGCGTCGGCTTTTTGCAGGGTTTCACGGAATATGGGATTTTCTGCGAACAGCTCCTTGCCCATGGCGTACCACTGTGGGCCCATACCGGTATACACAAACGCCACCTTGCTGTTGTTGTTTGCCGGCGTTTGGCCTTCTGCGCTTTTGCTGGATTCCTTCTCGTCGATGTAGTTCGACAGTTGTGCCAGTAAATCCTGTGGGGAATCAGCCCAAATTGCGGCTCTTTGCTGTAGGTGTGTACGCCGTTCGCACGCGGTAAAAATAACATTTTGCGCTTCTTGTTCATCCGCACGTAACAAGACATCCCGCAATTGTTTGGCGCGCTCTTTTAGTGCTTGAGTATCTCGTGCTGAGATCGGTAGGAGAGGGTAGTGAGATTGCTGTGGCGCTTTGTCAGTGGCTTTAGCGCTTTGTTGATCGATACCATGGGTGCTGAGAATCACATGGGCATTGGTGCCCCCATATCCGAAAGAGTTTATGGCGATACGCGCGCTGCTTTCGTCCTCAACCAGTTTTACCGGATCGTGGGGTAGCCTAACTCCTTGAGGTATGGCTGAGTTACGGCGTTTTAGCCCTGCAATGGGCGGAACCATGTTCTCCTGCAACATCATGACCGATTTAATCACGCTGGCGATGCCGGCTGCCGCTTCCAGGTGGCCGATACTGGCTTTGACGGATCCAACCAGGCAACCTTCGTCGCTGCCGTAGACATCAGCGATGGCTCGTGTTTCCAGTGGATCACCGACGGCGGTGCCGGTGCCGTGGGCTTCGATATAATCAATGGAATCCGGCGAGCAGCCGCTCTGTTCCAGGACTTGCTCCATCAGTTTCTTTTGGGCATCTGGGTTGGGAACTGTAATACCGCTGGTTCTGCCATCTTGATTGATGCCCGCGCCGTCAACAATTGCCAGTATCCTGTCACCGTCACGCTGCGCGGCAGCGAGATCTTTCAGTACGACAATGCCGCCACCTTCACCGCGTCCATAGCCATCGGCGCGGGAGTCAAAACTTTTTGAACGGCCGTCGCGGGCTAAAAAGCGGCCTTTGGACATGGCAATGGCGTATTCAGGCCGTAGGATAAAATTCACTCCGCCCGCGAGCGCCACTTCACAATGCCCGGTTTCAATGGCGTTAACAGCCTGTACAAAGGCGACCAGTGATGAAGAGCAGGCCGTGTCCATGGAAATGCTGGGGCCGTTAAAATTAAAAGCGTAGGATATCCGGTTAGACAGCATGGTCAGAGTGGCGCCGGCAGCACTGTGGGTGCCGATCAGATCTCTGGCGCCGACACCAAACTGGTTGAGAAGATGATCCACGGTAAAGCCACCGACAAAAACGCCGGTGTTCGAACCACTCATTTTTTCGACATCAAAACCCGATGCTTCCAAAGCTTCCCAGGTCAACTCCAAAAGCAAGCGTTGCTGAGGATCAAGAAACTCAACTTCTCTCGGTGATAAATTAAAGAATTCTGCATCAAAGGCTTTGAAATCATAGTCTTTTAAGAAGTGCCCCCGGTTGACATAGGTTTTACCTGCGGCATCAAGCGCGTTGTAAAACTTGCTGGAAGACCAGCGATCTCCGGGTACGTCGCTGACGTAGGTTTTGCCCGACAATAGATTGTCGAAGAAGGTTTCTGGTGTGTCAGATCCCCCCGGAAATCGGCAAGCCGAGCCGACGATAGCGACTTTATTTTTAATTCCGTGACTGTGTTGACGAGTTTTGCTGTCCATCTTCCCTGTTCCTTTGTGTTTAGCGAAAATGTGTTGAGTGGATTAAAACTTTTGTAGCAGCAGGCCGATGATCGGCCCCAGCCATTGGCTATACATAAAAGCGGCAGATTTGAAGACGGATCTGTCGGCTGATAAATGCAGTAAAAAGAGTTGAGTGGCGTTGCAATAGCGCCCGCTGCTAATCGCCGTTCGCACGGTATGCAGCGTTCTTGAAAGCGATGAAGTTGATGAGGTTAAGCGTTGCATGGTCGCATCCCTGTGAATTGTTAAAGTCCCTGTTGTTTTCTCTACAACAGCTTCTTGATAACAGAGTAGTAGAGCTGCGTTGTTCCTAACGTTGTATTTTCCGTTGTATTTTTAGCCAGTTTCGATGTTGGGCGTGTTTTGTGGCGCGCGATTGTCGTCTTCTTGATTGAGGTTGGCATCGTTGATCACTTTTCCGTTTGTTGGAGATAAGATCGTTGAAAAATACAGGCGTAGAGCGACCGCCTTATACGGTGTGATGAGTTATAAAATGGCTGACAATGATCGCTTGTTGGGTGTTTTTTGCTCGCTCGGAGCCGGCAGCTAGTTACGTGATGGGGTCACATCCTGTAACGAAGTATGAGGACCCATTGGAGCGATAGACGATTCTCTTGAAGGCAAGCTGTGAGTAATTGGCAAGTACTTTCCTAGACATAACTGCTTGGATACATCCCTAATATGCGGTCGACATGTGCGTCGAGGTTAAGAAAGTTGGAGGTTCTCGAATTCAGATTTCATTCCATGAAGAAATCGAATGGCGCGTACGTTAAGCGTGAAAATCTTTGCAAATAAATATTTCACTTATGTGGATGGTGCGTGAAATTCTAACGACAAAATGCCTCGTAAATAGTAAATATTTCACAAAATGTTGGTGCAAGATAAAAATTTGGCGCGAAAAAAATCAGTCATGTCCAATGATATAAATTCTGACATTATTGTTTTTTTTATAGGAACTAATTGTTCGTTCAGTGAAACAAGACCATAGGATGAACCGGTTCCATTGAGAAGACTCTTGTCTTCGAGTTGGTAACTATAGTAGGCGAGATTTATTTTTGATTGACAGAATGCTGTCAATTTGACGTTTTTCCAGTGAGCTGTTAGGCAGAGTCGTTTTTTGAAAAAATACCCCTAAAAATAGTGGTGATATTTTTTGGTCATTGCTTCTTCGCAATCTCTTATTGGCGATAGCGGTGTCGTTTCTTCATATGGCCGAAATTATAGATGTACTTTTTGTAGGGCCATTTTGTCTTGCATATAATTGCCCTATGATTCTGTTTCTGACCCTACGGGCGTCTTAAAATGACGTGATCAGTGTTAGGATGCGAGCCACCTTCTACAGTAACAACAGTGCATGGATGCCTTATGTTGATGAAAGCAGCGCTACTTATCTTTGGGTGTTTGAGTGTGTTCGTTACGGGCTGCTCTTCGGTGGATGTGCCTTTGATGCCAACACCGGTGTTGTATCAAGTGCAAGATAAAAGTCCGCTGGAAGAGATTCCAGAGTCCCAACGCTGGAGGATGCGCCAGGTGTATTACGCCACCACGCGAGCGCGTGAAGATTCCAGCCAGCGCGTTAATTACAATAATGAGATATCGTCCTATGTAAATGTCGGGATGACGGCTGTAGGGTTCGGGTCTTCGAATTTGTCCTGGGCAGATTTGAGTCAAGCGTCAAAACAATATCCTCGAAATGCAAGCATTCCCTTGTCCCTGGCAGGCATCTTCGAGGTGGGGCGATATGGGATCGACGATGATGGCAATGTGACAGAAACATCGTCCAGCAGTCGATGGTTGGCGACACAGATTGATCGAGACTTGGTCGATTCAAGGTCTGGAGAAATATTGATTTATGTTCACGGAGCCTCGGTCAATTTCTACAACGCCAATGTGTTCGCAGCACAGCTGGATCATTTTATGGGCAGAGATCTGGTGTCTGTCGCGTTTTCCTGGCCCACTCATCAGAACATTCTTTCCTATGGTCTGGGCGAGGACAGGCGACGCTCCTATGAGTCAGCACCGGCTTTGGTATCGGTGATCAAGCAGCTGGCGGGGAAAACATCGGCAAAGCGTATTCACATTATTACGTGGAGTGCGGGTGGCCGATTGGTTTCAACAGCACTGTCACAGTTGAGAGAGCAAACACCAGAGCTGTCAGCGGAAGAGTTGCGCGAACGCTATCGTCTTGGCACAGTTTACTTTGCCGCCTCTGATGTTCCTGCCGATGAATTTGTCGCGCGTTTGCCCGCCATTAATGACGTGGCGGAAAGAATCGTTGTGACCGCCTCTTCCAATGACGATGCCCTGAAGAAATCTCAGCTGTTCATTCGTGGCAGTCATCGTATTGGGCTTTTAAACCCTGGCCTGACACAGGCGCAAAAGGTGCAAGTGGAACGCGCCGATCGGCTCGAATATGTCGATGTCTCGGAAGGGAGTGATACCCGAGGATTTGATATTACCGGTCACCGATATTGGTTCGATCACCCCTGGTCCAGTACAGATTTAATTCTATCCATCAGAGGCAATTTACCCGCATCCGAACGAGGGTTGGAATCTTCCGGTGAGGCCGTTGTGTGGTGGATGCCAGAAGATTACCCAGATCGCGTAAAAGTCATCGAGTTTTAGTGCGTATTAAACTACGTCCGGTTAACCCTAAAGCTCACCGATATTCAGCAAGATTCGGCTGTTTATCGCTTTTAAGCTCTGACATCCTTACCTGTAGCTAAGAAACGCCCATAGATTTCCTGCTCTCGGTGATGGATATGATGCAGTTGAAGAATAAGGTCGCTATTGTAACTGGCGCCAGCTCTGGCATAGGTTACGCGGCCGCAAAGTGCTTTGCGGCTGCAGGTGCTCTGCTGGTTGTTGGCGCTCGCAGAGAGGCACTGCTTGATCAACTGGTCGCTGATATTGTTGAGGCTGGGGGGACGGCAGTTCCTCTGGTTGGGAACGTCAAAGAAGAAACTTACGCTGAACAGCTGGTAAATGTGGCGATCGACCGGTTTGGACGCCTGGATGTCGCGTTCAACAACGCTGGAACGAACGATGCCTTTGGCATTGATTCCTGTGATCTTTCCCATGCCGAATGGCAGCATTCCATAGACACCAATCTGACGAGCGCTTTTTTTGCCGCTAAATATCAAGTGCCTTGCATGCGTAAACAAGGCCATGGTTCTATCATTTTTACCAGTTCCTTTGTTGGAAATACCACGGGGTTTCCAAAAAATTCTGCTTATGCAGCAGGCAAGGCGGGAGTGGTTGGGTTAACCAAAGCGTTAGCTGCCGAGTATGGAGAAGAGGGCGTTCGCGTCAATGCCTTGTTGCCTGGAGGGACGGATACGCCGATGGGGCGGGCCTTTGCGACGACACCGGAAATGCTTGAATTTGTGCAACAGTCACATGCCCTCAAGCGACTGGCGACGCCGGGCGAGATTGCCCGTGCGGCGCTGTTTCTCGCATCCGAAGATTCAAGCTTCGTTACCGGAAGTGCGATGTTTGTGGATGGCGGCATATCTATAACGAAAGTTTAACTGGTAGATATTAATCTCTGGATAAAGCACTACATGGAAAAAAACTATGCTCGTATGTCTGCGGCCATCGATTTTATTCGAGCCAACGTTGATCGGCAGCCCGGGTTGGCAGAGATCGCTGCACACGTACATTTGAGTGAATACCATTTTCAGCGTTTGTTCAGTCGCTGGGCCGGGGTAACACCGAAGCGCTATTTACAGCTGCTAACGCTGGAGCGAGCCAAAGACATCATAAAAAACCGGTCTCTCTCTACGCTCGACGCCAGCTTCCACGTTGGCTTAAGCAGCAGCTCCCGGCTGTATGACCACTTTGTGAATATCGAAGCGGTAACACCCCAGGAGTTTAAGCGGCAGGGCGAAGGCCTCACGATTCATTACGGGTATCACGCTACGGCGTACGGCTGGATGTTTATTGGGGTGACTCCGCGGGGAATCTGTCAGTTGGCGTTTGTTGAAGACAAAGGCGAGGCGGGGTCGTTGAGTGCCTTACAGCAACAGTGGTCCAAAGCGACGTTGGTAGAAGATGAATCCCTGACACAACGGCAGATCGACGCCATTTTTTCGAATTGCTCCTCCCAAGGAAAAGTCGCACCGCTATCTCTGTGGGTGCGGGGAACAAACTTTCAATTGAGCGTTTGGCGAGCGCTCCTTATGCTGGGCACGGACCAGCTAACCACTTATGGAGAACTCGCAGCGGCGATTGGCAAGCCGAAAGCGTCACGGGCCGTGGGGAGTGCTGTTGGCGCCAATCCGATTGCGCTGGTGATACCCTGTCACCGGGTACTGCGCCAGAATGGTGAGTTGGGTGGCTATCGCTGGGGAGAATCCAGAAAGCAGTTGATTCTCGCCAGGGAGCTGGCGCAACAGGAGGGAGAGCCTCAGCTAATTGATGGAGAGCCTCAGCCAATTAATGGGGAGCCTCAGCCAATTAATGGGGAGCCTCAGCCATTCGAAGGAAAGGTTCAAAGATATTCTGAATAGCGCTATCAGACTTGAAATCAGTAACGCTCTTGGATATTCCAAGAGCGTTACTCGATGTTTAAAACGATCGGGATATTAAAAACGACAGGACGCTAAAAGCGATAGGTGGCTCTCATAAACAGGCGACGCCCGTCCTCAACGCTGCCCTTGCTGTCGTAGTCTGACCAGTCACGGTTGGTCAGATTCAGAACGCCGACGTTAAAATGCAGGGCGGCCCCGTAGTAGATGGTGGCGCCGATATCCAATAGCCCCAAAGCAGGACAGCTGTCATCGTCAAAGCAGCCAGGTGCGGGTCGATTACTGGCGCGCAGTTTTGAGCGGTAGCTGTAGCTTGCCCAGGTGTTGAGTTGACTGGAGACCGCCCACTCCAGTGTGGTGACCAAATTGTTTTGTGGGGCGCCGCTCAAGGGTTGTCCTGCGTCTTCCCCGGTTTCTTCCTCAGAGTCCAGCCAAGTGTAAGATGCGTTCAATGACAAGGCTTCGGAAAGGGGCATGTCCAGAGTGACTTCTACCCCGTGAGACCAGGCGGAATCGACATTGGTGCGGTAGGACCAGCTGCAGGCATAGTCCATACGTGCGAGGGCGTCAGAGCAGTATCCCTGAGGGTCGACTCTATCCCCAACCAAAAAGTTGCCGTCCTCGTCGGCGTAAACCGTTGAGTAATTCAGGCTGTCCAACTTGTCTTTGTATTCTGTTCTAAACAGAGTGACGGCCAGATTGGTTTGATTGAGTCCCTCCCAGATGGCGGCAATTTCATAGTTGATGCTCGTTTCGGGCTTCATCTCGGAATTTGCGTAGGTGTAGGAGAGAGCGCCTGTGCTGGTACTTTCGCTTTCGGTCACCAGGCCCGGCGCCACATAGTCCGCTCTGGGTGCCTTGAAGCCGGTGGCAACACCGCCTTTCAAGGTGAGATGGTCGGTTGGGCTATAGACCAGATAAGCGCGAGGGCTGACGTGGCTGTCGAAGTCGTCCGGGTGGTCATAACGCAGCCCAAGCGTCAGGCTCCAGTCGTCGGTCAAATTCCAGGTATCTTCTGCGAAGATGGCTTGGTTTTCCTGGGTGATCACATCGATGACATCACCTTCGACACTTTCAATATTCCAGCTGTTCACTTCGTTGCTGGTCATTTGAATGCCAAAGCTGGTGGTGTGGTCGCCGTGGAATTCCCAGGGCGATACGATTTTGGCATCCAGCGTCCAATTGTCGGCTTCGACATCACCTTTTTCGGCGTCTTCCTTTTGAAACGCTATGAGAGTATCGCCGAATGCGAAGTTGCCCTGGTGGGAAATGGACCAGGTTTCCCGGCGGGTTGTTTGATCCCACAGGCTGCCGACACTGCGCCCGGCAACCCAGGCGTGCATATTAAAATATTCATGACTGGTTTCGAGCATCAACTCTTGATTGTCTGTCGGTTTATACCAGAGCTTGCCGGTGAGATTGCGGTTCGTGCGTTCAGGTTCACCACGGGGTACATTGTCTTCTTCTCGGTATTGTTCGCGACCGCTGATTTGCAGTCCTAGGGTGTCTTTGTATATGGGGCCTCCGAGAAAGAAGCTGGCGCCGCGGCCGTCGCCAAAATCAGATTCTTCCTGCAGGGTTGAGTCGACACTGACTTCTCCGTTCCAGGCGTTGGAACTTTTTTTCGTGATGACATTGATGACGCCACCCATGGCATCGGCGCCGTAGAGTGTGGACATCGGGCCTCGAATGATTTCGATGCGCTCAATAGCCGACGGTGGCGGCATAAAACTCTGTTTGACGTTGTTGTTCCCGTTGCGGGCGATTCCGTTTAGGTTTTGGCGTTTGCCATCGATCAGGATCAATGTGTAGCCGGCGGGCATGCCCCGCAAGCTGATATCAACATTGCGGCCTTCGCCGTTGGTGAGGGCAGCTCCAGGTACGGTTCGTATCACATCCATAAAGTCGGTGATAGGGCGGGTTTCCAGATCTTCTGGTGTCACCACGCTGACGCTGGCGGGGGCTTCTGAAATCAACTGCTCAAAGCCGCTGGCGCTGACGACGGTTGTATCCAGCGTCTCCAGCTCACGGCTTAATTCATCGGCGGCGGTTCCGTTGTAGCAGCTCAGAGATGCGCCGCAGGCGACGAGCCAGATTGCGTAGTGGAGATGGCGGTGTTGTTGTAGCCCTCTTACGGAGAAGCGTGAATTCCTAGTCATTGTTTTCCCATTTAAATCAATAAGTCGGTTTTAGGCCACCCTACGCGCTTGTGGTGGGCGTTTTGGGGCCGGAGTCTTGTGCTGTAGGCATCATCAATGTGATGAAAAGCCATCGCGTTCCTCTTCGATAATGATTATCATTTGAGAGATAGGCTAATGGCCTTAACTGACAGAAACCTGACGAGACCGTATTTGCGGCGGGAAGCCCATGAAGTTGCTGATCGTGGAAGATCATGAATCCCTGAAAACCTTATTGAGTTCGAAACTTGCTGACAGCGGGTATTCTGTTGATGTGGCGGCGTCTGCGCGGGAGACGCTGTCGCTTTTGCAGTGGGTTAGGTACGACCTGTTGATTTTGGACTTGGGGCTGCCAGACGGTGACGGCATTGAATTGCTGAAACAGCTGCGCTTGCAGGTGGGGTATCAGAACCCGTGTTTGATCCTGACGGCCAGAGATTCGCTGCAGAGCAAAATCGACGGATTGGACGCCGGCGCCGATGACTATCTGATTAAGCCCTTTGAATTTGACGAGCTCAACGCGCGAATTCGAGCGCTGTTGAGGCGCCCCAAAGAACTGGAAGACGAGGTCCTACAGCTTGAAAACCTAAGGCTCTGTAAATCGAAAAGTCAGGTGTTTGTTGACCAGAAACCCTTACAGCTGGCCAAGCGGGAATATCTGTTGTTGTGCGAACTGGTCAGCCACGTCGGCTGGGTGGTGATTAAGAATCAACTGGAGGATCGTGTTTACGGATTTAACGAACCCTCATCACCGAATGCGGTTGAAGCCCTGGTTTCGAGAGTGCGCCGTAAACTGGCAGAAGAGGGGGCGAGATGTAAAATCGAAACCATTCGCGGGCTTGGGTACAAGCTGTGTGCCTGCGTCGCGGATCCAGGTTGATGAAGTTTGCACGGCGGGTTACCGCCAGTCTTTCCGGTCGCATGATTCTGGCGTTGTCCTGCATGTTGATGGCAGGGTTGGTGATGTCGGCCATGTACCTCAATCAAACCATTGGTGAACTGCGGCGAGCGCTTGTCTATGTTGAAGCTCATCGTCTGGTGGAAGGGGTAACCTATGCCGAGGGCCTGTCTGACTTACCGCTGACACAAAGTCATGGCGACGTGCAATACACTCTGTATAGCGCCGATGGTGAACTGTTATGGTTCTCCAGTAACCTGTCCCACCCACGACGCTTTAAACCCAGTGTACTGTCGACCACGTGGTACGGGATGCTCTTCAATAACATCGGCCAGGTGTTGAACGTTCCCGTGACGCTGGCGGACGGGAACGTGATGATGGTATCGCTCAACGACGCCCATTTTCGAACGTTGCTGGAACCATTGATTCAGCAAAAAATCTCTCGCTCGATCTGGTTGATGGTATGCCTCGGTGTGTTGTTAAGTGTGGTTGTCATTCCGGCGTTTGTTCGGTGGACGCTGCGTTCCGTCAATCACGCGTCACAAATTGCCAAGCACATTCATCCCCATGGTGCGATTAAACGCATTCCTTCAGAGGACTTGCCGACGGAAATTCAACCCTTGGCGATCGCCGCCAATGCAGCGCTGGAAACCTTGGACTGCGCCTATCAGGCAGAGCGTCGGTTTGTTGCCGACGCGGCCCACAGTTTGCGTACACCGTTGACGGTTATCGCGTTGCAATTTGATAACCTTAAAAAGGGAAAATCGGACGATACATCGTTGATTCAACGAGAGTTGGCACGACTGCAGCAGCTGGTTTCGCAGCTGCTGCAACTGGCTAGATTGGAACACGATGGCGAGCAGGTTTGTCGCACACAGAAAACGCAATTGTCCCGCTGTTTGCGTCAGGTGGTGACAACCATGCTGCCCAGGTTCGACAGCGAAGGCAGAGTCTTGCGATTGAATATCGAACCGCAGGTTGAAAGTCAGTTTTGTGTCGGCTCGACGCATTTTTTCCACGAGATTTTCCTGGTGCTTATCGAGAACAGCCTGGTACACGGCGAGGGTGATGTCTGTATTCATTTGCACAGCGCTGGCGATCGGTTAACGGTGGCGGTGACCGACCAAGGGAAGCGGTTGGTGGGACTGTCTCTGGCAACCCTGTGTACGCGGTTTTATAAACAGCGGTTAGACAGTAGCGGCAGCGGTCTGGGTTTGGCCATCGTCGATACCATGCTCCCTTATGTTAATGGCTCACTGGCTTTTCAGAGTGAGCCGACGACAGCATTTACGCTGTCGTTTCCTGTTCAATCGAGCGCTGCCCCTGGTGTTCGACTGTCCCTATCGACGAGTTGATCTTTACACGTTTGCGCTCGAATTCTGAGAATCAATACTATTGACCTCCGCGCGGGGAAGGTGCAGACTCTGCTCTATTGTTATCAATCGTTACTGTTTTCTTTAAGTAAGGTTGTCCTTATGTGGCATGCCTTACTCGGTTGAAAGGCGATCCGTCAAACGAGCGGCGTTTTTTTCAACACAATGACTATTTTCGGCATAGGTCAGCCAGCGTCTAACTTGTTGATATGTGTCGGGATATCATCGGCTGATACAATCATCGACAATAGGTATAAGAAAAAAGATGACACTTACTCGACGGGTAGATCCCAATTCTCTGATGTTGTTTTATGAAGTCGTCAGTGCGGGCAGTCTTGCACGCGCCAGCGATTCTATCGGTATTCCTAAATCCACACTCAGTCGCAAATTGCGCGCCTTGGAGAATCAGCTTCAGGTCGTGTTGATTAAACGCGGTGCACAAGGCATTAAACTGACCGAAGCCGGTGAGGCCATTATGTGTCATTGCCAGCGCATTCGCTGCGAGGTTGATCAGACCGAAGAAGTCGCCAACGAGCTGGTGTCTGAGCCTGCCGGAACGCTGCGAATCAGTGTGCCGCCTGCGTTTGGCTGCCGGGTGGTTTCCAAGGTTATGGCGCGGGTATCCAATCGTTTTGATCGGCTACGGCAGGAGATTGTCGTTACCAGCAATCCCGTTAATATTGGAGACGAACCTTTTGACATCGTGATTCAGGTCGGTGAGGTAGGTAACGATAATGTGCCGTCACGTTTACTGACAATTATCGATCGGGGATTTTTCGCGAGTCCCAATCTGTTCAAAAATCGAAAGCGTCCCGAAACCGAACACGATTTGGTTAATTTCCCAAGGGTTATGATTCCATCCCATATTGGTCAGACGGATATATGGCCGTGTGGACTTCATGAAACCGACGATGCCAATCTGCGTGCAGTGGTTACCGATGTTTCTATGGCTCGGCAACTCGTAGTGGAAGGTATGGGGGTGGGCATACTGCCTGTGCATCTGTGCCAGGAAGATGTTGAAGCAGGGCGTCTGGAGAGGATCTTACCGGACTTTCGCTTACCGTCAGCGAATGCTTATGCCTCCTATCTTGAACATCGTCATCAACCCGCTCGGCTGAGGGCATTTATGGATGCGCTGATCGAGGAGTTCGAGAATGTGGCGCCACCGCGACGTCACTAGTTCGCGGTGGCTGGCGGAGCAATGTCGGTGACGGCACTATTCTGCTCTTACTTTACCCTGGCGGGCAACGTCAGCCCATTCGCGGCAAATGCCTGCAGCCCGGTCGACTTTTATCATCGGGCATCGGCTTGTGCAGAAGCGGGCTTTACCGGAATCGGCTTGGGGGTGGATGACCTGTCTCATCTGTTTGCCACCCTGGGAGCCGATTCCGTGGCCAATGCGCTGCGTGAATTGCGATTGACCTGTGAGCTGGAAGTCCTGCCTGACTGGTTCGTCGATGGGGCGAGGCGCAAAGCGTCGGATCAGAAACGCCATCAGTTATTACTGGCGGCAGAACGTCTGTCGGCAAGGCACATTAAAGTGGTTGGCGATGTCACTGGTAAGGTTTGGCCGCTCGAGCCGATGGTCAGGGAGTTCCAGCGTCTTTGCGCCCAAGCTGCCGAAGTTGGAACGGCCATTACCCTCGAACTCTTTCCCACCTCCAATCTTGCCGATTTGCAAACCGGTGCCTGGTTGGTGCAGATGGCCAACTGTGACAACGGTGGTTTGTTGCTGGATAGCTGGCATCTTGTGCGCGGCAATATTTCTTTAGCGGCGGTCGCTCAGTTGCCCGCTGGTTTGGTGAATCACGTCGAATTGAATGATGGCAGCTTGCTGCCAGTTTCAGATTATGTGACGGATACCATCAATCATCGTTTTTCGCCCGGGGCGGGAGAATTTCCTTTACAGCAATTATTGAGTGCACTCAGAGACATTGATTATCGAGGCAGCTATGGCGTAGAAATTCTATCTGAGCGTTTCCGCCATTTAGCGACGCGCCAAGCTGCACAGGAGGCCTACGCAGGGCTCCGCGAACTTTTGGGCAGCGTCGCCAATGAACCTGGCTAAACAGGTCGATTAAGAAACGTTTTTTGACGGAATAATTGTCTCTGTTTCGTATCAATAGGGACAGGGTGATGCCTTTTTTCTGGAGTGATTTGCTCTCAGACAAACACAATTAAGCGTTTTTCTGCGGCGTAGATTGCTGAAATATCCACCGCAAATACAAGGTGAGACAATGATAATGACGGACTTTAAATTATTAATTAATGGCGAGCTGGTCGACGGTGCCAGCCAGATGGATGTCATCAATCCAGCCAAAGGGGAAGCGTTTCAAGTCTGCCCAAGAGCGGACGAGGCTCAGCTGAACCAAGCCGTCGCTGCTGCTAAAGCGGCGTTTCCAGCCTGGTCAGCGAGAGTCTTAGAGGAGCGCAGCGGTTTATTGGTCAAACTGGCTGAAGCGATAGAAAATGACGCCGAAGAATTCGCGAAGTTGTTGACGGCGGAGCAGGGCAAGCCCTTGGCTCAAGCCCAATTTGAGGTTATGGGCACGGCTGGAACACTGCGCGTTTTTGCGGCCATGACGCTTGAACCGAAAGTGTTGATGGAAACCGAGGAAACCCGCATTGTCGAACATCGTGCACCCCTTGGTGTGGTGGCGGCGATTACGCCGTGGAATTTCCCGATGATTCTGCTGGCCAATAAGATGGGGCCTGCTTTGCTTGCGGGCAACACCATGATTTTAAAACCGGCGCCGACCACACCTTTGACAACCTTAAAAATGGGAGCGTTGTGTGCCGACATTTTCCCTGCGGGAGTGGTTAACACTCTGGCAGATCAAAACGACTTGGGTGCGAGTCTGACCACGCATCCTGATATCGCTAAAATCGCGTTTACCGGTTCGACCGCGACAGGTAAAAAAGTCCTCTCAAGTACTGCTGAAACGCTCAAACGCGTCACGCTGGAATTGGGCGGCAATGATGCGGCTTTGGTGTTGGACGATGTGGATGTCGCAGAAACGGCTGAAAAGATCTTTATGGGGGCGACCTATAATGCCGGCCAGATTTGTGTGGCAATCAAGCGCGTATATGTGCCAGATGCACTCTACGATGATTTCTGCAATGCGCTGGCCGATCTCGCACAGAAGGCGGTGGTCGGTGATGGTATGGATCCCGCAACCCAAATCGGACCGATTCAAAACCGCATGCAATTTGAAAAGGTAAAAGAATTTCTTGCCGACGCTGGTGCCAATGGCAAAATTCTGGCCGGTGGGGAAGCTCTGAGTGGCGCTGGGTATTTTATTCCGCCAACCATTGTGCGCGATGTGGATGACTCGTCCCGTATTGTCGCAGAAGAGCAGTTTGCGCCGGTGCTTCCGGTTTTGCGTTACACCGATGTTGAGGATGCGATTGCTCGTATCAACGATTCCGTCTATGGCCTGGCCGGTACGGTCTGGGGGAGCGATAAAGCGAACGCTGAGGCGATTGCTCTGCGAATCAATTCTGGTACCGTCTGGGTGAACAAGCATCTGGACATTAACCCCGCGATTCCATTCCGTGGTGCGAAGCAGTCTGGCATTGGCGTTGAGCAGGGTGAAGAAGGCTTGCACGAATACACCCAGGCCAGAGTGGTCAACAGCCTGCGTTGATCGTTGTTCGACCCGTCTGTCTTGCGGTCGGGTCGATGTTACGCTTTTGCTGGCGCCTGTGGTGAGATTGCCCCAGCGCTCTGCAAGTGGGCGTTTTTCATACGTTTGGAATCGATTGGGTTAACTCTCTTATCAGGAAAAAGTCTTTTGCCCTGATTCCGACACCTTTCCTCATCTGTATCCTTTATTCTCTCTTACCCCGCGTCGTTTATGGCCTCTCAGTCGATGTCATTGGTGTAATGATATGACCCTAATCCCATAGGCTTCTGGGTTTTGAGGCGGCGTGACGGTTTATTTTCTATCTGATAATTATTATCATTTGGCAAACTCATCGTTCATCATGGATGTCATTATGATCTTTACTGCTCGAAAAACCGCAAAAAAGGCTTGTTCTTTAGCGCTCTTCTCACTAGTGTCCTGCGCTCAGGTCTATGCCAACGGTCCAATCGGCGAGCACGTCAATCATTTGCAGGATCACCTGGAAGCCTATACCGAGGAAGTGGATTGGTTAATCGGCAAAATTGACGGCATTGTCACCACTTATGAAGCAAAAGGCGCGAAAGCGGCAGAAGCCGATAAAGTGGTCGATTATTGGGAGGAAGTGGATTTCCACTCTGCCATTGAAACCAACTATGTGCCGCTCTATGCCTCTATTTGGCAGGGCTTATACGGTGTGAAAGAGAGCATCGATAATGAGCAGTCTATTGAGGATGTGCGTAAACAGCAGGAAATGTTTGAACAGTCGCTGTGGCAGTCCCTGGGCGCGGTAAAGTTGGCAGCCCAGTTCCAGGACCGTGGCTTGTTGGAGAAAATTCAGGCGACTGAGACCGCGCCAACGACCATGGCCGAAACCATGGCCGATATCAATACCCGGCTGGACCGCGTGGTTGCCAAATATGCCGAACAGCTGCCGAAAGAGGCGACGGCAATTGTGCACGATACCTACCTCAATCGATTTGAAGGGGTCGAGGGGACACTGATCGAGCAAAAAGCCAGTTTGGTCGAAGACTTGGAAAAAGACTTTAACGTCACTCTACCGAAGGCATTGGCAGATGGTGCTAGCGTAGATGAGGTTAAAAACATTATCGGCGCGATGAAAGTAAAACTGGGCGAAGCTCGTGAATTGCTGGTCGCCGCTGAGGAAAATCGAAAGGAAGTGTTTTAAGTGCATCGCAGACAGTTTGTACAGTGCCTGTCGGCCCTGGGTGTCATGGGCAGTTTTCCTGCCCTGGCACAATCCGGCGCCGCTACTGGCGCCGAATCCGTAGAAGATCTGCCAACCTTGAAAGGGGATCTTACTCTGTATTTGGGGCGGGGTGAGGGTGGCCTTTACGAGAACATCATCGAAGCGATTCGCAAGCGTAACCCCGAGCTTAACCTGTCTATTCGGCAGGGCACTACCGCCGCGCTGGCCAATATGATCGTCGCCGAGGCCAAAGCGGGCGTTCGCCGTGCAGACCTGTTTTGGGCGGTGGATTCTGGTTCCGTCGCAATGGTTTCCGATGCCGGTCTTGCCAAGCCGCTGCCAGAATCCATTCAGAGCCGTATCAAAGAAGGCTTTCGCTATCCAAATTGGGCACCGGTGTCCGGCCGTATCAGAACCCTGCCGTACAGCACAGAGCGCATGCAGCCGGATGCCATTCCCGATTCCATCATGGCGATTGCCGACAGTGACCTGACCCTGGGTTGGGCACCGGCCTATGTTGCGTTTCAGTCTTTCGTCACCGGTATGCGCATTCTCCAGGGCGACGATGAAACCCGCCGCTGGCTTAAAGCCGTCAGCAAGCGGGCCAAGAGTTACCCCGGTGAGCTGGGCGTGGTGATGGCGGCAGAGCGGGGCGAAATCGACTTGGGGTTCGCCAATCACTACTACACACTGAGGTTAAAAGCTGGCAAGCCGGACGCGAAGGTGGACATCGCATTCACTAAAGATGACGCGGGCTGTCTGCTCAATGCCTCCGGCATTATCGCGTTACGTGATGACGACCTAACCACTAATTTTGTGCGCTATCTGCTCACTCGAGAAGCCCAGGGATATCTCGCCACAGAAGGGTATGAGATTCCCATGGTCAGCGGTGTTCCTCCCATTACTGGCCTGCCACCATTGGCGACTATCTCGCCGCCAAAAGTGGATTTGGCGCAGCTGGCCGATTTGCGGCCCACACTGGATTTGATGCGTGA
This sequence comes from Pseudomaricurvus sp. ABR4_320, assembly GCF_056159445.1. Classification (NCBI taxonomy): domain Bacteria; kingdom Pseudomonadati; phylum Pseudomonadota; class Gammaproteobacteria; order Cellvibrionales; family Cellvibrionaceae; genus Pseudomaricurvus; species Pseudomaricurvus sp. ABR4_320. Next base: position 223,353 of record NZ_JBSWVF010000001.1, on the reverse strand, counting down.
TGCCGGCGTGTTATGACACGCTGGTCCCCGTCTTACCCCATTGCATTTATCATTGCGCTGCTGGCCCTGGTGCCAGTCGGTGTGCTGATTGAGCTTGGATTCAGTGATGCGGAGTTCTTTAATCCGCGTAATCTCGACATTCTCGTCAACAGTCTGCTGTTGGTGGCCCTCACCGCGTTGGGTGCCATCCTGGTTGGTGTACCGCTTGCCTGCCTAACGGCTTATGTGCGCCTACCCTGGCCCAGGGTGTGGCTGATTTTGCTGGCGGCACCCCTGGCACTGCCGAGTTATCTTGGTGCTTTCACGATTTACGCGGCCTTTGGTCCCGGTGGCGAGGTTGAGGAGCTACTTGGCATTAAGACACCGTCGGTCTATGGCCTTTGGGGTACGGTTTTGGTCATGGTGCTGTACACCTATCCCTTCGTAATGCTGACAACGCGTGCGGCTTTGATGGGGCTGGATGCCAATCAGGTGCACGCGGCGCGATTATTGGGATTGTCTCTGCCGCAAAGTCTGCTAAAAATCGTTCTGCCGCGTGTTGTTAATGCTATGGCGGCCGGCAGTTTGCTGGCGGGACTCTACGCGCTCTCGGACTTTGCGACGCCGGCAATGATGCGATTCGATACCTTTACCCGGGCAATCTTTATCGAATACAACGCCTTTGGATTGAGTCAGGCGGCAATGTTGTCACTGCAGTTGATACTGGTGGTGGCGCTGGTTTTGTTTTTGGAGTCCCGGGTTAAAAAAACGTCGGAAAAGCCCGGTCAGAGTCTGGTTATTCAGCCCCGTCGTCGCCTGCTGATGTTGGCGTTTTTGGGGGCTGCCCCAGTTGTGTTTTTCGCCTTGGCGCTGCCGCTGATTGTCTTCGGCATCTGGCTGGCACGAGAAGGGCTGGGGGGCTTCGACCCAATCTATGCCTGGAATTCCGTAAAAGCGTCGCTGTTAGCGGCGGTTTGTGCGGTTGCTCTGGCCATCCCGGTTACTCATGCGGCACTCAGTGGGCGAGCCGGTCGTTTGATGGAGCGAATCACTTATCTGGGGTTTGGTGTTCCCGGTATTGTTATGGGGACGGCGCTGGTGTTTATCGGCCTGCGCCTGCCGTTTCTCTATCAGACCCTGGCGCTGTTGGTGATTGCCTATGTGTTGCGTTTTTTGCCGCTGGCCGTCAGTTCGGTGAGAACCACCACCGAAGGTCTCGACAGCAGTCTGGTGAGCGCTGCACGCGTGCTTGGTGCAACTCCCAGGGAAGCATTTTGGCGTGTGACTCTGCCGCTGACGATGCGTGGCATGGTCGCCGGGGCAGCACTGGTGTTTTTAGAAGCCATGCGAGAGCTACCTGCCACCTTGATGTTGGGGCCAAACGAGTTTGAAACTCTGGCGACCTATTTGTGGCGTGTATACGAAGCGGGCTACTTTGGCCGTGCGGCAATTCCCGGTTTAATTCTGATTGTAATGTCTGGGCTGGGCCTGGCCTTGATGTTAAGTACTGAGCGTATGGCTGGCGTACGAATAGCGAAGGATTCACAGAAATAATGTTGTCCGTTTCTCAACTTTCCGTCACTTACGGAGATAAACCGGTTCTCAAATCGGTTGATTTCCGTCTTCAAAACGATGAAATACTGATGTTGGTCGGGCCGACCGGATGCGGTAAAACCACAATCCTCAAAGCCTTGGCCGGGCTCATCTCAATGGCCGCTGGAAGCATTCAGTTGGGTGATTTGAACATTACCGCCAGCGACTATGTGCCGCCGGAAAAACGCCGTATTGGAATGGTGTTTCAGGACTTTGCGCTGTTTCCTCACCTGAGCGTGATCGAGAACGTGGCGTTCCGGGTTCAAGATCCTGAACTTGCTCATCACTGGTTGAACGTTTTGGGGCTTGCCGACTTTAAAGAGCGCAAACCGGATCAGCTCTCCGGTGGACAGAAGCAGCGGGTCGCCTTGGCTCGTACCCTCGCTCACCAACCACAGTTGATTCTGTTGGATGAGCCTCTGTCCAGTCTCGATGCGGCGCTAAAGGACAGTGTGCGCTGGGAAATACGCAATGCCTTGAAAGCGGCAGCAATTCCCGCAATCTGGGTAACCCACGATCAGGATGAGGCGCTTTCCGTAGGGGATCGAATTGGTATTCTCAATGGCGGTCAGCTCGAGCAGCTGGCCGAACCGGAAATCTGCTTCTGCGAGCCTGCAAGCCGGTTTGTTGCCAAGTTTCTTGGTGAGACCAGCTTTCTGTCGGGACAACTGCAGGTTGCTGTCGACGGTTCTGCTACTGATTGGCTGGCGATGACGTCCCTCGGAGAAGTTCCTGTACGCTTGCCCGCAGGTGCAGTTGTAGAGCCACAAGCCGCCATTGATATCGTGTTGCGACCCGACGACCTAGTATTGGACGGCGGTGTTCAGGGGAATGCCGTGATCAGCTGGTGTCGCTATGAAGGCGGTTCGCGATTGTACGGGTTGAATCTAAGCGATGGTACTGAGCTGAAAAGCCGCACCGGCCATGGTGTGCATCTGGAGCAGGGGCGCCGTTTACAATCTCGGATCGTCACCGATCATCCATTGGCGGGGTTTGTGAAGACTTGACGAAGAAGGGTATCAGAGGCGTCTCAGGCGACACCTCTGATCGAGTCTGACCGTGCTAACGCAACAATCAGTCGTTGAAAACGAGCGTTGCGTAGACAGGGACCGCAGTCGCAATGGCATTGAGCTGGGCGATGGCTTGAAGTTCTGCAATGCCCGTATCCAGTCCAAAGTCAGCGGCGTTGATCAGCAGCGGACTTTCAGTGGTTGCAACGAGCGTATCATCCAGTTTGGATACCCGCAGGGTGGCGTCATACGTGGCTGTTTTGCCGTGGAGAGAGATGCTTAGCGGCAGTGTTATGCTCGCCTGTTCTCCGTCTTTTAAACCTTTCACGGTATCTGCCGGAACATCAGCGGAAATTTCTGCCGTTGGCATTTTCGCTACATTGAACAAAATATCACGCATGCGCTCGTTGCGAATGGGAATCGCCGTTTCTACCGTGGCGAGATCAATGCTAACGCTTGCCACGCCGGCATCGCTGTAACTGCCGCTCAGCCCGGTAAAGTGATGGTTCTCGGCAATGGCGTTATTCTTCACAGAGGTAAAGTAAACGCTGGATTCTTCGGCGTTTAAAGTCATATCCGCCATGGCGCTGCTGGCCAGCAGAGTAATCGCGGCTGCGCAAATGCCCTGTTTCAGCATGTCCTGCTCCTTTTTGTGGGTCTTGTCATTGGTCTTGTAAAGCAGCGGCCTGGCAAAGCTTGAACCGCTGGCTACTAGGACTACGCTAACGGATATTAATTTCTCTGTTAAGTGAACTTTACGCCGGTCTTGAGGTATTTTTGCCTTGCCGCTGCTCCGCCATTTATACGTCAACGGGTAGCTGCTGGCCTGGGGATGCTAGGGCGAAGTAAAGAAATCTGTTCTTGGTGTGCCGGTTTCGTCATAAACCGGCTCATAGCGGTCGGTGGCGTATTTCAGAACATCGACGTCGAGCAATTCATAGTTGTGCAGTTTGGCCGCCATGTCTTTGTACCAATGACAGTCAAAGTGCGCTTGCAGTGCGGCTTCATCCGTCCAGCGTTCGAAGACTCGAATTTGTCCTGGTACCAGTGGGTTGGGGCACCAGTCGTAATCCAGACAGCCATCTTCGGCTTCCAACGCGCCTTGGATTAACGGTGCGCAGTCGGCCAAGAGCGCGTCAATGATGTCTGGGGAATACTGCAGAGTGCCGGCGATAATAATCATAGAAACCTCGTTGTTGGTCACTGAAACATAGAGGGTTATAACAAAGGGACATGGCGGCTTCAGCCTGTCGAAAACAGTGGGTTATAGACAGGTTCGTTCTGAGGCCGCGAGGCCGGTATGGCGCCGAGATGTAGGTATTTGAGTATTGGTGTGTTTACTGTAAGTCTCTTTGCTGACTCCATCTTTTGTTTTATTTGCCCTCCATCGCCGGGCGGGCGAGTTCCTTTTCTTGACGCAAAGAAAAGGAACCAAAAGATGCGCCCCCAAGGCGTTCCGCCTTGAAGGGGAGGTTTGTTCTGGGGCTGCGAGGCCGGTATGGCGCCGAGATGTAGGTATTTGAGTATTGGTGTGTTTACTGTAAGTCTCTTTGCTGACTCGATCTTTTGTTTTATTTGCCCTCTATAGCCGGGTGGGCGAGTACCTTTTCTTGACGCAAAGAAAAGGCACCAAAAGATGCGCCCCCAAGGCGTTCCGCCTTGAAGGGGAGGTTTGTTCTGGGGCTGCGAGGCCGGTATGGCGTCGAGATGTAGGCATTTGAGTATTGGTGTGTTTACTGTAAGTCACTTTGCTGACCCGATCTTTTGTTTTATTTGCCCTCTATCGCCGGGTGGGCGAGTTCCTTTTCTTGGCGCAAAGAAAAGGAACCAAAAGATGCGCCCCTAAGGCGTTCCACCTTGAAGGGGAGGTTTGTTCTGAAGTCAGTGGTTGGATAGGGTGGTGCGTTTCAGTTTTACGTACTTAACTCACTTCTGGGGATCATTCAGGTAGAATACGCTCCCGCCGTCGTTTTCCACTGATTCTTTTTTATGCAGCTATCCCGTGAACAGCAAGATATCGTCCACCATTCCAGCGGCCATGCGTTGGTCGTTGCGGCGCCGGGTAGCGGTAAGACCACAACATTAGCTCATCGAATTGTTCATTTGTTGAGCAATGGGGCTGCGCCGGATTCGATTACGGTGTTGATGTTTGGGCGGGATGCGCGCCAGGAGTTTCAGGCAAAGCTGGCTGCGATTGCGCCTCAGGGGCAACGGTTGCCTGACATTCGCACGCTGCATTCGGTGGCCTATGCCACGGTGAATCTGCTGACAAACCGGGGAATGCTGCCCAATTACCGGTTGGAGACGAGTGATAAGGCGTTAGAGTTGCTGGCTATGGCGGCGCTTAAACAGACGCTGGGGCAGGAGAAATACAAGGGCTATCAGGATCGTGATACCAAAATTGTCGAGACGTTGATGGGGTTTATTGGGCTCTGTAAGGCCTGCCTTGACGATCCCGCCGTTGTTTTCGATCGCTACGCGTTTCCCGATAAGTTGAAGTTTCTAGTTCGTGCTTACGAGACGTTTGAATCTCTGCGCCATCAACGCCAGATTCGCAGTTACGATGATTTGCTGTTGGATCTGGTGAAACTGATTCAGGAAAATAACAAGGTCGCTGCCTGGATTGGGAATAACAAAGATCACGTGATCATTGATGAGTTTCAGGATATTTCACCGGTGCAATTTGCGTTGTTGCAGGCAATTGCCGGAGATCGCGCGCAGGTGATGGCAGTCGGGGATGAGGATCAGAGTATTTATGAATTTCGAGGCGCGACCCCCGATATCATGAATCAGCAGTTCGAAACGGAGTTTTCTGGAACTCAGGTCTACGCGCTGTCGGCAACTTTTCGCTATGGTCATGAGTTGTCGCTGATGGCGAATCATCTGATTCACAACAATAAAACCCGTAAAGACATGCTGGTGACTTCAGCCCAGGGTACACCCGCAACACGGGTGCAAGTGGATATGCTGCACAGTGAGGCCCGCTGGATCTTGTCGGTTATTCGCCGTTATCTGGACGAGGGGAGGACGGTGGATGAAATAGCGATTCTGGCGCGAACCTATTCGGCAACGGTGGCGGTTGAGCTGGAGTTGCTAAGAAATAATCTTCCCTATCGAATGATGGGCAGTGGTGGGGCGCTCGCCACTCGTGAGATTAAAACGTTAATCCTTATCCTGCGTTTGGCCGACGGCAGTTTGTTTGATTTTCCCCAATCTGCATTGCAGGAAGCCTGTCGGGATATTTTACGTTTTCCATTATTGGCTCTCAAAGGCCCGATGATCGATAAGGTTTGTCAGTTGGCTGCCAAACCCGGTGGGGACCGATCGCTAAATCGAGCATTGCGAGCACCTCGCTATCAGGAATTATCAAAGTTTCAGCTGAAGAAGGTGCTGGAACGCTGCGAACTTCTCGATTATGTCGAGTCACGTCCTGCGCACAAAACCGGTGCCTATGAGTTGCTGAGTTTTTATGTCAAAGACAGTGAGTTGAGAGACAGCATTCGGCGCACGGCATTGACCTCCCAGGAATCCAGCGAGTCGATTGCACGTATTGATGCGTTTCTGTCTTATATCAAAGAGAACAATGGCAGTGTGACGGAAACCCTCGAACAATTGGACCAGTTAATGACCAGCAAGCGTGAGAGCAATGAAAGCTCTGGCATTACGCTGTGCAGTATTCACAAAGCGAAGGGGCTTGAATGGCCGATTGTGTTTATTCCTGCTCTGGAAGAAAAGAAATTTCCGTTTGAACCCGATGCCGAACATTTTATTGATCACGGTGAGGAAGCTGAACGCCGCTTGCTGTATGTTGGTATGACCCGAGCCAAAGAACGTTTGCACTTGTGTGCACCGGAAGATCCCGGCCTCAAACGTTATCTTGAGGAGGGGGTACGATCGGCCGACGATAAAACCACCCGCGCCAGTCGCTTTCTGTTCGAATCGGGTCAATTGTTCAGTCGTGAATTGGCCCAGTCCTTGTACTCGAAAAACGCTAAGCCACCTCAAAAACAGTCAGCGATTAGTCTTCGTTATCTAAAACTGGCGCGATGAGGGCAAGGTGTTAGCTGAAAAAATGCGGTGTTACTAGAAGGGCTAGTTTGGACAACGGTGGTAAAAACTCTAGCCAAACTCGACGATCTACTTTTATTTGCAGACACGAAAACTTGTGCTGGCAGATTTCAATCGTAAAAACAACGTACCTGAATTGAGATCAAGCCGAGTAAGTTGGGCTTTGACATTCCAATCGTATTGCCAAGGATTCATTGTTAACTATTGGTTGAGAATGACATCTAGGTGATCAATGATCCTCAGAGATCACCTAGATGGTTTAACGAGATATGACTATTGAGTCATCGAATAAACGCTTAGTTGGCGTAGGTTTCAAACTCCGCAACAGCTGGCGTACCGCTTGAGCTGGTTATTACAAAATTCAGCTTTCTGATCGAGACTGAGTCAAAGTTAATGGTGCCAGCACCACTTCCTGTGGCTAAAACAGTTCCAGAGTCATTGTCGACCAATTCCCAGGAACCAATATTGCCGGTGTAGCCACTGGGTTCGGTTATGACTGCAGAACTCACGGTAGTGTCGGAAGACCATTTGATGGAGATGCGTCCTGTGCTGCCATTCGGGGACCAGTAGCTGGATGTATCGCCATCGCGCACGTTGCCGTAGTTGGTGCCGCTGGCTTTACTGGATCCGTCTGAGCCAGCACCAATCGACAGGTTGGTGCCGCTGTTGCCGCCGCCAGAATTGCCACCATCGTCATCATCGTCGTCGTCACCGGGATCTGGATCAGTGCCTCCGCCGGTACCGCCGCCACAGGAACCGTCGGAAACCAGCAGGCCTTTATTGGCACCCGCATAATCGCTCACGATGGACGGTACACAATCGGCGTCATCAAGGCTGTAGGTGTATGGGATATTTACGGTCGTTGTGGAATAGACATCCGGCCCTGCAGGGTGGGTATCATCGCCATCGTCACTCCATGACACACTGCTGGCGAAGTAGTTTCCACTGACGTCCCAATAACCCATATCATTGGTGTAAAACGTCCCGAGTGGGTTCTGAGCGTTTTCGAAATAATTATTCTCAGCCTTGATCTGGCCGCCGATTCGGGGGTTCATTCCCGATTTATTGATGCCATCGAAATGGTTGTTGTACGAGTGTGCCGTAGCATGACGTAGCAGTGGCGTTCGTGAATCAATGTTTTCATAAAGGTTGTGGTGATAGGTAACCGGGCCATTGTCATCGTCACTATCGCTGGAACCGACTAAGCCTCCACGGCCGGAGTTACGCAAAATACTGTAGGACAATGTAATGTACTTGGTCGTTGCTTTTAAATCGAACAGCGCATCATAACCATCACTTTCCCCTCCAGATGCCTCGAGCGTGCAATGGTCAACCCAAACGTTGTAGACGTCGGATTCCATGCCGATAGCATCACCACCATTAGATGTGGGTGAGCCAGATTTTTTGACGTTCCTGACGTGCAGGTTCTGCAAAATAATATTGGATGAATCGCGAACGTGAATGCCAAGTTCGTCGAACAGGGCACCGTTGCCGTATCCAATAATCGACACGTTACTGACTTCTTTAATTTCGATTTTATCCTCGGCAGTATTACAGCTGTCACCCGATACCTTACTGGTATTGCCGTGGTTGATAGTGCCTTCTACATAAATAATGATGGGCGTATCGCTTGAAGCCCTACTACATAATGCCTGGTGAATTTCTGTGCCGGTACTTGCGTACACGACACTGCCACCTGCACCGCCCGTTGTTCCGCCATTTTGAGTTGCGTAACCCGTAGCTCCAATTGCTGGAAGTGCCAACGCAGACAGACTGGAAACCAGCACGCTTCCCAAATAAGGTTTGATGCCTTTTTTGGTGGGAGCTCTGAGTTGAACTAGACCTTTGCTATCCATAGTTAACCATCCTATTCGTGAATTAAAAAAATATTTTTTATGGAAAAAAATAAAGCGTGCAAACATGACGGGGTGCCAACTGATAAGGCAAAACAAAAAATCAATGTTCGCAAGTGTATTGCCGAAAGTTGGTGCGAGGATTCTATGGGTTATTGAATCATTGTTCAATGCAAAAAATTACAAAAATTAATTGAAACTTTATTGAAAAAAAGTGTTCGTTAGCTTTGTTGGTTTGTATTTAAACCTTTAATGCCACTGTAGCTCGTTTAAATTTAGCTGGACGGCTTAAAACACTATGAAATAAGGTGATTTTTAAGCGTTCTACGTTTTATAGGAGGAAGGATTGTGGCGAAAATGAAAAATATTTTGACGAAAACGCCTTGGATAACTGCTTGGAATTTCTTTTCGGTAAGAGATAGTTTTTAATTCAGTTGTAGAATATTGAGAAAACGTCACTCGTTTTTTAGTCGATAAATTCTTGCTGTTCAGAATTTATTGAATGCTATTTTGCGAGTCGGATTCAGGTAGAGCTTTCCAAAAAAAATATTAATCCAGGAAGCGAGATGTTCATTCCTTGAGTTTTATTCGTTAAAAAATGCTGTATACGTCGGTAGATTTTCATGGTTTGACTTAACTAATTTGGTCTACACGTCAAGCAGCTTCATGATCTAAAAGATCTCCATCTAGGTTTTTCGCTCTAAGTCGCCGTGGCATCTTGCCGTGGTTTTAAGAGGGTTGGATAAATTGACGGTAAGGCAATCAGTTTACGAGCGCTTGACGAATTTTCTTGTGACTTTATATACGTCAAAGCAAAACCTCGTCATTGGATGTTCGCCTAGAAATACTAATGAGACGGGGATTTTCACGCCACCCTAACGTCTTGTGTGCCAATCTTAAACCTCTTGTGACCGTGGTGTTTCTTGAGTGTTGTATCGCCACAATTCACAGGATGTTTTGGGCGCCTATTGCCAGTTGGTAAGGGGATAAAACCCATTATTCGTTGGTCAAAAGACAAGTCTTTTATCAGAAGCAGATTTTGACGAATTAATATCAGATAAATGAACCGACGATTGACGGAGTCGCTATGAATCATGGATCACATTCTCTTCACCACTGTTCCATCCACTGCATCATGCCGCCATACATGCTTGAGTCTATTCGCTTACGCGGTTCGACAGCACAGCGGCAGATGGCGATAAAAATGGAGCAGGAATGCGCGTCCTTTCGACTTCAGCGTCAATTGGCGACACCTTTCGGTGGCTATCAGATTGCGTCCGCCGTTGCTGCCGATGAGGAGGTAAGTCCCGATCGAGAAGTCTATGACGGGCAGTCTGGGAATGAACTACCCGGCGTTTTGGTGCGGTCAGAGGGCAGTGATGCCAGCGGAGATCAAGAGGTCGACGAAGCCTATGAGGGTGCCGGTGATACGTTTGCCCTTTATGCCAATGTCTATGGGCGAAATTCGCTTGACGGAAATGGTATGAAGCTGATTTCGACCGTCCATCATCAGCAGGATTACGATAACGCTTTTTGGAATGGCGAGCAGATAGCTTACGGCGACGGCAATCTGTTTGAACCTTTGACGCGTTCGCTCGCCGTTATCGGACATGAGCTAAGTCATGGGGTGATTCAATTTTCGGGTGGTTTGGTGTATCAGGATCAGTCTGGCGCATTAAACGAGCACATTGCCGATGTGTTTGGCTGTTTGACGTCGCAATATAAATTGCAGCAAGCTGCCAGCGATGCAGATTGGTTGGTTGGAGCGGAGATATTTGGGGCGGAATTAACGGGTGATGCACTGAGATCAATGAAAACGCCTGGTGAAGCTTATAACGATGATTTACTCGGCAAAGATCCTCAGCCTTATCACATGAACAGTTATGTGAATACAGCCTCTGATAACGGCGGTGTACACATCAATTCAGGGATTCCCAATCACGCCTTTTATTTGTTAGCTGTGATGTTGGGGGGGAATGCCTGGGAGACCGCCGGACACATTTGGTATGATGCATTGCAAGCGATTAACAACCCCCACGCACAATTTACAAGTTGGGCGGAGCAAACAGTAATTCAAGCCAGGGAACGCTTTGGTAGCGGCAGTCGCGAAGCTCTGTTAACGGAGCGGGCATGGGTTTTGGTCGGAGTATTTTGATCCATCGAAGAACGTTTATAATTTGGGGTATCGGTACCGCAGCGATAATGGCTGCGGGCTGTGATGTATTGCCTTCGTCAAATGAGAGTGAAGATGACACTGTTAAGCCTGAGCAAGTTGATTCTATCGATGAGGCGAACTCTGTGACGCTTCCTGAAGGCGTAGCAGCAATTTTAGTTGTTCAAGGTGGGCTCTTACCGGTTACTCGGAAATGGGTATTCTATCGAGATGGACGCATTCAATTGCCAAATGAGCGCATCGTTCAGGTTGATGAGATCCAGGTTGCCGATACTCTAAAATCATCCCATGTCAAATTTATGGAAAGCGGAGAAGCGTCCTATCCCGCTTCACCGGGTAGTGCAGATTTTCAGTCCACAGAGTTGATCTGCGGTACGCCTAATGGCCCTCGCCGAATGGTTGCGACCGATGCCAGCCAGCAGGTGCCCACGGATTTTTGGCAACTCGTCAATGAGTTGCAGGCATTAAGTCGTTCAGCGACAGATTCTCAACAATAATCCGATTGACTCACGTGGCAACCGAAGTCATGGCAAGCTCAGTAAGTTGTATCGAGTTTTCCCGGACTTCATGTTGAGGTCATCAATCGTCTGATTGTTTTTCCTCTTGTCTTTAGTCGGCACATCTCGTGTCGCGATTTCGTGCGTCTCCTTCTTGGGCGCTTGTAGATTTTTGTGTCAATTCTGCTGGCAAAATTTGGTAGAACGTCTCAGCTACTCCTACACTCCATAAAACAGGCGAGTTTGACGCTTTTTTTGCCTTTCAAAATTCGGGCTGGGTGTTTGCTGCCTTAAATTTGCAGATGTCGCTTAAATGGGAAGTGTCCATGAAAAGGTCTATTGCTCCTTTTGCTGTCTTGGTATCCAGTTGCGTTGTGCTCACAGAAACTGTGCAGGCCGGACATTATGTGCCCGGCGTTGAAGGAATTAACGCGCCTGTCGTTCCCCCGCCTGGCGTCTACTATCGAGGTTACGCGGTTAATTATCGTGCCGACTCAGGATCCGGCATTCCCGGTGACAGCGAGGTAGAGGTCAACGCGCTGGCCAATCGCTTTGTCTGGGTCACAGAACATCAGGTGTTAGGTGCAGATATCGCGTTTGAGACGGTCATTCCGGTAATCAGCACCGATCTCAATATAGCCAATGGCATCGTCAACAGTGATGAAACAGGTATTGGCGATATTATGGCGGGAGGGGTATTGGCATGGCATGGCGACCGCTACGACGTCGCGGCGGCGTTGAGTTATTGGTTTGAAGTCGGTGATGACGACTTACCTGCAGATCCAGGCTTAGGGTATGAAGAGGTCATGGTCACTCTGGGGGGCAGCTACAAACTGACCGAGGATAAACGAACCCAAATCAGCCTCTTAGCCCGCTACGAGATCCCGCAAGATAACGATTTTAATCAGGAGATGGTACTCGAGTGGAGTTTGCATTATCTCTTGAATAATGGAATCACGGTTGGAGTGTCCGGTTACGATCAATGGGATCTTGAATCCGGTTCAAATGGCATCACAAAGCACGCGATAGGACTCGAAGGTGGGTATTTCTGGCCGTCTGTGATGTTTGGCTTAAACGTCGCTTACTACCAGGAATATGATACTGAAAACACCTTCGAGGGGGATGTTTTACGTGCAACTTTCACCAAGCGCTTTTAGATTTCCCGCAACGTGCAGGCTCTGCCGTGGAGTTGATTCTGGTCTGGGCACTTATCGTAAAAATTTTAATCGGCGGGCACTGATCGCCGACGGTCTTTAGAGGTTTGGTTAGAGCGTATGTTTTTATCGTCGTTAAGCGTAAAACAAAAATTGATGGTGCCAGTCTACCTACTAATCATTCTTTTGGTTGTTGTTGGGTACTTCTTTTTAAAAAATAAATCTGTCGTCGAAAGCGCTCATGTGAATCTGGGCCACATAAAATCCTTATCCAATGACATTGTTTCCTATTCCAATAAAGTCGAAGCCTTTATTTATGAAAAACAGGGGTTCTCTGAAATAAGATCTGATTATGAAACTATTGATCAGTCCCTTAAAGATAAGTCCATTGAAGGTGCTCAACCGATTTCTTCATTGATGCAGAACATTCAGCAAAACGCGTCACGCATTAATGATCTCTTTTCGGAGAACCGAAATTTCACCACAGAATTGGAAAATACTCTGGCATTGTCAATCAAACAGTCGAACGACTATTTGACTCAGATGATTACAAGGCTTGCCGATCCGGAAGCGCGGGTTGATGTTTCGACGTTCGAACGGCAAATTATGCACCCGGCGCTGTCCAATACCGATAAAAATTATCAGGTGAAATTTCTTTTTGAACAGCTAAAAGCTGATCTATCCAATGAACAAAAATTGTTTGATTACTTAAACGTAATGGAAGCCGAAAATGCGGAGGCAATAAAATTATTGCAGGGAACACCCGCACTTGCACTTGCTGAAACCGCTGGTCGCGCCAACGGGAAAGTAAAAGATTTAGCGGATCGCTATGTCAATAACGTAAAAGAAAGCGTTCAAATTCGAGCGGACATCGATGAAACGGTTGTCAAAATGCTAGAGATGCTGGAGGAGCTGAATGACAGCAGTCTTGAATCAGCATTTGATCGGCTCTCAGACAGTTTCGTCAATATTATCGTGATCATGTCCTTTGTCGTCGCCGCAACGATTATGTGCGCTATGGTGTTTGCGACGTCCATTGTTAAGCCGTTAAATTCCCTAGAGCGTTATGTGGATGAGCTGGCTAGCAAAGGTGGCGATCTGACTTTCCGTGTTAATGTTGAGGGCAAAGACGAAATTGGCCGATTGGCCGGGCGAATCAATGCTTTTCTGGAATCTTTACAGACAGTTTTCCGCGATGTTAAGCGTAGTGGTGAACAGATTTCGAACAGTGCTAAAGACTCTGCCGGTCAGAGTAATCAAACGATGGGCGTGATGGAGCGGCAGCGCAAAGAAACGTCGATTGTAGCCAATTCTTTTCAGGAAATGGAAAGCGCGATTTTAGAAATTTCCCGCAACGCTACCCAGGCGGCTGATATTGTTAATCAGACGGCGGAAAGATCTAAAGACGTTGAGGCGACACTGAACATTACTTTGACGAACATTGGTGGTGTGAATTCCAACCTCAGTCAAGCGGCGGAGGTGATTAATACGCTCAATCAGGACAGCCAGAACGTCGGTAAGATTCTGGACGTGATTCGCAGTATCGCCGAGCAAACCAACCTGCTAGCGCTAAACGCGGCCATTGAAGCCGCGCGTGCTGGCGAGCAGGGTAGAGGTTTCGCGGTGGTTGCCGACGAAGTAAGGTCCCTGGCGCAACGTACTCAGTCGTCTATCGAAGAGATCAGCTCAATGATCAGTACGCTTCAAGCCGCGGCAACTCAAGCCAACAGTGTTATCGAAAAAGGCAACGAAATGATCGCGTCAACCACCGAGCAGAGTCAGCAGGCTGGCAGTGGCGTTCAGGATATATCCGGTTTGATTTCTGAAATGTTGGGAATGAATCTGCAAATTGCCAGCGCCGTAGAAGAACAGAGTGCGGTTGCGCAGCAAATTAACAACTCCTTACGAGCCATCAGCGATCTGGCCGGGCAAAGCAGTGAGGCGGCAGTCGGTTCCAACCGTGCTGCCAGTGAGCAGGCCGATCATGCAGATCAACTGCGGCAGGTTATTTCTCGTTTTAAGGTCTGACCGACCTGTCGTGCTGGTACGCTCTGCCGCTTGCCACGATTAAAACCTTAAGGTTGCTCCGACGGAAACGTTGTTAACCTGATTTTCTTCGAGCTCTAATCCCTTGTATTCCAGGGTGATCCCGAGCTCGGGCGTTAGGTTGAGCAACAGTCCGCCGCCGTAGATGAGATCCAGCCCGTCATCGTCGTAAAATTCGCCATAACCTTCTTCCCTTAGGGTTGCCTGCCAGGCAAAGCCTCCGACTTTTGCAAATATTTCCGCAGCTTCCCCCAAGGGTACTGAAAGGCGTGCGCCCAGGTTAAGTCCCTGGGTCTCAAACTGCCAGATTGGGTAAATGTCGTCTTCAGACTCACCCAAATTTAGGTAGGAGGCTTCCAGCGCAATAAACGGGGAAAACTGATACCCAGCGGTAAATTCAAACGAGGTGGCGTTATCGTAAGTGTCAACACCAATATCTGTTTGGCCAATGGTCGCGCCCACGTAACCATTCGCCAGGGTGGTCGTTGAAAGGCCTAGCAGCGCAAGGCCAAAAAATGGCTTTATTAGTGTCTTCATCGTACTTCCTCGTATCACGGATAATGCCGCCCTCCGAGCAAGCTCGGTAGAGACGTTCACAGTCAATGTGCCGTCAGAGTAAGTTTTTTCTTATGAACGCTTTCTGAACGTACGCTGAGAGAGTTCTACGATGCTGTCGTTGGGCGAATAACAATAGAGAGGAGGGATGTTCGATTGGGGAAGGGGGCGTGGATACCCGCTGGCAAGCACTCAAACTCTGCCAACGGATCCGTCCAAAGACAGTGATTAATCGGCTGCCGTTTGGTCATAAAAAGACTCAATGCGCTGGGCAATGTTCTCTCGAATATCTTCGTAGAAAAGACCGAACTCGTGGTAATGCATGCTGCCACCCGGCAGGCTTTCCAGCTCAAGGGAAGGATCCACATCCACACGAAGATAGCCATCGCTACAGCTGGCTTGCACAGCGCCCGAAACAAGCGCTCGTGGATCATCTTCACCTGGCATACCCGGTACAGAGCCTTTGCTGGCAGAGGCTTCGGCCACTGGCGTCTGGGCGGAAAAGGTTACCGGATTGATACATACTGCTTGGCGTCCTTCCTCAGTGCCGTAGGTTGCGACATAGCGAGAGCCAGCATATTTTTTTTGCATACTGATGTCGGCTTCTTTTAATACGGCGTTCCAGGCGAGCACACAACCCGTTTCAGAAGGTGTACCACAGAGTTCAAGGCTCTGGTAGGTTCTGCCAAAGTCTCCGGCCATAACATCAATACCGATCACATAGGCGGCAACCAAGTTGTTTTGCAGAGGTTTATTGTCAATGCGATCGCGCAATAACCAATACACCATCAGAGCGCCCTGACTGTGTCCTGCAACAATAAAGGGACGTTTGTTATCTCGGCGTCGTTGGAAGTCGTCGAAGGCACGGAGGATATCGCTGTACGCAAGTTCATAGGCTTTTCGCCCATCCCCCTTAAGTGATGGGTCGTAGCCTGCCAGGAAGCTGGCTTGGCGGTATCTCGGTGCGTAGATGTTACAACAGTCGTTAAACACCGATGCCTGTCTGGCGATAACACTGACATCGGTCCAATGATTGACGTCTGAGTCTTGTAGGTTCTGGTTCCACTGGGTTTTACTGCGCAGTGTTGTGGGGTGAACGTAAAACACATCCACGTCTTTGGTTTTGGCCTCAGCGAGTGCGCCAGCTGGTGTTTTTGCGCTGTAACCCGGTGTTTGCGGTAGGGCAGCCCATGCAGCAGTGTTTTGATAGTCTGGCGTCGGTGGGGGCGTTTGGCTGGCGAAGGGTGGATTTTCTGCTGCCAGGGTTGTGCTTGGAATGATCAGTGTCGCGAGTAGAAGGCAGCGTTTAAATGACAGCATGGTTGTTACATCTCTTGGGAACAATCGAGGGCGGTTAGAGGGTAGTGTGTGTTAGCGGAATGTGACTGTGGCCGCTCATCAGGCCGTTTATTGTTGCACGTCCTAACGATGTGAGAAACCGGTTTACGCGGTAAGTCTTGCATAACCGGACTCGACGACGAAACTCGGCTGTCTGCTATATTTTCGGGATTTTTCGTCGAGACTGTGCGTCGAAATGGAAGTCCGGTTGCTGTAAAGCAACCGGACGGAATAAAAAGACGGCAACGCCTCCCTGCGTCGCCCAAGCGTCGCGATATAATATCGCTGAATCGGTAATGACTAAAAGTCGTAGCTAAAACTCAGTCCATAGGTGCGTGGGGTTGGCAAGCCCGCGACGGGCAGTCTCGAATAGTCACCTAATAACAGTGTGCTGGAGGCGATAACCGGTGTGTCGTCGTCAAGCAGGTTGTTCGACCAAAGAGAGACATCCCAGTTGTCACCGGTTACGCCAATACGAGCATTGGCGATAAAGCGACTGCCGATGGAAGACATTGCATCGTGGGTATCCCCTTTTTGTTCGGATTCATAGCGGCCGTCGATGCGGAAGTAACCTTCCAGACCTTCCATAACGTATTGGGTGTATTGCAGTGATCCGTTAACCGTGTGTTTGGACGTCCGCGGCAGCTGCTGACCCGAAACATCGGTAGAGTCAAGCAGCACACCAACAAGCGTTCTCAAGCTCTCGTCATCAGCGTCGACAAATGAGGAGTCCGCCAGAGCATAGCCAAAGTTAATATCCAGGTTTTCCGTTGGTGCCGCTGAAACTTCGAGTTCAAACCCTTTGGATTCCGCAGTGCCCGCATTGAGAACGGCAAACGCTGTGGTATTGGGAACCTGATTGGTTATCTGAACATCTTCCATGTCGATATAAAAAACGGCGACGTTGACTCTTAGGCTCTGGTCCAACCAGTCCGTTTTTGCACCCACTTCGTATGTCCAGTTGGACTCTTCATCGTAGGTTTCATACTCTACTGGAAGGTCGTCATTAGGTGTGTTGAAGCCGCCTGCTTTGGTGCCCTGAGCGACAGAGCTGTAGAGCAGTGCGTTGTCAGTCATCTGGTAATCCATGGTGAAGCGGGGGGTTACCGTAGTCCAGGTGTCTGACTGATCTCGGCCGGCGATATCATCTTTCAATGTTTTTTCTTCTTTCGAATACCGCGCCTCGCCTCGAATGGTGAGCTTGTCGGTCACGTCAAATGAGAGGGATCCGTAGACGGCGAAGGTATCGGTAGTCTGCTTGGTATCGTTGAGGGGATCCAGCATGCTGTAGAGGTTGTCATCGAAGCCGTCAGACAGATCGATGGTAGGGATGTAGGCGATCACGTCGCTCACCTCTACGCCTTCTGGTAAGGGGGATGTGTCAACGCCGTACCAACCCCGTGTTTGGCTGTCCATGGCGTAGTAGCTGGTTCCCACCAACCACTGTAGACGATTCTCCCCGGTCGATTGAAAGCGGAATTCCTGACTCCATTCAGAGCGCCGTGAGTTGCCGAAGGATACCCAGGTCGGCAGAGTAACGTAACTGGGATCCGCCAATGTGGTATAGAAATTCGAACCGGAAAGTTGGCGATCCTGATCGGTAGCACCATCCGTCTTTAAGGTGTTGTAGCCTGAAATCGATGTTAGAGCGGTATTTTCAAAATCGATGGTTGCGGTCAAGCTGGTGCGTGCAATATAGCGACGTGTCCCGGGGGAGTTTTCGTCGTAGGTGAAATATTCTTCGTCGTCTGGGTCAATCGATGGAATTTCTCCGCAGTAGTACTGGTACTGGGAAAATTCGTACGGGAATATCGGACTTGTTGCGGCAACACAGTTACCGGCAATGACACTTTGGGCTGGGGTATCTATATCATCTTTGGAGATATACGTATTTAAATCGACAGAGACATTGTCAGTTGGTGTAAAACTCAAGGCACCATTAATAAAGTTTGAGTTGTAACCACCCAGGGATTCGTTATTCAGAGGATTCTCGTAGCCACCCGAAAATTCATCGTGAGAAACGGCAATTCGACCGGCCAGTACCTCGGGAATCAATGGACCACTGACGGTAGCTCCCGCGCGTTGTTTTTCAAAATTACCCGCTGTGCCGGATACGCGCATTTGAAATTCATCGCTGGGCTTTTTAGTGATGAAGTTGATCGCGCCTGCGTAGCTGTTGCGGCCATAGAGTGCACCCTGCGGGCCCTTGACCACTTCAACCCGTTCCAGATCGAGCATACTGAAATCCAGGCCGTCGCGACCAGAAACATAGACCCCATCGATAAATATGGAGGTGTTGTTTTCGTCGTCACTACGAGACACCTGGGAAACGCCACGAATGGTTGGGGTTACGTAGGATTTACCCGGCAGGCCGTCGAACTGCAGTCCGGCAACCATGTTAGTGATATCGCGGAAATCCTGTACGCCTGCTCGCTCCAGGTTGGCGCCACTAAGGGCGGTAATTGCCAGAGGAACTTCCTGAATATTCTCTTCCATTTTCCGGGCCGTAACCACGATCTCCTCG
Organism: Pseudomaricurvus sp. ABR4_320; assembly: GCF_056159445.1. Classification (NCBI taxonomy): domain Bacteria; kingdom Pseudomonadati; phylum Pseudomonadota; class Gammaproteobacteria; order Cellvibrionales; family Cellvibrionaceae; genus Pseudomaricurvus; species Pseudomaricurvus sp. ABR4_320. Next base: position 204,563 of record NZ_JBSWVF010000001.1, on the reverse strand, counting down.
ATCGACTCTGAGAGAGCGTTTCCAGAATATGGCACGGCAACAGCAGCCGACAGCGCAATCGGCAAATATTTTTTAATCATTTCGGTGTCCTATTATCTCAAAACCAATGGGTTGCTCGGTTCTCTCTCTGAGCTATAGGCGCTGGCAAGCTTCTGTTGGCGCGGTTCAAGCCGCTTTTTTTGTACAGATTGCTGTTTCGCAATTCTCTAGTACAGAATGTCTGCCACCGGTTTGTAATTGTGTATTCCTCAAAAATGAAATGCGTGATCCAGTTGTGTTAAAAAATCCTGGGCGTCGGTCAGATCGATTCCCAAAACCCAGCAGGGGAGTGTTCCTAAAACGCGTGAGCGGTGGCCTTGGCCGATATTGTCCAGTCCGAGAAAAACATCGCCCTCTTGCAGTTGTCGTTTTTCACCGGAAGTGACTTCCACCTCCCAGGTGCCTTGTAATACCACCGATAGCAGTGGCGCTGGTGAGCGGTGCCAGTCGCTGACGTTTGCGGTCGTACCACCGATTAACGACCAGCCGTTACCCGTGTGCATTGTTGACGTGATCAGCGGCTTATCAAAGACAGGCTCTAGATCTTTAAAATAAGAGTTTCCATCAGCCGTCGAGCACACGCACACGAGGTTCATGATTGATTCAATCCTTTAGGCGACGTCAGTGACGGTTTCTGGCGTCTGCCAGATAATGGGAAAATAATCACCGCTCGGCTTTTCACCTTCTGGCAGGGTACTGACTTCCGGAATGGGTGCTTTAAAAGGGGTGTTGCGCCACTGGATGTCATGGCCAAAAACTCTGACAGCCAAACCACTTCTCGACATGGTTTCGGATAAGTTTCCTTTGGAAAAGTGGGGTGTCATCGGGTGAAAAATAACGGCGTCACCTGGCTCCATATCGAAAGCAACGAAACCAAAGGGAAAGTCAGGGTTGTTACGCTCTTCTTCAAAGTTAGGGCAGAGACCATTTTCCTGTTCGTTATTAAAGCCATGGCGAATGTTATTTTCGACGCAGTAACGATGATAACCGGTAAGAAATTCAACGCGGCCATTTTCACTGTTGACGGGCTCCAGAGCGACCCAGATATTGGGGGCCATCTCGCCGCGGACCGGCCATGCGGATTCGTCGCAGTGCCAGGGCATAATTGCCGGTGAGCCGGGGGGTTTTACGAACAGGTGATCGTGGTACATGCGGATATAGTCAGAGCCAATGGTTTTTCCGACGATTTCCCCGACGGGCGATTGAAAAATAAAATCACGGATCAGCCCGGGTTTGCGCCACATGTAGCATACAGATAACATTTTTTCGCTGTTGGATGGACCCGTAACACCATATTGCTCTGGCGCTTTTGCCACTTTTTCTGCATGTGCTTTTAAGGCATTGATCCAATCAGCATCGAACATTTGACGCAGGCAGACAACGCCATCACGCTGGTAGGTGTCCTTGTGGTCCTGAGTGATTGGATGTAGGGGGGATTGGTTCATAGGTTCTCCACTGGTCGGTCAGTTGGCCCGACGGTTACTCTCTCGCAATGCAATCAACATGGATTCGGTTAATCGATATCGTGAAATGGCGAAAATACTGATGAGTTGCAAAATCGCTGGCAAAATAGCAATGCACAGATAAAGCGCGAACTGTGCGCTTTCGGGCTGAGTGACTTCACGCCCATCCGTCGATTGTTGGTAATGAAAGAGGCTCAGAATCAGTCCTACGAAGGCAACGCCAAGAGCACCAGCGACCTTCTCGATAAGAACATAGAATCCTGTAAATGAACCTTCGCGTTTGATACCACTGTTCAGGCGATCGTATTCCAGCGCGTCGGGCAGCATGGCCTGGCTCAGCAGAAAGGTGCCACCGCCAGCAATGCCCATGATGATGGCTCGTGCAATGATGAGGCTGTTGGGTTCTCCCGCTTCGGCAAACCACCAGGACAAATGGACCAAACCATAAAGCGCCGCTGCGATCATGTAGCCTTCGCGTTTACCCAGATGGCGAGCAATCTTTAGCCAAATGGGTTGTGAGAAAATTAATGCGACGCTTTGTACGCCCATCAAGAGCCCCATAATTGCATCGGAAACCTGCAATACATGTCGGGTGAAAAAGGCCAGTGTCGAAATTGAAAGTGTCAGGACAAAAAAGTAAATCAGTTTTGAGCACATTAACCACAGGAAGGGGCGATTTTCCAAAGCGGTTTTAAATTGTTCGGCCACAGACGGAAAGCTCTGGCGGCCGTTAAATTCGGGTGAGGGGACTCGGCGCAGCAAAAGGACACAGCCGATGACTGCAGTCATCGCAATAACGCTGACCAGTAACGCTACCGCCATGTGGCCCTGGCGGTCTGCGCCCCAATATGCAAGCAGGGCTGGCGCAAGACTCAAACCGACCATGGTGCCAATCGATGAGAAGATCACCCGGAATGACATCAGTTGCGTGCGTTCATGATAGTCCGAGGTCATCTCTGTCGGCATGGTCATGTAGGGAACCATGTACATGGTATAAGCCGTGGCATAAACCAATTTTCCAACGATCAGGTAGATCAGCATGGCTGTTGGGGACAGCGTTGGTGCGCAGAAGAGGGCAATCACTGCGAGCCCACTGAGCAAGCCACCCAGTAATAACCACGGCAAGCGGCGCCCCCACGGGGTGCTGATGCGATCGGAAATCATCCCCATAAGCGGATCACTGATGGCATCCCAGATTTTTGCCGTCGCGAAGATTAACGACGCTACGCCCGCTGCGATACCGAGTGAATCGGTCATAAACCTCAACAAGAGGACATTGACCATCATGTTGAGGATGGTTAATGGCATAGAGCCCAGTCCCCAGCAGATGCGCAACATCAGGGGCAGTTGCCCTGACTTAGTTTCGTCGAGAGGCTCTGTAGAGGGGGCGTTCACGGCGCTGGCGTCCGACATTTAGGCTTTCCCTAGCAGGGTATCGATATAGGAATCTCCGGCCGCAGGACAATAGCTTTTGTCGATCTGCACGGATATTCCAAATTGACCGTCCGGGCCTGCGCCAGATTTGTGTCCGCTGCCTTCACAGTCTTCTGCGAACAACATGTCGCCGTAGCGCAGTTCAAAGCGTTCGCCATCGCGGAGGATCACGACCAGTGTGCCAAACAGAGGAATAATGATGTTGGGCTGGTTGGCGACATGCCAATCCATCATCAAATTAGGCTCCATGCTGCCAATGGTCACACGGGCGGCAGGGTGACGGATCAGATAATTGGTTTTCTCCAACTGCTGTCGGTCAAAGTCGACTTGCCGCATGGCGGGTAAGCCCTGTTTATCTGTGTAGAGATTGAACATGCGCAGTTTGCTGAAGTCTGCCAGTGCGGTGTTCACGGCGTCGGCTTGAGCGCTTCCCATGAGCGATAATCCCAAAGCCCCAGTTCCGCTGGCTTGGAGAAGTTGTCGGCGAGTCGATGTCGTGTTTGGCATAAGATCATTCATTTCCTTGTTGTTGGCTGATTGTTTCTTCAGAATAGGTATTTGTCTAACTCATTGTTACCATACATGATATGAATAAAATTAATTACAACCGGGTCGATTTGAATCTGCTCTTGATTTTTGACGCTCTGTATCGCCATCGCAGTGTTACCCTGGCCGGACAGGAATTACATATGAGCCAGTCTGCCGTCAGCCATGCGCTGAACCGGTTGCGCGCGTTGATGAACGATCCACTGTTTGTCAGGGTCCCCAAGGGAATGCAGCCAACGGCATTGGCCGAGCGTATCGCGCCCAATTTGCATGAGGCTTTGGAGAAATTTCAGAGCACTTTCACGCAAAATTGGACCTTTGACCCGGCAACCGCATCGGGCACGATTAACGTGGGTGTTTTGCAGGTCGATCCCATGGTGTTTTTACCCTATCTCTATGAACGTCTCTGTCTCGCTGCGCCCCATATGGACCTTCGGGTCAGGCCGGTCAATTTCGAAAACTACGTGGAATATCTCGATTATCAGGTGGTCGACATGTTGATGCTCACCGGCGTTGATAAGTCGCGTGTGCCCTCGAGAATTCGCTGCAAAGACCTGTTTGAAGACGAGCTGGTGTGTATGGTCAGCTCGCAAAACACCGACTTGGGTAAACGCCTGGATCTGCAGACTTATGCCAGGTTGCCGCATCTCGTATTGGCCATTGGCGCCATTACCACAACCTGGATTGACGACCACCTTGCCGCTAAAGGCCTGAAGCGCAGGCTGGCGGTCGCCGCACCTCATCCCCAGGCGATCGCACAACTGATCCCCGGGTCTGACTTGATCTGTACGGTGGCTCGAAGTCTCGCCTCCCCCTATCTTGAAGACAGTCGCTTTCGGGTCTTGCCGGCTCCGTTCAAATGGAATGAGCCTCACGGTTTGTCTCAGTTGTGGCATTCGCGCAAAGAAGCCGATCCAGCGCAACGCTGGTTTCGTGATCTAGTGCAAGATGTGTGGTGTGAAATTCGTGCCAACGTCTCAGCCGCCGGCAAGGAGTAACAGGCGGCGCTCCTCTGATCGAACTCATCTGCTGTCGTGGCGTCTGTGGATATTTTTGATAATTGTCATGGTTCACAGGCAGGCAATCGTTTTTTATATGTCCCACGGCGGAGGGCTTCTGTAGGCCTCTGACCAAGTTTTTCGCTGTGAAAAACCGTGAAAACGCCCGAACGTAGACTTTATCAATAGGCGGGTTGACGACGATTTTCCGGCTTGGGTGTTCTTACTCAAGTGACGTCGACAGAGCGGTTTAACGCGTTGGTTTAACGCGACGATGTTCTTATTTCCAAGTCCACTACACGGACTGAGCCCTTCAGAATTGAAGGCTTTAATTCTTCTATTCATACACCTTATGCATGAAATGCATTGGCGCTAAAGCGAATGCACTATTATTCGCCTGCATTTTAACTATGAATATATTTCATTTACATTCATGCAAAACCACCATTGGACTCCTCAAGTCACATTTTTTTTAATGGCAAAATCGTGACGTCGCGAACCTTCTTGGTGTTGGCGTCTTAAGTCATCCACTGTGGGTGAAAATGGAATGGCAGCAAGTTGAGGTTATTGGTGAGGTCTGACAAGGCGACCGATGCGGTTCGAAGACTGGCGATTTTGCTGTTGCTCATCTCGGGTATGGCGTTTGGTGATGCAGAGACACAATGGCCAAGCTCAGAGCAGATTCAGCGAGTAGAAGCCCTCAGGGCGTCATTTCCCGTGTCGAGCTATGTGTACGATGTTGATTGGTTTTCGCCTTTGGAAGTGGTGGCGGGCGCGACTAGTCCGCAACGTTTAGCGGTTGCTGACACCTCGCCAGCATGGGCGGACGCGGCGATAGAACTCGCTCGCCAACATAACAGTTATGCACTGTTGGTTTGGCAGCATGGCCAACTGATGGTGGAAAACTACTGGCACGGCTTTACGGCAGACACATTGTTTGAAACTGCGTCCATGCACAAATCTCTGGTGCCATTGGTTTTGGGTTTGGCCGTAGAGCGTGGCTTGGTAGGAAACGTGGAGGATACGCTCAGTACTTATTTGCCGGAGCTTGCTGGCAGTGGCAGGGGGCAGATCTCGCTGCGGCAGCTGTTGGACATGAGTAGCGGCATAAAAACGCCCCCGTTAAGCGATGATTCCGCCAATCCTTATTGGCAAAATTATTTTGGTAATGATTTACACCAAGCGGTCGACCATTGGCCATTTTTCAAAAAGGAGATGGACCATTTTCACTACGCCAATGCCAACACTCAGTATTTGGGGTGGGTGATTGAAAACGCCAGCGGACAGCGCTACGCGGATTTCTTATCGAAAGCCCTATGGCAGCCGATTGGCGCTGACGCCGCGCGGCTCTGGTTGGATCATCCTGGGGGAAGTGCACGCTTGGCGTGTTGCCTTCAGGCGACGGCGAGAGATTGGCTTCGGGTGGGAATTCTTTTAGCGACCGGAGGCAAAACGTCTTCTGGCAAACGATTGATTGCCGAAGACTGGATAACACAAATGCTGGCACCCTCGGCGGCAAACCCAAATTACGGTTGGCAGATTTGGCGGGGTAGTCCTCACAACCCGAAGCGCATGTACGACAAAGACATTCCCGCGGTAATGCCAGCGAAGGCGCCGTTTGCAGCGGATGATGTGTTTTTTATGGATGGAAGTGGAGGGCAGCGTGTGTACGCCATCCCTTCCGCTCAAACCGTGATCGTGCGCATCGGTGCGCCGAGCTACACCTGGGACGATTCGGCGCTGCCGAATATTGTTCTGCAAGCCCACTTGTGGGAAAGCGATTTAGATAAAGGAAAAAAAGGAAGGTAAGCGTTTATGGCACTGAAAAGACGACAGGTATTGAAGGGCGCTGCGTCCTTATCCGCGTTGAGTTTATTAAAACCACTGGGCGCTCGCGCCGCGGAGAAAAAAACGGCCATTGTAGTTGGTGGGGGACTGTCTGGCTTATACAGCGCGATGCTGTTGAAAGATGCCGGTATGGATGTCGTCGTATTGGAAGGGGCCAACCGCATAGGCGGTCGAGTTTACACCGCCGATGGCGTAGAGACGCGGCCGGAATTCGGCGCCAGCCAAGTGGGTCGCTCCTATGCCCGTTTAATCAATCTGTGCGCCCGTTTCAATTTAAATTTGGTGAAAGAGCATCGTGATTTGATGCCAATGTCGAACTATATCGATCAGACCTGGGTGAGCTCCAAACAGTGGTCAGATTCTCCGTTGAACAAAATGAAGGGCGATGAGCGTGAAATTCCGGCAGCATTGGTGGGTACCAAATTGCTGACGAATTTAAACCCTCTGAAAGATCTAGACGATTGGTTGGATCCCAAGTTTTTCGATTATGACGTCTCCGTTCTCGAGTTGTTTAAGCGCCATGGTGTTTCGGATGCGGCGATTAAACTCGCCAGTGTAACCACCGATATCCATAAGGCCTCAGCATTGGCGTTGCTGCAGGAAAAAACTCGCACGCAATTCGATGCGACTTTTGGCGGCACCACTGTTGATGAGTCCATGGATCGTCCCTATGGTTTTGCCAACGAAAAACTGGAAGGCCAGAAGCTGGCCCGTGTCAATAATATTGAAGGTGGTGCATCGCGTTTGCCGGAAGCGATGGCCGACTACTTGGGCGATAGCGTTCACATGAACAAAGTTGTTCGTGAAATTGACATGGGCGGAAGCAATGTTGAAGTCAGTTGTATGGATGGTAGCCGCTACAAAGGTGACTTTGTGGTGTCGTCTTTGCCATTCTCAACATTGAAATACGTCAACATTTATCCTCAGGTCCAGGGGCCCCAGGCCGACGCGATTTTCCAATTGGATTATGCGGATACCACTCGGGCTTTCGGTATGATTGAAGAGCCTTTCTGGGACGATGGTTTTGAGCCTTCATTCTTCACTGATGAAACCATTCAAATGTTTTGGGCGTTAGAGCAGCGTCCGGATGAAGACAAGTATCGTTTTATGGTGGTCTTTACGGAGCCATCCGCAGCGCGCATTGATCAGCTGTCGACCAAAGATGCCCTGACCTTGATCGAAAGCGAAATTAACCGCATTCGCCCATCGACGAAAGGCAAGCTCACTTTTTACGATATGTACGGTTGGAAGAATAACGATCTTGTTCAAGGTTGCCGGCACATGTTTTCACCAGGGCAGGTATCGGCCTTTGCCCGTGAAATGATCGAGCCACATCATCGTTTGCATTTTGCGGGTGAGCATACGCGCCGTAATGATTTTGGAATGGAGTCTGCACTTGAAAGTGGTGAACGTGTTGCGTTTGAAATTTTAACGCGTGCGTGATGTAAACCTCGTTGAGCGAGATGAATACACGATATGGCGAACCGTAGGCATCATCTATTCATCGCTACGAACTCGATTATATTGATGTGGATACACCTTCTTTGGGACCGGATATAAAAACGCTTCGGCCCCAAAGCAAGGCTACAAAGAAAAAGGTTTTTAACTGTGAAAATCGTGAAGTACCTGCTGGCGGTAAGTCTGTTGATGGTTAATATCACCGCTTTGCCCGCGTTCGCCGAATCCGATTCGGCTCAGGTCGCAAAAGGAAAGCAACTGTTTATGCTCTGTCAAAGTTGTCACAACTTAGAGGCGGGCGGCAGCTATCGTATTGGGCCACATCTGCAGGGGATTTTTGATCGCCCAGTAGCGGCGGTTGAATCCTTCAGTTACTCTGAACCCTTGAAAAAAACTGACTTCCGTTGGGATGAAGATCACCTGAACGAGTGGTTGGAGAATCCTGCCGTTATGGTGCCCGGAACCTTTATGTCTTTTATGGGCATTAAAAATGAGGAGCAGAGAGCCGCCATCATAGCGTATTTAAAGACGCTTTGATGAGGAGGTATCCCGACGCCATTCCATTAAGGTAAATGCAATACCTTTGAAGGTTTGCCGCGGTGCTACGGCGGTGAATCCCTGCCTACGATAAAAAGGCACCGCCAGAGTTGACGCTCTGAGCCAAAAGCTGGGCTGCTCAGGTCGGTGTTCCAGTACGGACTTCCAGAGGCGAGTCGCCAGTCCATGACGGCGATATTCTGCCGCGATAAAGAGTTGATCGATCTTGTCGTCTCCGGTAACAGCGATGACGCCAACCAGGTCTTCCGCAGCTTTCGCGCAGAGTGTCAGGCACTTGCCTTCTTCAATTCGTCGTTGAATAAGCTCGGCGCGATTACCTTCAGTAAATCTCTCCCAGCCATCATCGGTGAAATCTTGATGGCGGCAATCTTTAGCGGCCTCGATGATCAATTGAGTAATGTCGTTAGCATCGCTGACGATAGCCGGCGCGATAACAATGGCGTGTTCGGTGTTTTGATCTGTCATCAGCTAAGCCAGTTAAACGATTTTTCCAGAAATTCAGCGGCATGGTCAGTAACAATATTTCCGTGTGACATTATAATCGTTTGGGGGTGCCATGCGCGTATTTTAGCCAAATGCGCTTTAGCCGTCTTTTTGCCAAACATAAAACTAAGGCGCCAATCGATGGGCGTCTTTCCATTTGGCGCCAGAATGCCCGACAGTCGAGCAATCGTCCTTTTCATGCATGAAAACCGATGGGCTGGGAAGTTTTCGATTAAGTCGGTTACCAGCAATGTTTTGGTTGCCTTGTGAAAAAAGACCGCTTCAACCATCACAGGGGATCCAGTAAACAGCACATACTCAATTTCCGGCGTCCATGGCCAGAGTCGTGAATGGTCCAGGGCATGGGCAAAATCAATGTCTTTGCGTTTCGCGATCACCTCATAAGTCCCAAATGCTCTGGCCTTGGGAAATTGAGTCAGCCAATCCTGCAAATAAAGATGGTGAAGTTTATTGGGGGCCATTAAATAGGTCACCTCGCCAAGATTCTCTATTTGCTGCTGGAGCGTATCTGTCAATTCGATAGGGCTGTGAATCCAGAGTTGATCGTTTTTTAAACGAATGACCGTCATTCGAGTGGAATACGGTAGGGTGTAAAAGGGAACTGAGGCTCCGTCAAACACCCATAAATTGGTTCCCATTGGCAACATCATCCTACTCCTGCTGGGTATCTACAATGCGACATCAACCAGTCCATAAAAGCATGAGGGGCTTTTACAGAATTTACAATATCCTGCAGCATTTACCGTTTGGCAGCACACTTCTATCGACGCATTTTACCGCCAACATTTCGAAGGCCCCCGGCATTACTGCTCTGGAAGCCTGTTGGCATTTTTAGGCACGGTGATTGCTCTATTCCTAGCAGAGAGAAAAGCTACTTCACATTTGTTCAACAAGTAGCCAAATTAAAACGACTAGGAGGAAGTATGAGCAGCAAAAGTGTCGCCGAATTTACCGCCCCAGGTATGAAGAATGAAACGGCTCAATCAACCATCTCCATTCTTGAGAATCGTCTGGTCGCATTGATTGACCTACAGCTGACGCTAAAACACATTCACTGGAACGTGGTTGGACCTAATTTTATCGGTGTCCACGAAATGCTGGATCCACAAGTGGATGCGGTACGTGAAATGACCGATACCATTGCAGAGCGCATCGCCACTTTGGGTGGTGTACCTGTTGGCACGCCGAAAGCGGTAACAGAAAAGCGTTCGTGGGAAGACTACAGCTTGGGTAAAGCGTTAGTTATGGATCACTTGGCAGCGCTCGACAACGTTTACAACGGTGTGAACGCTGATCATCGCGAGGCCATCGCCAACTTGGGTGACATTGACCCTGTGTCTGAGGACATGATTATCGGACAATTGGCGCAGCTGGAACAATTCCAGTGGTTTGTACGCGCGCACCTTGAGTCAGCTACGGGCGAGCTAAAGCACTAAGCGCCTGACGTACCTGGTCCCGCCTTTACTGCGGGACCTGTTTGTATATCCCTACAGTTCCACAACTGGCAGGCCCCTAGATAGCCGTAATTCATCATTTCTTTGATAAAGCTTTTGGAATTGATATAGGCCGCCCCGGCGGGTAAATCTCTTGTCATCGGCATTTTCTTTATCGTAATTTCGCGATACTTCTCACCGTCAAGCTGGCCTTCCCGCAGCCACTGATTGACCCGTTCAATGACGTAGATCTCGTGTTCAACCAGTGAATTTTGCCAGAGTTCATCCTTGCGATCCGCTCTTTCTGCCGGCGTCATAGGAACCGTTGCTCGGCATTTCGGAAAGACTTCCACCAACCACAATTCATCGATACCCAAGTCAACCATATGTTTGATCGGTGGATTGGTTCCCCAGGCGCCATCGCAATAGGTGCCAGCATGCTCTCCTTCTAAAATTTCAGTGATACCGTTGATTTCATCGAGAGAACCTGAAGCCAGTAGGGCATCGAGGGATAAGTCCTTTTCGGTAAAAACTTTTATCGCACCGCGTAAAATATCGGCGGCGCCCAATGCCAAGCCAGGTACGGCATCGGAGGAATTCCTCTTGGAGATCCATTCTTCAATCGGTATGTAGGCTTTGACCCATTCTTTAAACAAACGCCTGATGATAGGAATGCCGATTTTATCGGTCGTATAGGTATAAAGCGGATTATAGTGGGCCAGTGTGCTGGTGATTTTTGCCGCTTGAGCAACCATTGCATTGGGTATGGTGCCATAGGCGTTGTGCAACCATTGCTTTTCGAGGACGTCGGGGGCTTGGTCGATGGTCCCCGACAGCATATGACCCCAACATACCGTGGCGACAAGGGCTCCGGCAGAGGTTCCTGAAAATGCGACGACGTCGTTGTGCTCAAACGCCTTGTTTTCCACTAGATAACGAACGACACCAGCTCCTATGGCGCCCGCAGGGAAACCGCCTCCCTGGAAAGCCAAACCTATCCTTTTTTTGGGGGTGGCCATAATTCAATGTCCTTTGCTATGTCATTTTATTGTTGTCATAGAGATGTGATTGGATCTGTAGGAAAAGAAATCCAGTCATCCTGCATTCATCGTTGTCGGGAAGTATAAGGAGGTTTGTTAGCAATAACTTCCCCCAAATGGGGGGCCTGACTTATGTGGGTGAGCGATACTGTTTATTTTTTTACCGGCGGTAGCGCCATTTGGGTGGCGTTTCGGCGTTTAAATTGTGGGGCGGTAAAATAGCAGAATTGTCAGAAGGATATTTGTGCCAAATTGCCATTATATAATTCTGCAAATCCACCATATCCTTAGCTTGGATGAGGCAGAGCGTGGCTCTGTCTAATTGGCCTAGTCCTCGAAATTGTTTGGCCATGCGAAACCACAGGTTTATCTGCAGGGTCGTTTTGTAGAGCTGCTCTTCAATGTTCTTGTAGGGAGTGGCCAGCATTCCTTCGAGACCTCTGAACATGTTGCACAAAATTACTCCTAATGTTCGTTGGTTGCTATAGATTTGTTGTCTTTCACGCCAAAAAAAATGGTGCCTGTAACGAAGGTTCAATTTTCTATTTGCACTCTTAAATGCCCTGGTTTTAATAAAAAAATAGATACGCTACGCGTGACATTTCTTTCATCAAAGAATCGCGCAAGAATTTATTAATGAATTTTAATGTTCGTGATTTTTAAAAAACCCTTTTTTTGTAGTGTTTGCGACAAATATAAATAAAAAAAATTAAAATAAAAAAACTGCTTCAAATATGTTTTTTATCGCCGTAGACTCAACTTGTGGTCAATCACCTGTCAGTTAAAACGAGGTATTAAAGATGCAAACGACTTTGTCGGAAACACTACAAGATATTCGAGTAAGGCTGGATGAAGCAATGGCGTCAACGAAATATCCTGAGATTGATGCCACCTTAAAAGGAATGGCTCAACAGGCTTCGATGGGTTCTATTGATAGCGAATTGATCGCTCAATTAGAACATCACTTGGAGAGCCTGGATGAAACGATTCATCCTAGAGCTGTTGGGGTCATTAGAAGTGCGTTGGAACTGGTTGCGGAGTCTGAAGCGGCCTGATCTAGTTTGTGCGGCGGGAGGATAAAATTCTCCCGTTACATATTTTTTCGTTATTTGGTCAGCAATGTACCTGACCTTATTACGCTGGCTATCCATGATATCTGCAATGGACTACTGTTTTCCTCCTTCGCCTGTACGAGTTAGATTTGACCTAAGTCAAAATGAAGGACTCAGAAAATATAAAGAGATACCGTGTCTTTTTAATGGCGCTCCTTCCTCGATTCTTCTCTTTTATTTTGAAGAGCATTTTCTTGCCTTTCATAATCTCTGCGTACACATGCCTTTTACGTTGAATTGCGAGTCTTCCTGTGTTTCCAGTGATAATGGCCTGAGGATTCGCTGCTCTATGCATCATATTGAGTTCGAGCCGGATACTGGTTTATCAAAAAGCTCGACGATGTGTATTGGTGATCGGCTCACAAAATTTCTAGCCTTCGAAAGAAACTCAGAAATCTGGATCCTCGATCCACGATTGTCCCCGTTACCCGTTTCAGCGACAGATTGAATTTTTCATAGCCGCGCCCTTGACTATTCCTTTCTTTACTTTGTGCTAGTGTTGAGATCATCCCTGCTGACTCTTTTTTCACAGTGCCGCTCGTCACATATCAAATGCATCATTCATCGAAACTCAAATATCCTCTGCGGCCAGATAACGGAGTCGAAGTGACAAAATGATCTGAGCGTAATATCGCTTTTAAACGTAAAATAGCTGGAGTTTCTACTAAGGTTTATGGGGCGTTATCGCACAGAGAGCCATGTCTATTTGTCGATAAATCCGTGTATTTTAAGTCTGTCCGTCTAACGAATGCGGAGCCATCTCAATATTTATTCTGTTGAGTTTATGGGTGGAATAACGGACGGGGATACGTAAAGGTATACAACAGGAAATTGAGTGATGGCATCATCGGCATATTTTTTTGTCTCAGGAGAGGAAGAGGCCCTGCGCTATGCTGGACTCTATGAAGCGCCCGATGAGTATAATCGAATCGATGTTCAGCTTGAGGTGTATGAGGTTATCTATCTATCAAACTGGGAACTCGAAATTTTATGGGCAATTTTTGAAGGCAAGAAAAAACGATTTGACAGATACCAGCTTGAGCTCATGCTTATGCAAGATGGCGGCATGGCCTATTTGTTTCGATTGCCCAACGAATTGACCAGGCATTTGGCGCAACCAAACCAACAACGACTCGATGAGGTTGGTTTGGCTTGGTCGAAAAATAATGAAATGCATTGGGGCTTAGATGCGATAGAGGCTTTTCTGAAAAAGATGCATTCAATGGCTGAAGAGGCGATTGAAAATGAAAAGTCCATATATTTGTGGGGGTGCATTTAGGGTACTTTTTGACATTAACTGCGTTGGCCGCTTCGTCGACATTAATCAGAGGTTTTTGTGTTTGACTCCCGGAAATTCCGGGAGTCCTCAGCCCGCAAAGTGCACGGGTAGAATTAGCGCCGAATAAAAAGCCTTTCTCTAGGTATCTGTCGTATTTTCTAGAATTCGTACGTAAGATCCACCCCATAAACAGCACCGATAGAATCGTGGACAAAAGAGCCACCGAATTCCGGAGCAGGAATCACTTCTTCCCGATAGTCCTCATCGAGAATATTCTGACCCCACGCTGTGGCAGACCATTGCTGACCTTCTAACGTTAATCGCAAATTGACGGTATCGTAAGGATCCCGCTTGGCTTTGCTGTAGTTTGCGGTCCCGAAGCCAAAACCTTCAACACCATAGGTGGCGGAGAGGTCGGTAAACGAATTCACGATGCCGTCATTGTCTTGCACGGTGTGAAACCAGGTCTCTCCTGTCCAGGACCAATCCAAACGGCCAATAAACATCAGGCTATCATTAACTGGCCATTCAAGTTGGGCGCCAAGGTTGGCTGTGGATGCTGGCGCATAGGGAAGCTCGTTACCTTCGGTGTAGGGGCGGTTGGTGTTTTTCTTGATTTCACCATCAGACAATCCATAGCCACCGTAAACGGTCAGGTAGTCCGTTGGCAGCCATTTCATATCCAACTCGAAACCTTTAACGACGACCTCATCGATATTGCTGACGACGCGCAGCAAGCCGAAACTTCCCGCGAAAAAGCTGAAGAATTGATTGTCTTCTACTTCGTTATAGAAAACGGCTGCATTGATTTGGAGTGACCGGTCGAACCACTCGGACTTGGCGCCAATTTCGAACGTCTTAGAAACCTCTTTGTCATATTCGTCGCGAATGTTCTGTGGGGCGGTGCTAAAGGTGCCGTATTCACTTTCTACTAACGCAGCACTACCGAGACTGTTAAAACCGCCACTGCGAAAGCCCACACCCCAGGAGGCGTAAGTCGACAGGGTATCGGTCGCGCTCCAGCGCCAGGTAATTTTGGGCTGAATTTCGGAATAGGTGTTGCTGCGATCCGGAATCGTATCTGTCCCGGAGCCATCGTACGCTGGATTGATGGGGCGAGTGCCCAAAAGGCCAAACAGTTGTGCTGCATTGACGTTGGGCACATTGTTGGAGACGTCGCGTTCTTCTTCGTCGTAGCGTAATGCCAGTGAAATTTCCTGGCTATCCGTTAGATCGTAAGCAATCTGTCCATAAACAGAATATACGGAGGTATCGTAGGTATCATCGAACAACAGATCTGTCGGGTTGGGCCCGTCCGGTCCAACGTAGGCTTGGGTCAGATAATCGGTGCCGAGGTCGGCGCCATAGGCAACCACCACTTCGCGCTCAACATCCAGTAGATATACGCCGGCCATCCAACGTAGGGCCTGGTCACCGGGAGAGGTGATACGGAGGTCTGCGGAAATCGAGGTCTGGTTACGCTCCTGATACTGATAGCCGTCACAGGTGGTTGAAGAGTAGGGCGGGAGCAGCGCGTTGAGCGAACCAATATCGGCCAGGTAGGTACCGGGGGCGTTGCCGTCTTGTATCGCATAAAAAGGGCTTTCTAATAAAGAGGTATCAAAGCTGTTATATGAGTCGACACACGCAGTTTGTGATTCGCTATTGCCATAAGAGTAGCCGCCAAAGGAGGCGCTGGTGCCGTCTGAGAGCAGATATTCTTCAAGATCGTCATATGCCAATACCGCTGTAAGGCTCATGCCAGAGTCGAATTCGTAATCGGTTTTTACGGATAGAAATTGGCTTTCTTGTTCATTTTCTGGGGGAACGTTGAAGGCGTAGACAAAATTTGCATCGTTGACATCTTTGTAGAGGTCGGCATTGTTGGTCAATCCTGCCGCGACATCCAAACCGAAGATGGCATTGTAGTTAACGGCGCCACCACTGGCTTCAGACCAGGCAATTTGGGTATCGACAGTAAGCTTATCCGTCGCATTCCAGTACACCCGGCCGCGCACCGAGCTATCTTCAAAGTTGTTTACGACGTCGTCCTCACCGGTGAGTGAATTTTTTTCGGAGCCATCGGTTTTCCGTTGACTAAACGCCAGACGACCGGTCAGGTTTTCGCCGGCGATAGGTCCAGAGATGACACCCTTGTATTTTTGTAGGGCGTTATTGCCAACGCCTGCGCTGATTTTTCCTTCCAGTTCGCTCGACGGTGGATTGGTATTCACGATGATCGCGCCAGCAACGGCATTGCGTCCATAAAGTGCGCCTTGGGGGCCTTTCAAAACTTCAATTTGTTGAACATCGAAAAGTTCTTCGTTAAACCCATTAGGATTGGTGATCAGAACGCCGTCTACGACATAGGCGAAGGTGGATTCCGCATCGCGGGTAGACACGATGCCCCGCATAGTAACCTGAGTATCGCCAGCATTGACTGTGTTCAGCATGCTGACGTTTGATGTCAGACCGATAAAATCTTCTGGACGTTCGATACCGGCATCGGCAATGGCTTTTTCAGTAAAGGCGGTGACGGCAACAGGGACATCTTGCAGGGATTCTTCGCGTTGGCGAGCAACGACAACAACTTCTTCCAAAGAAGTTTGGGGTTGGGCGAGAGAGATTTGGGGGGCAGAGAGTGGAACTGTGGCAAAGCCAAGACTGTAACCGATACTTCGGCTCAGGGTCGACAAACGTTGCTTCATGGAACTCCTCCTTAGTGTGACATTCAGCAATAATTTCCGACTGAATTTTCTGTCACACACGTGACCCCGGTGACAGATGAGTTGTCACAAGAATCAGGAGAGTGTCGGGGGGGAGATCAGAAAATCCAGAAGGCGTTTCTCAATCTGCCCGACAGGAGGATGTCCGTTGTTGATTCAAAAGAGGGCAATTTAGGTGACGTTGCCCCCTTTTGTGCAGTTAGAAGTGATTATTGCTGGGCGATATCATCAATGGTTTGATGAAACGCGTCGCGAGTCGCTCCCGCTGCGGCATCTTGTGTTTCTTTGCGTGATACGTAAAAAAGTCGATCGAGAAAATTCTGTCTCTCGCTTTCACGTTCCTGCAAAGCGGCTTCATCCAGTGTCAGGCTATTGATCTCTTCAGCAAAATTAATTCCATGTTTTACAGCAACGCGTTCATGGGCATCAATTCTATCTCGGAGCACGGACAGCTCACTGGCGAGCACCATAACCATAGAGACCAGTTGATCGGTGCCTTCGGTTTCGTAAAAGCTGGGACGCTTGCCTTTTGCATCACGTGGCAGGTAGGGGGTTTTCGTATCCATGGTGATTTCCTTTTAAGCGACCTTTTCTTCGGATTCCGGTTTGCGAGCGATAAACACTTCCCAGCCGCCGCCGGGTGCAAACTCGCCAGCGGTGAAATCGCGGTCGGCAACTGCGCCGGTGGATTCCTCGTTATAACCAGACGCTTGTGCGTTAAATTCCATAACCGCCATAGGTGCGGTATCGAATTTCACCTGATCCTTTGGAAAGCCAGCGTTTTCGGCCAATTTAAATTGGTCCATATCGCGCATGGCACCCCAGAAAGGCTCGTTGTTGTACCAGGTTTCGTTGTCGAGAATAAACTGGGTAAAGGGATCCATCAGGTCAAACGGTGGCAGGTCAGCATGAATCATCAAGCCGCCGGGTGCCAGTAGACGGCCACCTTCTTTGAAAATATTCGGCATGGCCTTGCCGCTGGTCTCATGAAGTAGGATGTGGCTGACCACTAAGTCGAAATAACCATCTTCAAAATCGGTTTCTTCAGCGTTCATTTGCGCAAAGTTGACATCAAGCCCCATGGCGTTGGCTCGTGCATGGGCATAGCGAACCACGGGTGCACCGACGTCAATGCCCCAGATTTCTGCGTCCGGAAAATATTCTTTATAAGGCAGGGTAGAGTGACCAACCGTGCAGCCCATATCGAGGATACGACGCGGTTTAAAGTCTGGCATGTTGCGCTTGAGGTAGTTACAGACGGAACGGCCCATATCATCGTTGTTGGGGCCCGTGTAACCCATGGAATATAGGTAGACACCTCGGTCGTAGAGTACGCCGACACCGACATCATCCGGTGTTGTCTGGGTGCAATAGCCACCGGGCATGCAGTGAATATCGATCGCGCTGACGTAACGCGGTGGGACAAAACCTTCAGGGATACGCAACTCGGCGCTGGAGGCTTCAGAATAGGTCTTCGCTTTCTCAATCAATTCGGGCAGTTGTCGGGCGATGCTGACGGCACAGGATTCCCACAGCAGTTCCTGAGCAATACGATTGATCGAGGCATAGAGCTTAAAGTAGCCGTTTTTTACCATGCCCTTACGAATGTCGTGACGGCTCTCTGGTTTGCGGCCCGTCTCTTTCTCGAATGCCGGTGCGACTTCCGATTCGTAGACTGGCTGGAGCCCGGGAAGGAGCTTCTGTTGAATAAACCCTTTCAGGCTTTTCGCAAACTCTTGACGGGAAGCTTCATCGTGGCTGATGTCCGGCAGCATGCCGTGCATATCCTGTTGGAAGCAGTTAAGCATAAATCACCTCTCTGGTGTTACGTCGCGCTTTTTGATGGTCTGTTACGGCGTTCGGTAGGGAATGGGGCGCTCCCTAAAGGATTGTTTCTGTCGACATAATCCCGCCTGTCGACGGAGATATCCATAGTCCGACTCCGGTTATTTGAAGCTACCCGCGAGCCATCCGTATCGCATTGACAATTGTCATAACCGCAGCCCCGCAGTTTTGATAAGTCATTGGCGTGTATGTCGTTTTTCCGGAGCCTGTTGACAATTGTCATGGCGCGGCCGCGGAATCACTTTAGTCTTTCCACCATGAATATTACGACCAGATTGCCAGGAGCAAGGGGATTCTAACTATGAGTTATCGTCTGGGTGTTGACGTTGGCGGTACATTTACCGACCTGTTGCTGATCAACGAACAAAGCGGGCAGACCTATACTGCCAAAGTCCCTTCGACACCGCACGATTCATCGGTGGGCGTGTTGAACGGAATCGCACGTATCTGCGATGAATCCGGCGTTGAGCCAACCGAAATCAAGCGTGTCATGCACGGCACTACCGTTGCCACCAATGCAGTTCTGACTGGCAAGGGTGCCAAAGTTGGCTTGGTGACCACCAAAGGCTATGAGCAAACTTTACAGGTTGCTCGCTCATTTTGCCCTGGTGGCCTGGGTGGCTGGGTAGGCTATGTGAAAAACCCGCTGTTGGCGCCTCTGGAATTGACCATTGGTGCGAACGAACGCATCGATGCTAAAGGCAAGGTGGTCAAAGGTCTGGATGAGGACGCTCTGTCAGAAGATCTGAAAGCACTGGCGGCAAAGGGTGAAGTTGAAGCGCTGACAATCTGTCTGATCAACGCTTACCTCAATGGCGAACACGAAGTCCGCGCCCGTGAGATTGCCCGTGAACATTTTGGCGATGTGCCCATTTCGATCTCCAGCGAAGTCGTTCCTGAGATGCAGGAATATGAGCGTACCGAAACCACCGTTGTGAACTCTTACGTCCGTCCGGAGGTTGCCAAGTACGTCAACAACCTGCAGAACGCGTTAATCGAGCGTATGGGTGACGATGTACAGCTGTCGATTCTGCGCTCCGACGGCGGTCTGGCCTCTGGCCGCGCATCGGCGGAATCTCCGGTAAACCTGCTGATGTCCGGCCCTGCGGGCGGTGTTGCTGGGGCGATCTATTTCTGTAGCCGCGCCGGTTTCGATGACATTATGACTTTCGATATGGGCGGTACATCCACTGACGTAGCGCTGATTCAGAATTCCAAAGCCAAAGTGCGTCGCGAGACCTTCGTTGGCGATGTCCGTGTCCGTGCACCGTCAGTCGACGTGCGCACCGTGGGCGCCGGCGGTGGCTCCATTGCGTTTGTTCCTGAATTGACCAAAGCCTTGCGCGTTGGCCCTGAGTCTGCGGGTGCTGTTCCAGGACCGGCTGCTTATATGAAAGGCGGTGAAGAGCCAACCGTGTGTGATGCCAACGTTGTACTGGGATATTTGCCCTCAGATGTACAGCTTGGTGGCGCGATGGCGATCAACCGTGATGCCGCGGTCGCCGCAGTGCAAAAAGTGGCTGACGGCATGGGCATCGACTTGATGGAAGCCGCCGAGGGGATTATCAAAATTGCCAACGAGGCGATGTTCGGCGCGTTGCGTCTGGTATCGGTCGAGCAGGGGTATGACCCGCGTGATTTTGCCCTGGTTGGCTTTGGTGGTGCAGGTCCGCTGCACGCCAATGCGCTGGGTATTCTGACCGAAGCCTGGCCAGTCATTGTACCACCGGGACCGGGTGTACTCTGTGCTTATGGCGATGCCACAACCCAGGTTCAGGATGAAGCGGCGCGTACCTATTTGACGCTTGCTCAAGATACCTCCAAAGAGCAGCTAATTGCCGACCTGAAAGAACTGCGTGCAAAAGCCTCTGAGTCGCTGATCGCTGACGGCATTTCTGAAGACGCATTGGAAGTCGAATATCAAGCAGACTTGCGTTATGCGGGGCAGGCGTTTGAGATCAGTGTTGAATTTAACGATGCTCAGCTGGGAGAAAAGGGCCTCGCGGTTCTGACCGACCCCTTTGATGAAGAGCACGAAAAACTCTTTACCTTTAAGCTGGGTGATGGCCACGAAATTCTGATGATTCGCGCCGTCGTTAAAGCAAAATCCGGCAACATTGCGGAGCGCGCCCAAGGTGCGGATACCTACTCTCTTGAAGATTGCAAAATTCAGGAAACCAAATTTTTCTACGACGGCAGCTGGCATGAAGGTGCCATCTTCGATCGCAGTAAACTGCACAAAAACCTGGTGGTTGCAGGTCCCGCCATTGTCAACGAGATGGACTCAACCACGGTGATTTTGCCCGGGTATGAAGCCAGCGTCGATGCTGTCGGCAACCTGTTGATCAATCCGGTTAAATAAGTGGGGCTTAAACAATGACTACTAGAATTATCGAAACCAATCCTACCCCGCTGCAACGGGTAGACGTCGACGGTGTGACCGTTGATATCATCGAAAACGCACTGCGTAATGCCCGTGAAGAAATGGACGCAGTACTCTTTCGTACCGCTATGTCTCCCGGTATTCGTGAACAGGGCGACTGCTTTCCGCTCATTGCCAACCGCAACGGTAAAATGGTTGTGGGCCAAATGGGCTCGTTCATCTCCGGTGTGACCAACTCTTATGATGCGGAATTGGAAGAAGGTGACATTCTGCTGCTGAATGACCCTTATATGTGTAAGGGCGCAGTGTCTCACCTGAACGACTGGCTGGTACTGGTACCGGTCTTTAAAGATGGCCGTCATATTGCCTGGTCTGCCATGTTTGGCCATATGTCCGATAACGGCGGTATGGTTCCGGGTTCCATGCCGATTGAAGCGACCACCATTTTCCAGGAAGGTGTTCGAATTCCGCCTGTTAAGCTGTACAAAAAAGGCGTATTGCAGGAAGACATTCTGGAACTGATTCTGCACAACGTGCGTACGCCTCAGTGGAACCGGTTTGACTTGAATGCGTTGGTCGCAGCCTGTAAGACCGCTGCCAAGCGTTGTATCGAACTGGCGGAACGTTTCGGTGATGACGTATTTGATTCCACCATGGAAATCATGTTGGAACGCAACAAAATGGCCATGGGTCAAATCATTAAAATGTTCATTCCGGAAGAGCCGCGCGAATTTGCAGATTACCTCTGTGACGATGGTATGGGCATGGGTCCTTACAAGATCAACTGCAAAATGTGGCGTGAAGGCGAAAAGGTCATTTTCGACTTTGACGGCACCGACCCCCAAGCTCAGAGCTCAGTGAATTTCTTCCTGAACGAAGAAATGTTCAAAATGTTCTTTGGATCATTCACTATCAACGTGGTCGATCCTCAAATTATCTTTAACGATGGCTTCTATGATCTGGTCGACGTGCGCATTCCGGAAGGGACGCTGCTGAAGCCTAAGTATCCTGCGGCTTTGTCCGGTCGTACTCATGCACTGGGACGCATCTTTGATATTCTCGGCGCACTGCTGGGTATGGGCGCACCGAAAGAGTTGCTCAATGCGGCGGGATTCTCTGATTCGCCACACCTGTTTTATTCCGGTTACGACGACAAGGGCGAGTGGTTCCAGTTGTTCCAGATCGGCTTTGGTGGGATTCCCGGACGTCCTGTCGGTGACGGACCAGATGGTCACTCCCTGTGGCCGGGCTTCACCAATGTGCCCAATGAATTCATCGAGTCTTACTTCCCGATGCGCATTGAAACCTACGAGACCATTCCCGATTCCGGTGGCGCCGGTCTGCACCGCGGTGGTAATGGTCTGACAGTGGCCTACCGTTTCCTGTGTGATGGTCAGATTGCGATTCACGATGATCGCTGGTTGGTGCCACCCTGGGGCGTGAACGGTGGTGAACCCGGTATGCGGTCTACCAAGCGTATTGTTCGTGTCGATGGCACGGAAGAGTGGCTAGGCGCCAAGTGCGAAGATATTAAAGTTTCTGCTGGCGATCTGTTGCACTTTAATACCTGGGGCGGCGGTGGTTGGGGTGATCCTTATGCCCGCGATCCGCAATTGGTCTTGGCTGACATTAACCGTGGTCTGGTCACCGTTGAAGGTGCCAAGCGTTACGGTGTGGTGGTTGTGGACGGTGCTGTTGATACCGAGGCGACTGAACAACTGCGCGGTCAGCTAGTCGATAAGCGTGGCGAAATTCCATTGTTTGATCGCGGTCCTGACATCGAAGTCTTGCGCGCAAACTGTCTGGAGGAAACGCACATCGAAGCGCCGATTGCGCCAACGTTCAGAACAACAGAAGCCTGATTCTGTCTTGCTGAGATGAATGCCTGATTTTTCTTCAGGCAACATCTTCTTTTTTTGTCGGCCGCCCAGGCAACGCCTGCGGCGGCCGCTTTTTTATCGCTGTACGATTACTGGCCACGGAACTGATTATGACTGCCGATCGGGTGCCTCAAACCCTCTATGACAAATTATGGGCAAGGCGCTGCCTGTTCACGGACGACAATGGGATGTCGTTGCTCTATATAGATCGACACATTCTCCACGAAGTGTCGTCTCCGCAAGCCTTCTCTGGTTTGAGAGAACAGCATCGCCAACCGTGGCGTGCAGCAGCGGCGGTAGCCGTGCCCGACCACAATGTACCGACAACCGCGCGGGAGTCGGGCATTGCCGGTATCGCTGACAACACCGCTCGCCTGCAGGTTGCGACGCTGGATGATAACTGCGAATCCTTCGGTCTGCGTCAATTTGGGCTTAACGACGATCGCCAGGGTATTGTTCATGTGATCGCGCCTGAGCAAGGGCTGACGCTACCGGGTATGACCGTGGTTTGCGGCGATTCTCACACAGCGACCCACGGTGCACTGGCGGCTTTGGGGGTGGGTATTGGTACTTCTGAGGTCGAGCATGTCCTGGCAACTCAATGTCTGTGGCAGCGTAAAGCAAAAAATCTGCTGATTGAAATAAATGGTGAGCTGGCTCGAGGTGTCACGGCTAAAGATATTGCACTGTATGTGATCGGGCAAATTGGTGCGGGTGCCGGTGCGGGTTGCTCTATCGAGTTTGCCGGTTCTGCGGTGCGCAGTCTCAGCATGGAAGGGCGTATGACCCTGTGCAATATGGCTATCGAAGCGGGTGCTAGGGCAGGGCTTGTTGCCTTCGACCAAATCACCGCTGACTATGTGAGGGGGCGTCCTTTTGCGCCCCAAGAAGATCAATGGCAGCAAGCTGTTGAGGTGTGGCAGGACTTGCACTCTGATGCTGATGCTCACTTCGACCTTCGCTTTGAATTTGCTGCAAGTGATATTGCGCCGCAAGTCACCTGGGGAACCTCCCCGGATATGGTCACCGGCATTGATGGCAAAGTACCTGACCCTGCAGCGCCTGAATTTCAAGAGAAGGCGACGGATTATCGCAATGCACTAACGTATATGGGGTTGGAGCCAGGACAAGACATTCAGGCTGTGGCCCTGGATCGAGTCTTTATTGGATCCTGTACCAATTCCCGTATTGAAGATATTCGAGCGGTTGCTCAAATTGTTGAAGGGCGACAGGTTGCCGACAATATCCAACAGGCGCTGGTGGTGCCAGGGTCTGGTTTGGTGAAGCGTCAGGCCGAAGCTGAAGGTTTGGATAAAATCATTGTTGCTGCCGGTTTTGAATGGCGGCAACCGGGTTGCTCCATGTGTGTCGCCATGAATGCGGATCGACTTCAGCCTGGTGAGCGTTGTGCATCGACGTCCAATCGCAATTTTGAAGGCCGACAAGGTATTGGTGGACGTACGCACTTAGTCAGTCCGGCCATGGCGGCTGCCGCTGCAATAGCTGGCTATTTTGTTGATATTCGTCAGTGGGGAGAATCTTGATGGAAGCTTTTACAGAACACACGGGATTGGTCCTGCCGCTGGATCGTGCCAACGTGGACACAGATTTCATTCTTCCCAAACAGTACCTGAAGTATATTTATCGTACTGGGTTTAGCGATTGGCTGTTCGATGACGTCCGTTACCTGGATCCCGGCGACGTGGATACACCGACAGAGACTCGCCGCCCAAATCCTGATTTTATCCTCAATGACGCACGTTACCAGGACGCTTCCATTCTGCTAGCCCGGGAAAATTTTGGTTGCGGTTCGAGCCGGGAAAGCGCCGTTTGGGCCTTAAAAGATTACGGTTTTAAAGTGGTTATTGCACCGTCCTTTGCCGATATTTTTTACAATAATTGCAGTAAAAATGGTGTACTGGCAGTGATTCTAGCGGCCGGAGTTATTGATCGATTATTCGATAAAGTGGCGAGTCAACCTCAGTCAATCAAGGTGAATTTAGAATATTGTGTGGTGAATTGTGGTGGGGAAGCGTGGCAATTTACCATTGATGCTGCGCGGCGAGAAAACTTGCTACTAGGGCGTGATGACATAACCCGCACCCTGGAATTTTCAAGCCGTATTGAAGGCTTTGAGAAACAGCTGAGAGATCGTGAACCCTGGTTGTTTAACAATCCGTCGGATCATAGTTGAAACCGTTAGTGATGGGGCAGGAACGAAACCACATTGTTGGTTTCCTTTTTTTCTCCAAGCTAACAAATGTTATTCGAGTGCCGCGATATCGTTAAGTCCGTCAAGATCTAAAATTTTGATCGCGTTTGGAGCAGGGGTTGTGATGAGCCCCTGTCGTTTAAGGCGACTGATGGCCCGGCTAACTGTCTCAACAGAAGTACCTAAGAAATCCGCCATATCCTGACGCGTCATCGGTAGTGCCAGATGTTCTGGATCAGCTTTGGGCAGTCGATCTAATACATCCAAAATAAAAAATGCGACCCGCTCACGGGCCTTTTTTCTCCCCAGTAGGATGATGTGCTGAAACGTCATTTGCAGGGCTGTTGATCGAATGGATTTTAGATTTGTTTTTAGTGTAGGCACTGTGGTTTCTGACAACTGTCTTAGTGTTTTGCGTTGAAATTCATAAGCCGTCATATCCGTCAGGCTTTTTACCGCATAGTCGTAGTGTTCGCAGTGGGATAACCCGACGAAGTCTCCTGGGTAGGCGAAGGCGAGTATCTGTCGATAGCCATTATTTGAGATTTTTTCTATGGTCGCGCAACCCGAAGCAATAAAAAAAACTCGCCTTGATGGGGAGTTTTGCTGACAAATCAATTGTTGGCGGGGAAAGACTCTAAAGCGTGCATGGCTTTCCAAGCGTTGCAATTCATCAATCGAAAGATTTTGTAGCAACGGGGCATTGAGAAGCTCTTGGCCAAGTATCGCCAGTTGTTGTCGCGGCTCTTCGAACTGTTGGAAAATGATATCGTCAATCAACGGCTGGGTACTGCGCGGGATGGGTTGCATAAAATCCTTTCCCGTGTTGGTATCGGTTTGCTGTTGTATTTAGCGGCCCTCCATGAATCCATCTCAGGAATCATGGAGGGCTGATTGCTTCATTGGTTTTAGGAAGACTTGGACAGCCCTTCCACTTCCTGCAGAACAATTTGCATCACGCTCTCCAGCATTTTTTGGCGTTGCTGTTCGCGATACTGCTGTTCGTCGGCAGAGGGGTAATAAGCATCGACCTCGTTAATATCGGTTAACCCTTTGGCTGCCAAGATTCGCAGTAGTGAATCGAAGCGATCATTCTGTAATGACAACTCGCCAGCTAGGGCCAAAACTATTGAGGTCAATCGATCAACCGCAGGTTCGTCGAAAAAATAGGGCCGCTCGCCTTTGGCTTTGAGCGGCAGTTCCACTGTATTGTTTTGTAGATTCATGCGACTGCCTCCTTGGCACTGGGTTTGCGCATTCCGTATAAATACCAGAC
The DNA here is from genome assembly GCF_056159445.1 of Pseudomaricurvus sp. ABR4_320. Taxonomy (NCBI): domain Bacteria; kingdom Pseudomonadati; phylum Pseudomonadota; class Gammaproteobacteria; order Cellvibrionales; family Cellvibrionaceae; genus Pseudomaricurvus; species Pseudomaricurvus sp. ABR4_320. The sequence continues at coordinate 178,529 of NZ_JBSWVF010000001.1, read as the reverse complement.
TCCAGCGCCACCGAAGTCACCGCACTGGAGAACTTCGGTACGATTTTTACCTTGTTCAAAAGCACTGGGCGCCATGGCTTCTAACACCGATTCTGTTTCGAAACCAAAGCGCTGGGCAACCTCTGATGCTTCGATTTCGTGGGAGCCACCCCAGAAAGGTTCGTTGTTGTAATAGGTATCCCAATCCATCATAAACTCATCAAATAGATCCATATCTTTGTAGGGTGGTGTCTCGCTATGAATAACCCAGCCGCCTGGTGACAGCAGCCGTTCGCATTCAGCCATAATATTGTTAAAGCCTTTGGTCGACGTTTCGTGAACCATAATATGGCTGACGATGAGATCAAAATGTCCATCAGGGAAGTTGGTGTGTTCCGCATTCTGCTGACTGAATTGAATGGTTTTATCCAGGGAATTAGCTCTAGCTTGAGCGTAACGTAAGCAGGGAGCTGCCACATCGATACCGTAAACTTCGGCTTCCGGATAGGCATCGCAGTAGGGAATGGTACTGTGTCCGACGGTACAGCCCATATCTAGAATTCGCTTGGGTTTGAAGTCCGGCTTCGACCCTTTGAGCCAGTTAACCGTGGATGCCCCCATGTCATCGTTAAACGGACCCATACGCCCCATGGCATAGAGGTAGACGGCACGGTCGTAAAGGGCGCCATTGGCGACATCATCAGTAACCCATTCACCGTGATAGCCACCGGGCATGCAGTGAATATCGACAGCGGTATGGTAGCCAGGTATTTTTAGGTCGGGATCGAGAGTTAACGTCGAGCTACCTTGGGAATACTGCTGACCAGCTGCGACCAAGTCCGGCCATTGACGCTCGACAGGCTGCTGACAGGCTCGCCACATCATTTCTTGACTGCTGCGCTGACAGCTACTCCAAAAGCGATAAAAGCTGGCTTTTTCCATAACTTTGCGAATTTCCTGTCGGGATTCAGGCTCGCGCTGCTGATCCCGACGAAATTTTGGTAAGACATCGGTTTCGTAGGTCAGTCGATTTCCGGGTGCTACCCGTGTCGCCAGAAATATTTTTAACGATTTTACATATTCCTGCCGCGAGAGCTCTTCCGGCGTACACTGGGGAAGAAGAGCATGGGGAAATTGTTCTTGTGGTTGGGTTTCAGTATCTGTCATCGGTAAAACCTCTGTGATTGTTTTCAAAAAACTGTGGAAAATTAAAAGTCGTAGCCAACTTCAATACCGAGTAAACGGCCTTGCCCAGGGGCTACAAAAGAACCACCAAATTCTGCGGTGGGGATAACCTCAGCGACATACTCTTTGTCGAAAATGTTGGTACCGAAAGCCGCTAAGTGCCAGCCTTGTACACTGGAAAGTTCCATGCGTAGATCGACGGTAGCGTAGGCATTGCGCTGGGTTTTGGAGTAGTCAGCGGTGCCCATGCCAGGGTAATAAAGATCAAAAATGGTTCTGACTTCTTCGTCCTGGACGGTATGAAACCAGGTTGGGCCGGTGAGTCGCCAATCGAGACGGGTTGTCAGGGAGAGTGTGTCGGTAACTTCGCCGCTCCATAGAGCGCCCAAATTAACTGTATATTGGGCCGTGTAGGGGGATTTATTGCCTTCGGTGCCCTGACGGGAACTGTTTTCAATAATCTCACTGTGATTCATACTGAAGCTGCCAAACACGTCAAAACCCATCGGCAGTCTGCTGTAAAGAGAGCCTTCCAGGCCGTAAATTTCTACCTTATCAATGTTAGAAACCACTCTAAGCAAGCCGAAGGGGCCAGTGAAGAATTCAAAAAATTGCATGTCGGTTATCTCTGTGTAGTAACCCACAAGCTCCAGCGTTGTACCGCCTTCAAGGATTGTTCCTTTGGTACCCAGCTCGGCCGAGCGGGAAACCTCCTTGTTGTAGGTATCTTCAATATTCAAACCGGCATCCAGGGGGATATTGAGGTTTTGTTCGATAGTGGCTTCACTGCCCTGACTGTTAAATCCGCCTGCCTTAAAGCCGATGCCCCAGTTGGTAAACACCGACCAGTCAGGGCTGACAGCCCAGGCAAGACTGACTTTGGGTTGCCATTGATCGTAATTCTCTTCCGCATCGGGAATACTTCCCGTCTCTGGCAGCCCCGGATTGATCGGTTCACCGGTGGCTGGATCGGTGACGTTGGGTACATTACTAGAGACTTCCCGCTCTTCCACGTCGTAGCGCAGAGCAAGTGAGAGTTCGAGGTTATCAGTCAAGGCATAATCCAGGGAACCAAACGCGGCATAGACTTGGGTATCGAAGGTATCCGAGAACATCAATGACGTTGGGTTAGTCGAGCTTGGAGGATTATAAGCGGACATAATGGGCGTACTACCCGTGTCTTCAGCGATGGAAACCGAGGTATCCCGATCCATTTGCATGTAGTAGGCGCCCAGTGACCAGCCCAAGGGGCCGTCCCCTAGGGAGGCGAGCCGAACTTCCGCGGAAACATCGGTTTGCGAGCGGGCCTGATATTGGGTTCCATCACAGGTCGTGGGGCCAAAGGGGCCGTAGACTGAAGCGTATGGGGTTGCAGAGAGAACCTGTGGCTCCGGTAATTGATAGCCGGCATCGGCGAGAGCTGTCGCTGAAGCCCGACAGGCATCTGTCATTTCAAAACGATAAAAAGTCGCCGCGGTGCTGTCGGCGATCCACTCCTGATCAATGTCAGAATACAGTGTCCAAGCTGTCAGTTGTACACTGTCGAAGTCCCAGCTACCTTTGATGGAAAACTCATTGGTCTCTTGATTGCTTTTTGGAGTGACGTTGCCGACGAACTCGTAATTATGATCATTCACATCTTCGTAGTAGAGATCATTGCCCAATACGGAAGCAAAAGTGGGTAGGTGAAAAGCGGGGTTAAAGCCCAATGCTGCACCGCTGTAGTCCGCGTACCGGGCTTTGATATCAATTTCGCTGGTTTCGGTGGGGTAGATTACATAGCGTGCACCCAAGGTAAGGTTTTCACTGGGATCTACTGTCGCGCCACGGGAACTTTCCGTCGGGCCCGTGTTGCGATAGAAACCGTCAGATTCCCGATATTCAGCAAAAAGATTCATACCGCTGTTGGCGGTTAGTGGGCCATCCAATTGCAAGGTCGCGCCATGGGTATTGTTTTCTCCAGTCATAACTTTGATGTCACCGGAATAACTATCGCCAGGTTTTGCGGTGGTCAGGACGATGGCTCCTGCTGCGGCGTTACGGCCATAATAGGCGCCTTGCGGTCCCTTCAAGAGTTCCGTCTGTATTAATTTTCCCTGGGTTTGGGCGACCTGGGCAGTGTTCGTTTTTAAAATACCATCCACCACCAGTGCAACATTATTTTCGGCGTCCCGAGCGCCATTGATGCCGCGAATATTGATTTGGGTATCGCCGACCTCGGTGGTATTGGTCACGATGGAAACGCCAGGCGTTAACCCGATAATTCTCTCCACAGAATTTACCCCTGCTGCGTCCAGAGAATCTTCGGTCAATACGGATACACTGGCTGGAACATCCTGCAGACTTTCACTGGTGCGCCGAGCGGTAACTACAATTTCCTCTAAAGAATCCACATTAGGCCGGGGTGCAGCTACTACCTCTGCTGTCGACAACAGGCCGCAAGCGAAGCTGATCTGGGTGAAGAGAAGGTTTCTCCTGCGAAGACTAGGGGGGGTATATACTGCCATGTGCGAGCTCCGTTCATTACTTCAGTGCTGTTAATTTAACTTGCGGTCTTCGTCTATAGGGCTTGACTCAAGACTCAAAGAATCGGTTTGAAAATTCATTTTGCGTAATCGTCTCCAGAGGGTCGTCGTGCTAATACCGAGATCTTGTGCGACGGCGATACGATCACCACGGTGGCGTACCATCGCTTCTCGAATCGACTGTTCTTCTTGCTCTCTTAAGCGACTGGGAGCTCTTTTGGTATTGCCAGTCAGTTCCGGTAGTACTTGTTGCAAGCGATCTTTGTCTAAGTTGGCGCCAGTCATGGCATTCACTACCAGGCGCTCCATAAAATTCTGCAATTCACGAACGTTGCCGGGCCAGAGATAGGCAGTCAGAGAAGCGCTCAAGGTTCTAAGTAACTGGCGGGCATTTACTTTGACGTTGTATTGACTGGCGTAGTGGTTGATATAGTAAGCGGCGATGACATCGATATCTTCGATGCGCTCACGTAACGGAGGTAGCCGTAGGTTGAACACATTGAGTCGATAGTAGAGATCTTCCCGAAATTCTCCCCGATCTACAGCTTCATTCAAATGAACATTGGTAGCCGCAATAATCTTGAAATCGATAGGGACTTCCCGGTTGCTCCCGATAGGACGCAGGCGCCGCTCCTGGATAACCCGCAAGAGTTTCGCTTGTTGCAAAAGTGGCATTTCACCAATTTCATCGAGAAAAAGGACACCGCCGTCGGCTTGCTCCAATAGACCCACGCGTCCCCCTCGGCGAGCACTGGTGAAAGCGCCGGTGACATAACCAAACAACTCGCTCTCAAACAGTTCATTGGGAATACTGGCGCAGTTGACGGCCACCAGTTCGCCACTGGCATAGTCAGATAGGCGGTGTATTTCTCGGGCGATATGTTCTTTGCCAGTGCCACTTTCTCCCTGTAACAACACAGCAGCACTACCGCGAGCGTAGGTTCTAGCGAGAGTAATAACCCGCTCCATCTGTGGCGAGCGAATCACAAAGGGGGTCGACTGGTCTCGCTGCTGGCCCGTTTCCTGACGCTCGTTACCAATCCTTAGGGCTTCATCCAGCATAGTGCACGCAGATTCTTTGCTATAAATCAGCACACTGGGAATGCCTAATTTCTCGGCGACATCACAGACGTAGCTTGGACCGGTAATTACATCAAAATCTTTTCCTGGGGAAACCGAGAGTAACTGTTCTTTGATTTCATCGGTGGTGGAGTAGGTTTTGTGGGTCAGTTTGTTTTCTGTCAGTGGCGGTAGTGCTTCAAACAGGCGGGGAGATAAGGAGTTTTGTTCGCTAAAGGTAAATAGCAGTATCCGAGGACCAATACGTCTGGCTCTGGCAACAGCATCTAAAATGTCGATTTCTGTTACTGGTTGGGCAACTACGGGAATCGCTAAGGTTGCTTGTAAATAGGAGGCGGTCGCTCCGGCAGAAACGATAACATCCGCTTGATGTTGCGAGGCCAACGCCTGAAAATCTACAGCGGTAGACAGTAGTTGTTCGACTAACGTGAGATGGGCTTCTTCAACATATTCATAGAGTACCGAATTGACCAATTCACTGAATTTTCGGTAGCCAACGACAAGAATACGTACCCGAGCCATCCTAGTTTTTCTCGTATTCGATCGTAGCAATAGTTGCTAATTCGAAACTCTGTAGACTCCTAGATTTGTTGCGAATAGATAAGATATCTACTAAAGCTAAATTCGCTTTAAGAAAGTTTTTCAGAAGAGATATTTTTACTAATTGAAATTTCATTTTTCCATTTCCGTAGTCAGCCCAGTTGTCTAGCGGATTAAAAGCTAAGTCCTCAAGAAAAATTTCTAAAAAATATTTTTCAATTGGTGTGTAGTATTCATTGCAGATACTAGGCCAATCTATTGTAATGCGAATTGAAATAAAAAAAATATATAAAAAACAATTAGATATGGTATTTCATTGGTGCGCGATTGGAGTGTGCAGCGATTAGATGTTTGCTTCGATATTTCACATTGAATTTCAATATTCATTGTGAAATAAATGTAAACGTTTTTATTTTTGATCACTAATCATGTCCGTAAATAGCTTAATGCTTAACAACTGATTAAAGTTCTCCAAGGCGAAGAATAAAAAAATGCTGGATTTTTTGTAGATATAATGATTCGGATAAACAATTGGAAAAACATTAGTTCAGTGAGTTAACTGATAGTGGCTGAAAACGAAGGGTTTAATAATCATAGATCAGAGGGATGAGGGATAACGGAACCCTAAGGGTATTCGAACAAGTTGTTGACTGAAGTCTCAGTATATTGGCTTGCACCAGGCGTACAAAAATTGACTGCGGTGGATTGCTTGAGAGTGAGTAATGAAGGGTAGTGAAGTATGTCTATGGGCATACTTCATTTAAGATCAATGTACTTCTAAACCCGGGGTTATAGTCGTCATAATATTTGACGTAAATTAATCAATCGCTGCGAGGGATTTAACCCCTTCGAGATCCGTAATGGTAATGGCATTGGGCGATGGGGTTGTGATGTAACCCTCGCGCTTGAGCTTACTCATCGAGCGACTAATCGTCTCTACGGTTGTTCCGAGGAAATCTGCGATGTCCAGGCGAGTCATGGGCAGCTCCATAAACTCAGGTGTGGCACCCGGCATACGCTGGAGTAAATGCATCAGGAAAAAGCAAACGCGTTCGTGGGCCTTCTTTTGTCCTAACAGGTAAATCTGGTCAAAGGTCATCTGCAGCACCAGGGCCCGAATGCTCTTCAGGTTGGCTTTCAGTGTCGGCATTTGCTCTTCGGAGAGAGAGAACATTTTCTGCCGCTGAAATTCATACGCCGTCATATCTGTCAGGCTTTTGATGCCGTATTCAAAACGGTCAGAATTTGAAAGGCCGACGAAATCACCGGGAAAGACGAAAGCGAGTATTTGACGGCGGCCGTCGTTGGATATTTTTTCAACCGTTGCACAGCCAGAGGCAATGTTGAAGACGCGGTCAGAAGGGGAGTTCTGGAGGCATAAATACTGCTGCCGGGTAATGATCTTCAGTCTCGCGTAGCGTTCGAGCTCCTGAAGTTCGCGTTCACACATTCCCTTAAACAGGGGGCAGTCATTTTCAATACTCATGGCTGCGCAGGAATCGCTCATTTGCATCATAGGTTTCCATCACCCATTGTAAGTTATCAGTATCAACACTTAGTGGTTGTGGCTGTTTTGGAACTCTCCTGTGTTCCTTTCGCCGATCCTTGTTCTCATAAGGCAGGATATATGCCATAATGATATAATCAAAATACATATAAAAAGCTTAAACAATCAGGAATACAGGTTTTATTTTTAACGCAGTTTGTCCGTCAAGGGAAGTATTGATTTCACACCTCTGTGAAGACTCGATTGATTCGATGCATAGTCTTTATTAGTAGCCGTCTTGGCATTATTGTCGATGGCGGCAGAGTAGTTTCTGCCTCTGCCGTGTATCTAACTAACTGAAAATATTATCGTTTATAACGTTCGCTTATGACATACCTAAGTCCTGAATCACACCATTGCGCAGACGGTTTTCCAATCTAAATAGTTGTCCAGGGCCAGTTGTCCACTGTCTCGACCATATCCAGATTCTTTTAAACCACCAATGGGCAGCGAAGGATCGAACATGGAATGGGTATTAATCCAAACGGTACCGGATTCAATTTGCCGAGACAGGCGTTGTGCCGACGAAAAATCCTGAGACCAAATGCTCGCTGCTAGACCAAAATGACTTCCGTTGCACCATGATAGAGCTTCCTCCAGGTCATCATAGGGCTCTGCCACTAATACTGGACCGAAGACCTCTTCACAGTGAATCGGCATAGACGGGTTGGTGCCGGTAATAACGGTCGGTGTAATGTAAGTGCCGTGGCTACCCACACGTTCGCCACCGCAAAGAAATTCAGCGCCTGCTACTTTCGCACTGTTGAAGTAGGATTCAATCTTTTCCGCCTGCCCGCTGGAAACTACTGGACCCATGCCTGTTGCTTGATCCAAACCGTGTCCTAATTGCAGGGAGTTGCCGTAGGCGGCGATGCCTTCGACAACTTTGTCGAAGATGGAGCGGTGGATATAGGTCCGGGAACTGGCGATACACACCTGGCCAGCATTGAAGAAAATTCCGTTCGCGATACCGGGAATGGTGAGCTCCAAGTCGGCGTCGCCCAGTACCAGCGCGGGCGATTTGCCGCCGAGCTCGAGGGTAACGCGTTTCAGATTGCTCTTTGATGCATCGACAATCGCGCGGCCGGTGGCGGTTGAGCCGGTGAAAGCGACTTTGTTAACGCCCTTATGACTGGCGAGTACGGCGCCTGCCTGGCCACCGGCACCTGTGACAACGTTCATAACACCTGCGGGCACACCCGCTTCGTGCATCAGTTCCGCGAGGCGCAGTGCCGATAGGGAGGTCAGCTCCGCCGGTTTGTGGACAATGGTGCATCCCGCCGCCAGCGCTGGGGCCAGCTTCATTGCTGTCAGAATCAGTGGCGAATTCCAGGGGGTAATTGCCGCAACTACGCCGACGGGTTCACGCAGTGTCCAGGCGTGAATGTCGCGACCGGGCGGTTGATAGTTGATGGAAGGGGTAATGGTGCGGCCTTCCAGCGCCATCGCCTGACCGGCAAAGAAGCGGAATTGGTTGGCTGCTGATGGCACTTCTGCCCAGCGTGCCACATTCCAGGGCTTGCCTTGATCGAGCACTTCCAGTTCGCAGAGCTCGTCCATGTTGGCGTCGATCAGATCGGCAATCTTTAACAAGATGCCACTGCGCTCCAGCGGTGTCATTTTGCTCCAGGGACCGATGAACGCCTCCCGCGCTGCGGCGACGGCTGCGTCGATATCCGCGCTGCTGGCATTGCCGATATAGGCAATGACTTTGCCGGTTGCCGGATCAAGAGACGGCAGGGGATCGCCGCCCGTGGCCTCGCGAAATTCGCCGTTGATAAACAAGCCTTTGACGGGGGTATCCTGAAGCATTTGCCGCACGCTGGCCGTTTGTGGCTCTGGCGTGATCACGTCATTGGGAAGACGATTGCTCATACAGCACTCCTGTTGCGTTTACCCGATGCTGCCCGGTTGCAGGACGTCGGATGAAATAATGTTGGGCTTGACTGGCAAGCCCGCTGATTCGACGGTAAATGCCGCCGGTGTTACACCTGGCCGGCAAAATGAGAGGCGTGATTTTCACGATACCAACGCGCCAGCTCTTCCCGGGTTGGCCACCAGACATCCGGCAGTGACTTGGCGTGCTCGATAAATTCGCGCAGTGCGCGAATGCGGTAAGCGCGGCCACTGACGTGTGGGTGCAGACCCACGTTCATAATGCGCGCCTGGGTTTCGCCTTCTTTGTAGAGCACATCGAGCTCTTCTTTCAGAATGTCCCGATACTCATCGGTGGTGTGACCGCGGCGTGTGATGATGGTGAAATCGTTGATCTCGTTGGAGTAGGGTATGGACACGATGGGGCCGTTCTCTGTGCGGATCATAAACGGTTGATCGTCGTTCATGATGTCGCAGTAGAAAATAAATCCTTCTTTGGCCAGGATCGCAGGTGTATTTAACGTGCCGCGCAGTGAAGAGGACAGCCAGCCCAGAGGGCGCTTGCCGGTATGCTTTTGATACATATCGATGGTGCGGCCAATGATTTCCTGCTCCTGATCCTTGTCTTTCGCGTAATTGGTGAGAAGCTCGCCCTGCTCATAATTGTGAGCCAGCAGTTCCCAACCGCGATCGAGGCAGGCTTGAACCATCGGATTGCGACGCTCAAAAGTGACCGCATTGGTGGTACAACTGGCCGCTACGCCCATTTCGTCAAATAGATCGTAAAGGCGCCAGATACCTACGCGCTGGCCGTATTCCCGCCAGGTGTAGTTGGGGTAGTCGGGAATGTTGCCGGGCAGAGTGTCTGGCAATACGGCGGGGCCGCCAGCGTAGTAGGGTTTTTCGGTATCTTTAATGAGATCCCAGGTTTCCAGATTAAAGGTCAGAATCAACGCAACTTTTTTCCCGTCGGGAAATTTTAGCGGCTGGCGTTGGGAAATGGGCACATAGTCATACTGCATTGGTTAGAGCTCCTCCAGCAAGCGACCGAAGCCGCGAACTTTGTCGTTGATGTTGTTGGCGCGCAGAGCGTGCCAGTAGGTTGCCGTATTAATGGCAACAACGGGTTTGCCCAGTTCGAGTTCCAACTGCCCAGCTAAACGCGCCATCGACAAATTGGTTCCCACTTGCAATATCGCGTCGACGCTGTCGTCGTTCATCTTCTTGACGACATCACGAACCTGTCGGTTCGTAATTTCCGCAATGGCGGTCCAGCTCGGCGCACGAAAAGGATGGTCGGCGACGGTTTCAAAACCATAGTCGCTTAAAAAGTTGCGCACTTCGTCGTTGGCAACCGGATAGTAAGGGGAGAGAAACGCAACGCGCTTAATGCCGCCAATGGCTTTAAACGCTTCTACAACAGAAACGGAGCCGATCGAAGACTTTACTCCGGCCACTTCTTCAATGTTGTTCTGCCAAGTCTCTGCGCCTTTAGCGCCGCCGTAAAAGGTGATCGCGGACATACCCATAACCAGATACTGAGGCTCGCAGGTCATCACACCTCTGACGGCGTCGACAGTACCCTGGTCAATGAGTTGAGTACCGGCCAGAAACGTATCGTTGGAAATGGCTTGCGCATTATCGACAATAATGCGGCTGTAATGGTTGGTAACGCCGGCGGGACGCATGTCGTCCATTTCGGGTTGCACGGTGGTGTTTGTGGAAGGGCCAAGAACACCGAATTTTGCACGATAGCCAAGAATATCTGTCATCTTCTTCTCTCCTGATTACTGGATGGAACGTTCCTGTTCTAAACTGGTAAACATGGCCTGACGGCGCAGGAAGGCTTTGCGTTGTACCGGATCGTTTTTGATCGTACGCATTTCTTCCAGACGCATGGTGTGGTTTTCTTCCGGACTGTGTTCCAGCAGTTTTTTGTTTTGAATGGTCTGTGCCTGAATAAAACTGTGGGTGACGGGGCGACGCTGGCGATCGTAGAGTGCAAAGCGCTCGTCTTTGTGGCCTTCGGTAATGTTTTTGGCAATTTTGTCGCACAGGTTCCAAGCGTCGTGAATACCGCTGTTCATGCCGAAGCCACCGAGAGGGTTGTTCATGTGGCAGGCGTCGCCAACCAAGCACACGCGGCCGTGGTTAAATTGCTTGGCAACACGCTGGTGTACTCGGTAAATGGTTCTGTGTTCCGTTTTGATGTCGCTGGTGCCGATCAGATCCTGGAATACCTGGTTCTTTTTCTCTTCGGAAACCAAAAACGAATCCGGCTGATCTTCGCGTGCAGGCACCATAATTCGCCAGACGCTGGGCACACGCAACAGAACCATCCACTCTTTGGGATCGGAGACATAATTCACATAGCAGAGGTTGTCGATGTAGTCTTTCAGTTCAGTTTTGGTCGACAAAGTGAGGAATTTTTCAGGATAGGTGAAGCCTTCAAATTCAACGCCCAACCACTTGCGGATAATGGAATTTCCACCGTCGGCGGCAATTAAATACTGAGCTTTTACCTTTTCGATCGCGAAGGGGCCTTCCAGCGCAACTTCGACGCCGTCGTCAGTCTGTTCGAAATGCACAACGCGGTGGCTGAAACGAACCTCGGCTTTGGGATGGGCTTCGAGTCGCTCGGCGATCAAGCTTGCGAGAACATGCTGTTCACACTGTAAGCGAAAAGGAAAACGTTCTTCGCCTTCGAGTTCCGACAGATCGAATTCGATAACTTCACCGCTGCTGCGCTCGCGAAAGTGGTATTCCGGCGCTTTTAGCCCGCGTTCGATCAGGGTGTCGGCCATGTCCAGTTCATCCAGCATTTCCAGTGTCGGGGGATGAAAGGTCGACGCGCGCAAATCGATGGCGCAGTTTGGACCCGCCTCGCACAACATGACATCGAAACCCAGGCTGGCCAGGCGATAGGCTGCTACTGTTCCTACCGGTCCTGCACCGGCGACGATCACTTGTACTGAATTCATGTGTTCCTCTCTCTAACGTTCTTCTCTGAATCAGGAACGCGGGGTTCCTCGGTTTCCATCACAGCTGTGCTGTAACGGCCTTGGTTTCCAGGTAGGCGTCCAGTCCTTCCTGGCCAAACTCTCGTCCCCAACCCGATTGGCCATAGCCACCGAAGGGGATGTTGGTGCCGACAGCACCGTGACAATTAATCGACACATGCCCGGCGCGAATGCGACTGGCGAGCCTATGTGCGGAAGATAGATTTTGCGTCCAGACGCTGCCGGAGAGACCGTATGGCGTGTCGTTGGCGAGTCTGGCGATCTGAGTCAGGTCAGTGGTGGCGAAGCGTTGAATCGTCATCACTGGCCCGAAGATTTCTTCACGCACGATGGCCATGTTGGGCTGGCAGTTGGTGAAGATGGTCGGCTCGACGAAGTTGCCTGGGCCGTCGAGCGCTTTCCCGCCGCAGGCCAGAGTGGCACCGGCGTCAATACCTGCACGAATATAGCCGAGCACCTTGTCTTTCTGTTGTGAAGAAATCAAAGGGCCCAGTTGCGTCATGGGATCAATGCCGTGACCCAGTCGCATGGTTTGGGTAAAGGCGACGAGTTTTTCAACTAACTCATCGTGGATGTCGTCGTGAATAAAAATGCGCGTACCCGCCATGCAGTTCTGGCCCTGCAGGAAGAATGTCGCCAGAGCGACACCGGGCACGGCTTTTTCGAGATCCGCATCGGGGAGCACAACGACAGGAGACTTGCCTCCCAGCTCTAATGAGACTTTTTTCAAATTGCCACAGGCCGCTTGAATGACCTTTTTACCGGTCGCCGTGGATCCCGTGAAGGATACCTTGTCGACATCCGGGTGAGCCGCCAATCGTGCTCCAGCCTGAGCGCCATAGCCGTTGACGATATTAATAACCCCGGCGGGAAAGCCCGCATCCAACGCCAGTTGACCGAGGACGAAAGCGGATAGAGGCGTAAGTTCCGACGGTTTAACAACGATGGTACAACCGGCGGCCAATGCGGGAGCCATTTTCAATACGGCGGTAGAGGCGGGCACATTCCAGGGGACAATTAAGCCTGCAACACCGACGGCTTCTTTAACCGTGTAGGTCAATGCTTCGGTGAAGTCGGTGATGTGACGTGGGGGGCTGGTGGTGGTGCCTTCGATACGCTGAGCGGCGCCAGCGTAATAGTCGAACATTTCTGCGACATTTTGAATCGTTAAACGGGCAATGGCTGTTGGCATGCCGTTGTCGACCACTTCCAATTCTGTCAGCAGATCCGTGTTGTCTTCAATCAATCGTGCCAGTCGTGACAGCAGACGTGCACGTTCAAAATGGGTAAGGCCTGACCAAGGGCCTTCAAAGGCAGCTCGCGCAGCGGCGACAGCGAGGTCGATATCATCGGCGTCACCGATCGCGACCTGAGTGAGTTCACAGCCTGTGGCAGGATCACTGGTCGACAGTGTTTCTCCGGCGAGACCATTGACCCAAGAGCCGTTGATCAACAGTTTGTGTTGACTGTCGAGAAACTTGCGTGTCACGGGGGACAGTTTCAATTCAGCGGTCGTGGTTACAGTGGCGTTTGCGCCCTTGTCCATGGCAGGCTCCGGTCAGGGTGTGGGCGGCATTGCCGCACCACAGTTTCAGTTAAGGTAAATGTCCGCTTATCAAAATTCGTAAGCGGCGCTGAGACGCCAGGTCAACGGATCTGACATAAAGCGTGGCTGTACCACACTGAAGCCAAAGCCGGTGAACCAGTACTTCTCATCGGTCAGGTTCTTACCTGACAGGGTTACTTTCCAGCGGTCAACACTATAAGAGAGGTAGGCATCGACCAGTGAGATGGGTTTGACGTGTCCGATCTCGGCATTATCCGCCGTTGAGAAAAAGTCTGCACGGTGGTTCATATTGGCGCCGAAGCCAAGGGTGCCTGGACCAATTTCACGGGTATAATCAAAACCGACAGCAACCTGGTTTTCAAATACGTTGGTCATGGAGTTGCCAACCAGTGACGTTGCGCTGTTAGCAGTGCTGGTCCCTGTGTATTCGCTGTCCTGAACCACGCCGTTTGCCCAGACAAAAAGGTCGTCGGTCAGCATCATCGACAGTTCCGCTTCCAGACCTTTATGTTCGGCATCGTAGTTAACCGTTATGAAGGTTCCGGTATCCGTAACGGACTGTTGTTGCAGGTTGGTGTAGTCATTGAAGAACGCCGCCAGGTTCAAACGCAGGCGTTGATCCCACCAGTCGGATTTCATACCGATCTCATAGGCGCTGACTTCCTGCATATCGAAAGGTGTCGACAGGGCTTCAACGGTTTCTGCCAGGCCATTGTAACCGCCGGCTTTAAAGCCTTCGGTATAGCTGGCGTAGAGAAACATGTTGTCGGTGGCTTGATATTCAACGCCAATTTTCGGTGTAAATTTACTAAAGGTATCGGATTCATCGACGGCACCACCGGCGATTTCAGCATCGAGACTTTTCTTGTCCTCGGTATAGCGGGCGCCAAGAATTACGCTGATATCGTCGGTAACACTCAGGTTCGCCTGACCAAAAGCCGCGTAGCTGTCGGTAGTAATGCTAAACTCGGCGTAGGCGGGCGCGAGGAAAACCTCGGTATCAATTTTCTGGGTACCTGTTTCGCGGAAGTAGTAAACACCACCAACGTAACTTAGGAATCCTCCGAATGCATCTCCGGAAAGTTGAAATTCCTGAGAGAAGTTCTCCTGATCACTGACGGATTCGCGACCATAGAGTTCGATATAACCGTCACTGGGTAGGCCGAAATCAGCGTTGGCGACACCACCAGAAAAGCCGACAGCCCAATCGTTTTTCAATTTGTTGTAGGCCGTAATTGACTTAAAGGTAACGGCGTCATTCAGATCCGTGCTTAAGTGCAAGCTGGTGCCGTATTGCTTATCAGAAGTGTAGGATTGATAAGGCGACAGCACTTTGTCGATAGAGCCTGAGTAGAATGGGTAGTCCTTGTAGCTGCCGGTCATTTGATTTGGATCCAGTGATGAGGTGTACAAACCATCACTGTCGTAATCGGTGTAGTAGGTTTTCCAACGAGCTTCTATGGTATCGCCTTCATAGTACAGGTCTGTTTGAGCACCCTTGTACGTTTCTGCACCAACATCCTGGCCCGTCGTCAGGTTTTCCTGACGACCTCCGTCACGATCACGATACATGCCGGTTAAACCGCCGCGCAGCTTACCATCGTCGCTTAAAGCGCCGCTGACATTTATCTTGTCGTAGACTTCGTTCCAGCGACCAACACCCACTTCATTTTTCAGAGAGAATTCTTCACTGGGTAGGCGGCTGACAAATTTGAGTGCCCCGGCGGAGCTGTTACGGCCGTAGAGCGTACCCTGGGGGCCGCGCAACACTTCGATACGCTCGATATCCATCGACTCGATAAAGGATGATGCAGAACGCGGTTGATACACATCATCAATGTAGATACCGACTTCTGCTTCAGAGGTGATGTTTGCGCCATCGGTGACGCCGCCGCCGCGAATAAACGGTGTGATGCCTGCGCTACCGCCGGTTACACCTTTAATGTTGACGTTAGGGGTGACCTGACCGATATCTTTGGCGTTGTCGATTTGAAACCGTTCTACATCGGCGCTGCTCAGTGCCGACATGGTAATGGGGGTGTTCTGGATATTTTCTTCAGTGCGCTGTGCAGTAACGACGATATTTTCCAATACTGGGGTATTGGAACTTTCCTGCGCCTGAACTGCAGCGGCGAGTGGTAGCAGGGTGAACACCGAGCAATTTACCAAGCGCTTAAAGCCGGGGTTTGTCATAGTGGGTACTCCAAAATTTGGCAATTAGCCTTTCCTCAACACAGTTTTTCTCTCTGAGGTCGCTCCTTCGGTCTTTACGCCTCCCTGGTTTCTTGGCACGCAGCCTACGCTGCATTCCATAAAACATTAGGTGTAGAAGCTCCTTCCCGAACAAAACACCGACCGCGCGGGGGGGCACATTGGCATAATTTGCTCGGATTCCGGCAGTCTTTGAACCTTTTTTATCCTGCCTTGTGATGGGGCGCAGGATGAGGCTTCTTGCTGTGGAATGGCTAGCAGACTAGCCCCTCGCCAAAAGCCACACTATGACAAATGTCAATGGGGAATTGGTGGAGTTCGTCGGACAATAGCGCTCTAAGCGAGCTTGTCGGCAACCGCCATTCGCGATGAGATACATCGAAAATAGGGTTAATAATCCCGGAGGAAACCGCTATGGCTCTAACCGATCAAACCGTCCTTGTTACAGGTGCAGCAGGAGGCTTGGGGACTGCAATTTGCCAGGCGTTTATCGAGCAGGGCGCGCAGCTTGTGGTGACCGACTATGACATCGCCGCTGCTGAGCAGCTGTGTAAATCCCTGGGAGATCGTGCGCTTGCGGCAAGGTTGGATGTCAGTCGGGAAGACGAATGGCAAGCCGTAATGGATTTGGCCAAGGCTCATTTTGGGGGCGTCCAGGTCGTGGTAAACAACGCCGGGTTTTATCGGCCAAACGTCAACTTTGAAGATATGTCGTTGGATCTGTGGCGTCGGCATTTTCAGATCAATGCGGATGGCGTGTTTCTAGGCAGTCGGTTTGGTATCGCGGCGATGAAGGAGACAGGTGGGGCGATTGTAAATATCGGCTCTGGCATGTCCATTACCGCGAATCCCATGGGGAGTGCCTACTGCGCATCCAAGGCGGCCGTCTTGATGACGACCCGGACGGCTGCGGCCAGTGCCGGCAAGTACAACATTCGCGTGAACGCGGTGCTGCCTGGCGCTGTCCCAACGGACATGTTGCGGGGAAACCTGGTCGAAGGCCAGTCGGAAGAAGACATGTTATCGGGACTATCCGCCTATAGTCCGTTGGGTCGCTTAGCCATGCCAGAGGACATTGCGCGGGGTGTCGTATTTTTGGCGGATCCAGCGAATTCTGCGATTGCCGGTGTCTATCTGCCCATTGATGGTGGCAATATGCCAGGGGCTTAATCCGATACTGCTCAGGACAGAACCCCCACTGGAACCTGTGGACAGTGGGGGCTGGTCACGATTAACGTCTGCGAACTTTAAATTGCTGTAGCAGACGGGTTTGTTGATCCGCTTGCTCAGTGAGATCTTTCGCGGCAAAGGTCGATTGTTCAGAATGCGCGTTATTGCTCTGAATGACTTCATCAATCTGACCGATGGCGTCACTGACTTGTTCAACCGCAGAGGCTTGTTCGTTTGACGCGGATGCGATATCGCTCACCAATCTCGAGACTTCGGTTGTGCCTTTGACAATCGTCTCCAGCGCTTTCGCTGTTTCATCCGTGAGATCCATTCCTTTCTCTGTGCGTCTGCCGGATTGTTCAATCAGTCGAGCGGTGCGTTGCGCGGCTTCACCGCTGCGGGCAGCGAGCTGCCGAACTTCATCAGCGACGACCGCGAATCCTCGGCCTTGTTCGCCGGCACGGGCGGCTTCGATGGCAGCGTTTAGCGCCAGCAGGTTCGTTTGTTCTGCAATCTCTTCGATGGTTTTGATGATCGCAGTAATGTCTTCACCTGATTTCGCAATGTCTTGCATGGCTTCTTTCAAGTCCAGCATCAGGCTGTTGCCGTTTGCCGCAGAATTTTCAGAATCGTGGGAGAGGCCATTGGCGCGTTTGGCGTTGTCGGATGTTTGCCGTATTTGAGCAACCATCTCTGAAATGGTTGCACTTATTTCCGTGACAGCCGATGCTGAATTGGTTGCGCCGTGGGCCAATTCACCACTGATGTTACTGACATGACTTGCTTTGCCGGTAATCTCAAGTGCACTCGCCTGAACCTGCGAAACCAGATTGTTGAGGTTATCGACCATCCGCTTCAAGGCGAGGCCCAATTGGTCATCATTGGAGGCCAGCGTGACATCCAGGTCCAGATCGCCCTGGGAAATACGTTCGGCAATCCTAGCTTGCTCTTGAAGACTCTCTGCCATGCTGTCTAAGCTCGTCGAAAGGGTGCCTACCTCGTCATCAGATCGATGATTTAGACGCTGAGAGAAATCGCCACGCTGTATGGTCGAGGCGAGACTTGCGGCGTTCCGAATAGGCAGAGCAATCGAACGCGCAGAGAACCACATGAACATAACGGCAAGCAGGGACACTATGCCACCAATGACGGCTTGCATAACGGTACTTGAATCGCTTTGTTCCACCATGGTTTCGCGCAGCTCTTTGGCACCCGCTAACACCAAGTTTTCATCCACGCGCAGAATGACCGACCAAGGCTTGCCGGTTCGACCCAATTTAATTGGTGCTAGAACTTCAAACATCCCTCGATCATTGACGCGCGCCATCGGCTCGCCTTTTTGTACAACGGATAACGCCGCTTCCCAATCTTCCTTCAGAACTTTCTTGAAGTGCTCTCCGATCAGCTCTGGATCGCTACTGTTGGCTGCAATAAGGCCTTGGTCACTGATGATGGTGACCTCACTCTGGCCATCGTACAGTTGGTTAGAGACCTGCTCGGCGACTTTCTGAACAAAGTCCAAATCATAGTCAGCGCCGGCGACACCGAGAAATTGTCCATCGACAATAATGGGTACAGACATGGTTGCGAGCCAGACATTTTTACCTTGAACGATATAGGGGAGGGGGCCTAAAACACTCTCTTTACGGGTTTCTCTCGGACCAATATACCAACCACCTTTTAAAACCCCGTTGGGGTGCTTGTCCATGGTGTCGTACTCAACCAAAGGTTGAACATCAATACGTCCATCCTGGCTGCGTGTCCAATAGGGGGTGAAGCGGCCTGTAACCGGGTTGTTACCGTTTTTGTCGATACGAAAGGACAGGTCGTTGTCGTCGATTGCGTCTGGCTCCCAGCAGGAATAGGTGCCATTAAAATCGGGATTGTTCTTTAATACATTCAGCAGCACAGCATTGACTTGGGAGCGTCCCATGTCCAGCCCGCCACTGTCGGCGTAATCCATTTTGGAAACTGCGAAGGTATGTGCCATGGTGCGTGCGGCATCCAGTGCGACATCGAAATCGGCACGAATTTCGCCAGCGTAGTTGCCGCCTAGATTCTGCAATCTTTGCAGCGCATCTTGTCGCGCGGCATCACTGACTTTCTCAGAAACAAGTCCCTGGGTCGTCGCGTTTGAATAGATACCCGAGCCAATTAAAATGACTGACGTAGTGATTAAGCAAATTGCGCCACTAAGCGCAATTTTTTGCTGAACGGACTTGAGTCGCACCGGTCCTCCTATTTGCTCACATAAAGGCCAAAAATCAATGAACAGGCCAGCACGAATGGCGACCTTGAATCCCTTTAACGGGGACGCTGGCGCTGGCTTATGTGTTTAACTATAGTCCCGAAAGAGGAGGAGAGACTGGAACTTTAGTAGGGTTTTCGCCATCAACTAGATCCGAATAATAACCGCCGTACAGGGACCTGGAAGGAATATAAAAACCGCTACCGGTGGCAGCTGTTTCAACAGCTGCTGCTAAGAAATTGGAATGGCAGGAGGGAGACACTTATCGTTCTTTAACCTTGCTCCTTGGGCTACTCCGAAGAATCGAGAGGGCGTTAGTAAGGGTCAAATTAACCATTTTCCAGCCGTATATCCGCCGTCAACCGGTACGACGGCACCCGTCATATAAGAGGCGAGATCGGAAGCGAGAAAAGCAATGACTCTAGCGACTTCGATTGGCTGGCCGGCGCGTTTCATCGCGTGCGCAGCGAGATTTTGTTGACGTAGTTCTGAGAGTTCTTCATTAAACAATGGGCTGGTGAGTGGTGTTTCAATCAGGCCGGGGCATACGCAATTCACGCGGACACCAGAGTCACTGAGGTCTATAGCCAAGCAACGAGTCAGCTGGATTACGCCCGCTTTACTGACGCCATAGGCAACCGCAGCATCCCGTCCCATAAGACCGAAGGTTGATCCCACATTCACGATCGAGCCTTGACCACGTTCGCGCATTTTCGGCACTAGCCGCCGACAGAGATGTGTCGTCGCACGTAAGTTCAATGACAGAGTGCTGTCGAAATCCGCCATGGTGATGTCATCGAGACCTCCAGGAATACCTCCGCCAGCACAGTTTATTAGAATATCAAAGTGACTTTTCTGGCTGAGTAGCTCATCGATGGTGCTATCGAGGGTGTCTGCATGCAGTAAATCACAGCCGAGAATAGACTCTTCTGGCCGTGCTTCTTGATCGAGTCCAATGACCTCCGCACCCAGGTCTCGGAAAAGGTCTGCTGTCGCCTTGCCGATACCGCTGGCCGCGCCGGTGATGAGAGCGGTTTTATGAGTCAATGTAGACATAGAAGCCTCCGGCATATCAAAATCGATTAAAAATCACACTTATATGATTTGGAGCACAGATAGGTGATGTTTGTCCCATGCTAGCGCGGTTTGATCCGGATCAGGCTGACAAATGTCATGGCCTGTGCAGGCTTAAGTCATTAGCGTGGGTTGATTATCCTGGGATAGCAGCGAAAGCGTTATGGAAAATGATCATCAGAGTCTATCAGCCCTGGTGCGTGCGACCGTCTTCGTGCGCGATTTAGATAGGGCCGAACACTTTTATCGCGAGCTGGGCTTGTCAGACAGCTACTACGAAGGTGTTCTTGAACACGAATCGGCCAGTCAGGTTCTGGGCTTCGATCAACATCAGCCCTATGACATCAAAATTCTGAAAATTCCAGGGCCGAATTTTGGCATGTTGGGGCTGTTTCAGTTGGGTGACGAATCCCCCGCTGAGGCTATGCCTCCGGCGACGGGCGCCGCTCGTATAGGCGAAGTGGCTTTGGTCTTTTACGTCAATCAATTGGATGACGTCCTGCCAAAGCTTAAAGAGGCGGGCGCTCTTTGGTTGCCAGACCCCGTTAATTTCGAAATGGGCCCTTTCAGGCAGCGTGAAATTTGCCTGCGCGACTGTGACGGAACCCTGATCAACCTGGTCGAGCGGCATCCATCTACTCAGTGGTTGAAAGGCCCGGAGATGACGTTCTAAGTGCCCCGATGATTGTGGTTGAGACGAAAGATATGAAGAAAGCAGCACTAAATTCGCTGATTCGAGGGCGAATTGTCTACCGAGACGCAAACGGGCAAGAAAACGGCCGTGAATCGTTTGAAATCGCTAAACACTGCGGCGGCGCAACACTGCGTGCACTTTGCGAAATGGATGACATCCAGCTGCTACGAGACGTTAGTATGGCCCTGGATCTGCAATGGCAGCCCTTGGATGGTTTCTACCGAATTACCAAAAACGGCACAGTGCTGGCATCCAGTTGGTTTAATTTTGATTTTAATTCTGTCGAAGTGGAAGGGCAGGCTGAGACCGCAGGCCGTTTTTCCCAGAAATTCGCCTCCGCCGTTGACTATCTTGGGCTGCATCCCTTGCAAGGTGATGCGCTTATCACCACCCAGGCCGACATGACAAAAGTCGGTGAGTTTAAACCGGTAAAAGGCATCACCAATTCTGTTTCTGAAAACGGCGACCAAGGGCTTATCGCCACACCCGTAATGATTGATGTCGCCTGGTTGGGGAATGAAACCTTGTCCGTCGCTGCGGGTGAGTTCAAAGCGCGAAAGTTTGCACTGCGCTGGCATCCGGATTGGGCGCCTGCACACGTCTGGGTTCGGGACGAAGACTGCGTCTTTCTGAAAATGGTTTGGGATGAAGTGCCGAATTGGTATGAGTTGAGTGAATTGACGGAAAGTGTCTTCTAGCTATTGCCTTAGAAGCGATAAGGTAAAAATAAAAACAGTAAATATTTTTTATCAAAATTTATAAACGTAAAGATATAAGTTAATTGCTAGACTTTTGAATGTAAGATTCAAAAATCATTTTGCTGTCATTTTTTCTAGAGAAGCATCGTTGAAGTGATCAATCCAATCAATTACCTGATTTGCAGGCATTGGTCTAGCGATTGAAAAGCCTTGGCCATACTTGCAACCTAAGTTACGTAGCATTTCCTGATGTTCAAATGATTCAACTCCTTCAGCTATTAGATGGTATCCAAAATTTGTGCTCAAGCCTATTATGGACTCCACAATCGCTCGGTCGTCTTTATCTGAAAGCATATTTTGAATGAATTCTTTATCAATCTTGAGGGTATCCAGAGGCAATTTTTTTAGATAACTCAGAGAAGAAAATCCTGTACCAAAGTCATCAAGTGCGACTGAAACACCAAGATCTCGGCATCGACTCAATACATTCGCTGCAGCGTCAATGTCGTTTATTGCTACTGATTCTACAACTTCAAGTTCAATGGCCTCACTTATCAATTGTGTGCTTGATAACAGGTTTTCTAGATTTTCCAAAAAATTATTAGATTGCAAGTGTGGTGCAGAAATATTTACGCTTGTCTTAATATCCTTTCCCAATTGTGACCAGGCTTGCACCTGTTTTACGGCTTCATTCAATACCCATTCACCGATTGTAATGCTAAGTACTCTATGAGTTAGTGCTTCAATAAAGTAATCAGGCGTTAAAAGTCCGTGGATAGGATTTTGCCACCGTAGTAAAGCTTCAACGCCGAGAAAGCAGCTTGTAGAGAGATTTATTTTCGGTTGATAGTATAGGTGAAACTGATTATGTTTTATTCCATAGCTTACTGACTCCAAAAGTGCACGGCGAGTGTTCAGTCTTAACTCCTCTTTGTGGTCGAAGAACATTATATTGTTTCTGCCACTTTGTTTAACTTTATACATGGTTTGGTCTGCACGCCTAAGTAAAGAATCAGCATCACTCGCGTTTTTATCAACAATCGTTACTCCTATTGAAGCTGATACGGATACTTCTTTCTCTTCTGATACTATAATGGGTTCTTCTATTGCTTTTAGAACGCGTTGTAAAAGTTCCTGGCACTCATAGGTCGTTCGTAATTCAGTTAGCAAAAGAACAAATTCGTCACCACCAATTCGACAAATTGTATCGGAAGCTCGTAACGTACTCTCTAAACGCTTTGCTATTGAAATTAAAACGTTATCACCAGCAGAGTGTCCATACCGATCGTTCACAGGTTTGAAATTATCTAAATCAATAAAAGCTAAGGCTGCGAGTTTTTTACTTCTCTCCGTGTTGTATATGGTTTGCTGCAATCGATCTAGGAGTAGGTGGCGATTAGCGAGTCCTGTTAGCTCGTCGAAATGAGCCATATCGTGAAGTTTTTTTTCTAGCCGTGATCTTTCAACAACATGTGAAAGGGAACGAATTAAGTAATTGTGGTCTAGCTGACTTTTTCGGATGTAGTCTCCTGCGCCCAAACGGATAGCATTCGCGGCGATCTCTTCGTCTCCAACACCAGTTATAATAATTACTGGTGTACGTATGTTTAGAGAATCTCGGATGAATTTTAGAAAATCCAAGCCTGTGGTTGCACCTAGCCGATAGTCACTAAGTATACAGTCATATTCGTTTTTCTTGATGAGTGTGATTGAATCATTAACGGCCTCTGCTTCATCCAGAGTAATATAAGTAGAGAGATTCTTAAAAATTCTTCTAACGCGCTCTCTATCAACATCGTCGTCGTCGATAAGTAGTATTTTCATCCGTCCGAGATTATCTAAATCAGCAACCATCACATAAATTCCTTACAACTATTTCGGAAGCTGTACGGCTGTTTTGTACGCGTCTAGTAGTGAAGAAAGTTTGGCAAATTGTGGTCCAACCGACGACTTTACCATGAAGCCTGCAACGTTAGAGTGATACGCTCGTGAACGGTCAGAGTCTTCGTTAGATGTTGTCAATATAAAGATGACAGAATTTGATAGGTTTTCGTCTTTACGTATATGCTCTAGAAACTCAAATCCATTCATAATAGGCATGTTTAAATCCAAAAGGATTACATAAGGGGAGTTTATGTTTTTCGTTATGTGCTCTCCATGCAAAATCTTCAACCCTTCTTTGCCATTTTCTGCTACGGTTACCGTGCAGTTCAAGCCATATTTTTTTAGGCCTCTTTGAACTGCTTCAATAGCAACATCGTCGTCTTCAATCAGCAAAATATTCAACATCGGATTCATACCGTTAAGTTGTCCTTTCGTGGAAATCTGGGCCACAATATATCGAAGGTCACTCCACGAGATCCATCATTACTTTTTACGGATATTCTCCCCCCATGTGTTTCTGCTAGCCGCCGACACACTGATAGCCCGATTCCAGTTCCTTTACGTTCAGATGACGTCAAGGTTTGAAATAACTTAAAAATTCGGCTTTGCGCTGATTCAGGAATCCCTGGCCCATCATCGCTGATACTTATTTTGAACATATTGCTTTCATATTTACACGTTACTGATATCTCTCCTGTGTCTCGGTCATGATGTTTTATTGCATTTGAAATAATGTTGCGCAGTACGGTTTCTAGAGGAGTTTTTGCAGCCAAAAGCTCAGAGGCTTTGAGGTTGGTGTTTATTTTAAAGCCATTTGGTATTTGCAGTAAGGCACAAATTTCTTTTAGTAGCGTCCCAATATTAACCGGTTCTAAATCTACTTCTCTCGAACCTGATCGCGCATAGGTCAATAGATTGTCAATCAGGCTTTCCATACGATTTACTCGAATTGATATGCGATTCAAATTATGCAGAACCGCCTCTCTATTATCGTCATTGAGATCGTCGTTTATCCATTCCAGTAAATCTGATATTCCCCGCAATGGCGATTTTAGGTCGTGAGACGCAACATAAGTGAATTCTTCCAGGTTGGTGTTTGTTTCTTTAAGTGCATTTTCAAGGCATTTTCGTTCTGTGATGTCGGTTAAAGAGACAATCACCATTTTGGAGCCTTCAGAGGTAATAAACGGGCTTAAGCCTATTTCTACGGGAAATTCTCTGCCATCTTTATGGAGCGCTGTGAGATCTCTTCCAACTCCCATTGATCGAATATCTGGCTTTGTTAAATAGTCACCACGAAGTTTTTCGTGATGTTCTCGGTAGCGCTCGGGTAATAAACTTTCCAGTGGTTGATTTATTAGTTCTTTCTCTTTGTAGCCAAAGCTTTCAACGATATATTTGTTTACAACCTGAATTTTACCGTCTTTGTTTACGACTAAAATTCCGTTTGGCGCCGCTGCTATAGACTGTCTAAACAAACGATCTGCTTCTAGTGATGGAGTCATGTCCATCAACGTTACCAATACCAGCACGCCACCTTCAGTTGTCAGGGGGTTTAGGCCGACACGGATTGGCATTTTGTTACCGTCTTTTTTTATAGCATAGAGTTCTTTTCCTTTGCCCATCTGGCGCTTTTTAGGTGCGCGGAAAAATGCTTCGACTAAGCCCCCATGCTTATGTCGGTACTCTAAAGGAATAAGAATTTCTACACTGGTATTACGTAGTTCTGAGTGATGGTAACCAAGGCCGTCATTTAATAAATCGTTTGTATGAATGATAAAGCCGGAGGTATCTACCAATAGCGCAGGTAGAGGCGTACTTTCCACCATGAATTTCAATTGGGATATGTCGGTGATGGCTATGTAACCATTCTGCTCATCATTTTCTTGGACAGAACGATGCATGGTAAACGCGTCCTTTTTTTGTCTAGTCTAAATAAATAGTCTATAAACGGGATATTGCCCAGCCTAATTAGTAATGGTATTGTTATAGAAAATAGCTAAAAGCGCCTGTTCTTATATAAGACAATTAAGGCATAGATGTTTTTTGGCGCGTTTTATATCATCATAGTGACGTCCGCAAAATAAAAATATTGCCCTATGGGTTTTTATAAGTGACGACCTATTCGACGTTGAGAATTGATATAGTTAATAACACTATATTTGGTAAAAATGTTATTAATTGGGCCTGGACGCTTTTCAGATATCTATTATTGATAAATATGTAATTGTCGTTAATGCATCATAATAATTCATATGAATGACATCATGGGACAGCCGTTGCTATTTAAGGGAAAAGGAATCTTGACTGACGAACTTTGGTCGCTAAAGATTAGCGAAACAAGGTCCATCCGAGAATACAGCCAGTTAGTTAGAAATCTTATCAAATTAGATGCAGAGCTTGCGAAGGGTTCGTATTTAAGTCCCATTGATATGAGACAAAGCAAAAGAAGATCATTGAAAGCAAAGATGGCGGTTGTAAACGCGCGCATTATTTTAACAAGACAGAAAATCTTAAGGGCTGAGGTTATTTGTGAGCTAAGAAGAGCGAGATTATTTTAAAACGTGTGTTTCGTACCATTCTTTAGAATTCACTATTTCTTTTTTTTGGTGGATTTTTCTTAAATTGTTACATCGGCCCGATCGCCATAAACCCTTCGATATCTGAAGCCCTGTCACCACTGAACCGGTAAACATGTAAGCCTCGTTTGAGTTTTTCCAGCATGAGCTGAGCGCGAGCCGCGGTGGATTTGCCTTTGCCGCTCAGGTATAGATCATTAGCGCTTAGCGTATCTTCGTCGGTTTTTCCGTGCATCAATAGTCCAGCAAGCCCAATGACATCTTTAATGGCGGCTTCTGAGGCGGGTAGAATCGAGCGATTGGTCAATTGTTCCTCGAGTTCTCTGGCAGAGATTCGCTTCATCTGTTGGGCAATGCTCAGTGCGGCTCGGTGGGTAAAACCTAGGTGGGCACGAAGGTGGTGCTGAGTATCAGAGTAGGTACAGAATAGAAACGGCACTTGGTTTTCAGAAAAGGCACACGGCGTTGTCTCCTCAAGCTGTATACGGGTGCCAAGTAAAAAAGTAAAAAAATTTTCCAGGATCAATCGGTTGGGGATTCGTACCCCTGATGGTAAAGAACGCCTTTCTATGAGCAGCGGATTGATTCCTGTATGGCGGGCTATGGTATCCGTCAGCTGCTTATAGGTGTAGGGTTTTTCCAGGTAGAAGCTGGCACCAGCAGCTAAAGCCTCGTCAATTATCGATTGATTGCGGTCAATGGAAACGATACCGGTCTTCGTTGGCAGGTTGGATTTCGAGATTTCTCTGATGAGGTTTATTCCATCCATTTCTGGCATGTGTAAGTCGCAAAGTGCCAGTTCTGGTTTTACTTGTTTGGCAAGCTGCAGAGCCTTATTGCCGTCATCCGCATAGAAAAAATTGGCTTTATCGAAACCGATCGCCCGCAGGGCCCGGGTCATGATTTTTTGCATGGCGGGACTGTCATCGACAATTAAGATTTTGAACGCCATTTGGACATAAGTTCCGCTGGGGACATGGATGTAGTTTCACGCGATTGGTTTCTGAATATGGCTATCTATTCTGTGCACGGACAACCTCTTAGCGAAAAAGACACTATATTCATCAATATAGTGCGCCGAGTAGCAATGGTCTAGCCGTGATTGTCACCGGTAACGCGTTCAAAAATAACGAAATGAAGATGCTTTGTGTGCCGTTTTCTTTTTTAGGAGCCGCTCCGGATGATACAACTCAGCGCGACGCAATTACTCATTATTGAAGAGATCGTCATTGTTGTTCTGGGTGTCGCGGGACTCATATTTTTTCGGTTAAGAAAGCGTTATAAGCGCCAGATAGCGTCCAAAGAGGAGGATGTTCTGGCATTGGAAGAAGAACTGCAGCGGATTCAGGCCAAGTATTCAGAGCTCAATGCAAATAATGAACGTGACGCCAATCTCGAAGAAAAGCTCCGCCTGAGTGAGGCTCAAGTCAGTAATTTGCAGCGGTTTAAAAAGCTCTATTTTGAGTTGGAAGAAAAGTTGGCCCTCGTTGATACGTCATTGCACGAAAGAAAAATCAAGAAGCTGATGAAGGAGGTTGTTCAGCAGCGCGACATGATTAAAAGGCTGCAGTCCCAAATGGCTGTTGAAAAAGAGGGTGGTGATATTCGATTGGATGCCGCCAGAGAGATTGATGGAACCTTGGCGGAATTGCATGCCAGTAACATGACTCTCGGAAAATGCTCAAATGACTTGTTCGCGCAACATAAGACTTCTGTCGATGACCAGCGTAGTACGCTGACGCATCTTAAGGAGCGTGTTGCGGTGTTGGAGCAGCGGGAAAGAGAGCTCAAATCGGCGTTGCAAAAGAGCGAACAGCAGCGACAGTCAGGAGGCGTTCGTGCAGAGGCGCCTGTTGGCGTTGTAAAGATTCGGGAAATTGAACACCTCTCCCACCAATTGCAGGCAAAAGAGAACGAATTACGCCGCTTGCGGCAGGAGTGTCAGACGATTGGTCGCCAGTATGAAGATTTGGCGGCCAAGACACTGCGAGCATCCTCTCCGGGAAGCGATGCAGAGCAGCAACAACGGTTGCAGGAGCTGCAGACGTTGTTGACAAACAATACTGAATTGTTAGCACGCAAACAGGCGGAATGCGAGATGTTGGAGAACAGCTTTCTAGCATTATCCGATGACTTGGAGGAGGGCGAGTCCAAGCGACATTATAAAGCGGCGCTCGCCGAAGAGTCTGAACTTGCGATAGCTCGGTCGGAGGTCTGCAAGGATATCGAAGCGATGAGCAGCGATGACTCAGCTGAGGCCATCGCGAGCTTACGGGAGCAGTTGGAAGCCAAAGAACGCGAATTGCAGCAAGCTCGCACCGATTATCAGGAGTTAAAAGCTCAGTTTCTGGAGGTGGCGGAAGAGGAATTTGCGCTCAAGAGAGACGTTCAGAGAATGCGTAGAGAGCACCAGGAAACCGAGATGGAATTAAGTGACCTAAAGCGTACGCGCGATACTACCCGTGCGGAATATGACGAGCTGCGGAAAGAGTATGATCGCCTAGAAAATCGTTTTTTGAAAATGATGGAAAAATATAGCTCGACCCATGAGCATGGCGGGGGGATATAATAATGTAGCAACGGCAGGATATGGTAGTGGCCCGATGTTTGCCGAATGATGAGTTGACACCCACGTCTCGTTAAAAGCGTACAGCGCGAAAAGCGAGTTGGATCACATTCCACTCATGAATTTCTCTCATTAATGCAATGATACTAATGTATCTTGTGCTAGCGTCCATTCCGTAGCATCTTAGTAGCACTCTCCGATAGAGCTTTTCTGGCTTTCTCACCAAAAACACTCGTGCATTTGCTATCCCAAGTGAAAACTCCGTTTTCAGGCGAGCGCGACAAAGAACAAAATCATCAGGTAATGACAATGATTGAACTAACCGTGAACGGCAAGGTGGAAACCTTTGACGGCGACACTGAAATGCCGCTGTTGTGGTATTTGAGGGATGAGATTGGCTTGACCGGCACCAAGTTTGGATGCGGCATGGCGCTCTGTGGCGCTTGTACGGTCCATATTGATGGCGAGCCGGCGCGCTCCTGCATGATGCCCATGAGCGCACTCAATGGGAAAGCCATCTCCACCATTGAGGCTGCGGAAACCCAGTCCATCGGTCAGGCGGTACAAGCGGCCTGGATTGAGCATCAGGTTCCTCAGTGTGGCTATTGTCAGTCTGGGCAGATTATGTCCGCCACCGCACTGTTAAAAGAAAATCCCGCCCCAAGCGATGACGATATTGATTCCGCCATGAGTGGCAACATCTGTCGTTGCGCCGCGTATCCGAGAATCCGTCAGGCAATTCATGCTGCGGCGAAGGAGCTCAAAGTATGAGATTACGTAAGCCGAACGGATCATCGATTCCAGGGCTCAATCGTCGTCAGTTACTCTCTGGCCTGGGCACATTGACCGTGGCCGTCAGTTTTAAAGGACAGCTGGCTCTGGCAGAAGAGGTGCAGTCTGAAGCGACGGAATTTGTGCCGAATGCGTTTCTTCGCATCGACAAACAAGGCTTTGTTACGGTCGTTTCCAGCTACATTGAGATGGGCCAGGGCACTTTTACCGGCCTTGCGACCCTGGCGGCAGAGGAGTTGGACATTACCCCTGAGCAATTGCAGGTGGTGGGGGCGCCAGCGGATGTCGAAAACTATGGCAATCCGGTTTTGGCGGAACTGGGCTTGGCGGTGCAGGGCACCGGCGGCAGTACGGCAATGGCCGGTGCCTGGAAGGTGATGCGCCAGGCAGCGGCCACGACGCGGGTGATGTTGGTGCAGGCGGCGGCGCAAACCTGGGGTGTGGACATCGCTGAGTTGTCCACCGCCGATGGGGCGGTTCTTCATGAGGCTTCTGGTCAGCGTGCTGGTTACGGTGAATTGGTTGAGGTGGCCTCGACACTACCGCTGCCTGCGGCAGAATCCATTACCCTGAAAGACGCTGCCAGCTTTAAACGCATCGGCAAAGCCAACGGTATGTTGCGGGTAGATCTGCCGGAAAAAGTGAACGGCAAAGCGATTTTTACCCTGGACATCAAAGTACCGGATATGCTGGTGGCGGTGATCGCGCATCCTCCTCGTAAATTCGCAAAACCGCTCAAGATTGAGTCGTCGGCAGCAGAGGCGGTGAAGGGGGTCGTCGCGGTACTGGAAATTCCTAATGACACCATTATTCAAGGCGGAGTTGCCGTACTCGCCATAAACACCTGGATCGCGAAAAAAGGCCGCGACGCGCTCAAGATTCAGTGGGACGATAACACCGGCAGCCATGAAGATTCTGAAGCGTTGTTCCAGCATTACCGCGAGGTATCGGCGACAGAGGGCTTAGAAGTTCTGGCGAAGGGCGAGCAATCCTGGGATGTGCCCGAAGAGGGCCATGAAATTAATGCCGTCTTTGAGTTGCCTTATCTGGCACATGCACCGATGGAGCCAATGAATGCGCTGATTCATCTGCAGGACGACCACTGTCAAATGTGGAATGGCGAGCAGTGGCACACCGCCGATCAGGCTGCGATTGCAAAAGAAGTTGGGCTGCCCGTCGAAAACGTGGAGATCACTCAGCTGTATGCCGGTGGCAGCTTTGGGCGGCGAGCCTGTCCGGCGTCAGATTACGTTGTCGAAGCTGCGCGTGTGGCGAAAGTTGCAAAAGCAAAAGGCATTACATCGCCCATCAAGTTGGTGTGGATGCGTGAGGAAGATACTCAGGCGATGTATTACCGGCCCATGACGGTTCACAACAATCGTCTGGTCATCGATGCCGATGGCAATATCTCTGGCTGGCAATGGCGTGTCGTTGGACAGACCTTTTTTGGTACGCCGCCAGAAAAGGTGGATCCTACTCTGGTGGAAGGTTCCCACGATATGCCTTATGCCATCGACAACCTTCGCGTTGAACAGCATATTTTGCCGGGTGATGTGCCGGTTTCCTGGCTGCGGTCCGTAGGCCACACCCATACGGCGATTGTGGGGGAAACCCTCATCGATGAAGCGGCTCATCTGACCGGTAAGGACCCGTACGAATTCCGACGTAAAATGCTCACCGGCAATACACGTTTTCTTACTGTATTGGATTTGGTGGCGGAAAAGTCGGGTTGGAAAACGCCACTGTCTCAGGGCGCAAACGGTGACAAGCGTGCCCGTGGTATCGCGATTCGGGAATCCTTTGGCACCGTTGTCGCACAGGTCGCCGAGGTGACTCTGCGCAAGGATGGCACCTACAAAGTCGACAAGGTTTATTGTGCGGTCGACTGTGGGCAGGTGATCAATCCAATCAACATCGCCACTCAGGTCGAAGGTGGTATCGGTTTCGCGATGTCGTTTTTGCGTCAAGAGATCACCTTGAAAGACGGGCAAGTCATGCAAGGTAATTTCAACACCTATCCGGTGTTGCGCATCAATGATGCGCCCGAGGTTGAGGTGTTTACCGTCGCTTCCGAGAACCCGCCATCAGGGATTGGTGAGCCGGGTGTGCCTCCAGCCGTGCCTGCCATTATGAACGCTCTGAGCGCCTTGACCGGCAACTATCCAAGACGCCTGCCGATCGGCATGCAACTGAACGTATAATCTTATGAAACTTGTAAAACGATTGGGGGCGGCCGCGGGAGCGGTCGTCGTTGTCCTCGGTGCATTGGTGTTATGGACCAAAGTTGCGCCACAGGGGGAAGAGCCGCAAGCGCCTATTGCCGGTGAGCCTGCGCACTTACAGGATGCTGTCAGTCGCGGTGAATATCTGACGCGTGCGGCCGATTGCATTGCCTGCCACACCAAAGAAGGCGGGGAGTACCTGGCGGGTGGACGTCCATTTCGCTTGCCTTTCGGCACGCTCTACGCGACCAACCTAACGCCGGATCCGGAAACCGGTATTGGCGCCATGTCTGATGAGGCATTTGTCGCGGCCGTTCGCGATGGTATAGGCTCTGAAGGCCATGAATATCCGGCCATGCCTTACACTTCGTACACCGCGATGAGTCGGCAGGATGTCTTAGACATTAAAGCGTATCTGATGACGTTGGCGCCGGTCAGCAATCCCAAACCCGAAAACGATCTGGCGTTCCCGTTTAACCAACGCTGGGGCATGGCATTTTGGAACGCCGTATTCTTCAAAAACCAGCGATACGAAGCCGTCGCAGACGAGTCAGAAGCCTGGAATCGCGGTAACTATCTGGCGAACGCACTGGGACATTGCGGCGATTGTCACACGCCCAGAAATATCGGTTTTGCCACCAAGTCTCATGAATACCTCGCAGGGACTGTGGTCGAGGGCTGGAAAGCCTTCAATACCACGTCGGATGGCACCTACGGTATCGGTGATTGGAGTGACGAGCAATTGACCAGCTACCTGTCGACGGGGCATGCACCAGGCCGCAGTTCCGCCTCTGGCCCTATGGCAGAAGTGGTGGAATACAGTCTGCAGTACCTGACCGACAGTGACCTGCAAGCGCTCGTGACCTACTTGCGATCCGTGGAACCGGAGCAGGGCGAGGCCGTCTCTAGTGTCGATGTTGATCCGGCCACTTTGCAGAAGGCATCGGCGGTGTTACCGGGCAATGATCTGGCAGAACACGCCCGGGGTAAAACCCTGTTTGAAGGCGAATGCGCGGGTTGCCATCAGTGGAACGGACAGGGGCGTCAAACCCCTTATGCTTCTCTTAAAGGCAGCAGTTCAGTCAATGATGTGCAGGGCTTGGCGGTTACCCAGGTGATATTGCACGGCACTGAAATCACCATCGATGGCTCTCATCATTATATGCCCGGTTTTGCCGACATCTATTCCGACAGTGATGTTGCCGCTCTGGCAAATTACGTGCTCGCCCATTTTGGCGATAAGTCTGGCGAAGTGACTCCTGAGGATGTGGGATCGGCGAGAGCGATGTAATCAATGGGTATTGATTAAGGTTAACTTTTTGTCTCCCCCCTGTTGGGGGGGAGTATGCCTGGGAAATGCTCAGTTATTTCTTGCGAATCTCCTGTAATGCTTCATTCATCTTGAACAAGACAATCATCAGTTCACACCAAATTCTGGTTCCGATTGCGCCAACAAAAATAATAAATAGGCCTTTAAAGAAGCTACCGAAGGTAAATCCTCCGTAGCCTCCAAAGATGGTTCCAATGCCCCCGATCACCACCGATATCAGCAAAAGCCAATAAACGAAAGTAATGATTTTCGGGGTTAGCATAGAATCAAAAAATAAAATATTTCTCACAGACGCTTCCTTTCTTTGAATGAAAATTAAACACACGTGCGCTTTTTGTCTATTGTGATGGTTATTTGAGCGCTCGATATTCCTTGGACGGACACCGACTAGGTAATCACAGTATGAATACAGATCGAAGTGACTAGAGAATAGCTCGACGAGAATCTAATGGTGTAATCTTATTTCTTTCGGAGCTTGTTTAAGGCTATAAACAGTTCATGGAATTATTGAACTGAGGATGTATCGGCGAGAAAACAATGATTAAGTTGATTGGAAATATATTGTGGTTTGTTTTGGGTGGCTTTTTTATGGGATTGGCCTGGTGGCTTGTCGGCCTTGTGGCTTTTATTAGTATCATCGGCATTCCTTGGGGACGGGCTTGTTTTAACATTGGTTTGTTTTCGTTTTTTCCTTTTGGCAAAGAAGCGGTATCGAGAGATCTCATCAGTGGTGAGAAAGACATTGGTACCGGTAGCTTGGGATTGATCGGCAACGTAATCTGGCTATTGCTTGCCGGTATCTGGTTAGCGATAGGTCATATTATTTCAGCGCTAGCCTGTTTTATTACCATCATTGGCATTCCCTTTGGCATACAACATTTGAAGTTGGTAAACATCGCCTTGATGCCCATTGGCAAATCCATCGTTGATATTCGCTAGGGAGTATTTAAAACCTTGGTGAGGTTCGATGAACTTATTGGCGAGCCAGAAGAAGTGTGGTCAGCTGATTCGCCATATTCAAAGGATCTTCATCGAGTAGCGCAATGTCTGCAATTAAACGTCGGCAGGGCGCTTTCTGACGTGCGGCGAGAGTAAGGCTCGGCTGTTGGTAGTCTTGTAGCGGATACGCAGAAAACGACACTAACCTGTCAGCAAGTGCGTCGTCAGCCTCAAGCAGGGCAATCAACTGTTGTTGCAGTTCTTGTGCGCTGGGCGCATGGGCCGAGAGTCTCTGGGTGCCGGTACGTTCGAACCAGGGGAAAAACAGGTGTTTATCCCTCAGAAAATGCCAGGCTCGCAGTAGATGAGCCCCGGCGAATTCGGGCGTTAAGTCCGGTAGCCATCGATCCTTCGAAACGCCTTTAGTGAGTTCTTCAAAAATTGGATCACAAACGACCATCTGTTGTACGTCAACAAGATTGGTTGGTGCTTTTAACAATTCCAACCCAACCGCTGCGGTCGCGCCAAAGCACACGACGTTAATGGGCGCGGTCAGCATTGCCCCTATAAATTCTTGCAGGAGGCGGGCGGTTTCTGTCGGGCTTACTGCACCGCGAATCTCTGTTTGTCCATGCCCAGGAAGATCCGGAGCGACAATTCGCCATTGATTGCTCAAGGCGGTAATCAGTGGGCGTAGGCATTGGGCGGAGCTACCCGGCTCGTGTAAGACCAGCAAACTGGGCTGATCTGATCGACCTGCGGTGACATAGTGCCATTGACCTTGCTTCAGCTGACAAAAACCTCGGCTGCTGCCGTAGTTGGATTTTTCAGCAGATGGCCGCGGAGGCGATGATGGTTCCGTTAGATGGCTCTTTAGGTAGCCCACAACGGAGTCTGGAATATCGGCAAAGTCATCGACGACGCAGACGTCAACATTGTCGGGTAACGGCGGGTAGTCTTCGGCATAGCGATAGAGCGCGTCAGGTCGTGCCACCAGGAGTTGTGTCTGAACCGTCAAAGCCTCCAGATCCGGGCGAATATCATAGTCGAGAACAGCCCGGTAGGCGGCTCGGTAGTCGTCGCCGGCGTTAAGAAACTCGCGGGTACTGGCGGCAAGATCGGCGTCGGTTGCCGGCCAGTCGATGGCATTGTCTCTGTAGCGTTGATACCAAGGATAAAAATTATGCTGATCTTTCAAGCGCGACCATAGCCAACTCAAGTGGCTGCCATCCCAACTGGGCAAAAACTTAGGAAAGTAATGCGCGTTGTATTCCTGGCGTTCACGGGTATCGCTGATCAAAATACCATTGGCAATCAATACCGATACTTTATGTGGGTGTCGCCGTGCGAGACGCACAGCGGCGATGGCGCCGGAATGGGTACCGAAGATCGCTGGCCGCTTCAGTGATAAGCCATCGATAAGCGCCGCCAGGGCGTCGGCGAAGTCGTCAATTGACGGTAACAGGTCGGCACTGCGTAACGGGTCTGAAAAACCAAATCCTGGCGTGTCAGGCGCGAAGACCGTGTAGTTTGCTGCCAGTAGTTCCATAAGTGGCAGCAGTTCGGCGGAATCTTTTGGGGATTGGTGCAGCAACACCACTGGGGCTCCGGTACCGGCGCGTCGATAGTGAACTTGTCGTTCGCCTATGCGGATGTAATGACGAGTTACGTCGACACCGGAGGTGCCATTTTCAGGTGTTGCTGCGAGCATTAGTTTCCTTGTCCTGTGGTGAACCCCAGCTGACCGGGAGCAATGACCTGCTGAGGGTCCAGCTGATGTTTAATGGCGGTGACCAAGTCACGGGCCGTGGGTTGCAATCTTTCAAGGTAAGGATAGCTTTTGCCCAATTGAAAGTTAACTGCGCCAAAGTCGATAAAGAGCGCAATCAGATCCTTTTTCAGTTGTTCAACATAGGCGCGCGCCTCTGGGTTGGCGGGATACTTTGGCAACCCATCAAGGTAGTCTGCTGGCACCTGCTCGCGGTGATAGGCGGTGATTTCGTCCGGCCAGTAGAGAGCGATTTCATAGAGGAAACCACTGGAGCCAACGGCGCCAAACATGCCGCCTGTCCAGACGCCAAGGCGTTTCATATCGGTTTCCCGCTGTTGGTAAAACGCCTCGAGTGCCTGATGAAATTCCGCCGCTTTGGTGTGGGGTAAAATGCCGTGCAAGGGTACCCAGCGTTCTCCGCTAGGTCCCAGGGTGTTGTAAAAGGGGGCGAAGGGCATGCCGCGGACAACAGCGGGAACGGTGGCAGGAATTTCCCGTCCGAGTCCCGTGGTCAATTCGCGAATGCGGTGCAAGCGCGCTTTGGTTTCGGCGTCGTTTACGCCTTCAACGATGTAATGCGTCATATACGATGAGTCATTGATGACCTTGCGAGCTTTTACTGCGGCGTTAAACAGCTGCTTAAACCCTGACAGCAGTGAGGGGGAGCTGTTAAGGATCGACATGGCGATCTTAAAGGTTTCACCGGCTTTGTCCTGGCGGGCAATTTGACCCTGTGAGAGCGCACCGTCGAGGGCAAAATGGGTATCTTCGAGTTTTTCCATGGCGATGCGTCGCATGGATTCATGCATAGAGGCAAAGTCGGGAAAGGCAAAGGAAATGGTGCGGTGTGCCGCGCGCGGCTTTAGCAGCGGGAGGGTTAATCTGGCTTTAATGCCAAGGCTGCCGCAGTCGCCGGTAAACAAGCCGGTAAGATCTGGTCCAAAAAAGCGTGCGAACGGGCCAGCGTTAGCCGCAGCGGAACCGGTTTGCAGCAGACTGCCATCGGCCAGAACCACATCCATGGACAGAATGGATTGCGCTGAAATTCCGTAAGCGCCAGAGCCATGACTGATGGTGTTTTGTGAGACGGAGCCTCCGACGGTCGCCTTCAAGCCCGAAAAAGGCCCCCAGAATGGCGTGCGCAGTTCGCGTTTATCCAGAGCGTCTTTCAGTTCAGCCCAGGTAACACCGGCTTCGACGGTGACATAGCCGCCGGTTTCATTAATGTCGATAATGCGATTCAGTGCGCTCATATCGATCAACACCTGACCGGCATCTTTCGCCAAATAGCCGTCGGTATAAGATGCGCCGCCACCGCGGATGGAAAACGCGATTCCTTCGCTGTGGACCAGTTTGATGATGTCCTGAAGTTGTTCAACTGAATCAGGTCTGACCGACGCTAAGGGTAGAGCACCCTGGCGGTAAACGTCGGTGTACAGTGCTTCACCGTCCGCTCCAGCAAAACAACGGTCCGCCCCAACGAGGTCTTGCAAGCGGGCCAGTGTCGCTGCGTGGGCAGAATTTTCGGTGGTGTGCGGTGTGTTCTGGGCATCATTGTGCGGAACACTTTGCTGTTCGTTCATCATTGACTAAACCTGCGAATTGAAGCGACGGTGTTCACACAACATGCAGCGGAAAACAGGCTGCAAACACGTTGGAGACAACCGTGGGCGATCTCTGTATTGGCCGCAAGTGTCTCTTTTCAAAGGGTTAGCGTCCTTGACAATTGTCATGGAGCCATTTCCAGGTTCCGGCAAACTAGAATCCAGGATTGCTCGATGGGTCGGATGAAAACTATGCAAGATATCGATATTGCCGTTGTTGGTGCCGGAATTGCCGGGTTAACTGCCTCTTTGGCGTTGGCCAAACAGGGGAACCGTGTGCACTTGTACGAGGCTGCTCCTGCTTGGGGGGATGTGGGTGCGGGTATTACATTGGCGCCCAACGCCATGCGGGGGATGGACTATGTCGGTGTCGGCAAGGCCATCGAAGAGACTGGCATCGAACCTACCACGCAGCTAATTTCACATTGGCAGGACGATCAAACCCTGCTGACAGTCGATCGCCGAGGCACTAAAGAGAAGTATGGTGCCGCCTATGTGTATATTCACCGCGCCGATTTACACAACATTCTCGTTGACGCCGCGACGAATGCTGGCGTTCAGATCTCTCTTAACAAGCGCGCAGATGCGGTTGAGACCAGCGCAGAGGGCGCTAGCATTCGTTTTGCCGATGGTACCGTTGCCAACGCCGATTTGGTCGTCGCTGCCGATGGCCTCAAATCCCAGATTCGAACTCAGTTTGATACCAAACCGCCGCACTTTACCGGCCATATTGCGTTTCGTGCATTGGCTCCGGTGACGCCCGCGATTCAACATCTGGTCGACCAACCCGGTATGCATATTGGCCCCGGGAAGATGGTGGTTCGCTATCCGCTGCGTAAGGGCAACATTCTCAATTTGGTGTTTTTTGCTCGTCAGGATGGCTGGACCGAAGACGGCTGGTCGATTCCTGCCGCCAAATCTGAATTGAATGCTCTGTACGGCGATTGGTGTCCCAATATTCAAACGCTGCTCGAGTCTGTGGCCGAGGGCTCGGTATTTAAGTGGGCGATCAATGCTCATCAGCCCATCGAAAATTGGATTATGGATAACCGGGTGACATTACTGGGTGATGCCGCTCATGCGATGACGCCCTTTATGGGGCAGGGCGCAGCGACAGGTATCGAGGATGCCGTAGTGCTCGCCAGAATCCTTGAGGATTCCGCGACGCTTGCAGAGGCGCTACCGCGTTACCAAGCGGCACGTCTTGAGCGCACCAGCTTTATTCAACAAGAATCGAATGCCAACGCAGATCGCTTGCAGGGAGATCAAGCGGAACTCTATGGATTGGGAAATCTTCGAAATGAAGAAACACTGGGTTTGTTCGCCTACGACTGTGTGAGTGAGCCTGTTTAAGCTGAGCGATTTCTGATCTTTATGCTCTTGCATCAGCGTTGATCAGAATGACCTCGGTTCGTCAGTACGACAGTTTGCTTTCTTTTTTGTCATCCGCGCCTGTTTCCGGCGTGTTTATTAAATAGGTTGTTATATGGATACAGTGCTGGAAAGCGAAAAAATACCGACGACTGCCGAGCCTGAAAAGCGTGTCGCCACCAAGACCATGGTCCTTTACGGCTTTGGTCAGACGGGCGCTCAGTTGTTTCGTGATTCTCCGGCGGCAT
The DNA here is from genome assembly GCF_056159445.1 of Pseudomaricurvus sp. ABR4_320. NCBI lineage: Bacteria > Pseudomonadati > Pseudomonadota > Gammaproteobacteria > Cellvibrionales > Cellvibrionaceae > Pseudomaricurvus > Pseudomaricurvus sp. ABR4_320. The sequence continues at coordinate 139,811 of NZ_JBSWVF010000001.1, read as the reverse complement.
TACTGCCGCTGTTTATGACCACCATGCTGGGCGTGGCCCCATGGCTCGCAGGGCTGGTGGTATTAATTCCCAAGCTCTGGGTCATCGTTTGTGACCCCATCATGGGTATGATGTCGGATCGACATAAGCCCAAACACGGCCGCCGCCCGTTCTTGGTTTGCGGCGCTTTGTTAACCAGCATTACGTTTATCCTGCTGTTTTCTTTCTCCGGCTTTCCCGCCCCGTGGATGGCTGCACTGACGGTTGGTGTTCTGTTTTTTGTCGCATCGACCGCATTCAGCGCCTTTTCTGTACCCTATTTGGCGGTCGCTTCAGAACTGTCGGATGATCCACACGAACGCACCAAGATACTGTCGTTTCGTATGATTTTCGCCGTGGTCGGCGTTGTGATGGGGGTGGGGCTGGCTCAGCCGTTGGTCTTTATGTTGGGGGGGGACGCCGCTGCGTGGCGCTCCATGGCCTTGATATTCGGCGGCCTTTGTATGCTGGCGATGTTGGCTACTGCGTTTGGCGTGCCTCGTGATTTTGGTAAAGCCAGAGCATCGGTTGCCGGGAATATGCTAAAGCAGCTGGCCGTGGTCCGGCAGAACAAGCCCTTTATGATTCTGACCCTGGCGTTTTTGATTCAATCCATTGCACAGGCCAGTGGTTATGCCGTTGTTGGATTTATATTCATCTATGCGGTCGGCGATATTAATTTGCTGCTGCCTTTTGTTTTGGTTATGGCGTGTGGATCTCTGCTAAGCCAGCCAATGTGGGTTTCTTTTTCTCGCCGCGTCGGTAAAGAAAAAGCCTTCTGGGTCGCCTGTTCTGGGTGGCTGCTGGTCACCTTGACCTGGTTAACGCTGAAGCCCGGCGATGATGTTTTGATTTGGGGCCTTTCCACCGAGCAGTTTCTCGTTATGGTAAGAGCGGCCATTATCGGTGTCACCAATTCGGGGTTTTCTGTTCTGACCTTTTCTCTGCTGACCGACACCATTGAACGGCAACGACAGCGTGATGGCAGTGTTGATGAGGGAATGTTTTCAGGTATTTTTTCCGCAACAGAAAAGCTGGCTTTTGCACTGGGGCCATTGCTGGCGGGCTTGGTTCTGAGCATGACGGGCTTTGAATCGTCGACAACGGGAGCTATCGAACAGGGCGAATCGGCCATTCGCGGCATGATCTGGCTTTACTCGACCATTCCAGCGGCTGTTATGGCGTTGAGCCTGCTGGTGTTCACTCGTTACCATCGCGCGATTCGGGAGGCTTGAACCGTCCGTTTAAGGTCGATGCCAGAACAATCGAACCGGCACTAAGATGCCGGTTTCGACAGTTTTTCGCTCTCTATCTTCAACGCACAAGTGTGAAGATGAGAGCACGCTTAGAGTGAATGAGTCGGAGACAATAAAAAATGAGGCAAGTTGATTTTGCAACAGCTGGGCGCTTTATCTGGCGTGCTGGAGCGGTGGATGAAATTGCAGCAAACTGCCAGCGATTGGCGATCACTAAGCCGTTGTTAGTGACCGATGCCGGATTGGTAAAAGCGGGTATCGTCGATCGAGTCGTGGATCCCTTGCGCAAAGCGGGGATGGATCCGATGGTGTTTAGTGATATTCAGGCGGATCCCCCTCAACACATCGTCGAAAACGCGGTTGCCCAAGCTCTGTCTGCCGATATTGATGGCGTTATCGGAGTGGGCGGTGGTAGCAGCCTGGATGTGGCCAAACTCATTGCGGTTTTAAGCGACAACAGCGAGCAGGCGATTACGGATATTTATGGTATAGATCAGATTCGTGGTGGCCGCCTTCCGTTGATTTTGATCCCAACCACTGCAGGTACGGGTTCGGAAGTGACGCCAATTTCCATCATCACGACCGGTGAGACCACAAAATCCGGTGTCGTATCGCCGCAGTTACTTCCCGATTTGGCAATTCTTGACGCTGAACTTACACTGGGTTTGCCGCCAAGTATTACTGCGGCGACAGGCATTGATGCCATGGTACATGCCATCGAAGCCTTTACCAGTCGCCACAAAAAAAACCTTTACTCAGATATGCTGGCGAAAGAGGCCTTGCGTCTGCTATCCCATTATTTGCCACTGGCGGTAGCGGATGGCCGTGATGTTAAAGCCAGATCCAATATGCTGCTCGGTGCAATGATGGCGGGGCAGGCGTTTGCCAATGCACCTGTTGCTGCCGTTCATGCGCTGGCCTATCCATTGGGTGGGAATTATCACATTCCCCACGGTTTGAGTAACTCTCTGGTATTGCCCCATGTCCTTAAATTCAACGCGCCAGATGCCGCCGCGCTCTACGCGGAATTACTGCCGTGCATTACCACAGAAAGTGTACACAGTGAGTTGACTCATAACTCCGACGACGTGCTGTGCGATTTGTTTATCGAACAAATAATCGCGTTGATCGATCGCGTAGCCTTGCCTGTACGGCTTCGTGATCTCGATGTGCCCAAAGCGGATTTGCCCAGATTGGCGGCAGAGGCGATGGAGCAGCAGCGGTTATTGGTTAATAACCCCAGAGCGGTTTCTCAAGAGGACGCGCTGGCCATTTATCAGGCGGCGTTTTAAAGGAAAACAAGATGGCGAACCCCATAGTTAAAAGCAAACTCGATGCTGGTGAATTTATTTTGGCGCCGGGCATTCAGGATATGATTACCGCGGTCATTGCCAACAAGGTTGGCTGTGACATTGTTTACGCTTCCGGATACTGGCTAACGGCGTCTGCACTGGGTTTACCCGATGCAGGTATTGCCAGTTACACAGAGATGCTGGATCGCGTGGCCACCTTGGTGAAAACCAGCGATGGCGCAGTTATAGCCGACGCCGATACCGGCTTTGGCGGTCTGTTGAATGTCCATCATACGGTGCGTGGTTATGAAGAGGCCGGTGTGACGGCGATTCAGATCGAAGACCAGGAATTTCCGAAAAAATGTGGTCACACGCCGTTTAAGCGCGTGGTTAAAACGGAAGACATGGTCGACAAAATTCGCGTCGCAGTTGATGCCCGTACCGATGAAAATCTGTTGATTATTGCGCGGACAGATGCATTGCAATCGGAAGGTATCAACGCCGCTATTGATCGTGCCAATGCGTATCGTGAGGCGGGTGCAGATATCCTCTTTGTCGAGGCACTGCACAGCGAAGAGGAAATGCGTACCGCGTGCCAGCAGGTTCCAGCCCCCATGTTGGCGAACATGTCGAATGGTGGTCTCACACCCATGTTTACCGCGGACCAACTTGAAAATTTTGGCTTTGCCATGGCCATAGCGCCGGCATTAACCAGTCTGGCGGCAGCGAGAGCCGTTGAAACGGCGCTGCGGGAAATGCTGAATCAAAACAGTCCCGAACCTGACGGCGTACCCATTTTTAATTTCAAAGAATTTTGTTCGCTGATCGGTTTTGAAGATGTCTGGGCGTTCGAAAAACGTTGGGCGAAAGACTAATCCGTTTGTGCGGAGCCATAGAAAAAGGTGTTTGAACAGTTATGAGTGACAATCTGTCGGCAAATTATGCCAATGTTTACGGTAACAAAATTGGCTATGGCAAGCGCCCGGCGCTGGTTCTGATCGATTTTGTTGAAGCGTATTTTGATCCGTCCTGTGATCTTTACGCCGATGTTGATGATACGCTGGCCTCTGCCATTCGTGTGCTCGATGTCGCCAGAGAAGCGGGCATTCCGGTGGTTTATACCAATGTGGTTTATCACGCGTCTGGAATCAACGGAGGGCGTTTTTATCAGAAAGCACTTCCCTTGAAAAATTTTGTAGAAGGCTCTCCTATGGGTGCATGGCCAAAAGGTCTGCAGCCGCGTGCTGAAGAACTTGTGGTTTCCAAACAGTATCCCAGTGCCTTTTTCGGAACGTCTCTCGCGACCACCTTGACGGCAGCGGGTATCGATTCGGTGATTCTTACCGGTCTGACCACCAGCGGATGTGTTCGCGCGAGCTGTGTCGATGCCTGTTCTCACGGATTCATTCCCATTGTGGTTGCCGAGGCCTGCGGTGATCGACACGATGCGCCCCATCAAGCCAATTTGTTTGATATGAATGCAAAGTACGCCGATGTTGTCACTGAAGCTGACGTGATCGATTATTTAAACACTTTGAAGTAGAGCTTCCTAAACCAACGAGAGCCCGGAGTTGCAGAATTGACCAGCACGATTGTTATTACACTGATCGTATATAAAATTCTGTTGATCGGTATCGGGTTCTGGGCGCAGCGACGCACACGCGATGCCGGGGATTATTTTCTCGGCGGACGCGAACTCGGGCCGGTCGTCGCCTCCATCAGTTATGGGGCCAGTTCCGCGTCGGCCTGGACGCTGTTGGGCATGAGTGGCCTCGCGTATACCATAGGCCTACCCGCAGTCTGGTTGGCTGCCGGTGCGGTTGTCGGTGTCATTGTCGCCTGGGGCTGGTTGGCGCCGCGACTTATGTCGCACAGTCGTGCTCACAATCAACTGACACTGACAGAATTTTTTATTGAAGACGCCGCTCCCGCAGAGCGCCGTAAAATATCCTTGCTGGCATCCGGCATCATTCTCTTCTGTTTTATCTTCTACATCGCCGCGCAATTTCAAGGCGCGGGTAATACCTTTGCCACACTGTTTGCCATAGACGCGCGTGAGAGCATATTACTCGGCGGCACCATTATACTTCTCTACACCTTACTTGGCGGTTTTTGGGCCGTAAGTGTCACCGATACCCTGCAAGGTTTGTTAATGCTATTGGCGGCGCTGTTGCTGCCAATCGCCGCTTGGCAGTCCGCTGGTGGTTGGGCGTCTATCGGGCCCTCCCTGGCGATTGACTCAGGCAGTCACTGGTTGGCGTTGAGTGGTGGCCACATAGGGCTTGCCGCGCTCGGCTTTGTCGTGGGTGGGTTGGGGGTAGGCATGGGGACTTACGGCCAGCCTCATTTGGTCAGTCGTTTTATGGCGTTAAAAGATCTACGTGCCCTGCGTATTGGTCGCTGGATTGCTATTGGCTGGTTTGTGGTCGTGTTCTTCGGTATGTGTTTCTTGGGCTGGGCGGCGAGAGTTTTACTTCCATCAGTGGATAATGCCGAGGGGCTGATATTCTCGATAACGGATCAGCTGTTTCCTTCACTGGTGAGCGGCATTTTAATGGCGGCAGTTCTCTCTGCGATTATGTCGACAGCAGACAGTATGCTGCTGTCAGGTGCGGCTACCGTAACCCATGATCTAAACATTGGAGCCCGCAGTGGCAAGAGTGAACTTTGGCGTTCGCGCCTGGCGATGGCGGTGCTGTCGGCTTTGGCGATCTTGCTCGCGGTCGTTTTGCCATCAAGCATTTTTGATCGCGTACTCTTTGCCTGGATCGCCATCGGTTCGGCGTTTGGACCGGCGTTGTTCATCAAGCTCGGTGGCGTCTCGGTTTCTCCGACGGGGATTTATCGTTCGATCTTTATGGGTTTTGTGCTCGCGGTAACCTTGTATCTGTTGCCAAATACCATTGGTGATATCGCAGAGCGATATGTGCCGTTTATCGCTGGCGTCATCGTGTTGCTGCTACACCGTCGCCCAGCTGGACACTAACAAGCAGGGCGTCTGCAGGAGTCATTTATGGGAAGTACACCGGATTTATTACCCGCCGGTACTGTTGGGCCGGTTGTAAACGGCACTTTGGTTGCGAAAAATATCGCTGAAGTCAAAGGCCTGTATTGCCAGCATTTACAGCTGGAAACGCTGGAAGAGGGTGAGTTGACGCCTGAGCTTGCAGAAGGTTGGGGAATGCCGAGTCTGGCGGGCAGCCGCTATTGCATTTTGAGCAGTAAGACGGATGCGCCTTGGTTGAGATTGATCGAACAGTCTGATGCCGCTGTACCCAAGCCGTTGTCAGCTCTGGGCTGGATGTCTCTGGAAGTTCTGGTCAGCGATGTGCAGCAGGTTGCCGACCGTTTGGTCGACAGCCCATTTACGATGTTAGGGGAACCCAAGGCACTAGATGTTAACGACGCTATTGAAGCTTGCCAGTTTGCTGGCCCCTTGGGCGAAGTGTATTACCTGACGTCCGTTTCCGGACCGGTTCCTCCTTTCGATATGCCTATGCCTGCTGCACTCTATGATCGTTTATTTATTCCGGTATTGGCTGTGCCAGATCGGGCACAGGCTCTCGACGTTTATGGCGCTGTTTGCGGCGCTGAGCCGCTGGCATTTGACACCCGCGCAACCGTGTTGAACAAAGCGTTGGGGCGGCCAATGGAGCAGCGATATCCCATTGCGTCTATTCAGCTGCAGGGACAGTCTTTTATCGAAATCGATGAAGTTGATGCGTTTGGTGCGCCAGAACGCTGCGCCTCGGGTTTGGCCAATGGTATTGGTTGCATGACGTTCGAGGTAGATTCTCTGGCAGCAATCACTGCGGAACCTTTGGGTCCTATCTACCGCCTGCCTGGTTCTTTTTATCAGAATCGTCCCACCCAAGCCTTCCAAGGACCTGCAGGCGAGCTCGTTGAATTGATTGAACGCTAATGGATATGGTGATTCAGGTCACCGCTGCTCTTTAACAGCACGAAAAAAAAGGGGAGCTAACGCTCCCCAGAGTACCTAAACGTGTTTTGGCGGTCTGTTAAAAGCTGACTTCGAGATCGACCCCCCAAGTCAGTGGATCGCCGGGATAAACAGAGAGGTTGCCGCTGGTTGCTGCGCCAGCGTACTCTTCGTCTAGCAGGTTCTTACCCCAGAGTGCGACGCTGTATTCGGTATCGCCACCCCAGGTATATCCGATACGGGCGTTGACGATTTCAGTATCATCACGCATCACCAGTTTGGTGTTGGCAATATCATTGTATTGCTCGTCGGTGAAGGCGTAGTTTAGGCTGCTGGTAAGTTCGCCACTCGCTATTGGTTGGGTGTGGGTCAGGCTGAAACCGTAGGTCATTTCTGGTGCCTGTTTTAATTCACGATCCTCGTCAATCAAGTAGGCAGCGGCTGGCAGTACTTTTGAATATTCGCCCTCAAGAGTTCCGGCATAGGCATCCAAGAATAGGCTATCGGTAATCTGCCAGTTGAGACTTGCTTCAAGACCGTAGGTTTTAACATCGCCTGCATTAAAGCGCGAAAAGCCGCCGATTACTGGGTCTGTACCGTTCAGCTGCAGATCGGTGTAGTCGTTATAAAACGCATTAAGGTTGACACGAACACTGTCTGTGGGAGAGGTCTTAATACCCAGCTCATAGGTGGTCACTTTCTCTTCATCAACCGAAACAAAGGTATCGGGTGACCAACCGCCTGACTTAAAGCCCGTTGCGATTGACGCATAGGCCATGGTGACATCGTTAAGGTCATAGGCGACGATACCTTTCCAGGAAAATTGGCCCCAGGTTTCGTCATCAGAACCTTGATTCTCTATACCTGCAGCTACCCAGTAATCATCAGATACAGCAGATTCAAAGTCTTTTTTCTCGAAGGTGTAACGAGCACCACCGGTTAAATGCAGCTTTTCAGTGAGGTCGTAGGTGTACTGGCCAAACAGAGCGACAGAATCGGTCGTTTGTTGCAGGTCTGCCGTACCGTAGATGTATTCGACGTACTGATCGGAATCTTCATGGAAGAAGTAGAGCCCGGTTACCCATTCAGAATTGTCGCCTTCGCCTTGCAAACGGAATTCCTGACTGGCCTGCCAGTGTTCCAAATCATGGTAATAAGGCAGACTGATGATGGTATAGAGTTCGTTTTGCATCTCACGATAGGCCGTGATGGATGTAAACTCCATATCCCCAATCATGCGGGATGCTTTTAGAGAATAGCCGGATTGATAAACGGTGTTGAAATAGTCGCCCAGCTCAGTACCACTACCGATATAGGCTGTGTCCATGAAGTTGTACTGTGAATTGTCTGTGGTGAAGAAATCACCATCATTGTCTTCAACGCGAGAGGGATAACCTGGCTCTGAACGGTCGCGGGTAAAGTCGGCCGAGAAGAGTGTTTCCCAGGTTTCGCCGAAATATTTGATCGCAAGGCGTGCACCTGACTTGTCGACATCACCCAGATAGTCGCCGTTGTCGGTATTTTTCATGTAGCCGCGACGACTGTGGTTCATCAGAGTGACCGACGCTGCCAGGTTATCCGACAGTGCATGGTTTACCATAATGGAACCATTGGCCAGTCGATCCGAACCAAAGCTGCCTTTGAGTTCCACTTCGTCTTCCAGGGTTGGTTGACGGCTGGTGATACGGACAGCGCCACCGTTGGAGTTTCGGCCATAGAGAGTCCCTTGTGGACCGCGCAGAACTTCAATTTGATCGATACCAGCCAGATCAAACAGGGCGGCACTTTGGCGACCTACATAGACATCATCGATATAGATACCTACAGCAGTGTCGATGGTGACACGGGCATCATCTTCCCCGATACCGCGCAAGAAGATCTTCATGGCGCTCCCAGAGCCGGTATTTCTAGCCATGTTGATGTTCGGGACGGACTCGTTGATATCGAGCGCGTTGGTCATGTTGCGAGCCTCTAGCGCCTTAGCGTCGATAACACTGATGGCCAGAGGAACACTCTGCAAGTCCTGCTCTTTGAACTGAGCCGTGACCACGACCTCCTCAAGCTGAGCGAGTGCGGGTGTTGCAACGGACGATATCGCTGCTGCCAAAATGACCCGCTTTTTGGCAACGCGTGGTTTTTTGTATACATACGGCTTCATAGTGTGCCCCCCCGGGCGGTAACAGAAAAAATCAAGGTTGTACGTATCTCTCTGAAGCACTTTTTTGTTTTATCGTCTGAAAGATATATCTATATAACAAATAAAAGTGTGCTGCAACTTATTCCGTCATTTTCTGCATAAAAAGCGCGACGATAAAAATGACCTATCTTTTGAATTTCCCCTCTAATGCCTTGTTTTATCTACTGTTGAAAGGGATCGGCAAATAATCTCTTTATAAAGACTTAAAAATATAACAATATTGTTAAATGGTGTCGCGGTAAGAGTCGGCTGCCTGTAACTCTCTGGCGAAACGAGGACGGCCATGTCGACCCAATGTGAAGTGCACGAAGCAGAGCCCGCGACGCGACTGCTAAAGCCCATGTTTTCCATCGCGCTGTCTGCGGGTGGTGTTCAGGCCATGACAGCCATTGTGGGGATAGTGACGATTAAAGTCGTGGCGCCTCTCGGGGAATCGACCCTGTCAGCTGCGACGTCCGGGCAGCGTCTTTATTTTATCGTACAGGCGCTTTTACTCGGTTTGAATATTGGCACCATGGCGCTGGTGTCTCGAGCTTGGGGCGCAAAGGATCCTGAAGCCGCCCAGGGGTGGTTGCGAATATCACTCCTGTCTGTACTCATCGTTTCACTCTTGATGTCTGTGATTTTTTGGTTCGGTGCACCCTGGATGTTTATTGCACTGGGTCTGGATGCGGCGTCTAGTACTGAAGGTGTGCAGTATATTCGCGCATTGGTGCCTTACATTGCGTCGATTGGAATTTATCTGATTTTGGCCGGCGGACTGCGGGCGTGCGATGAAGCCTGGATACCACTGGCGTGTGGCGTCGTATTAAATGTGTTGACCATCTGGTTGACCTGGGAGTTGGTTCCTGGCGATGGTTGGTTGCCTGTCTCTGGTGCTGCAGCAGTTGCTACGGCAGCCGGGTTGGGGAATTTGTTGGGGTTGTGCGTCATGTTGGTGGTCATGCACCGACAGTTGGCGGCGCTGTGGCGCGGCCCTTGGACGTTATCTGGGGCAGGTAAGCTGTGGCAATTAAGCTATCCTGCCGCGGCTGAGCAGATGCTGCGACAGTTTGCTGTTCTGGCGTTTTTATGGGTGGTGGCTCGTTACGGTACGGCGCCTTTTGCCGCCTACGGTGCTGGCATTATGTTGTTAGCTCTCTCTGTGGTTATTGGCTATGGCTTTTCGGTTACCACTGCGGTTCTGGTCGGGCAATCGCTCGGAGACAGTAATCCTGAACGGGCAAAGCAGGCGCTACGCGCTGGGTTAATTGCCGCATTAGGGAGTATGACCCTGCTGGGATTATTTATGGGAGTGTATGCGCAATCCCTTGCACTCTGGTTGGTGGGGCCTGGTGATGTTGCGCATTACACCAAGCTCTTTATTCAGTTTTTCGCGCTAGTGCAACCCTTGTTGGCTGCAGACTTTGTCTTAGTGGGCGCGCTGCAGGGTGCTGGCGATACCCGCTGGCCTTTGTACAGCGTCATTCTTGGGCCTTTGGTGGTTCGATTCGGCTGTGCGCTGGTGTTGCTCGCGTTGGATGCGCCAGTAAGCTGGATCTACGCGACGATGGTCGTGGACTATATTGCCAAAGCCGGGTTGTTGGCCTGGCGAGTCAAGCAAAGTCGCTGGCCGGAATTCAAAGGGCCGATGTAACACAGTTTATGGGCGAGAATATGATGGATTTTTCGGTATCTTCCTTGATTCGCAGCGCTTTGACGGTAGCGGATTTGGAGCGTTCAACCCGATTTTACCGGGCATTAGGGTTTGATTCGGTGTATTTTGAAGGCCCCTTGGATGCAGCGTCGGCGCGATCGGTTATGGGATTAGCCGCTGATGCGACAGTGCAGTGTCGAATCCTGCGGCCCGAGGGTAGACCTAACTGCGGTATGATCGGGTTGTTTGCCATTTCCCCTGTGCCTGCAACGGCGTTGCCGGCTTATGCGGGGCCGATACGAGTGGGTGAGGCGTGTTTGGTCTTGTATGTCGACAATGTTCCTTTAGCACTTGCTGCGGCACGGGATCACGGTGCCATCTGGGCTCCGAATCCAACGCTCTTTAAAATGCCTCACACCCAGCAATGGGAAGTCTGTCTGCGTGATCCAGATGGGTTTATGGTGAATTTGGTGGAGCGAGATCCCGCGCTGCAGGATGCGACCTTTTCTGTGGCGAATGCCTTGTCGTGACGTCAGGGCTTTTTAAAGCCCCTGAAATGAACAGGAGGGGAGGCTTCCCCTCCTTGGACGGATTATCCTTCGATGGTCAATTCCGTTAATTCGTAGCGAGTCTTCATATAGCCGCCAGCTTCTGCAGCAACGGCGAAGAAATCATTTGCCTCACACCAAACGTCGTAGACAGGATGCTCTTCAGGCATTTCACCGGCGGTATCGCCAAAGCGGAAGCGATGACACTCGAATTCTCCGGCGGGCACGGTGATGGTTTCTTTGCCAATGTACTCCAGCGAATAGCCGAGCAAAAACAACATAGGACCTGTCGCGCCGCGATGGTCAGGGCTGGTTAGTGCCATATTTTTAAAGTGTTGTTTGCCTGGTCCCTGTGACAGATCAAAACTCTTACAGGTTAATCCATCGGCGACAATTGGGTGAGTTCCCAACCAGCGAATCGGGGCTTCCAGATCAATTTTCTGACTGATGCGGCCGTCGCGCCAATTGTAGGTTTCGCACTCAGCCAGGTTCTTGGTAAAACGAAACCAGCCGCTACCTTCAAAACGATTGTCGACTGAAAGGCGTGTGTGGCAGTCCAGCGGATAGTAGTCTTTATCAACACTCAATACGACGTCGCGGGCAACCATAGGGGCGTCGTCAATTTCACAGTGGGCATGCATGACACGAACACCGTCGGCTTGTTCCGTGATGCTGAAAAATTCGCGGCCACGCTCTTGGCCCATGCGCTCTTCTTTAAGGCTGGTGTATAAAATCTTTCCGCGGATGGTGCGATAGCTCATAGTCTTCTCCAAAGCGAGTCGGTACGGTGTAACATTAGGGAATAAGGTGAACGCCGATGGCGGCGAGAATAAACAGTAAGACCCAGATGGTCATCACATAGGGGACGGTGCCTTGTATGCAGCCGCGGATGATGCGATTGGTGTCGGCGTCATCATTGCCCTGAGCCAGCTGTGCGAAGGCGCCAAAAAAGGGCTTCAGCTTCACGCGCACCAGCAATCCCATTAGGACGGTCAAGCTGAAAAGTAATAGCTTCAGCCCTGCCCAATCAACCAATAAAGGCTTCTGAGTGATCAGTGTGCTGATGCCGCAGGTGAATGCGGTCAGGCATACGGCGATGCGTAATGTCCAGTCGCTGTAGGTAATCCAGGCAGGCGTTTTGCCGTGAATAAAATGCAGTGCAATGACCAGTGCTAGCCAAAAACCGCAAATAAGCCAGGATCCAACAATCATAAGGCCGGGGCCAGGCAACAAGTGCAGCAGCCAAGCCATGTGAATGCCAGTTGCCAGAATAAGTGGCATCGCAAAGCGGGGGCCCTGGTCACAGGCAATCAATATTTTAGCGGCAACGACACGCGCACTGCTGCTGTAGCTTTCGTTAATCAACGAGCGACTGGCGATAAAAGTGCCAAGGTCTCCGCCAAGCCAATAGACAAAACAGAGTATGTGTAGGTATTTAATGAGTAAAAAATCCACGGCCAAGCCCCACGGTCATTCTATTAACAGCGACTCTCGGTCGCTTTTTTGCTTATAAGTATTAAAGGCATAACAATATATTAAATGATATCAATAGCAAAGTGACTTTGGCGCCTTTTTACTTGTATTTGGCGGCTTTTTTTGACGACTTGGTCAGGTGTTTATAAAAGTTCAACAAATAGTTGAATGTTATATCAATAATACTATAAGGTGGTTTTCCATGAGCGCCACCAGTCATGGCTGGGATCAAATCAGTAACGCAATCGCTTAATCGCAATCCTGGCCAGTGATGGGTATGAGTGACATGGAATCCTTCTCGAATTTTCCTTACGTGAGCGAAGTCATCGTTGCCACGGGTCAGTTTGAAGCCTCTGTTGATTTTTGGCACGAGTCCCTCGGTTTACAGTTATTGGATTGGCACGAAGGGCCTGAAGGCGGTCTTCCCGGATTCTGGGCAGAAGATGATCGTCGTGTGGGCCGACGTGTGCGCTTGGGGGCGCCGCGCGGTTTAACCAGTGTTCACCTCGTTGAAGTTCTCGAGCCGGGTGGCAACTATCGGGAGCGCGCTTGGGCGCTCGATGCCTTACCCAAAACCCTCAATTTCCTTGTCCGTGATCTGCCCCGGGTATGGGACGAGTTGACCCGTGCTGGCGTTGTTTTTCGGGGGCCCTGGGTCGAATACGAAAAAAGTGGGGTTCGCTATCGCGATGCTCATATTATCGGGCCAGATCATACCGGAATCGGCCTGCTCGAAATTGTCGACGCGTCTTATCTGGTGAATCATCGGAGTATCGGCGAGCCAGCTTCGTTTACCTTCACGATTGAAAATATGGATGCGGAGTGCGAATTTTATCGATCCCTGGGTGGTCAGCTGCAATTGGATGAATATTTTTCCGGCCCAGCCATCGAGGCCTTGGTGGGGTTGCCCGAGGGAGGGCAATTACACATGTGTCTGTTCGGTCCCGAGGCGTCAGTTGCCCGCATTGAATTGGTGAGCTACGAGACGTCCATGTATAGCCATTACGAGCATATCCAACTGCCGGTAAGAGGCGTTCTCGGCATTGTGGTTGGCGGTGTTGTCTTGCCAGCAGGCAGCGGGCGAGATACCGTCTGTTGGGGGCAGCGTAAACTGGCTTGGCATCAGCGGTCGCCCGCCGGTGCCAGAGTTACTTGTGTTCAGTAATTGGTTTTTAATCATTATTTGTTGGGTTAAGAGGTAAGCACTATGAGTCATCCTGCCGCATCAGAGAACGAGTTTCGACTCGGCTGGCCTGTCGTGTTGGCCGCGGCATTGGGTATCGGATTGGGGTTATCGCCTGTACCTTTTTATACCATCGGCATGTTCGCCCCGGAGCTGGCGAAAGAATTTGGCTGGGGATTTGGTGAGATGATGTTCGGCATCACGGTGCAAACCTTAGTGGTGCTGGTATTGAGTCCTGTTGTGGGCCATTTAGCAGACCGATTTGGGGTGCGCAAAGTCGCCTTGCTGTCTGTTGTCGGCTTTTCTTTAGGCTTTGGCTTGTTTGCCTTTGGCAACGGTTCTATTTACCTGTTCTATGCGACCTGGGGCATTATGGCCGCCGCCGGCGCGGGTACGCTGCCCATCACCTGGACGCGAGCTGTCAACGTATGGTTTGAACGCAAGAAGGGATTAGCACTTGGTATTTCTTTAATTGGCACCGGTGTATTCGGTGCACTGATCAAGCCTCTGACGGCGTTTTTAATTGAGTCGATTGGCTGGCGCGGTGCTTACGTGGTTGTTGCGGCATTGCCCTTGGCGATTGCTTTTCCTGTGGCTTGGTTTTGCTTCCGGGAATCTCCAGAAGCTGCGGGCATTGAACGCGCACCGAATCCCGAGCGAGATCGTCTGGCGACGACCGGCATGTCGTTGGCAGAAGCGATTCGCGATCGGCGTTTTTGGATCATAATGCTGGCCATGGTGCCCATCGCGTTTGCCATTGGTGGCCCCATACCAAATATAGAAAACATTCTATCCACCAATGGCTTTGATGTTCACGCCATTGCGTCACTGGTGCCGTTAATTGGTATTTCTGTGCTGTGTGGTCGTATGCTCGGTGGTTGGCTTATTGATCACTTCTGGGCACCGGGGGTTGCGTTCTGTCTGCTGTCGTTGCCAGTGTTTTCCTGCTGGTTCCTGGCGTCTGGCGATCTCACTCACACCACGGCGGCATTTGCCATCATTATGATTGGCTTTGCCGCCGGCGTGGAGTATGACTTGCTCGCCTTTTTGGTGGCTCGCTATTTTGGAATGGCTTCGTATTCGACAATTTACGGCTGTGTCTACAGCGCCTTTGGCGTTGGTGCAGGGTTTGCTCCAACCATTTTTGGAATGGTGTTTGATCGCACTGGCAGCTATTCCTCGATTTTATATGTCACCATGTTTGTTCTATTTTTGGGGGCATTACTGCTGTTGGGATTGGGACGCTATCGCTATTCGATGGCTGAGCCCGAGCACGAAAAGGTCGAAGAGGCTCTTGCTGATTCTGCTTGAGTTAGTCAAAAACAAAAAACCGGAGTGCCTTGGCCTCCGGTTTTTTTGTCTTACGCTTTGTGCTAAAGCAACCTACTGCGTTAAGCGGTCAGTCCTCGTTAAAAACCGTTATCCAACTGTAGGGATCGGAAGACAGATATTTCACCTGCAAACTCTGGCACTGTTGCTCTGTTGAGCGTGGGTCGCTCTCAAGGGCATAAAACTGAAAACGGTCGCCCAAAGATATGCTTGTCTCAACGGCGTATGTTGTTTCTGCGTTTACGGCCGCTTGCCAGGTTTTCCCCGCCCGCAAAAGGTCGACAGCACGCTGGTGCGTGAGTTCAGGGTCCATCAGTCCAATGGGTTTGCGAGCGTGGTTTCGTT
Source organism: Pseudomaricurvus sp. ABR4_320 (assembly GCF_056159445.1). Classification (NCBI taxonomy): domain Bacteria; kingdom Pseudomonadati; phylum Pseudomonadota; class Gammaproteobacteria; order Cellvibrionales; family Cellvibrionaceae; genus Pseudomaricurvus; species Pseudomaricurvus sp. ABR4_320. Next base: position 124,594 of record NZ_JBSWVF010000001.1, on the reverse strand, counting down.
CGCGCTTGTACCAGGGATAAAATACTTGCTCCCAGCGAGCGATACGAAACGCTCTGACTAAATGAGCACCATCCCACTCTGGTGCTAGCTCTGGCGCATAATGCTCTGCCCAATCATCGGCGAGTTGGGCATCGATTCGATTTATGCCAATGCTGCCACCGCGGGTCGCGTAGCCTTCATTAACCAGCCAGGCGGCGATTTGCCCGCCCAAGTGTTTGCCGATGACTCGGTAGCGCTTTATTCCTAACGCGTCACACGCCTCGGCGATTTCTTTTCCTATCGCCGGAACGGTTGCCGGTGCCTCGGCATCGGTGCGCCGATCACTGTTGCCGTGGCCAGGCAGTTCTATCGCAATGGCAGACTGGGTGTGAGAGGCAGCGAACAGGCAGTGTCGAAACGGGCGAGTAGAGCCGCCGGCTTCAGGGATCAGTACCAGAGTCTCTTCGTCATCGCTGGTGGGTAATTTACCTTCCCAAGCTAGTGCCTTCCCTGCCGGGCCTACCCATCCGCTGCATATTCCTGCGTCGTCAGGGAAGAGGGGGAGGGTTGCTGGTGCGGTATCGCCAGGATGCTGACGAAAGTGATTGGCAAAGCCTTCATACATCTCTGCCATGGTGGCGAAGGTTTGCGTGTTGCAGGTTTTCCAGGCAGGCCGGTTATAGTGTTCCGCCAGTGGATCGAAGTCCATAGCGGCGGCCAGACAGGGCACCTTTAATTGGGGAATCCAGGTATTGGCATCAAAGATAAAGGATGCTCGATAGCCATGACGGTAGGGGTCGCCAGATTCCAGAAAATCCATAACATTGCCGTGCAGGTGCTCGGTGGTGCTCATGTCATAGTCCATGCGGGTAGCATCTTCGGCGATATTCCACGGGAAAAAGACCACCTGTTCTTCGATGCGCGACCACAGCCAGGTCATATGAGAACCGCTCCAGTCGGGCGTGAAGGGCGGTAGGTAGCCTTGCAATATCGTGTTGCGTTCGGCGTCTGTCCAGGCGGGATTGCCGTCGAAGGCTAGTGCTGTGACCTGTTCTGGATAGAGTACTGCATAGGTTGCGGCAAAGGATGCGCCCGTATGAAAGCCATAGAGACCAAATGCCGTTAACTCCAGCGCGTCGGTGAATTTCTTCAGTGCGCGGGCGAAATCCTGGACCTCGGCACCGATGGCGTTGGCGAGAGGTGTCGACAAGCCATAGCCGGGTGAATCCGGTGCGATGGTGCAAAACCCTTTGTCGGCGAGGAACACACTCAGCTTTTCGACGGCGCGGGATGACTGGGGTGAACCGTGCAGCATCAAAATAACCGGGCCTTCGCCCCAGCGACGGTAGTGCACACGGCGGCCATCGATACGTACAAAGCCGCGATGGCAGGAATAATTTGAATTCGGCATGGTGTTTCCTTGCGGAGAGAGACGTTCGCCAGTTAACACTGGCGTAGGTGATGATGAGGCTGGTGCGCCGGAACAGTTGAGTTTTTAGATGTCATTTTATACAGCGCTGACATCGTAGGTACTGATATTGAGCCCGTCTAGCGAGAATAAAGCCAGGGGCGTCGGCTTTGATCGCTGTGTTCAAAGGCGCTGATGGCTGGTTCGGATTGCAGCGTCAGTCCGATGCTGTCGAGACCTTTGAGCAGCATGGTGCGGTGTTCGGCGGCAATGCTGAAATGAAAGGTATCGCCTTGAGGCGCAATCACCTGTTGGTTTTCCAGGTCGACCGTAATTTTCTGGTGCTGTGGATCGCTTTCAATTTGGTCTGCCAGTACATCAATCTCGGACTCTGGCAGTTCCACCGGAAGAATGCCATTGCGTATACAGTTTTGATAGAAAATTGAGCCAAAACCGACAGCAATAATGCTGCGAATTCCATATTCATCCAGCGCCCATACAGCGTGTTCGCGCGACGATCCGCAGCCAAAATTGGTTCCGCTTAACAGTATGCTGGTATTTTTATGGGCATCTTGGTTGAGAATAAAGTCCGGGTTTTGCGTGCGGGTGGCGGGATCGCTGTAACGCCACACCGCAAATAAACCGGTGCCAAGTCCTTTTTTGGAAACCCGTTTCATTTCCCGACTGGGTATGATGGCATCGGTATCGATATTGTTTTGCCTCAGCGGCGCTGCAATTCCCTGGTGTCGCGTAAATGCTTGCATGAAATCCTCTTTAATTCAGGCTGCGGGGGTCGGTGATACAGCCCTGGATAGCGCTGGCGGCGACAGTTGCGGGACTCGCCAGATGAGTTCGTGTTCCCGGCCCCTGTCGGGATTCAAAATTTCGATTGCTGGTCGACAGCACACGTTCACCGGCGCCGAAGTGCTCGCCTCCGGCGAAGAAACACATGGAGCAGCCACTCTCGCGCCATTCAAAACCGGCGTCTTTAAAGACCTTATCCAATCCCTCCGCTTCTGCAGACGCTTTTACCCGCTGTGAACCGGGAACGCATATCGCTTTGAGGTTGGGAGCCACATGGCGGTCCCGCAAAATGGCTGCGGCTGCGCGCAGATCTTCGATGCGGGCGTTGGTGCAGGAGCCAATAAATGCGTTGTCGATTTTGAGCCCGGCCAATGCGGTACCAGATTCCAATCCCTGATAGGTCAGCGCCCGTTCCGCCAATTGGCGTGCGGCGGTATCACTGAAGCTGCTGAGAAAGGGTACCGAACTGCTGATGGGCAGGGCGTGTTGTGGACTGGTGCCCCAGGTAATGGTCGGTTCAATCAGGCTGGCATCAAGGGTGATTTCCTGGTCGAAGACCGCGTCGTCATCACTGTACAAGGTCTGCCAGTAGGCCATGGCCGTATCCCATGCTGATCCCGCTGGCGCGTGTGGCCGACCTTGGAGGTAGGCATAGGTTTTTTCATCGGGGGCGACAAATCCAGTAAAGGCTGCGAACTCAACCGCCATATTGCAGAGAGTGAGACGGCCTTCAATACTGAGTTCACGCACGGCGGATCCAGCAAATTCAATGGCGTATCCGCTGCCACCCTGGGCGCCATAGGCGCCAATCAGGTGCAAGATCATATCTTTGGCCGTGACGCCCGGGCCGAGCTGACCTTCAAAGTTTACCCGCATGTTTTTCGGGCGATTGATCCTCAGCGTCTGGGTCGCCATGGCGTGCTCCGCTTCCGAAGAGCCGATTCCCCATGCGGCCGCACCGAGCGCCCCCTGGGAGCAGGTGTGGCTATCTGGGCAAACCAGAGTCAGCCCCGGTTGCACGATGCCTTGCTCGGGACTGATCACGTGGACAATGCCCTGGCGCTCGTCATCGAGATCAAACAACGTAATGCCAGCGCGTTTTGCCGCTGTGCGGGTCGCTTGAATAAATTCGGTACCGGAGGGCATCAAGGTAATGTCGCTGCGGCCGGGGAAGGTGTCTACGATATGGTCCATGGTGCAGAAAACCGTATCGGGATGGCGGATTTCCCGCTGTGCTTCTTCGAGACTTTGCAGCGCAATGGAGCCTGTGCGCTCATGCAGAAAAATCCGATCTATATAGATGAGGGCAGTATTGCCCCCCAGATCTTCGACCAGGTGCGCGTTCCATATTTTGTCAAACAGGGTGGAGGTCATTGTTGTACAGGCGTCCCGGCTAAGAAATAACGGTATAACTATATGTCAAATCTTCGCAGTATTTCAAATGATATATTGACATAACATTGCTGCAGTCAATAGACTGGCTGAAATCACTTGTCAAACGCCTTCTCTTGCTGCCTGCGCAGCGGATCCCGACACACCTATTCGGAGCATAAAATGAGCAAAATCGTCGTATTGTTTAATCTCCACGCAGACGCGGATGTTGCCGCCTATGAAGCCTGGGCCCGCGAGACCGATATCCCAACCGCCAGTGCGCTCGAATCTGTAAACAGTTTTGAGGTATTAAAGTGTGGTGAATTGCTCGGTGGTGGTGAGTCGCCCTACCAATATATGGAAATTCTGGACATCACCAGTTTGGAAGCGTTGGGCGCCGATGCGGCGTCTGAGACCATGCAAAGAGTTGCCGCAGAATTTCGCTCCTTCGCCGACAACCCTCTCTTTGTCACCACAACGGCGCTGTAAGGGGACCGACGATGGGAGTTTATAGCGAGCTGCAAGGTAAGGTTGCCGTTATCACCGGTGCCGGTCGCCGCCAGGGGTTGGGTGAAGCGATTGCAAAACGTCTGGTCGACGAAGGTTGCAAGGTGATGCTGGCTGACATAGGACACGCCTCTGGCGATTTGTTGCCAGCGTCAGCCGTTGGTACGACGGCTGAGATGGAGGCTATCGCAGAGGAATTGCGGGCAGCAGGGGGCGAAGTTGCAACAGCCATATGTGACGTCTTGCAGGAGCATCATGTTGAAGCCCTGGCTGCGAGAACCGTCGAGGAGTTTGGGGCCATTGATATCTGGGTGAACAACGCTGGTGTTGGTTATCTTATGACGCCCTTGGTCGATACCGATGTCGAAGCTTGGGATACTGTCTTGGGTGTTAACCTGCGCGGTGTGTTCCTTGGTATTAAACACGCTGCCCGTCAGATGGTGAAGCAGGGCAGTGGCCGTATTATCAATATTGGATCTCAGGCATCCAAATCAGCCTTTGCTGAAGCCGGTGCTTATACGGCATCCAAACATGGTGTTGTAGGATTGACTCGTGTTGCTGCCAAAGAGCTGGGTGCGCAGGGCATCAATGTGAACGCCATCTGCCCCAACCATGTGACCACAGGGCTGGGCGCATGGCAGAACCAGCATTTCTCCAAGGGCGACATGGATACCTACATGTCAGAAATGAAAGCGCGGATTCCGCTTGGGCGTCCTGGTTTGCAGGAAGATACTGCCAAAGCCTGCGCGTTTTTATGCTCTGATCAATCTGCTTATATCACCGGAGAGTCTATGAATGTCTCCGGTGGTGAGGAATACCACTGATCAAATCTCCTCACCTCTAACCTTCTCACGACCTCAGTTCTTCAGCTGGGGTCGTGGTGATTCTGAATTTTTCTTAAATCTTTAGGCCTGATTCACGGGCGAATCTGTAGAGACTATTCGTGTTGCGGTGTACCTGCTGAACCGCTATGGTTTTTATCCAAATATTCTGTGCGCCAAGGCCCTTGAGCGACGCCATAAATGATGGTGTCCTCATCGGAACCGTCAAAATGTATCGCTCCCGCAGGTACAATGACCAGCGATCCTGCGGGATAGTGGGTTAACCGAGACTCGTCGATGGTTTCACCATAGCCAATCGACAGCGTGCCCGTAACAACCAAGACCCTTGCCGTTTGGCTGTGCCAATGGGGTTTGTCCCACAATCCTGCGGGAATTCGAAAGGCATAACTGAAGGGCGAGGCCGTTTCGCGATCACCTTCTAAAAGTGCATATTGGGTGCCGTCTTTTGCAGCGGGCTCCCAAGGAATCGACGCCAGTTTAAATCCATCGTGTTGTGTTTCTATGTCACTGATGGACTCTCCATAAGTCACGAACGATAATCCAGAAAACGCAAGACCCACGAGCGTTTGCGTTATGTTCATACCCGTTACTCCTTTAATCATCTGTCGAAATCAATGAACAGGCTCAGCCTACTCAAGAAAAATGCGGAATCGAGTCCGCTTGAATTTACTAGCGTGTGCTTGTCGCACCGTGTATTCACCGCACGTTATCCAGTGGCCCTGTCACAGGCGCTCGTGCCGAGGCCTAGGGTAGGTTGGGTGTGTGCTGACTTTAGGGTGCGGCGTATAGGGGCGCAATCCGAATCTTGCTGAAATATTTGGCTTGACGACCGTGTTGTTTGGCGCTTGTTGTTTCTTTTTCTGCAGCCTGCTGTTGAAATTTGTTAAGAGCTATTAAACCACTGGTACTCTTGTGCTAACGTCCCGGTCAATGTCATGGGTTGATAGGGATGTTAATCATGCGCAATATTAGAATTTCCCAGTGCCTGCTCATCTTTTTCTTCTGTTGTCCCTTTCTGGCACGCGCTGCTGTGAGTGAATGGGTACCATTTACTTGGGATGACGGTCACATAACCATCTCAGGTCAGGTTGCTGGCGTAGATGCCATGGTTGTTCTGGATTCCGGCGCCTGGACTCATGGAATCAGCCAGTCTTTTCGCGAGGTCAACAAGCTCGATTTCGACCACTCTGGCGTTGTAGAGGTTTACGGGGCGCTGGGCAAAGAGTCGCGCAAACAATTTGTGGATGTTCCTGTAACGCTTTTTGGGGTCAGCAGTCGCCTCGACAATGTTTTGGATCTGCCCATGCCGGGTGATTCTGCGATGCTCATTGGTGCGCCATTATTCCAGGCGTTTATCTTTCAAATCGATTATCCCAATCTGCGTATGCGGATTATGTCGCGAGATTCCTTAAAAATGCGTGAGCTCAAAAATATACCCGCGCGCTTACAGCAAGGATTGGATCGACCCATTGTAAAAGTATCGATTAATCAGCGTCCCGTCTGGTTGCTGGTGGATACCGGTTTTACCGGGGCTATTATGTTGGATCGAAAGGCTGCATCCCAGTTGGATTTACTCGATAGCGCGACTCTGCAGACCCAAGTCAGCGGCGTTCATAAAACCGTCGATTCGGAAATCGCGATCATTGATGACGTCAGCTTGGGTCCTTTTGAGATGGAAAGTGTGCCAGTGGTATTTACGGAAGAGGGCGAACAGTCTTATCTCGAGAGCCGTTACGAAAAAACAGGAACCCGCATCAAAGGGAAGAAGGTGGTCGGTGTCCTGGGTGCGGATATGTTGAAGCACTTTGTTGTCACTATGGATTATAAGTCTGCAGCGATTCATCTCGGTGTGCCAGATGAGGTTGCGGAAGGCGCTGCCAAATAACGCAGCGCGCAATCCCGCTATTCCGTTGCTAACGTTTGTGTTTCTTGCGTTGGCGACTCTTGTTATCTTAAAAGACTTGGTTTATTCAGGCACTCTCCCTGAAAAAGCAGTCTCTGCTTTTGCATCTTCAATGATGTCTATGCCTCAATCTTTCACGTAACGATTACCCGCCGGCGAAACATCACACCCTACCGTGTGTCTGCTGAATGTATGGCTGCATGGATAGCTGCCTATTAAGCGCGACAGCAGGGCGTTTAAAAAACGGTTTTTAATTATCATATAATATGATATAAATTTATCCGTACACTGGGCCTGTTCGGATTCGTCGTACTCTGTTGCAAGGCCGCAACCTATACAGAGCAGAGATAAAAAAAATAATGCAAACATCCAGACTCACGACGTTTGAAAAGGTCGGGTATGGTGCTGGCGATATGGCGGTCAATGTCGTCATATCTTCCATGTTCCTCATCGTCTCTTTTTTTTACACTGATATCTTTGGTCTTAAGCCTTCCCATATGGGGATTTTGTTTTTGACGACCAGATTGATCGATGGGATCACCGACCCGTTAATGGGCGTGCTGACCGATCGATACAAATCCTCGCGTTGGGGACGTTTTCGTCCGTATTTTCTGTACCTGTCTGTTCCCTTCGGGCTGTCTGTCTTTTTGATGTTCACCACACCCAACTGGGACTATAACGCCAAACTGGTCTGGGCCTATGCCACTTATATTTTGGTAACCCTGATGTTTACGGCGGTGACCATTCCCTATATTTCCCTCATTGGCGTATTAACCGACAATCCCAAAGAGAGGTTATCCGCTAACGGTTATCGTTTGTTCTTCGCGAAAATTGCCGCTTTTTGTGTGACCATTATCGTTCCATTAATGGCCAGCCAGTGGGGTGGCGGGGATTTGGCGAAGGGCTACCAGGCAGCCATGGGCGTTATGGCAGCTCTTGGAACTCTGCTGCTACTGTTCTGTTTTGCGACAACCACGGAGCGGGTTGATCATCTGGTCGATCATAGACCCCTGCGGGAGCAATTTGCCAATCTGCTGCAAAACGATCAATGGCTAATTCTGTGTGCCGTTTGTTTTACCGGTACGCTCGGTTATGTCATTCGCAATTCGGTCGCTGCCTATTATGCAAAATATTATCTTGGCGCCGATGCGGAAATGTTGTCGGCGTTTTTGACCACAGGGGTTGTCGCTGCTGTGCTTGCGATGGTTGCCTCTACCTGGATTACCAAACGCTATTGCAAGATACAGTTATTCCGCTGGAGTCAGCTGCTGGTCGCGATAATCAGTGTGCTGATGTTTTTTCTAGTGGGTACCGGCGACATCCTGCTGGCATTTATCTTCTATTTTGTCCTGTCTTTTGTCGTTGACTTACATGCCCCCGTGTTCTGGTCTGCGATTGCGGAAGCCGTAGATTACGGGCAGGCAAAAACTGGGCAGAGAGTCTCCGGACTCGCATTCGGCGGGATTTCTTTCTGTCAGAAAGCCGGGATGGGGCTCGCCGGTTTTGTGGTTGGTCTATTGCTGACGATGTTTGATTATCAGCCGGGTGTAACACAGTCTGCCTTTACTCTGACGGGTATTGCTCTGATGCTAACAGTCATCTCCGGGGTGTTTCATTTGTGCATGGGTTTGCTGATGTTCCGCTTCAAAATAACCGATCACTTTTACAATGACTTTCAAACTAACGGGCTGCCGGTAGCACCGCAAGAAGCCGGCTATACCAGTAAGGCAACCCCTCTAGCAAGGCAACTTACGGAGTAAACCATGACGCTGTTGACGCCGCTCATTGAGCAACGAGCGGATCCTTTTATACATAATCATTCTGATGGGTTTTATTATTTTACTGCGTCAGTGCCTGCCTACGACGGCATCGAGTTGCGTCGTGCAACCACTTTGTCAGATCTGTCGAACGCCGAGCCTGTTATGGTTTGGAAAAAGCCTGATTCCGGTCCTTACAGCGAATTAATCTGGGCGCCGGAAATTCATTTCATTGATGGTGCTTGGTACATCTATTTTGCGGCAGCGCCGTCCAGAGAGATTAAAGACGATCTCTTTCAGCACCGAATGTATGCGCTGTCTTGCCGGTCGGCTAACCCACTGGCAGGGGACTGGGTGTTTGAAGGGCAGATCGATTCCGGTATCGATGCGTTTTGTCTGGATGCGACGACCTTTGTACACAACAACACTCGTTATTATTTGTGGGCGCAAAAAGAGCCGGGCATTACGGGCAATTCAAACTTGTTGATCGCCCCCATGCGAGATCCCGTCACCATTGAGGGGCCGCCAATGCGATTGAGTGTTCCTGAATTTGATTGGGAAATCCAAGGATTCTGGGTTAACGAAGGACCGGCGGTGGTCAAGCATGGCAATCGCATTTTTATTACCTATTCTGCCAGTGCCACCGACGAGCGTTATGCGATGGGGTTGTTATGGGCCAGTTGCGACGCGGACCTAATGGATTCGGCCAGTTGGTCGAAATCAGCTGCACCGGTACTCACCAGCAGCCCAGAGCATCACATTTTTGGGCCAGGCCACAACAGTTTCACCAAGGCTGAAGACGGTGAGACAGATCTTTTGGTCTATCACGCCCGAACCTACACAGAAATCGAGGGAGATCCTTTGTGGAATCCCGACCGGCACACCTTTGTGAAACGCTTAAATTGGAATGCTGAGGGTATGCCGGTATTTGGCAGCGCGGCATTTTCTGATTGATATGACCGTATTCTACTGCCCCCTGTGCTTGGTCTACAGGTGCCTCATGTTGTTGAGGTGCATCCGTCGATGTTGCCTGGGATTGATGCTCTTTGTGATCTCAGTTGCTCCCGCGCGAGCACTTGACTATTTTCCGTTGGAGCAGGTCAGATTGCTGGATGGCCCGTTTAAACTCGCCCAGGATCGCAACATCGACTATGTGCTGGCGTTGGATGCTGATCGTCTACTGGCTCCGTTTCTTGTGGAAGCCGGGCTTGAGTCTGACGCCAAACCCTATGGCAACTGGGAAAGTAGTGGTCTCAATGGCCATATGGGTGGACATTATCTGAGTGCTTTGAGTCTCGCTTGGGCCGCTACCGGACGGCAGGATGTTGGTGAGCGATTGGACTATATGCTCAAGCAGATGCGTCGCGCCCAGTTGGCTCAGCGCACTGGTTATTTGGGGGGGATTCCGGGAGGAAAAACACTCTGGGCGGAGATCGGTTCTGGAAATATTAAGGCGGATCTGTTCAGCCTCAATGATGCCTGGGTGCCCTGGTATAACCTTCACAAAACGTTCGCCGGGTTGCGTGATGCCTGGTTGCTTGCCGAACGACAGGAAGCCCGGCAAATGTTGGTCGATCTTTCGGATTGGACGCTGACACTGTTAGGTGACCTAACCGATGAGCAATTACAAACGATGCTCATCACCGAACCTGGCGGAATGAACGAAGTGCTTGCCCAGGTTGCTGACATCACCGGTGACACACGTTATTTGGATCTGGCGCGGCGCCTATCCCATCACGCGCTTCTGGATCCTTTACTAAAAGGGCAGGATCGGCTCAACGGTCTGCATGCAAACACACAGATTCCAAAAGTGATTGGCTTTGAAGAAGTCGCACGGTTAACCGATAACGCGGCTTGGCATCAAGCTGCCGATTTCTTCTGGCAGACAGTGGTAAACGAGCGCAGTGTGGCTATTGGTGGTAACAGTGTCAGAGAGCATTTCCACGATAAGCTCGATTTTAGCAGCATGGTTGACGATGTGGAGGGGCCGGAAACCTGCAACACCTACAATATGTTGAAGCTTACTCGCCAATTATATAGGCGCGAGCAAAATGTCGATTACGTCGCTTATTACGAACGGGCGCTCTACAATCACATTCTCTCTTCTCAGGATCCGCAGAGCGGCGGTCTTGTGTATTTCTCGCCGATGCGACCGCAACATTACCGAGTCTACTCCCGTACTGACGATGCGATGTGGTGTTGCGTCGGTTCCGGCATTGAAAATCATATGAAGTACGGCGAGTTTATCTATGCCAAACAGGATGACACCCTGTGGGTTAATCTGTTTATTGCCTCAGAGTTAACGTGGCCGGAGAAAAAACTCAGCCTCCGGCAGGAAACCTCTTTTCCCGATCAATCAAGCACCCGCCTGGTATTTCAAAGCGATGCGAACCTTACCCTTAAACTACGTTTTCCCGCTTGGGCAGCGAACAAGACCGCAAGGGTTAAAATCAATGGCGTTGCTCAACCGGTGACAGTAACCCCTGGCCAATATGTAACACTCAAAGGCGAATGGAAGGCCGGTGACGAGGTGACTCTGGCGTTACCTATGCAACTGCACTTGGAGCCTTTGCCAGACAAATCCGATTACTTCGCCATTTTATTTGGTCCCATTGTCTTGGCCGCAAAAACAGATCCTTTTCCTGGAGAAACACTCTCGTTTTTTGGGGATGACAGTCGTATGGGGCACATCGCCAGTGGTGACGTTTGTCCAACCGACAGGATACCGGTGTTTGTAACGGAGAAAGCCGATATTACACCGTATATCGCCAGGCATCGCAGCCGTGAACTCGAGTTTGACATTCTCCCTGGTGCGGGTCTGACGTCCGTCGAGGAATACCGCTTGATCCCCTTTTTCCGGGTGCATCGATCCCGTTACATGGTCTACTGGCCTCATTCGACACCGCAGAAATTACAGCAGCGTCAAGCCCGGGCAGCTGTCGAGGATCGGCGTTTGCAACGTTTAACTGAGCTCACGCTGGACAAGATTGCGCCGGGCGAACAGCAGCCGGAAGTTGAACATAATTTTTCCGGCGAAAAAACGATTGCGGGTGTTAACTTTGGTCGCCATTGGCGGCATGCCGAAGATTGGTTTGGCTATACGCTCTCTGACCCTGAAGGCGAGGGCAACTTTCTTCGAATTGATTATTGGGGGGCAGACTCAGGTCGGCGATTTCGAATCGAATTCAATGGCATTGTTATCGCCCGTGTAACATCAACGGGAGAGCGGGGTGCCGACTTTTACTCCATGGATTATCCGTTACCGGAAGAGGCTCTAAGGGCGGCGAACGAGGGTACGCATCGTCTCCGGTTTGTTGCCGATGAAGGTTCCGTGGCGGGTGGTATTTACGGCGTTCGGTTGTTAAAAGATCTGCCTTAGGAGGGGAGCGCAAACGAATAGCCGAATTATCGAAACGGTTTTACTGGAATGGAACGCCTGGCCTAAAGCGCCGATCAATGGAAGTGATATGGTTAGATTAACAGCCTTTTTTGTAATTATTTTTCTCAACAGCTTGGTGCCCGGTGTCGTCGCACAGCAGGTCGAAGTCCACGATCCTGTCATGGCTCAGGAGGGTGGTTATTACTATGTTTTTAGTACCGGGCCTGGTATCACGATTTACCAATCTGAGGATATGACAAGTTGGCGCTGGGTTGGGCGAGTCTTCGACAAAGAGCCGGAGTGGGCCAGAGCGACGGTTCCTGGATTTGAGGGGCATCTTTGGGCTCCCGATATTCTGCATCACAAGGGACGTTTCTATCTTTACTACTCTGTCTCCGCGTTTGGAAAAAACACCTCGGCGATTGGTGTCGCCACGAACAAAACACTGAATCCGAATGCGGAGGATTACGAGTGGGTCGACAAGGGGATTGTTCTGCAATCGGTGCCAGAGCGAGATCACTGGAACGCGATTGATGCGGCCGTTATCGAAGATCCGCAGGGGAATGTCTGGATGAGCTTTGGTTCTTTCTGGGAGGGAATCAAACTGGTTAAGCTCGATGCCTCACTGGAAAAACCAGCAGAACCCCAGCAGTGGTTTAGTCTGGCTCGTCGCCCGGCGAGCGCGTTGACCTCTGCCAATGATCCCGGAGCCGGTGCGGTTGAAGCGCCTTTCCTATTCCGCTCAAACGGTTGGTACTATCTGTTTGTCTCTTTTGATAAGTGTTGTCGCGGATTGGACAGCGACTACAAAATCATGGTGGGGCGGTCCCGTAACATCGGCGGACCCTATCTCGATAAAGAAGGGGTGCCAATGCTGGAGGGGGGCGGCAGTCTGCTGTTGGAGGGCAATTCAGAGTGGGTCGCACTGGGCCACAATGGTGTTTATCGCATCGATGATCAAGATTGGCTGGTCTTTCATGCCTACGAAACCGCAGATAACGGCAAACAAAAACTCAAAATTCTTCCCCTTAGCTGGAAAGATGGATGGCCGACAATCGCGCGTGGCGCCTTAGCCGGCTATAGCAGCGCTTTGATTGGGGCGGCACCACCAGAAAACCGTTAACGATAAGAGATGACCACTATGTTGCTTAGGAAATGCCTTCCCATGAGCGTGATCGCCATTGCGCTGTCGGTTCAGGCGGATAACCCGCTCTTTGAACATGTGTTTACCGCCGATCCCGCTGCACTCGTTGATGGCGATACGGTGTGGCTTTATACCGGGCACGATGAGGCGAAAAACAATGATGTGTTTTTCGAAATGCACGACTGGCTCGCGTTTTCCTCTACGGATATGGTGACCTGGAAAGAGCATCCCCCCATTATGAAGGCAACGGATTTCAGCTGGGCCAAAGGCTCCGCCTGGGCATCGCACATGGTGAAAAAGGACGGAAAATACTGGTTCTATACGACCGTTCGCCATGATGACAGCAAGCCAGGATTTGCCGTTGGTGTCGCCGTGGCAGACAATCCCGCCGGTCCATTTAGAGACGCCAGAGGCTCAGCGCTTATCACCAACAACATGACCTCTCAAACGGAAAATGACTGGGATGATATTGATCCCGCCGTCTTTATTGAAGACAACGGCGACGCCTATCTCTTTTTTGGAAATCTTGTCCCAAAATTTGTCAAATTGAGTGACTCCATGGTCGATCTGGATGGGCCCATTCGCGTCATTGATGTTCCACACTTTACAGAGGCGTCTTGGGTTCACAAGAAAAACGACACTTACTATCTTTCTTACGCGTGCTTTTTCCCGGAAAAAATTTGCTATGCAACCAGCGATTCCATTGAAGGCCCCTGGAAATATCAAGGCGTATTGAACGAAATTGCCGGTAACTCAGAAACCAATCATCAGTCGATCATCGAGTTTAACGATAAATCGTATTTTATCTATCACACAGGTGCCGTGCCGCCACGAAATGGCGAGGCCAGTGGCGGGCGTTTTAGGCGCTCTGTGGCGATTGATAAGCTCAGTTACAACAAGGATGGGACATTACAACGAGTCATAATGACATCCGAAGGAATTCAATAACATAATCACAGGGAAGGCGTATGAAATCACTTACATTCGCGGCTTTTATTGTTGCGATCAATTTACCGGTAATGGTCGTTAAGGCAGAAACGCATCAGATATCAATACATATTGATGACGACCAACCTGGCGCGGTGATCAACAAAGATATCTATGGTCAATTCGCTGAACACTTAGGTCGAGGTATTTACGAGGGAATCTGGGTTGGAAAAAATTCAGACATTCCCAATACCCGAGGATTTCGTAACGATGTCATCGACGCATTGCGAGAGATTAAGGTGCCACTAATACGGTGGCCCGGAGGATGCTTCGCCGATGAATATCACTGGCGCGATGGTGTTGGGCCGTTAAAGTCACGTCCGGTGAAAGTGAATACGCATTGGGGTGGGGTAGAAGAAACCAATGAATTTGGCACCCATGAATTTTTTGAGTTGGCTGAGCTGTTGGACGCAGATGCTTACGTCAACGGCAATCTCGGCAGCGGCAGTGTGCAAGAGATGGCCGAATGGCTCGAGTATATGACGTCCGATACCACCTCATCGCTGGCAAATTTACGTCGTCAGCATGGTAGAGAAGAGCCTTGGGAAATTGCCTATTTTGGCATTGGCAACGAAACCTGGGGGTGCGGTGGGCAGATGCGCGTTGAATACTACGCCGATCTTTACACACACTATGCCACGTTTATGAAAGCACCCAAAGGTAAGCGGCCGAAAATGGTTGCCAGTGGGTACCACGGTGATCATACGGAGTGGACTGATCATCTCAGTCAGGTTGTTCCCAAGAAGCAGTTGGATGGGATTTCTCATCACTATTACACCATGCCAACGGGGGAGTGGGAGGTCAAAGGGAGTGCGACCGAGTTTGACGAGCGGGATTGGTTTGCCACACTCCAGCAAACGTTGCGAATCGATGGCATTATTGCGGCCAACGTTGATGTTCTGAATAAGAATGATCCCGAAGGTCGGTATGGGTTTTTTATTGATGAGTGGGGTACCTGGTACGATCCAGAGCCGGGACGGGAGCCGGGTTTTCTCTATCAGCAAAACACCTTGCGGGATGCTCTGGTGGCCGCCGTTAACTTCAATATTTTTCACGCCTATGCAGACCGGGTGCGGATGACAAATATCGCGCAGATGGTCAATGTTCTACAGGCAATGATTCTCACCGATCAAAAGGCAATGGTGTTGACGCCGACCTACCATGTGTTTGGTATGTACCAGGTTTTTCAGAACGCCACCTCACTGCCAATGACCGTCAGTGCCAATCAGTACCAAATGGATGAGCAATCGATTCCCGCGGTGACGGCCAGTGCTGCTCTTGGCGAAGATGGTGAGATCTACCTCGCTTTAGCTAATCTCGACCCCAATAATTCTGCCAGCATTGATGTTGATCTGCAGGAATATCAAGCAAGCAAAGCCACGGGTTCCCTGTTAACCGCGAGTGAAATCACCGATAAGAATACCTTTGATGCACCGCACCAGATCGAGCCTATATCGTTTTCATCACCGCTCAGCGATCTTACTCTGCCGCCAAAATCTGTGACAGTGTTACGCCTGCATAACTGATGTCGATCCACCCTCAGCGGGATGTCTCGCCTGAGGGGGGGTGCAAGGACTCATCGGATGCGACAGGGACACCGAATTCAGGTTCCCCGTCCGCCTTCCAGGATAATTTTTGAATGCGAGTACTGCGCCCCATATCACACACATCCGTTGCGGCATCGTTCGCGTGATAAGCCATCCAATCTTCAGTGTTATCCGGAGACGTAAAAAACATATTGTGCCCGGGGCCAAACACACCCTTAACATCATCGCGCTGAAAGACCGGGGACGGACTTTTCTGCCAAGCGTCTTCACTCAGCGGGTCTCCCCCGGTATAGGTTAGCTTGCCCAGTTTGTAATCCGGTCCCCAGCAAGCGCTAGCGCTGTAGATTATCCAGGTTTTGCCATCGCGTTGCAGTGCAACCGGCCCCTCGTTAACCGTGCCACTTTGAATTTCCCAGTCAAGCTGCGGGCGGGTGATGATGGTTTCTGCGCCAACGGTCTGCCAGGGAGAGATCATTTTTTTTATCGCAATATCCTGAGTATCGTTCCACTCGCTGTAGACTGCGTACAGAGTGTCGTTGAGTTGTAATACCGTCGCGTCAAGGGAGTTGCGTTCCACCAATTTGCCTTTGTAGGTATACGGACCCATGGGATCGTTGCCGACGCTTTCTATCACCAATGAAAACTGTGTGTTGACATAATCTTCGCCTGCGGCGCCTCCCGTAAAATAACCGTACCAGCGCGGTCCGTTGGGGCCGTCCAACAGAAAAAACTCGGGCGCCCAAAAATTGCAGCAGCGATCGGGTGTATCATCCTGCCAAATTTGTACCGGCTCAGCGGACTTCAATGCCTCAATGGTTTTTGCTTTGCGCATGGTAAGCCCAACGTTGGCGTCGCCCCAAGTGGTTGTCGCCAGATACCAGTAGCCGTCGTACCACTGCAACCAGGGATCCGGGCCGCTGTCGATAAGTGGGTTGGTAAAGGTGGACGGCGAATCTGCGCTATTAACTACGCTTTCAGTCTGTTGAGCCGGGTTGCTGTCGCACCCCGTTATCGCAATAAGCGATGATATCAGCAGCGCAGACGGTATTTTCGAGTCAATCATGAGTTGTCCTGTTCAACGAGCAATGACGAGTGCGGCGTTGCTGGCGCAGACCCAGCAGCCGATGTGTCTTATTGGGTAAGAAACCGGTACTTGATCTGCGTTCGATAGGTTTGACCCGGTTCTAATAAGGTCGACGGAAAGTTGGCATGATTGGGGCTGTCAGGAAAATGTTGTGGCTCAAGGCAGAACGCGCCTCGGTAAATGTGCGTAACCTCAGCGCCACTCAGTGTGCCATCCAAGAAATTGCCCGAGTAAAATTGCACTCCCGGCTCAGGGGACCATACCTCGAGAACACGACCGCTTTCAGGATCACTGGCACGGGCGGAGAGAGACATTTTGCCATCGGCTTTTTGCTTTAGAACCCAGTTATGATCATAACCTGGGCCATATTTAATTTGCTCGTCGTTTGCATCGATAAAGTCGCCAATCGCGTGCGCGTCGGTAAAATCAAAGGGTGTTCCTTCGACTGGCAACAGCTCCCCAGTGGGAATCAGCCCGCTGTCGATGGGCGTAATGTGGTCGGCTGGAATCATCAATTGATGATTCAAAATTGTGCCGCGGCCGGCGAGATTAAAGTAACTGTGGTGGGTGAGGTTAACAACCGTCGTTTGGTCCGTCGTTGCTTGAAACTGCAGGTTCAACTCATTGTTATCATTGAGTTCGTAAACCACTTCTGTGGTGAGATTGCCAGGATAGCCCTGATCTCCATCTGGACTCACCAGGAATAATTTAACGCCGGAACTGTGTTCGGTGACGAAGGTTTCCATGTCCCATACTTGCTTGTCGAATCCCTTGCTGCCACCGTGAAGATGGTTGTCGCCATCGTTGATGGTGAGTTGGATGTCTTTACCCGCCAATGAAAATCGGCCTTTTGCAATACGATTGCCGTAACGTCCGATGATCGCCCCGTAGTAGGGGCTGTTGGTCTCATAGTCTTCTAGGGAATCCAAACCCAATACAATCGTATCTCTGTCACCCTCGCGATCCGGCGTAACAAGCCGTGTAATAATCCCGCCATAATTGATCACATCCACCTCGACGCCCTGACCGTTGGATAGCGTCGCCAGTGTGATGTCTGATCCGTCGGAAAGGGTTCCGTAGTGTCTCTGGGTGACATAGGGTTCATTGTTTGTGGAAGTCATTGCCATACCGGTTTCCCAAGGAGCGAGAAAGATACAAATAAAGGAGAGCGTTCGTGCAGATGTCAGTCTGGCATGGGGCCGCATTGGTTGGGGATGATTAACATGACGTAGCTTGGCTATTTTCTTCATTTTTTCGTTCTTATTGGTCGTTATGATTGTCGTGCATTCAAAGATGACAGCTGACGTGCCGGCATTGATCTTTTGAATGCTGTGAAGATTCTCAACACCATTAGGTCTTGCTTAATAAATACTATAATAATTTATTTTAAAATCGAAGCTTTTTAGAGCTTTCGATATTTTGGCATTTTAATCGCTTCTTTGTGGGTGTGGTAACGAGTGTAAGCCTTTAATAATCCGTAAAATAAATTTTATCTTAAATTATGTGTTGAAATAAGTAATATAAATAAATAGAATTTTTGAAGCTCGGAGTAGGGCCCGAGACATAATAAGTTGATTAAATGATTTAAAAGGACTTGAGATCGATCGTATCCCTCGGCAGGCAGCGCGTGTCACCGAAAGAGAGCGACGAATGTCATCGATTTAGAAAAATAACAGGTAATTGCCGATGAAACCCAGGACCCTGATGCAGCCTTCCTGCATTGCTCTTTCATTATGTTCTTTCGCTAATCTTGCTATTGCCCAGGCTGGACCCGAAAATTCGGGCGGTCAAATATTAGAAGAAGTGGTCGTGAGTGGTGTGCGTTACAGTCTGTCAGAAGCTGTTGGTGCCAAGCGCGAAACCATGGAAATTGTCGATGCGATCATCGCCGAAGATCTGGGTAAATTCCCGGACAACAATGTCGTGGAGTCGATGCAGCGCGTTCCTGGTGTGCAGGTGACGGATCGTGGTGCCGGAGAGGCAAGTGGTGTCTCTATTCGCGGGCTGACTGATGTCACCACGACCATTAACGGTCGCAATCTGTTTACTGATTCTGGTCGCTCGGTGGCCTTGCAAGACATTCCGTCCACGCTTATCAATCGAGTGGATGTCTACAAAACGCGCTCGCCAGAAAATATTGCGCGCGGTATTGCCGGGCAGATTGATGTGCAGACAAACCGTCCGTTTGATTTTGATGGTTTTAAAGCGGCCGGGGTCATGCGTGGTATCTATCAGGAAGAGTCCGAAGAAACGGATCCCCAGGCCAGTTTTATGGTCAGCAATCGCTGGAGTCTCGAGTCTGTCGGGGAGGTGGGTGCCTTGGTGAATGTCGCATACACCAAGACGAACTATCGAGACATGGGGGTTCATGGCGGAGCGTCTTTCCCTTTTGAGCCGCTTACTGGGTCGACGCCATTGCGTCAGATTGATACTGCTGAAGGGTGGACACCGGGTTTGGATCAGGGGTTGCCAACCGCGCCCGGATCTACCTTAGATCTCAATCCGAATCAGGAATTTCTGCACTGGCGTGACGCGCTGTTTAATGTTGACACGCGAGGCGAGCGAGAGCGCCCCGCGGGTAATTTGGCATTCCAGTGGGCGCCCAATGATTCGTCAGAATACACCTTTGAAACTTTCTACACAGGCTATCGGGTAGAATCTTATAACAGTCTTCATTTTCAGTTCTTAAATTCTGGCAACTACGACCCCAATGACCCGATTGAAGTTTTTCCCGGCACCAACGTCATTAAATCTCGTACGATGGGTGACGGGTTCAGTTTTACCAGTGGTGATGTCGCAAAAGACAAAACCGACAGCTTCCTGTATGCCTTGAGAGGCGATTGGCAGTTGTCTGACAGTTTGTCGCTGGTATCGGAAGTGGTGTATCAAAACAGTGAGTTTGAAACGAATTTCTGGGGGCAGCGATTTGCGCGGACGGCCCCTGAGTTTTTTGTGGATATTAACGGCAATGATGGTGTGCCTTACCTGGATTATGATCCATCCGGCAGCGGCGATCCAGCCACAAATCCGGCGTTGGCCAGTAATTATGGGTTGGATTGGGGGTATGATTCTGGGGAAAAACGGCGCGGCGATGCCAAAACCTGGACCATGGATGGAGACTATGAGTTAGAGTTGGGCTGGGTTAACAAAATCAGCTTTGGTGTGCGGTGGGATCAACGTACTGCGGATATCAAATCCAACGTGCTTGAATCCGGTGGGCCACAAATTAATCCAGCCACCGGTGAAGTCTTTACGATCGATGATCTGGAAGGGATTGCAACGGCGAGTACCGACGAGTTTTTCAATGGTGAGGGTGGCGTTGTGCAAAGTTGGGCCGTAGCAGATGAAGATTATGTGCGCTCAAACGTCGACTATTTGCGTTCCACTGTCTACGGTTTTAATGACCCTGTTTATGATTTGGTGTTTGATGTCGAAGAGACTCAAGCGGCACTTTATCTGCAGGCAGATTTTGAAAAAGAATTGCCCAACGGCAGTATCATCGATGGTCGTTTTGGCTTTCGCTATCTCGACGTAGAAACAGACATTCGTGCACCGGGAGAAGGTGGGGAGTTGGTCAACGCGACTAACACCAATGACGCGATTTTACCCAGTGTTATGGTGCGTTGGGGAATCACCGATGATCTTATGGCTCGGGTCAGCTATACCGAGACGTTCAATCTGCCGACCTTTGCGGAGCTCAATCCTTATATTCAGTACTTTCCCGATACGACGGATATTGGCTATGGTACGGCAACCGGCGGCAATGCTGATTTGGAGCCGGTAGAATCCGAGAACATCGATATCTCTCTGGAATGGTATTTTGCTGAAGGCAGTGTGCTGTACGCCACCTGGTTTAATCGGGATATCACCAATTCGATCGTTCCCTTTCGCAACGCGGTCACAGTGGATGTTCCCAACGATGTGCCGGATCTGGGCGCCTATACTTATATACTCAGTCAGCCTGATAACGCAGGCAAAAGCCAGCTAAATGGCTGGGAGTTTGGTCTTACCTGGTTCCCTGAACTGGCGGGTATTCTAAATGGGTTCGGTATACAGGGTAGCTATACGCTTCTCGATTCAGAGCAGGAGTTGCCTGTCATTAATGCGGTGGGTGACATTATTGATACGGAAAAAGTCGCCATGGGTGGCGTCTCCGACAGCTCCTACAGCGTTATACTCGCCTATGATAGAGGGCCGTTTAGTGGTCGCCTGTCTTATTTCTGGCGAGAGGACTTCTACAACAACAATGAGGCTGCGTTGTTTGCCAATCCGTTGCAGGTATGGCGGGGCGAGGAGGAGAGTTTGGATATGCAACTCTCGTGGGAAGTCAGCGATCAGTGGACGATTACTTTTGACGCCACCAATTTGACAGAGCCTACTTACCACTGGAATTACGGCGACAGTCCGGATCTGTTTAACTTTCACAATTATATCTACAGTCGAACGTATGCGCTTGGTGTCCGGTTTAATCTGTAGTTGTGTTTGTGGTCAGGTTTTATTCACAGCAGGCCCGACGCTTTGTATGGCGTCGGGCTTAACGAGCATCTGTACAGCAGTCTCTGTCTCGTAATGTGTAAGCGGGCTGTCAGGGATTTTCCGCATCTAAGAGCAACAGCGCATCTTCTATAAGTACGCGCATGTTCAGCCGGGACAGCTCAACATTGCCGGACAAAATCGCGCGTACCACTTTTTCATGGGATATCAACACTTCCTGATAGGACCAGTTCGCGGGCGTGGTGTGTTGTACCGTGATGTTGAGTGCGGCGCGAATAAAATCCTTGAGGCGAATAAAAAATCGATTGTTGGTTGCGAACAGCACCGCCGTATGGAAATCAAGATCTGAGATGACGGCATCGTCAGCAAAGGTGCTCGATAACTGCATACGCTCAAATGCAGAGAGAATCGCTGCTTTTTGCTCGTCGGTGCCGTAGCGGGCCGCGAGTACGGCCGCCTCGGGTTCAATAGCGACGCGAAGCTGAAAGAACTCTTTTACGATAGCGAGAGAGGGGGCACCTTGCAGTGCCCAGGCGAGAACGTCGGAGTCAAAATAATTCCAGGCTTGCGGTGGTTCAACACGAATGCCGCGACGTGGCTTGCTGGAAACCAGTCCCTTTGCTGTCAATATTTTCACCGCTTCTCTGACGGCTGTGCGGCTGGCGCCCATTTGGTCACACAGGTCGGCCTCGGTAGGAAGTGGGTCTTCTGGCAGATAACTGCCGTTGACGATCTCTCTGCCGATCTGCTCAGAAAGCTGATACGAGAGGTTCGCTTTGTTGGTGATGTTTAATGGCATCCGTAATGTTTCTCCGCTAGGTGTTGTCGTCTCAACAGGCCTTTGTTTGCCGATGCTATACCCATCGTCATTTTCAGCATTGAGTGCTATCCAGGATTCCGATAGACTCGACATTTATAATAAGTAGTATAATATGATTTACTCGTTCAGTGAGTGCCACGGCTTTCGCACTCACGGATAATACAAGATTGAGCGTTCCGGTTAGGACTGTTTCTGTCTATTTATAGTATTTTTTTACAGGCAGAGACGAAAACGGTCGTGTGCTCCCGAGTAAGGTTATGGGGGACACAATGACTCAAACAATAATAAAGGCCTGCGGTAACAACGCCCTGGCCCGTGAGTCGGAATCACGAAATGCGCATGAAGACCAAGATAAAAGCTCTAGGTGTTGTCGTTTTTTCCCTATGCCTGCTGTTTGTCGATGGCAGTCTTGCCGAAGAATCTGGATATGTTGGTATCTCTATGCCAACGAAATCTTCTTCTCGTTGGATTACCGACGGCCAGTCGATGGTGAATCAGTTTGAACAGGCCGGCTACAAAACCGACCTTCAATATGCCGAAGACGATATTCCTAACCAATTGGCACAAATTGAAAACATGATCGTGAAAGGCGTTGACGTTATGGTCATTGCTTCAATCGACGGTACGACCTTGTACAGCGCGCTGGAAAATGCGCACGCCTCCGGTGTAAAAGTTGTCGCGTATGATCGCCTGATTCGAGAGAGCGCCTATGTGGATTACTATGCGACGTTTGATAATTTTAAAGTCGGCGTTCTGCAGGGCGAGTCACTGGTCAGTGGGCTTCGGCAGCGCTTTCAACCACCTTTTAATATAGAGATCTTCGGAGGCTCTCCCGGCGACAGCAATGCGTACTTTTTTTACGAAGGCGCTATGTCTGTTATCCAACCGTTGGTGGATACGGGAGACATTCGTATCGTTTCGCAGCAGCAGGGGATGGAGCGAGTGGGTACCTTGCGTTGGGACGGGGCGCTGGCCCAGGCGCGTATGGACAATTTGCTGTCGGCGTTTTATACCGAGAAAAACATACACGGCGTACTGTCGCCTTACGATGGCCTTTCCATTGGTATTCTCTCTTCACTAAAAGGTGTTGGCTACGGATCTAAAGGCATGCCAATGCCTGTTATCACCGGACAAGATGCCGAACTGTCCTCCATAAAATCCATTATCGCAGGTGAACAATACTCGACGATATTCAAAGATACCCGTGAACTCGCTCGAGTGACTGTCGGCATGGTTGAAGCCTTGTTAAAAGGCACTGCACCTGAAATAAACGATCGCGAGACCTATCAAAATGGCGTAAAGGTGGTTCCCGCCTACCTGTTGGATCCGTTTACGGTTGACCGAGAGAACTGGCAGCGGTTGCTTGTAGACAGCGGCTACTATCAGCCGCGCCAATTAGGTCTTAAGGAGCGCCACTAATATGTCGAGTGCGTTGCTTGAAATGCGGGGCATCACCAAAGAATTTCCCGGCGTTAAAGCGCTGAACAACGTCAATATCAGCGTTGGCCACGGTGAAGTTCATGCCCTCTGCGGGGAAAATGGTGCGGGTAAATCCACTCTGATGAAAGTGCTGAGTGGCGTCTATCCTTACGGTCAATTTAGCGGCGACATTCTGTTTGAAAACCGGCCAATGGCGTTTTCCGGAATTGGTGACAGTGAATCTGAAGGTATCGTCATCATCCACCAGGAATTGGCCTTGGTGCCCGAGCTATCCATTGCGGAGAATCTATTTCTCGGTAATGAAGTCGCGAGGGGAGGAATGATCGATTGGCCGGAAACCTACCGTCGAGCCATGGCGTTACTGGATAAAGTCGGTCTAAAAGAAAGCATTCACGAACCGGTTGGGAAAATCGGTGTGGGCAAACAGCAGTTGGTGGAAATTGCCAGGGCACTGTCGAAAAAAGTCCGGCTGCTTATATTGGATGAACCCACGGCATCACTGCAGGAGGACGACAGCGAAAGGCTGCTCAATCTGATTCTTGAACTGAAATCCCAGGACGTCTCATCCATTCTTATCTCCCATAAATTAAACGAAGTTAAGCGGGTTGCTGATCACATTACAGTTTTGCGTGATGGCGCCAGTATTCAAACCAGAGACTGTCGGGCACAAGGAGTGAGTGAAGATACTATTATCGCAGATATGGTCGGCAGAGAGATGACTCAACGATATCCCTTACGCAGGGCCAGCGTCGGTAAAGACGTACTGCTTGAGGTTTGTGATTGGCAAGTCGGTCATCCGGAAAATCCAGCTAGGGAGGTCATTCGAGGCGTTTCCCTAAGCCTCAGAAAAGGCGAAATTCTGGGTATTGCTGGTTTGATGGGGGCGGGACGAACAGAGCTGGCGTTGAGTCTGTTTGGCAGAAGTTACGGACGTTGGATCTCCGGTGATATTCGACTGCACGGGCAGGTCGTCGATATGTCGACCGTTTCAAAAGCGATCGCCAACGGGGTCGCTTATGTTACCGAAGATCGTAAAGAGCTTGGTTTAATTCTGGATGAGTCCATTCTCAATAACACCACACTGTCGAATTTGTCGGCGGTCGCTCAGCGGGGAATGATTTCTGCAGGGCGAGAGTATGAGATTACCGAACATTATCGAAAAACCTTGCGCATCCGTTCGTCGAGCGTTTTTCAAAAAGCGCTCAATCTGTCCGGTGGAAATCAGCAGAAGGTGGTGCTCAGTAAATGGCTGCATACCGAACCGGAGGTTTTGATATTAGACGAGCCTACACGGGGCATAGACGTCGGTGCGAAATACGAAATCTACAGCCTTATCAATGAACTTGCTGACCAGGGAAGGGGGATTATTGTGATCTCGTCGGAGATGCCGGAACTTCTGGGCATGTGCGATCGCATTTTGGTGATGAACGAGGGGCGATTTGTCGGCGAACTTGAACGGGGTTCTGCAACTCAAGAGGCCATTATGTCGATGATCATCAACGATGGTAAGAAGAGGGCACACTGAATGCAAAATACCAACGCTTACCTGACGGGCAAGCCCGACAATAATGACGCGACGGTGAGACGCTATTTTTCTACGCACGCCCGCGAATACGGCATGCTTGGCGCGCTGGTCGTTATCATCATCTTGTTCCAAATTCTCACGGATGGGATTCTCCTCAAGCCCGCAAATCTCACCAATATTTTTCTGCAGAACAGCTACATCATTATTATGGCCATCGGCATGTTGCTGGTTATTGTTGCGGGACACATCGATCTTTCGGTCGGGTCTGTGGTGGGTTTTATTGGCGCTCTGGCTGCGGTAATGACCGTCTATTGGGGGTTGCCTACGTGGGCGGTTGTGCCCGCGTGTCTTTTCGCCGGTTTGCTAATCGGTGCGGCCCAAGGCTATTGGATTGCCTACTGGCGCATCCCGTCCTTTATCGTCACTTTGGCTGGAATGCTCGTTTTACGGGGGTTGACGTTGGTCATTCTGGAGGGGCAGTCTGTGGGTCCCTTCCCACGTGACTTCCAACTTCTGAGCACCGGTTTTTTGCCGGGATTGTTCGGGGTTGATTCTCCCAATTTAACCGCGCTTCTTTTGGGATTGCTTACGGCGCTTGCGGTGGTTTGGCTGGCGTTGCGGCAGCGTCGTCAAGGTGGTCGCTACGGTGTTACAGAAGAGCCGCTGTCTTTCTTTACCGGACGAGTGGCGATTACCGCGCTGGCATTTCTCGCTGTTGCGGTATTACTCGCGACCTACAGGGGACTGCCAAATGTCCTAATTGTGCTGGCGTTGATGATCTCAATCTATAGCTTTCTTACCAATCACAGCACTTTGGGGCGACGCATCTATGCATTGGGTGGCAATGAGAAGGCGGCCAGGTTGTCGGGAGTCAATACGCAACGTCTAACCTTTTTCACTTTTGCCAATATGGGCATGTTGGCCGCACTCGCGGGAATTATTTTTGCGGCGCGATTAAATACCGCAACCCCCAAGGCGGGTCTTTCATTTGAGCTGGATGTTATCGCTGCGGTTTTTATCGGTGGTGCATCCATGTCTGGCGGTGTCGGCAAAGTCACCGGTGCTGTCATCGGTGCATTGATCATGGGCGTGATGAATAACGGCATGTCCATTCTTGGCGTTGGTATTGATTGGCAGCAGGTTATCAAAGGTTTGGTGTTGCTCGCCGCGGTTATTTTTGATGTGTACAACAAAGGTAAGCACCGATGATCCGAAAGATTGCGCTGGCAGGCATTGGTGCCATTGCTCGTACACAACATATCCCTGCACTGAACGACAACCCCGATTGGATGTTGGCTGCGACCGTTTCCCAATCCGGTGGCATTGACGGCGTCGAGAATTTTACATCGATACATTCGCTGCTTGACGCGCGTCCGGACATTTCCGTGGTTTCGCTTTGCGTGCCTCCCTCTGTCCGATTTGATATGGCGGTCGCCGTCCTAGAATCCAGTCGCCATCTGATGCTCGAAAAACCCCCCGGAGCAACGGTGCGTGAGTGTCAGGTTTTGGCAACTTTGGCAGCCAAAGCCGGTGTCACTCTGTTTGCCACTTGGCATTCACGAGAGGCGGAAACCGTGGATTTTTGTCGCGCCTGGCTTGCGGATAAAACCGTTGAAGGATTCACAATTCATTGGCAAGAGGATGTCAGACGTTGGCATCCCGGACAGGAATGGATCTGGCAACCCGGAGGTCTCGGCGTGTTTGATCCAGGCATCAATGCCTTATCTATTTTGACAAAAATTCTTCCCGATTCGGTTCTTGTCACGGCTGCGACGCTGGAAACACCGCGCAATCGGCAGACACCCATTGCCGCTCACCTGCAGTTGAAAACGTCGAGTGGCGCCAGTGGCACGGCAACCTTTGATTGGCGCCAGGCGGGGGATCAAGTGTGGGAAATTCTGATTGATACGACAGTCGGGCGACTGCACCTGACAGACGGAGGCGCTGGTCTCGCAATTGATGGTGTTGTCCAGTCGAATGCCGAAAGCGGTGTCACCCTGGTGGATGAATATCCCCGTTTATACCGACGGCTGACTGACTTGATTGAGCAGCGGCAATCCGACTGTGATGTTACGCCGCTGCAGCTTGTTGCCGATGCTTTTATGGTTGCTTCCCATAACACCACCGATCCCTTCGAATTTTAACTCAGCGAAACACCCAGGACAGCGTCATGTTGAATGAGAGCCAAAAGAGATTAACAGGAATATTCCCCGTGGCGCCAACGCCATTTCACGCCGATGGACGTGTCGACAGTGAGGGCATGTGTCGGGTGTTAGATTGCATGATCGATCAAGGCGTCGATGCGATCTGTATTCTGGCCAATTATTCTGAACAGTTTGTGTTATCGGATGACGAGCGATCACAGTTAACCCGAATTTCACTGGAACATGTCGCCGGCCGCAAGCCGGTGATCGTTACCATCAGTCATTTCAGTACCGACGTTGTGATTGAGCGGGCACGATATGCCCAGGCGATGGGCGCCTCGTTACTCATGATGATGCCTCCCTACCATGGCACTTTGCTCAAAGCGAATGATGAGGGAATTTTTGAACATTTTGACCGGGTAAGTCAGGCCATCGATATCCCGATTATGGTTCAAGATGCGCCGTTGAGTGGCGTCAATCTCTCCGTGCCGCTACTCGCGAGAATGGCCGCGGAAATCGAACAGGTGAGTTACTTTAAGCTGGAATGCCCTTTTGCCGCGGATAAATTAGCGGCGTTAATTGAACTGGGCGGTCGGGACATCATCGGTCCTTATGATGGGGAGGAGGCGGTCACGCTTTTAGCCGACCTCGACGCGGGCGCCATCGGCACGATGACCTCCGGTACGTTTCCTGAGTTGATACGCCCGATCGTTACCCACTATCTCGCTGGGGACAAAGCGCAGGCGTTGGCACAGTGGCAGAGGTGCTTGCCTTTGATCAATCACGAAAATCGCCAGTGCGGTCTACGCGCCTGTAAGACCGTATTTATGGAAGGTGGGGTGATTGGCAGTGATTTCGTGCGCCATCCTCAACAACCGATGACAGCACGTACTCGAGAGAGACTTTTGCAATTGGCCAGAGATCTTGATGTTCTGGCATTGCGTTGGGGTAAGTAGGTTTAATTGTGGAGAAGGACTCAGCCAATGAGCAGTTTTAAACCGAAGGAATGGCCGCGCAAACTGCGTTCTACGGAATGGTTCGGCGGTACCAGTCGAGATCATATCTATCACCGCAGCTGGATGAAAAATCAAGGATTGCCAAGCGACTTGTTTGATGGTCGTCCGGTCATCGGCATTTGTAACACCTGGTCGCAATTAACGCCGTGTAACGCCCATCTGCGCGATCTTGCTGAGCGTGTTAAGCACGGAATTTACGAAGCGGGCGGATTACCTCTGGAATTTCCGGTTTTTTCCGTTGGTGAGAGTTCTCTGCGGCCCACGGCAATGATGTACCGAAATCTGGCGGCGATGGATGTTGAAGAAGCTCTGCGCGGAAATCCACTGGATGGAGTTGTGCTGTTGGCAGGTTGTGATAAAACCACTCCCGCCTTATTAATGGGGGCTGCCAGTACCGATCTACCGGCGATTGTCGTTTCCGGTGGACCCATGTTGAACGGTTGGTTTCGGGGGGAGCGCGTCGGTTCGGGTACCGCTCTCTGGCAAATGTCTGAAGACATAAAAGCCGGAAAAATGAGTCAGGATGATTTTCTCGAAGCCGAGCAAGCCATGTCCCGCTCACCGGGTTCCTGTAACACCATGGGTACTGCCAGTACCATGGCCAGTATGGCGGAAGCGCTGGGTATGGCGCTATCCGGTAATGCTGCGATTCCGGCAGTGGACAGTCGGCGTCGCGTGATGGCGCATTTAACTGGACGCCGCATCGTGCAAATGGTGAAAGATGATCTTAAACCCTCCGATGTGTTGACCAAACAGGCGTTTGAAAATGCCATTCGGGTTAATGGTGCCATCGGAGGATCGACCAATGCGGTTGTGCACTTGCTGGCAATTGCCGGTCGTGTTGGGATCGACCTGACGCTGGATGACTGGGATCGGTTGGGACGGGAAATGCCGACGATCGTTAATCTTATGCCCTCCGGTAAATACCTCATGGAAGAGTTCTTTTATGCGGGCGGCCTACCCGTGGTCATAAAAAATCTGGCGGAGAGCGGCAGGTTGCACAATGAGGCGATAACTGTATCGGGAAACACGCTGTGGGAGGACGTTCGCGATGTCAAAAACTGGAACGATGACGTGATTCTGCCGTTCGACAGGGCGCTGACGCAAAGCGGCGGCATTGTGGTAGTAAAGGGAAATCTCGCACCCCGCGGTGCGGTTCTGAAACCGTCGGCGGCGACACCGGAACTGATGCAACACCGAGGACGGGCCGTCGTCTTTGAAGACATCGACGATTACAAAGCCAAGATTAATGATGAAGAGTTGGACGTGGATGAGACCTGCGTGTTGGTGCTGAAAAACTGCGGACCACGGGGTTATCCCGGTATGGCGGAAGTGGGCAATATGGGATTGCCGCCCAAGGTTCTGCGGCGCGGTATTACCGATATGGTCAGGATATCTGACGCCCGTATGTCCGGGACAGCATATGGCACCGTGTTATTGCACACAACTCCTGAAGCGGCTGCCGGGGGGCCTCTGGCTGTGGTTCGAAATGGCGATATGATCGAGCTGGATGTCGCCAATCGCCGCCTGCACCTGGATATCTCTGACGACGAACTCCAGGATCGTTTGTCGTCATGGCAGTGTCCTGTCGAAGTGCCTGCTGGAGGCTACGCGAAACTCTACCACGATCACGTGCAGGGGGCAGATACCGGTGCCGATTTTGATTTTCTAAAAGGGTGTCGTGGCGCCAAGGTGCCTAAAGACAGTCACTAACGTTCAGTCACAGGAATAAATAAGGGACATTGCTATGTTTACAGGTAAGCATCTTATTGGCGGCGAGTGGGTCGCCGGTTCGGCAACCATGGTTTCATCCACCACCGATGGTGAAGGGCATGTCTTTGCGGTCGCCAGTGCCGATGATGCGGCAGCGGCAGCCGTCAGTGCCGAAGCCGCGTTTGCCAGCTACAGCCAGACGACCCGCCAGCAACGGACAGAATTTTTAACCACTATTGCCGAAGAAATTGACGCTCGTGGGGAAGCCATAACCACGACCGGATGTCTGGAAACAGCCCTGCCGGAGATGCGACTCAACGGTGAACGCGGACGGACCACGGGCCAGCTTAGGCTGTTTGCCGATCACATTCTTGCCGGTGACTATCTGGATCGACGGCATGATCCTGCGCTGCCGGATCGGCAGCCCTTACCGCGCCCTGATCTGCGTTTGATGCAACGCCCCTTGGGGCCGGTAGCTGTATTCGGCGCGTCCAATTTTCCGCTGGCATTTTCTGTCGCCGGAGGCGATACCGCATCGGCATTGGCTGCCGGCTGTCCGGTGGTGGTTAAAGGTCACCCGGCCCACCCGGGTACGGGTGAATTGGTGGCAGATGCGGTGAATACCGCGCGCGAAAAATGCGGTCTGCACCCCGGTGTCTTCTCGTTTATTCAGGCGGGTGGTAACGCAGCCGGCGCTGCGTTGGTCACTCATCCACGAATAAAAGCGGTGGGGTTCACCGGCAGTCTTGCCGGTGGGCGGGCACTGTTTGATCTCTGCGCTCAACGATCCGAACCCATTCCATTTTTCGGTGAATTGGGTTCCGTTAACCCGATGTTTTTGTTGCCTAATGCCATGGCAGAGCGAGCCGCGGAGTTAGGCACCGGTTGGGCGGCATCCTTAACCATGGGGGTCGGTCAATTCTGCACGAATCCGGGGGTCGCGGTCGTTCTCGATGGTGCAGACGCTGATACTTACATCGATGCTGCGGTGCGTGCTCTGGCTGAACAGGGCGAACAAACCCTGTTAACGGAGTCCATCGCTCAGGCCTATTGCGCGGGTAACGAGCAGTTCGTCAGTTATAGCGGTGTTGAACAGCGGGTGGTTGCCAGCTGCAGTGAACGCCGTGTTTCTCCGGCACTGTTTGAAACGACTTTTGATACCTGGGTGAATAATCCGGCGATTGCCGAGGAGGTTTTTGGTCCCCTCGGAGTTGTTGTTCGGGTGTCTTCCATCGAGCAAATGCTCAGTCTCGCTTCCGAGCTCGCCGGTCAATTAACCTGTACCTTGCACCTGAACGACGAGGATGGGGAGATCGCTGGAGAGTTGCTGCCGGTGCTTGAGCGCAAGGCGGGCAGAATACTGGCGAACGCCTTTCCCACCGGTGTGGAGGTTTGTGATGCTATGGTCCACGGCGGGCCTTATCCAGCATCGACAAACTTCGGGGCAACGTCTGTCGGCACGATGGCCATTCGTCGGTTTTTGCGGCCCGTGTGTTATCAGGGGATTCCGGAACAGCTTCTACCGTTGGATCTGCAAAGCTGATGGCGAATGTTCGCGTCGCAGATGCCCGAGTTTGTACGCTTGGCGAAGGGCCTTTGTGGCATCCGCTGCGGGAGCAGCTGTTCTGGTTTGATATCGTCGGTAAAAAACTGCTGACCCGTGTTGATGCTTCGCCTGAGTACTGGTCGTTTGAGGAGCCGTTTTCCGCCGCAGGATGGATTGATCGCGACACTCTTCTAATGGCCGGAGAATCCGGTTTGTACCGATTCAACCTCAACACGGCGGAACAGACTCTGGTGTGCTCCGTCGAGGCAGACAATCCGCGTACCCGTTCAAACGATGGACGCGCTGATCCCTATGGCGGGTTTTGGTTTGGCACCATGCATAAAGACCCGAGCGCCGGTCCGGGCGCGATCTATCGATATTTCGACGGCGAGTTGCGGGTGGTTGTGCCAAGGATCACGGTTCCCAATGCCATCTGTTTTTCTCGCGATGGCCGTTACGTGTATTACGGCGACACGGCGGGCTTTGCGATTTATCGGATGGCTTTAGATACCAAAGAGGGCTGGCCGTGCGAAGCGGCGGAGCCGTTTATCGATACCTCCCGCTGTGGATTGCATCCTGACGGAGCGGTCATCGATGGGGCGGGGCAGTTGTGGAATGCCCATTGGGGCGGGGCGGCCGTATCCTGCTACTCACCCGAGGGTGTTTTGCAGCACAGAATCCACTTTCCCACGTCTCAGACCACCTGTCCTGCGTTTGGTGGCGCGGGGCTAACAACCCTTTTTGTCACAACGGCGACGGAATCTTTGTCCCAGGCAGAGCGGGTTCGGCAGACAGACGCCGGCGCATTATGGTGTCTCGATGTGGAATCTCCTGGGGTGGCCGAACCCGCCGTAAAGGTGTAAGAATCTGTGTTTTTATTTCCTTATCGGTTGAATCTTTGACAATAGCCTTCGGGTATCACACACAGGTCATAAAGAGTTGATCGTTACTTCCCAAGCTGTTTTACGCTGACAGGCGACGACTTTTCTCAGTATTCATCTCGCCCACATCTGTTTTCGCGGATTTACCTATCTTTTAGGATTAGATTGGTTTCGAAAAGGGTGTCCACTAAAAATTTTGTTTCTAGAATAGCTCCTCAGGCGAATCGCACATTAGACAGTCTGTTGAGATCCCTGCACGATTCGACTCAAGTAACCATCGCCTGACTGTGAATCTGCATGCCGTCTGCTCACAGTCGAACGCCATCACTATGGCGAATCACTAAAAAGATAACAATAACCGAGGGCAAAGTGCTATGAAGCAAGGCACACTCTATCCGTCTTTTCTATGCGTAGCGATATCAACGGCCGTGGCCATGCCGGTGGCTGCTATGGAGCTAGAAGAGGTAACCGTTACCGCACGAAAAAAAGAGGAAAGCATTCAGGATATTCCTGTTGCTGTTACGGCGATTGCCGGGTCTGATATCGAACAGGCATTTACCCTGGATACGACGGGACTGCAGGCGTTCGCGCCCAACGTCGTGTTCGATACGGTGGAAATGGGGACACCCGGCGGCGGTGGTTTTTCTATCCGAGGTATCAGCTACCAGGATGTAGATAAAGGGTTCGATCCGACGGTATTGGTCGCCGTTGACGATGTCCCTTTGGCGACGGGCACCGGCCAGGTGTTCGATATGATTGATATTGAACGCATTGAAGTTCTGCGCGGCCCCCAGGGAACCTTGTTCGGCAAAAACGTGGTGGGCGGGTTGATCAATATTCATCGGGTTAAACCGGTACTTGATGAAGTCAATGCCAAGGTCCGGGCGCGCTATGGCGAGTACGATAAGTCTCAGGGGGACTTCCTGTTTAACTATGGTGAGGAAGGCTGGGCGTTAAAAGTCACCGGGGGCATCTCGCGACAGGGTGAAGGTTATCTGGATAATATCGCCGGTGGTGATCTCTGGTATCGCGACACCGATCGATTTGGTACCCATTTGCTGTGGGCGCTCAGCGATACCTTTACGGCAGAATTTATTTACGATTACAGCAATCAGGAGGGAGACCCCGGAACGGTATTTAACACATCGGCCGGTGTGTCCGATAACGTGTTCGGCGGTGATACTTTCTGTGTGCTTTTGGGCTTGACCTGCAGTCCCGATGCCGGGGTGCCTTCCACCAACAGTCGCGACAAGGGCGCCATTAATGCGCCGCAATGGAATGAGCTGGAGAAGCATCAACTGACCGTTCGAATGACCGCCGATATCAGTGATGACCACACACTGACCTACGTGGGCAGTTTAATGAAGTCTGATGATGATCAAGCCATCGACGGCGATGGTCATACCGATACGGTTTATCACATTCATCGCTGGGGGGATTACGAGCAATTTACCCACGAATTGCGTTTAAGCCGAGATACCGGCTCAAACTTTACCTGGCAGATGGGCATGTTTAACTCCTTTGCCGAAGGAACAACCAATCAGATGACACTCGTGTCGGTGCCGCCCTTGTCCCGGGAATTTGGCCGCACAACGTCCGATTCCTACTCGTTTTTCGGCGAGGGCGATTTGGCATTGCTGGACGACAAGCTCGTTCTCACCGCGGGTGCCCGCTACATCAATGAGACCAAAAAGCTGGCGCGGGAAGTCTGGAGTGATGCCGATGATCCGGATTCTATTAATTTAGGACCGAATGCCGGAGGCAGTGTTCAGAACTCTAAAACCATCTACCGACTGGGTGCGCGCTATCATTTCACAGACAATGTGATGGCGTACATTACCCGCTCGACGGGGTTTCGCAGCGGCGGTCTGTCTCCCAGAGCCATTGATCCCTATTATCTGGAGCAGGGCTATGATCCAGAAGAGCTGACTAACACCGAGGTGGGTATTCGTACCACATTGTTTGACGACCGGCTCAACTTCAACGTCACCGCGTTCACCATGGATTACGATGACATGCAGATCGAATTGGCGATCGCGGCGGAGCGGCCACCTGGCACTCAGAATTTTGTGGTCAACGCTGGTAAAGCCACCATTCAGGGGGTGGAAGTCGATTTTAATGTGCTGATTACCGACTGGTGGCGACTCTCGGGTAACGTGGGGTTGCTGGACAGTGAGTACGATGAGCTGTTTGTGAACCTCTATGGATTCAGTCCGCTGGGCGTCGAATATGAC
Organism: Pseudomaricurvus sp. ABR4_320; assembly: GCF_056159445.1. NCBI lineage: Bacteria > Pseudomonadati > Pseudomonadota > Gammaproteobacteria > Cellvibrionales > Cellvibrionaceae > Pseudomaricurvus > Pseudomaricurvus sp. ABR4_320. The sequence goes on along the minus strand of NZ_JBSWVF010000001.1, from coordinate 90,069 downwards.
GCCAGGGACGAGTCGAATCTGGATTTGCGTCGGTCACCGGAAATGAGCTGGGGCTTGACCTCAACCATGAACTGGCAGACCAGTGTTGGGGATCTCAGCTGGCGGATGTCTTACAGTTGGACCGATGAATACGAGGCGACCACCACCAATTATCCCGAGTCCGGCGTCGAAGAGACGGGACTGCTGGATTCATCGATCTCACTGGACATGGAAGACTGGATGTTCTCGTTGTACGGTCGTAATCTCACCGATGAGGACAGCTGGACCCACAATTATGTGGTGAACGCCTTTCGGGAAGATATCGATGGTAACGGCGCGACCTGGCGCTTCGCCCAGCGGCGTCCGCCGAGAGAAGTCGGTATGGAGGTGGTTTACAAATTCTGATGCCGGTTTCCTCTGGCGATTGACGGCCATGGACGGGGGAGCGGATCTCTGTTTGTGATCCGCCGTCCCTCGTCTTTTTGATCAACCTAGGCCTTCCCCTGAGTCTTGATGTGGCGGTAAAGGATCCAATACCGTCTCGACTATCGAAGTTCGCCGGTGCAATGCGCTACAATGGATGTCATTGTAAGCCTGCCTGCGTATCTGATGTCCTCTGAATTACCTTCCGCGCCAAGTAATTTGCGCTTTTTTTTCCATTATCTGTCCCGCCACAAGTGGTCCTATATCGGTGGCATTTTGGTACTCCTGCTCACCAACTGGTTTGCGGTGACCATCCCCGAGCATATTGGCATTGCCATCGATTTGTTGAAGGATTCTGTCAGGGAGCACCACGCACAGTTTATTGACAATATTCTGCTCATCAGTGGATTGGCGTTGGCGATGATGGTGTCCAGGACCTTATCACGCATGTTGTTTTTTAATCCCGGGCGGGCCATTGAACGGGATTTGAAGGACGATGCTTTTTCACGCCTTACTCTGTTGCAACGGGATTTTCACGAGCAGCATCCCACCGGCACCTTAATTTCCATTGTCAACAACGACATCAGCGGCATTCGCGCGTTGGCCGGTGTGGTGATGTTGCAGTTGTTTAATATTTTGTTCGCTCTGTCACTAACACCTTACAAAATGTGGCAGCTTTCTCCTCAGCTGACACTGTTCTGTATGATTCCTGTGGTGGCGACCTTTCTCATTACGACGCGGGCCATAGGTCGCATGCGTAAAATGACCAAGCAGCGTATGGAAGACCTGCAGGAGCTGTCGACCCATTCGGTGGAATTGCTTTCCGGTATCGAAGTGATCAAATCCAACCAGATACATCCGTGGGCTCAGCGCGAATTTTCCAAAGATAATGATGTGCTGTTGCAGCGCTCTCTGTTGCTCGCAAAAATTCGAACCCTCATTTTGCCACTGTTGGGTTACACCGATCGGTTAATGAAAGTTCTTATTCTCGCTGTTGGCGGTGCACTGGTGATTCAATCCGGTTTTTCTCTCGGAGACCTGGTGGCGTTCTTATCCTATGCCACTTTGCTGGCAATGCCGTTTTTCTCCATGGCGATGATTTTCTCATCCTTGCAAAATGGCATCGTCTCTATCGAGAGTTTGCGCAGGATTCTGGATCGCCCTACGCAGACCCAAGATGCCCAACATCTGCCGGATCCGCAACGAGACCAGCTTTTTAGCGCGGGTGTGCACGTCAAAAACCTAACCTATACCTATCCGGGACAAGATCAGCCGGCGCTCAAAAATATTGATTTCGACATTCGTCCCGGTCAAACCATTGGGGTGTTAGGGCAGGTCGGGGCGGGTAAATCCACACTGGTGAACTGCCTTAACCGCCATCTGGATATCGAGCCTGGCAGAATTTTTATCGATGACCACGACATTACCCAGCTGTCCCGGAAAGATCTGCGCAGTGTGGTGCGCACCATCTCACAGGATCCCTTTCTGTTTTCCGATTCCGTCGCCAACAACATTCGCTTCAGTGCGGAGGACGAGAAGCTCGACAGTCTCGAAGATGTGCTCTACCAAAGCGACTTACAGGATGACGTGGCTCAATTTCCCGAGGGCGATCAGACCCTGGTTGGCGAAAAAGGTATCTTGCTCTCTGGAGGCCAAAAGCAGCGCTTGAGTCTCGCCAGGGCCCTTTACTCACCGTCGAAGTTGATGATTCTGGATAATATTCTATCGGCGGTAGATAACGAGACCGAGCGCTTTCTGCTGGGGCAGATCTTTGAACACCTGCAAGGGCGCAGCATTCTCATCGTGTCGCACCGCGCGACCGTCCTGGAGCGCGTCGACACCATGCTGGTGCTGGACAAGGGTGAAATCGTCGCCCGCGGCACTCATGAAGAGCTGTTGCGCGCGTCGCCGCTCTATCGAAAAACCTGGTCTTTACAACAGCAGGAGGGTGGCTTGGCCACCTCTGAAGCGTCACGAGAGGAGATGACGTCATGAGTTCTGATCGCGCTCGCGTTAATCCCTCTACGTCAGAATGCTCCCGTAAGGCTGTAGAAAAAGGCGGATTTGACTGGAATCTCATCAGTCGTTTTCTGGTGTATCTGCGTCCCTATCGCAAGCAGGTGATCATCGGCACCCTGGCGGTGCCAATATCGATCGCCGCCAGTGTGCTGTTTCCCTGGTTGATCATGCACATCATCGATACCCAGGTGGTGACGGGAGAGTTCAATCATCTTTACTGGTGGAGTGGATTATTGCTGCTGGTTCTGGTGGGCAATTATATTGGCGATGCTTTATTCAGCTTTTGTTTGCAGACAGCCGCCATTCGAGCCATACGGGACATGCGTGGCGACATGTTTGCCCGGGTATTGGCGTTTCCCCGGAGTTATTTCGATAAGACGCCCATCGGCGTGACTTTGACACGGCTGACCAGTGATCTGGAAGCCGTGAATGACTCCTTTGCCCAGGGCTTACTGGGGATGGTGCGGGACGTGTTAACGACGTTGGCGCTGCTGATTTTCCTGTTTTCCATCAATTGGAAACTGGCCCTGATGTTGGTGTTGCTGGGGCCGCCGACCTATTTGGTTACCGAGGCGCTACGCCGTCGCCTGCGGGATTCTTACGCAACCGGCCGCGTGGTTTTGTCACGGGGTACGGGGTATTTGCAGGAGTGCCTCAACGGCATTAAGACTGTCCAACTCTATTCAGCCGAAGAGCGCGTGCAAAAGAAATACGGCGAGTACACGCAAGGGTTTTATGACGCCCAGTCTCGCTCAAATTTTTACGATTCGGCGCTCTTTGCCATAATTGAAGGGATTACCACCATCGCCATGGCGCTGATTATCTGGTTTGGCGCCAAGGAAATTCTGGCAGCGACCATCAGTTACGGGGTGCTGATCGGTTTTACTCAGACCTTGGATCGCATCTTTGTGCCGATCCGCGATTTTACCTCGCAAATTGCGTCCATTCAGCGGGCGTTGGCGGCGTTTGAACACATTGAGGAAATCTTCGAACAGCCTCTGCAAGAGAGCGCTAAGGTCACACCACCTACAACTTCTGCGGTGGGTAGACGTGCCATGAATGTTCGGGAAGAGGCGTTTGAATCACTCGTTTTTGACCGGGTGTCTTTCCGCTATACACCGACTGGACCCAAAGTCCTTTCTGAGGTTTCGTTTGAGCTCTATCGCGGACAAAAGATTGCGTTGGTCGGCACTACGGGCTCGGGCAAATCGACCATTCTGCGCCTGTTGACCAAAACTTATGAGAGCTACGAGGGTTCGATTCGATTAAATGGCCGTGAGTTGCGGGAACTGCCGCTCGCGGAAATCAGCCGCTTGTGTTCGTTGATGCAGCAGGATGTCTTTCTGTTCAATGAGACCGTCGAATTCAATATCAGCCTTGGCCGTGAGGGAATTGATCGGGAGGATGTGATGGCCGCGGCTCGCTATGTCTACGCCGATCACTTTATCGAGCAGTTGCCCGAGGGCTATCAATTTTATCTGCAGGGTAATGGCAGCAACCTGTCGGCGGGGCAAACACAGCTCATTGCGTTCGCCCGGGCGATTGCCGGGGGCAGCGAAATTGTCTTGCTGGACGAAGCCACCAGCTCCGTCGATTCCGTCACTGAAGAATGGATACAAAAAGCCATTGACCATGTGTTTGAAGACAAAACGGTGATCGCCATCGCTCATCGATTGAGTACCATTCAGCACTCGGATGTCATTTTGGTTCTGGATCGAGGACAGATCATCGAACGAGGCACCCATCAGGAATTGATGGCCATGAAAGGCTTTTACAGTAACCTGGTGCAGGAACTGCCTGAGAGGGGATGACCACACCCCATGCGCTTAACAGCGAAGGGTGTGACCATCTTCTCGCAGGCGTGTACAACAGCGCTGATACTCTCAGCTACACTGATTGAGATACGGAAATTTTCGCCTCAATAGGCGGTTGATGGAGAAAAGCACTATGGCTGCAATGCTGATCAGTAATATCGAGACCGTGCCCGGCAAGCAGGTGACCCGTCATTTGGGCCTGGTGCAGGGCAGTACTGTACGCGCCAAACACGCTGGAAAGGACTTTCTGGCAGGGTTAAAAAATTTGGTCGGGGGTGAACTTAAGGGATATACGGAGTTGCTGTCAGAAGCCCGTGACGAGGCTCTTCAGCGCATGATTTCCCAAGCGGAAGCCATTGGTGCCAATGCGGTGATCAATGTGAGATTCTCCACGTCTTCCATCGCTGCAGGTGCCTCCGAGATCATGGTCTATGGCACGGCCGTCTGTATTGAGGATGTGTGAGTGGAAGCCTTCTTTCAGCTTGGCGTATTTCTGATTCTTTTGACCATCGGCTATGTCTTCGGCCGCCGGGCAGAAAAAAAGCATTACCAAAGCATCTTTGCCAGAGAAGACGAAATGCGCTCACTGGTTGTCACCAGCGACCGTTTTCCTCCCCAGGAATTTCTCCAGCATGGATCCGGTCTGGTACAGGGCAATGTGGTGGTATCCATCGATTATTTTAAGCTGATCGCCGCCGGATTGCGCTCTCTGGTTGGCGGGCGTCTGAGCGCCTATGAGTCGCTGCTTGACCGCGCTCGTCGGGAAGCCTTGTTGCGAATGCAGGAGCAGGCAAAGTCGGTCGGCGCAGAGGTTATCATCAATACCAAGTTTGAAACCTGCCGGGTTTCTGGCGAAGCGGGTCGGGGTCTGGGATCGATCGAGGTTTTGGCGTACGGTACCGCTTTGATCCCTGTTGCCGGTCGCAACCTGGCTGGCTAAACCTTATTCTGAGTCGCGTGTTGCAACGATAAGGCGATCATCAACATGCCCTTTGCCAAACAAAACCCCAAGCTACCTGAGGGTATAAACAGCTCCGAAGCAAACCCATTAGTCGAGTTTTTGTGGTTGCTTGCGGCGATTGTGGTGATTCTGGTTGTCGTGATCTCTCTTGCGGTCTTCAGCGCCCGTGCACTGTCGCCTTATATCCCCTTTCACTATGAAGAAAAACTGGTTGATCGCTTGGGTGGGAATGCGTTTATCGGTCAGCGGGAACAGCAGTTATCAGCGGCTGCTCAGGCGGCGACTCGGTCGTTGCAGACCTTGGGCGGTGCACTGGCGCAGCGCGCTGATCTGCCGGACGGCATGACCCTCAAGTTTCACTTTTTGGTGTCAGAAGATCAGCCGAATGCCTTTGCAACCATCGGCGGGCATATCTTCGTAACGGCGGGACTGGTCAAGTCGGTGTCGTCGGAAAATGCGCTGGCAATGGTGTTAGCGCATGAAATCGCCCACGTAAAAAGGCGCCATCCAGCCCAGGCGCTCAGCAGTGGTTTGGTGGTGCAGCTCTTTCTGGGCGCGTTTTTAGGTGGGGATCAGGGCGCGCTATTGCGGGGCTTGTTGGGACAAACCGGACATATGACGCTGTTGAGTTTCAGTCGCTCGATGGAAGCCGAGGCTGACACAGAGGCTTTGGCAACCCTGCAGAGCTACTATGGCCACCCCGGCGGTGCGGATGAATTCTTCGGCAAGATGCTCGAGGCGGGGCATCAATCCGGTTGGCGCGAAATGTTCGACACTCACCCGGATGTTGCCAAGCGTTACGAGAAGATGGAAAAGGCGATTACTGCGGCCTGTGCGCAAGCTTGTCCGTTGCAACCTCTGGATGTGCGTCTGCAAGGGAAATTTTAAGGGGCCTTTGCGCTTAATGCTGACTCTATACGGATCTCAAAAAGGTATTTACCCCGTTGAAATCCGCTTGTTTGGTTCACCGTCGCCTTATTCTTTCAGTCTCACCGACATGATTCAATTCCTGCCGAGTAGACGTTAAACGCCCGCGACTGATAGCGATCATAAAACGATTCAAGTGCTTGGCATTTTTACGTTTTAGGCGCAAAAGGGAGAGTGATTTTGTGCCTCTTTTAGCCAGAATTCTGCGTCGTCACCCGCGGCGGTATAGAAGGGTGCATTTTCATCGTTCGCTGTTGCAAAAATGGCATGTGCGACATCTCCAGCATGAGTCACCAACGAGTCGGTGTCGCTGACCATTTGAATAAATTCGTGCATCATTTTTCCGTAGGCGGGATCGTCCATTCCTCCAAATAGAGCTCGTGCGTTCTCTCCGAATTTTGTCTCCGGTGAACGTCCAGGCAATACGATATGGACGCGTATACCAAAGGGCTTAACTTCTAATGCTAATGATTCGCTCCAGGAATTGAGCGCCGCTTTACTTGCACGATAGAGTCCAATGATTGGCAGCGCCTTGGTCGTTACTGAGGATGAAACATTGATGATGATCCCTGAACCTTGCTGCCTCATCAAAGGTAGGAATCCTTGGGTCAATGACAAGGTGCCTAAGACGTTAGTGTTCATTAGATGCTGAGCTGTTTCGGCCGACGTAAGTTCAACGGGTATGGGGGCTCCAATGCCCGCGTTGTTTACCAATACATCGATTGTGCCAACCTCTTTTACCAGCTTATCAATGCTGCTTTTAGAGGCGATATCCAGAGGCAAAATCGTCAAAAAATCACTTTTAGGGAAAAGCGCTGGAGCAGGTGTTCTCATCGTCGCGATGACTTTCCATCCCTTTTCTAAAAAGAGGTTTGCGGTGGCAAGGCCAAAACCAGACGAGCATCCGGTGATTAATACTGTAGGCATAATGAGTTTCTCCGTAGACTGGAGTTGAGATCATAGGCAACCGATTGTGGATTTTATATAATTTATCGTCCTGGTTAATTTAGAGGTAGTCCAATGCCTGATCCCTTGACCGATATTGTGGCGTTACTCAATCCGAAACCTTCTCATGCAAAACATGTTGAAGGTGCTGGAGCTTGGCGCATTGTTCGTGAGGGTGGGGGTGAGGCGTTTTTCTGCGCTGTATTGGAAGGTAAATGCCTGATCAATATCAACCAGGAGGGTCCCCAGTTATTGGTTGCCGGGGATTTTATGTTGATTCCCGTCGTGCATTCACTTGAAAACACCAACACTGGCACAGTCGGTACAGCGGAAGTTTCGTCGCCAATCATGATCGAAGCTGGCCATGTGAGAATCGGTTCCTCGACAGGAAAGCCTGACCTTTTGATGTATCTGGGACATTGCGATTTCGATACTCAAGACAAACAACTCATTCTTTCTCTGCTTCCGAAAGAGGTTCATATCAAAGAGCAAGCGCGCTTTTTAAAGATGTTTGAATTGCTTTTAGATGAAAGTAAGGCAGCACGGCCGGGCCGTGAGGTTGTATTAGTTCAGCTTTTAAAATTATTACTGATTGAGTCTTTACGCGGGCATGAAGACTTATATAAATCCAAGGGGATCCTGGCGGGTCTACAACACAAAAAGATTTCTTTGGTGCTGAATAAGATCCATGAAGATCCCAGCTTCAATTGGCAGACAAGGTCACTTGCCGATCTGGCATCCATGTCTAGATCATCGTTTTTTGCAACTTTTAGCAAAGTCGTCGGTATGCCTCCCATGCAATACTTGCTCTTCTGGAGGATGTCTCTAGCGAAAAAGGCGTTGTTATTTACCAACGCTAAAATTGAACAGATTGCATTTCAAACAGGATATCAATCTGCGAGTGCTTTTATTGTCGCTTTTAATAAATATGTTGGAATGCCGCCCGGAGTATTTAGAACCCGGAGTGTTTAGGAATTGCGCTATCTGAGTTAGGAAAGCGTGCTATTCCGTTCTTCAATGAAAGTCTGCTTTATCGGTGACTTTATTTTCGATGTCGAAGCGCATCAACCAAGGCAATAAAGGCGGGTGATGATTGGCGCCGGTTGGGATAGTAGAGATAGTAACCTTCCCAGTAAGGGCTCCAGGGCTGCAAGCAGCGCACCAAGCGACCGGTTTCCAGATAGGGCAGAGCCATGTGTTCGGGCACGTACGCCAGTCCATAACCGTCGACCGCAGCATCCAACACATGAAAGATATGATTGAACGTTAATTGACCTTCAACACGGATTTTAAATTCCCGACCATCTTCTTCAAATTCCCAGGCATAGAGTCCGCCAGAGGTTGGCAACCGCATATTGATGCACTGGTGGTTGTGGAGTTCCTGCGGCGTTTTCGGCGCTGGCCGCTTTTTAAAATAATCCGGGGTACCAACGACACAAAATCGAAAGTCGGGGCTGATGCGAGCGGCAATCATATCTTTGGCCAGCTGTTCACCCATGCGCACACCCGCATCGAAACGCTCGCTGACGATGTCGCTTAATCCATTGTCCATGCTGATTTCGATATTAATGTCCGGATAGTCCAGCAGAAACGGTTTGAGTTTCGGCCAGAGGGCATAACTGATGGCGAAATCCGATGCGTTGATTCGAATGGTTCCGGCAGGTTTTTCCCGAAAATCGCTGAGGGCCTCCAGCTCAATTTCAATCTGATCAAAATGAGGGCCAATACCCTGCATCAACCGCTCGCCAGCTTCCGTAGGTGATACTGCCCGCGTTGTGCGAGTCAGTAGACGGATGCCCAGGCGGGCTTCCAGTTGACGAATGGTATGACTGAGGGCGGATTGCGAAACACCGAGTTTGGCGCCGGCCTTCGTAAAACTGCCTTCTCTGGCGACGGCGAGAAAGGCAATCAGATCGTTGACGTTTTCCCGAGGCAATGGTGAATTCCTTCAATGAATAGGGGGGCTATTCATTAAAATAGCTTATCTATATCGCGCGGCTCAATAGATGCTGGTGCTGACGGAGGCTGTCAAGAGGAGGAATGATTGGGGATTTTGACGGTGAGACATCGGCGTCCTTGCCGAAGACTACGGTATTTTTCGAAAGAACAAAGCGGTGTTGGGGGTGGAGTTATGATTTATGAGAAATCCTCACTAACCCAAACACATTTTCTCAATAAAGACAGATCGCGGTCGTTTATTCAGCGCTCATCGCTTGATTTAGGTTGCTGCCCGGATTTAAGCGGTGAGGGGTTCTGGCACTGAATTGACTCAAGGTGTCGGCATAGTCTGCCAGTTGCTGATCTGTTAAACCGGCATTTTGGCTGATTCTGAGGTGCGAGCTGAGTTGTGATTCTACGCCATCCATCGCGGAAAGCATCGCCACTGTCGCCAGTTCTCGATCCTGCCAGCTGAGGTTGTTGCGAGTGAAAATGTCGCCAAACAAATGGGTTTTCAGGTATTCGTCAATGGCTGGAGCAAATTCAAACAGCGGCCCGGAGATGGTTCTTCCCGTCAGCTCAGTTTGGTTTTTCGTTCCCGCATTCAACAGAGCCTCGCCGGTGGGAATCGATGCAGAATTGTCCTTACCGGGGTTGTCTTCAATACCCTGGGATTTCCGCTCTTCGAGAACGGCCATAAATTCCTTGAGGGCATTCAGACTGCGGGGAAAGCCTGCGTAGGCATAGAGCTGGGTGAGAATTTCTTTGATATCGCTGACACTGAGTCCAGCGTCCAGCCCCATATTCAGGGCATGATTTAAGGATGTCATATCGCCCATCGCGGAAGACGCAGCGATGGGGCCGATGGCAAGTTGCCGTTCGGTAAGTTCCAAGCTGCTTTCGCTTTTTGAGGGCGACGTTTTTTGTTTATCTTCTGCCGTGATTTCAGCACTGAAGAGAAAGCTGAGGGCGCTAAAGGCCATGACAGCGATTGATCGCCACACAGGGGTGAACGGTGACTTACTTGTTAGGTTGATACTCTGCATCGGTGACTTTCTCCATCCATTCGACGTTACTGCCATTCACCTGCGCCGTCACTGCCAAATGTGTCATTGCAGTTTCCGGTGTTGCGCCATGCCAGTGTTTTACGCCCGGAGGACAGATAACCACATCACCCGGACGAATAGTTTGTACGGGTTTGCCCCATTCTTGGGTTAACCCAACACCGGAAATAACCACAAGTCTCTGGCCGGCAGGGTGGGTATGCCAGGCTGAACGAGCGCCCGGCTCGAAGGTGACGTAGGCGCCAGAGGTATTTAGGGATGCATCCGCTTGCCATACTCGGTCAATCCTCGCCTTACCGGTGAAGAAGGTGTCCGGCCCGGAGATAGAGGCTGACGATCCCGGCGGAATAATACGTTGTGTCGGTTTTTCACTGGATTGGCCTGCTGTTGCAAAGGTGGCGCTACAAAAAACAGCACTCGCTGTCAGGAGATTGGCAAGCGTCTTGGCTGTCGGTGCAAAGGTCATGGTGATAAACGTTCCTCAGGCTTCTAAAATGCTTACGGTTTTCTACACTAGCATTAATGATTTTCGGACTTCATCAATTTGCGGCGCATAGGGCTATGAGAGAAACTCATTAAAGCCGCCTATTGAATGTTCTGGACGGGGATGGCACTCTCGAAATCAATTGTTGAATGTTATTCATTAACATATCCGTTTTAGGCAGGCTAGTTCATAAATTGTTTACGCCGTATATTATTAGCCTTCGATTCACCGTGTTTGAAGTCCGCTTCGCCTTGAACCTCAGTGGTTGGGTTTCTTCGTTTTTGGAATATCCTGTTCGTGTCAATCCCCTTTAAAACCTCTAAAACTGCGAACGCCCCTGCCTGGGGGGCTGTGTTTGCGATGTCTCTCTGTGTGTTTGTGTTAATCGCATCGGAATTTATGCCGGTCAGTCTGCTCACGCCCATTGCTTCAGAATTGGTGATGACCGAAGGTCAGGCCGGGCAGGCAATTGCCATATCCGGAATCTTTGCCGTGCTCGCCAGTCTTTGTATTGCGCGTTTGGCAAGAGCTTGGGATCGCAAACATATTTTACTGTTTCTGACGCTCTGTATGGGTATGTCGGGAGTGCTAGTATCCGCGGCGCCCAATGCCGTCGTGTTTATGTTGGGGCGGGCGCTACTTGGTATTGTTATCGGCGGTTTTTGGGGGCTCTCGACGGCGGTGGTCATGCAGTTGGTGCCTCCCGCGTCGGTATCCCGTGCATTGGCGATGCTCAATGGTGGCAATGCTTTGGCAGTTGTCATCGCTGCTCCGGTAGGCAGTTACCTGGGAGATTTTATTGGCTGGCGCGGTGTCTTTTTTACGGTGGTGCCATTAGCACTGTTGGCTCTCTGTTGGCTGTGGTCCAGTCTGCCGAACTTGCCCGCGAAGCGAGATGCTCGCGGAGGCAATGTATTTCGGTTACTGAAAAATCCGACGGTTGCTTTTGGGATGGCGGCAATCCTGTTTTTGTTTATGGGACAGTTTTCTCTCTACACCTATTTGCGACCCTTTCTAGAGCAGGTGACTGGTGTCAGCATCGGACGTCTGTCGACCGTATTGTTTGTCATTGGTGTTGCCGGAATCCTGGGAACGATGCTCATCGGTCGATTTCTCGATAAGTCCGTCATCATTGTCAATTGCATCATCCCGTTGCTGTTAGGCGTAGTAACCCTGGGATTGATCGCCTATGGGCAGAATCTGTTTGCGACTGTTTTCTTACTGGCGCTATGGGGTTTGATCACCACACCTGCGCCTGTCGGTTGGGGCACCTGGTTGTCTCAGACATTGCCGGAGGATGCGGATACCGGTGGTGGCTTAATGGTGGCGACCATTCAATTTGCCATTACTCTAGGGGCAGGTTTGGGCGGCATGTTGGTCGATCGTTTTGGCTATGCTGCAACGTTTAGTTGCAGTGTGCTGTTCTTTTATTTGTCATCCATTTGCGTTTTTCTGTCTTTCCGTGCTCGTATCGTTCAATTAATCAAACCTACGGAATAATTAACCCTGTCTAAACACGGTTGGAAAACACGGTTGGAAAACACGGTTGGAAAACACGGTTGGAAAACACGGTTGGAAAACACGGTTGGAAAACACGGTAAATAAATCCTATTCGGTCGGATCGCCGCATCGAGCTTAAATGGGTGTCTTTACGGCGTGCTTTTTAGGTCGCGCCTTTATTTCAAATTGCTCGGTAGTCAACGCTGTTCGGTTGTCGTTTTTCTATCGCTTGCACATTTGTCTCTGCTCGCAGCCGTATTCATTAGCTGTCTTCATTATCGTTAATACACGCTTCTTCGATGGCAAGGAAACGATCATGCTTAGCTTCGATGATTCAAAAACGATTATGAGGGTGTATGAAAAACGTTAGTTTTCATTTTGACGGCCAGGTTGCCCTGGTCACCGGAGCCGCATCAGGTATGGGCTATGCGACAGCCAAGGCGTTTGCCGACGCAGGCGCTTCTGTCATGCTCGCGGATGTTCATGCCGATAGCCTGGATGCTGCTGTCGCGACCATTCGTTCTGAAGGAGGAGCTGCCGAAGGTGTCGTCTGTGATGTCACTGACGAAGATCAGGTAAAGGCCATGATCGAGGCAACGGTGGATACGTTTGGCGGGTTGGATATGGCATTTAACAATGCCGGAATCCAGGTGCCAGCGGTCGACGCTGCCGATGAACCTGCAGACAGTTTTGATAAAGTTAATGCGATCAATCTACGGGGAATCTGGGCTTGTATGAAGCACGAGCTGCAAATAATGCGAGAAAAAGGGAATGGTTCGATCGTTAATTGTTCTTCTGTCGGAGGCTTGGTCGGTCTGGAAAAGCTGGCGTCTTATCATGCGTCCAAACACGGCGTTATCGGTTTAACCAAAAGCGCCGCACTGGATTACGCCAATCGCGGCGTTCGGATTAATGCTGTCTGTCCGGGCACGATTGATACACCGATGGTGGCAGATATGCTTGCCAAAGGCGTTCTCTCCGATGAATTTCTGGCGATCAAACAGCCGATAGGTCGTTTGGGCCAGCCAGAAGAAATTGCAGAAGCGGTTTTGTGGTTAAGCAGTTCCGGCGCGTCATTTGTTTTGGGCCAAGCGCTGGCTGTCGATGGTGGTTTCACTACACAGTAGAGTAGTGAGCGTGATCATAGCAGCCAGTCAGCCTAATGCAGAGATTAGGTGACTGCCGGTTCCACCATTCTGTTTTTCTTCGGCCTAAGTTGCGTCAAGCATACCGGTGCGATCAGAATCAGGCCGAAGAAAATCGCAAAAGAGAGTTGATAGTTTCCTGTCCAATCGTAAAACACACCGCTGAGCCAAATGCCTAATCCGCCTCCCAGGGCATCCATCACAGTAATCGTGCCGAGTATTTTCCCCGCGGCTTTTAGTCCAAAACTGTTGACGACAGATAGCTGCACCATGGAATAAACGCCACCCCAGCCCAGCCCGAAAATCAAAATTGCGAGGGTTATGACCGACGCCTGCATGCTGGCAAGGCACGCGGAGCCGATGGCCATGGTGAGAAGGTTGAGAAAAAACAGTCGTAATGGATTGAGGTAGTCTGCGGCATAGCCAATTAAAAACTTGCCAATTAGAGCGCAGAAAAACAAAAGGCTGATGGCATTGGTTGCCTCCTGGCTCGCAAAGCCAAGGTCGCGCATATAGAGAAAGATATGCGCCTGTGCGCCAAGCACCGAATAAAACGTACACATGGCGATGGTGGCCAGTGCCCAAAAACGAACGGTTTTTAAGGCGTCTCGATACTCCATTCCCTCACTCAGAGGATCGTTTGCTGTCGCATCGTCGTCTGTGGGGGATTCGGCTTGATCCTGATCACTGGATTTATCCGGCTGGTTGCGAACCCAAAGCGCGGTGATCACCGCCATCGTCAATGGAAACAGAGCGGCGACTTTGAACGAGAATTGCCAGTTAAACTGCTCGGTCATGTAGGTGCCATATTGTGGCAACAGAATGCCGCCGAGGCTGGTGCCGACCAGCACCAGTCCTATCGCCGTTCCCCGGCGCCGGTGAAACCAGCGCGACACCAGGATCAACGCAGGGTTGAGGCCACACAGCGTCAACACCAAGCCGAATAAGGCGTGTATCAGGTAGACCTGCATCAAACTGTCAACCGTGCCGTACAGCCAATAGCCAACGGCCAGCAGTAACCAGCCGCAGAACATACAGATGCGTACGCCGATACGGTCGATCAGGCTGCCGACAAAGGGGGCCAGTAGGGCGGATACGCCAAAGGTAATCAAGTCGCGGAATTTTATCGCGCCGCGCTCCCAGCCAAACTGTTGCTGTAATGACTCATCGTAAACGGAGAGACCGCTGATGGTCATCCCGTTGGAAATCGTCAGGGTGAGGCAGGCAACGCCGGCCATTATCCAGGCGTAGGTGGAGAGTTTCGAACTGGCCATCGAGATGATTCCGCGTAGCTTAAAAGGAGGGGCTGAGTGTCTGTCTTGTTAAGCGACAGAGGCATCCATCAGTTGTCGAACATCGGCGAGGTCCTGTATCGCGCTGGTAATGGCCACCAAATGTTCGATCTGGGCTTCCTGCATGGGGGTCAATCCATCGCGGCAGCACTGGCGCATTTTCTGCAAATGCTGCTCGCCAGTCAGTGGCCGTTGGGGACTTCCCAATGTGGCTGGAACATGATGTTCAAAGGTGCGGCCGTCGGATAATGTCAGCGTCAGTGTTTGTGGGCTCATGGCGTTGGGGTCTTCACTGCCATCTTCAACAACACGCAATCTGGCTGCCAGCGCCAGGCGCTCTGGATTGTAGAGCTTGTCGGAATCGTAGCAATCAACCGCGACGCGCCCATCCATTAATAAGCTGGCGCCGGTGTACTGGAAGCACAGGCGAGCATAGCTGACCGGCATGTCATCGTGGCTGGTGCGCCCGATCAATCGCTTGATCAGTGGCGGGGCGGTCAGTGTTACCCCGTCGATCTCTGCCGCAGTAAAGCCATGGGTTTGCTGAAGAATCTGCAGTGCTTCCAGGCCACCGTGGCAGGCGCGTCCTGTAGGAAAGGGCTTGTGGGAGACGTGGGTGATCTGACCCGTCGAACCCAATTGATCGAGGGTTTCGCTGAGTTGGTCGGTTTTTTCGAAGAGCGAGAAGAATCCGAAAGGACCTTCAATCACATCTTGGGGGGCTTCTAAACCCGCTGCCGCCATATCCACCGACTGTACCGCGTTGCGTGCGTTGGTCGCTACTTGCATGGCGAGCATGGGTTTACCTTCCACATGGGCCTGCATGGTGCCGCCCAATTGACTGTAGGCAATGCCCAAGGCGTTGCGGGCCTGTTCCCGTGTGAGATTGCCGAGTCGTGCCATTGCCAGGGTCGCGCCCAGGGCACCGCAGATACCGGGTCGAAAAAAGGTGAGGGCAGAGGTTGCCGCGCTGCCGAGTAACGTCGCAATATCGACCGCTGTACTGATGGCGACCAGAAACTCGCGACCATCAACGCCGCCTCGACGCTCGCAATAGGCGAGAACGGCGGCCAAAATAACCGCCATGGGGTGCACCACCGCGGCCTCGTGAACGCAGTCGTATTCTTGATTGTGAATCTGCCAGGCATTGACCATGGCGGCGGCGGGCGCACTCAGGGCGTCACCGGAACAGAGTATTCGTGCTTCCGGTAAACTGCCCCAGCTTTGATTGAGCTCGATGAGACGCTGGCTAAAAGGAACTCGTGAACCGCAGATGCCGACACCCAGTGAGTCCTGGATAAAAATGTGCAGGCTTCGCACGGTCGCAGGAACGAGCTGCTCATAGTGGGTTTCGAAGGTGTGATCGAGCAGCCGCTCGACGGCATTGGCGGACATAGAATTGACTCCAAAGACTCAGTTGAGGAGGTTGTGCAGAGAGCAAGCTGTCCGCATAACGGGTGCGAAACGAACTGTGTCGTTAAGCATAATGAAATAACAATAATTCATATGTGCTTAGGCAGGCAAGGGCTCGTAGGCTACTGCTGATAAGTTCTTCAGCCCAAGCCAATGGCGGGCAAAGAACTGTGAAGATGTCTTCACTGGGAATCGCGAATTGACATTTATTAAAGCCGAGCGTTGGGCGTATGACGTAGAGTGGAGCAGCTTGCCAAAGTTGAAGTAAATATCATAAAGATATATCATTAAATTTATCTGCAGGTGCAGACATTTTTCAGAGGACATACACAATGACCACCAAGCGGAATCTGCCACCGGTCTGGAACAAGGTCGGCAAGCACGCGGTGTTTCCAGAAGCCCGCCACGACGAAATCGCCCGATACAATTTTCTGGCTAATATGAACGGACATCTGTCGTCGGCGATTTTGCCAGGCGTCCGTGAAGCCTACGAGACTCGTGCTCTGCCGGCTTTTGAGAAAAGCAAAGGACGCGCGCCTGAGAGTCGTCACGAAGTCCGTGAGATGATGAGTAAAGACCCTTACTACCAACTGTGGAGCGCATTGCGCCGCAGCACCATGGAAATGCGGCAACAAGCCGGTCGTTCACTGGTTCTGCGCCAGATCGACGAGATCAACGCTAAAGTCTCGGAATTTAACGATGGTGCCGATACTTTGGAGCTGGACCCGAGTGTCTGTGTGCCTCGTTATGTGAGTGCGGTGGATACCCACTGTATGCCGGGCAGCTATCACACGGCTCTGTTCGATGGTGACGTGAGCGCCGGTGCCAACTATGACAGTGGTTTGTTTGTCACTACCGCAGGCATGTTAGGTACCTGGACGGACGGCGGTGGTAAAGCGATTGCTGAGTGGTTGCAAAAAGAGTATCCAGAATTTAAGCCGAAACGCGTGCTGGATATCGGCTGTACTATCGGTCACAACATTGTGCCGATCGCTCAGGCATTCCCCGATGCAGAAGTGATTGCAGTCGATGTCTCTGAACCCGTACTGCGCTATGGGCACGCCAGAGCGAAAGCGCTCGGTGTTGAAAATATACGCTTTGTGCAAGCCAACGGTGAAGATTTGTCCCGCTACGAAGACGACAGTTTTGACCTGATCACCACCAGTATGTTTCTGCACGAAACCTCATCCCGCGCCATGCCGAAAATCTTTAATGAGATCAGTCGTCTGCTGGCACCCGGTGGCGTCGCTCTGCACCTTGAGCAACCTCAATACGAAGGTCGTCCGGTGTATGAGCAGTTTATTCGCGATTGGGACAGTTATTACAACAACGAGCCCTTCTGGGGCACCATGCATGAATTCGATATCGATCAGCTGATTGAAGACAGCGGGTTAGGGCGTGAAAATGCGTTCACCATCGCGATCTCTGCAAAAGCGGATTCCGCGATCTTCCCGAAAGCGGAGCATGGTTCAGCGACCGAAGATTATGGCCGGGCAGCAGCCTGGAATGTGTTCGGTGTGTGGAATAACGCGACCAACAGCAATAAAGATGATCAGGAGGCTGTCGCATGAGTGTCGATTACATTGCCGATGCCGGACGCAAAGCGAAAGGTAAGCGCCCATACTTTCTGGAAGCCAAGCAAACCGAACAACTGTTAAACATCACCATGTCACTGGCCGGTGAAGTTGCGGTAATGCGAGAGCGTATGGATACCATGGAGCGCCTGTTGGAAGCATCCGGTGCCCTGTCACGTGAGCAGATAGAAAGCTTTGTACCCGATCAGGAAGCTGCCGATCAGCGTCAGTTGTGGCACCAGGAATTTATCGCCCGCATTTTGCGTATTGTCCAGCAGGACCGTGAAGCCATTACAGAGGGCAAAGCAGGGCCTGAAGCGGTCGAAGATGTTGTTGATGAGTTAGCGAAAGGCTAATGATTTCCTCCTCCCTGGGTGAGTAACCTCATTCGGGGAGGGGCAGTCCCTAAAACGCGTTGCGAACGGGACAAATAACGTAGAAAGCGGGAAATAAAACTGGGTTTAAACAAGCATGCTGCCAAAGCAGCACAGCATGCCTATTACAACCTACTGTACGGAGAGAATTCTACCGACGCTGTATCCAAACTCCTCGAAACTCAAACGAATGGCATCTAAATCAACCTGCCCTTCGGGAGTTCTGAACTTCTCAATGCGCTTAATGCAAAGGCAACCATCTAGTTCTATTTGAACAAAATCCATACATCGTCCTCCGGTTGGGAGATCCTAACCTATCGGTTTTTTGACGGACTGACAAGTCGCTCTTTTGGATATTCTCCAAACGACGGATATTGTGGGGCTGTTCGCTATGCGCACAACTCATTTCCCGACAGAATGACGCATAAATCATTTTATGTGCGACATCGAAGGTGTTGAAATCCTCTATATGCAACCATATGGTTGCGCTAAGCTGTAGGCTGTGGCTTACTGAAAGCGCAATCCAATGGCAAACAGCACACGTCCAATTATCATCCTTCAAGGAGCATGTCATGCAAGACAGGATATGTCGTGAAATTGTGATTAACGCATCACCGGCAGCGGTTTATGAGGCGATTGCGAACCCTGAACGAGTCGTCGAATGGTTTCCTTCCAGTGTGGAGGGCGACTACCGTGTCGGCCAGCAACCGGTGTTAGGGTTTGGCGACCATGGCAAGAACCAGATTTATATTGTCGATGCCAAACCTCACCATTATTTTGCGTATCGCTGGGTGCCAGGGGCCAATCCGCACTTGGGCGATGTGCTGTCGGTTCCGAATACGCTGGTTGAATTTCACATCGAGCCCGTGGGCGACGATGGGACGCGATTAACGCTGGCAGAGAGTGGGTTTTCCAGTTTACCGGATGATTGGGCCGCGGAAGCCTTGGAACAGAACACCGGAGGGTGGAATTTCATGATAAATCGTTTGGAAACCTGTTTTAGTCCATGAACGAAATTGCGATTTATCGTGCGCTCGGCGACCCGGTCCGATGGGAGATTGTTCGCCGTTTGGTCGCCGGATCAAGCATCTCGTTGGGGGCGCTTTCTGTCGACCTGGGGATTTCCCGACAGGGCGCTCGCAAACAGGTGCAGGTCCTTGTGGATGCGCAGGTCGTGGCTCTATTGCCACAGGGGCGCCAAACTCACGTCACCTTGAATGTCAGCGCACTTGTGGTCGCGCAACAACAATTGCGTAACCTGGAATCTCAGTGGGACCAGCGCCTGTTAGCGCTCAAGCAGACTCTGGAAAGGAACGGCGATACCTAACAATCCGCCATTTTCCAAACGGTGTCATACCGGGTTTTTGCCAAGTGCTTGAACGAAGGCGTCTTTGTCTTTCGGTGAAACCAATAGGGATTTGCCTCCGGAGTGGCGTATTTGTAACCGATCCAAAGAGAGTGCCGGACTCGACAAAGGGTTTTTCGTGGCTGCGATTGAGGTGATGTTCTGCAGAGGGATCGTCCAGAAGAAGGGACCGGATGCAACTTTCAACGCCTGTTCTGTAATCCGATAACGTGTTCCGAGAAGCATCCAGATTGGCAATACCGTCCCTGCCAGAAAAATGATCATCGCAGAAAACCATTGGCCACTGGTGTTCTCCAATAAGAGCTTAACGACAAACACGACGCTTAGGATTGGTGTGCCAACAAGCACCACCGCGAGCCAAGCGTCAATTTTTGATTTAAACGTTTGCATCCCTGTCTCCCATCTTGGTTAGGGCTAGCCCATAGAGTTACGGAACTGCACGGTTTTATGGTAATGAGCTTGACCGGACTATGGCAAGGCAGTCGGCAGGGGTCAGTGTTCTTTTATCCGGTATTCTTGTTCCTGGTGCAGGTGCTCGCCAATCAGTCTCAACCATTCTGCCAGGGGCAGTGTCACCATTTCCGGTTGCTTGCCGCCGTCGTCGTAGAGACGCAGGCGAATCACGTCGTCCAAATGGGGGGTGGCTCGATAGTCTTTCACCTGCTGTTGCGACATTGGCCCGCTCTGTTGCGACAAGGTAACTCGGCTGGCGTTGGACAATTTTTTTAAATACTGGGGGTCGACGGCTGCCAAGTAGCGCTTTGCTTGCACATGCTCCCTGACCAAGTGCACGATTCTGGTTGAAAACCCCGCAGTGTATAGGTAGTCAGCACCAAGGTCAGCATGATTGGCGAAACCATAGGCATCCATCCCGTTGAGCTGCTTGTCCGCAGCAATAAAGTGACCAATATCGTGCAGAAAGGCCGCGATCGCCAGTTCAGTATCCTGGGTATCCTGCAGTGCGAGGCTGCCACACTGTTGGGCGTGTTGCAGTTGTGTGCAATCTTCTTCGTAAGTCTGTTGGCCGTAGGTTGTGAAGAGTTGATTGATGTAGTCGATCGTCATGGCGTGTGGCATGTCTATATTGGTATATACCAGAGTGGGAGGGCAGGATAGCGGATTTCCTGAGTCATACAAACCTCTTTCTATCGATATCGGCGGTATTTTATTCAAATCTGGTCTATGCCAAAAAGATGTCACATTTCATCGTTATTCTAAACGTTGACGATGTTCGTGATGATGATACCGATGGCTTCTCTGTCCAAAAAACTCAGCCAGTGCAATGTGTTCTGGTTTTCTCTGTACGCGACTTGCGCAGCATTTTGTACCTATTTTTCAATGTATGCCTTTCGCAAACCCTTTACGGTGGCGAGTTACGAGTCGGTTGATGGTTGGAGCTTCCTGCTCGATTTTAAAACAGCCATCGTGCTGTCGCAGGTGATTGGGTACGCTCTGTCAAAGTTTATTGGAATAAAAGTCGTATCTGAGCTTTCTGGTAATCGTCGTGCGTACGGCATTCTCGCCTTGGTCATGATGGCTGAATTGGCATTAATACTCTTTGCGTTGGTGCCGCTCCAGTACAAGTTGCTGATGCTTTTTCTAAACGGGCTCCCGCTGGGCATGATCTGGGGGTTGGTGTTTAGCTTTCTTGAAGGAAGACGAGTATCAGAGGTTCTTGGCGCCGGGTTGAGCATCAGTTTTATCGTTTCTTCGGGGGTGGTAAAAAGCGTTGGCAAATGGTTGATGTTGGATATGGGCATCAGTGAATTCTGGATGCCTGCTGTGACGGGCTTGCTATTTACACCCATGTTATTTGTGTCTGTGTATTTTCTTTCCTGTATTCCACGTCCGACGCCGGAAGATGTTGCAGAGCGTCATGCGCGCTTGCCAATGACGGCTGAAGATCGCTGGCATTTGTTAAAAAAGTACTTTCCCGGGTTGTTGGCTCTGGTGGTGGTCTATGTCATGTTGACCGCACTGAGGGACTACAGCGACAACTTTGCCAATGAAATATGGACACTACTCGGCTATGGTGATCAGCCGGGTATATTTTCAACGGCGGCTTTGATCACATCGCTGGTAATTTTAGCGCTGTTAAGTCTGGTGATGCTGGTAAAAAATAATCTCAATGCGTTGATGGTCAACCACGGCTTTATTCTTGTTGGCATTGCGGTTATTGGTGTTTCGACGTTTTATTTTAATTCTGGGGCTCTTTCCGGCGATGCTTGGATGATTTTGCATTCAACGGGTATTTATCTCGCCTATATTCCCTTTAATTGCCTGCTCTTCGATCGTTTTCTGTCCGTGGTCGATGACAAAGCGAACGCCGGGTTTTTGATCTACATTGCTGATGCGATGGGGTATGCCGGTAGTGTTGGAATTCTCGTTTACAAGAGTTTATTTGATGTACAACTGAGTTGGATTGATTTTCTGGTGAACTGTTCTTATCTCATCAGCCTCGTCGGGTCGATTCTGATTGTTGGCGCTATGCTGTATTTTTATCGAACCTTGTCTCGCAAGCGTGCGCCACTGGCACACGCAGGGTCTCTGACGGTTGAATAAGACATATTGAGTACACGCGCTGTTAATGCATTCGTGTAGTCCAATGCGGCATCCCTGTTTTCATCACCGTTTAATTCATCACCTCTTATTCACCAACCCTTAATCAGTAACCAGGCTGTCGTTATCGTAGTGGGTTGGTGTGGCAATATGAAAGCGGGGATGGCCGAAATTGGCGCGCTTGGATTCATAGTATGTTTCATAGTGATCACCGTCGCTGGCTAAATTAAACGTTAAAAAAAATGCTCGTCTCGACGACAGAGAATGGTTGATCGCCGATTGATGGGGGATATAAGAATCAAAGAAAATAATATCTCCCGGCTTCGCACATACAGGCGTCCAGAGCATTAAGTCCTCTAATTCCTGCCGTATTCTTCCGTGATTTTCTCCACCTTTGTCGGTGGGGAAACAGGGGTAATTTCCAAGTGGCGTGCTGATCTCTTCGATCAGCGGATGTTTTAGGTGTCGGTACTCCTGGCACATTTTCAAGGCTCCGTTTTCTTCCGTTGCCGCATCTAAAAAAATGGCAGCGGTAAAATACAGGCTGGGACCAAAGTCGGTGTACGCGGGCGCGTCTTGATGTGGGGTAAAAGCGCCGCCGCCAGGGCTTTTGATGTTGATCTTGTCTTTAAACAACGTGATTGGCTTTTTTATATAAGCGTTGATGGCCTGGGAGCAAGGTGTCACCAAAACATTTTTCAAGAAGGGTGAGCTGCCAGCAATGTACTCAAAGCGGCACAGAGTTTCTGGCTGCTTGTTTTCCGGAACCGCGATGAGTGCCTCGCCCGAGTGACGGTAATAGTCACTGTAGGATCCATTGTAATTAGCGATGGCTTGCAAAATGTTTTTGGCTTTGGTTTCAAGCCGCCGGTATTCTTCTTCGATTGCGACCAATAAGGTTGCATCTATCGCATTGGGTAATATTGCGAAACCCCGTTCGAGTAGTTCACTCATGAATTGTTAGGCTCATTTGTCGCTGTTAAAAAGTGTTGGCCCCTGGGTAGGGAGAGGCACAGAAAGATAGGTATTAAATTCCGCCACAAAATCACAGGCAACACAGGCGTGAACCCGGCCTTGTTTCCCCTTGAACCTTGCTGTCTTTGTGAGAGGAAAGACCGGTTGATGCCAAATATTGGGATAAATCTGAATACCAAAACTACCGTCGCAATAAAAGGCGACGAAATCATCGGGCCGGATATCATCACCCGGTAGCGCCAGTAAAGCGATAAAGGGTGTCGCATCTTCGGGGAAAAACACCTGACCACCGTCGCCATGATAGTTGGCTTCTCTGACCAGTACTCGTGAGACATCGACATTGGTGTCGTCGGCCTGGGCAAAGGCCGGGTCGTTAAACCAGCCGGTGATGTAATTGCCATCGACCGCGTGATTACGGCCCAACATCAGTCCGCCACAACGCTCAAAGTTGAATTGTCCTTCAGCAATGCCGCCTTCATTACCTGTTCCGTCCTCGAGTTCCCGCCATCCCGAGGTTGGCCAGGGAACTATGATCACATCCTCTTGCTCGTAGTCTGTAACCAGGCGCCCGTAGGGCGAAAACGTCTCAGAGTTGGCCACGACCAGAGGAACACGATGGGTTAGAATTCCGGGATCTTGTAAGGACGGCATAGAGTCGACGGCGATGCACAGATCCGGTGATGATGAATCTTTTTTCATAGATTTTTTGCCAAAGGTTTATCCGACTCTGGTTTTATAAAGAGATGTTCCGGCATGATCAGTCGTTTAAATCCGTTGGGCGGCTTGACCATAACGTCTAACCAATGACCGCCGTCTTCATTGAAATAATCGACGCGAATCTTATGGTAGCCCGGCGTTAAATCGACGGTGCCAGAACGTTCAATCACGCCATGGGCGCCGTCGTTATTGACGATTTCTTCTCCGTCGATGTACAACTTAGAGCCGTCGTCGGACGCCAGGTAAAAGGTATAGTCGCCTCCTTCGCTGATCTGCAGGTTACTGTCAAAACGAAGGGCGAATTGGGACGGGCGATTGGGGATGTCATCGAGCCTAAAGTGGTAGCTCGTACCGGTTTTAATTGGCGCCAGGGTATCGAGCACCGGCAGATAGTGCCAATTCTCACCTTCGTAATAGGAGAAACGAATACCGGCGGTGCTGGTGGTGTTTACCCCGTAAAAATACCCTCGTATCAAGTCACTCTGGGTATCGTCTGACCCAAACTGTCTGGCGGTCACAACCGCGGATTCATCCAGACGGAACGGCGCTTCATAGCGAGGGGATAGACGGGTAGGTGGGCTGCCGTCCAGGGTGTAATGTATCTCAGTATTGTTCTGGGTTGCCTCCATAGTCACGGTGATGGGGGTATCCAAAAATAGTTTTCCCGGCGGTTGATAAAGTTCGGCATCCGGGAGCAGTTTGGGCTTGGGCAGTGTGTTGGTAACTGTCGGTGCCGTCTGATTTTTTTCGGGGGCTGCAAACCCTTTGAACGCCGAGGTTATGGGTTGGCCGATCCAACTGGTGTTCGGCGTGATTTGCAGCGCCCAGGCGGCAGTTGCACCTATGTCGTAGGTGTAGACGAATTCTTCAATGGTATAGTGCTGCTTGACCATCGGCCCGGACAAAATGAGTGGGATTTGAATCTCATCCAGTGTTTCGCCCCCGTGACCATAGCCAATGCCACCGTGATCCGATGCGAGAATCACCAATGTTGATTCCTGCAAACCTGCTGTTTCGATACTTTCCAGAAGTGTTTTTACGTGGGAATCCGCATTGGCAACGGCCTGATAGTAGCCAGGTGTTTTATGGCCTTCGTGGTGTCCCGCATGGTCGACATCGTCCAGATGTACGAACAGGAGTTCCGGCGATTCTTTAACAAAAAAGTCGGCGGCGAGCTGCGTCGTTTCTTGATCATCCTTTCCATGCTGATCGTAGGTCAGCGCCGATCTTTCAATCAGTCGCGCGAAATCCTGCCAGGTGTATACTGCGGCGATATTGGCCTGTGGTTGTTGTGCGCGATACTCGCCAAAAAGTGTCGGGAAGATGGGCTCCAAGCCTGTCGTGATCGGAGGTAGTACAAAGTCATCTGCGGCCCAGCCGTTGGACGTCACCCCATGTTGTTCCGGGCCTGCGGCCGACAACATGGATTTCCAGTTACTACTGCTGGAGGTGGGTAAAACCGCTCGGGCTTGAAAGGTGTGGGCGCCATTAGATAGCAGGCGATCAATGGTTGGTGTTTCTGCATTGAGTATTCCATCCGGACTTAGGCCATCGATCCCAATAATCACCAGATGCTGAACGGCGGGCTGTAACTGTGTTTGTCTATCGTGGGTTAATGTTGCTGCGCACCCGCTCAATGCGCTTATAAATGCGGCGGTGGTCAACGCCTGAAAAATCTTTGCAGGTGTTTTAAGGTCGAATAGGTGTTTTACCAAAATGCTTGCTCCCAGCGAATATTTAGAGCCTGCTAACCTACCGGACGCCCAAGAACGTCCGGCGTATACAGCGATGTTTAGAATTCGTAGCGCAGTCCCAAACTGATTCTGCGCCCAGAAACCTGATACATGCTGGGGTAGTCTGGGTCGACTTGATACTCGGCAATGTCTTCGTCGGTCAGATTTATGACCTGAGCGAAGAGTTTAAACTGGTCGGTAAACTGATAGCCGGCAGACAGATCGTATTGGCCGTAACCTTCACGGTAAATGGGGTAGAGATTATCCTCTAGGCGGTCAACGTATTCGTCCACATAGTTGTAAGAAATCCGCGCGTCAAACCCATAGTTTTCGTAATAGAGTGTCAGGTTGTAGGTGTTTTCTGCGAGGCCGAACATGGGGATCTCAAGACCAATATCAGAAATATGGCCGTCGGTACTTTCAACGTAGGTGTAATTGGAATTAATGCCGAAGCCCGTTAGGTGAGAGTTGATTAAGGCGAATGGAAATTGCAGGATCATTTCCAGGCCTTTAATGGTTGAACCTTCACCATTGATGTAGGAATACACCTCAAATTCTTCACCCTGGTAATCTGCCGTTCCGGTTTTTGCTTCGGTGATAAAAGATTTTAGATCCTTATAAAATCCGGTGACTGAAAAGAGTGATTCATCGGCGAAATACCACTCGTAACCCAGGTCAAACTGCGTGGCTCTGAGCGGATCCAAATCCGGGTTACCCATATTAATGGTCTTGTCGTTGGTACTGATTTCCCGTCGACCGGACAGTTGACTGAGCGACGCTCGTGACATGACTTTGCCGGCAGAAAAGCGGACTAACATGTCGTCATTCAAGCTGAGGTTCATGTTCAGGCTTGGCAAAAAGTCGCTGTAGCTGGCATCGAAACTGACTGCGCTTTCACTCCATGCGCCATCGACATTTTGATAGCCATAGGATGTTTGGTCGGTATGGACATAGCGACCACCGATGTTGATGTCGAGGGGGAGTGCACCGATATTCAGGCTGAAATCTGCCATGACGTAGATACCCAAAACGTCTTCATCCACCTGGTAGTGGTCGTTATAGAAATAGTTGGGTTCAAGTCCGTCAATGTAGTAGTTGGCGCGGGCCCAATCGTTTGGAATCACCATCCAGCTGTTAAATTTGCCGTCAACATCTTCCATATAATCTGCTCCGGGAATCACATCCGTGACGGGAACCGCTTGATCAACCGGCAGTGGGGAGTCTATCCATTCTTCGGAGGTATACTGAGTGCCGCCTTCCCCCTGATAAATCGTCTCACCAGTGACCTCCGTCCAGCCATGATCGTATTCCATGGATTTTTCAGAGTAGCGAACGCCAAATTGAATGGACTCGGCCTGGGGTAAAAATTCGAGATCCAGGTCGCGGCGTGCATCGGCCTCATAAACCCATTTTTCGTCATCCACCTTGGTGTTGTCGAAATCCCAGAAGACAAAGCTGTAGTCAGAAACATCGGTGGCGAGATCGAAATTGTCAGACGTTCTTATCAAACCGTAACCGTTGTAGGTTTGTATCATGGTATCAAAGTGAGTCCACTTGGCCTGGGTACGTTGGTAAGTGCGCTCAGCACCGCTAAAGCCGATCAAACCGTCGATATCCCAGTCACCCAGTTGCCAATCTAGGGTGAGTCCGGTTTGCAGATAGTCCTCGTCGCGAAAGCGTTCGTAAGATTTAAATTCGTGCTGGACATTATCGAAGCTGCCGGAAGTCACGACATTGCGGCTGTCGATGGTTAAATCGTAAGCCCGGGTTGCATCTCCAGACCAGGAGCCAAATAAGTAGTCGTCTTCTTCGCCTTTAAAACTGCCGCTCATGACGTCAAGCCCCAACTCCAAGTTGTCCGTTGGGCGAATTTGAAAGGCGAAGGTCGCGCCCCATTTTTCCTGTTCATTCAAGATAATGTCATCGCGAACGTTTTCCGCATAGACGGCGTCTTCCGATACCCCTTCTGGCAGGGCAGCGTCTCTGGCGGCTTCTGCCGCTGCGGTCGCGGCAGTATCGTCAAAGCCTGCGGCAATGGCGTCGTCGTAGGTGATGTTGTAAGCGTCTTCGCGAATTGTGCCCAAGGTTTTAAATTCTGCCGTGTCGGCCTGGTCAGTTCTGACCGTGCGGTCTTCTTGAGAATAGGAGACCAGAACGCCCCATTTATCCTCGTGATTTTTACTGGCGAGGAAAGAGGCGCCGGTATCGGTTTCTTCCGACAGATCGTTGTAAAAGCCTTCACCTGTGGCAATGAATTTTGTTCCTTCGTAGTCAAACGGACGCGCTGTACGGATCGCGACCACACCCGCAACGCCGCCTTCTTCATCGGAGGCAACCGGCGATTTCTTTACGGTAACTGATTGAATAAGCTCGGAGGCAAACACATCAAAATTGACATCGCGACCGCCGCTGCCGGAGGCGGTCGACAGCTCATTAATGGTGGTGTGAGTGTATTCAACCCCTAGGCTGCGGACGTTAACCTTGGTGCCCAAGCCTTTATCCCGCTCGATAGCGACACCGGGAATGCGCTGAAGTGCTTCGGCGAGGTTTTGATCAGGGAAGTCAGCGATGTCTGTGGCGACGATGGAGTCAGTAAACGCCATGTTTTCGCGCTTAATATTGATGGCTTGTTTCAAACTCTGGCGATAGCTGCCGCCTTCAACGATCACTTCTTCAATGATTTCATCGGGCTGTTGAGCGGAGAGAGTATTGGAAAAGCTAATGGCAACAATGGCAGCCGCCAGCGGCGCCAATGGGAATTGGGGTCGTAATGTGACGTCGCGATGACGCATGGCCTAATCCTCAGGTATCTATTGTTGGTGAATCTCCTGCGGGTTATTTAACGCCTTGTATATGACATAATTATTTATCTGGACTATACCAGATAATAAAAGTCAGTATTGGTATAGTTTTTTTGATTTGATGGTTCACGTGCCAATTTCGGAGGGCCATTAAATTGAGTGGCCTGCGGTTTCTGGATAGACTGGCCGGCCAGATAGGCTGTTTCTCCGGTAAACCTGCAATGAAAGCGTCAAAAAGCCCCAAAACCTATTTATATCTTCGTGATGTGATCGCAGATCGAATCGCCAAAGGGGTTTACCAGCTCAACGACAAGCTACCGTCTGAACGGGAAATGGCTGAGGATTTACAGACGACACGCATCACCCTACGCGATGCGCTCAGTCAGCTGGAGATCGAAGGTAAGGTCTACCGGATGGATCGGAGGGGATGGTTTGTTGCGAGCGAGCGGCTGACCTTTAACCCCGTCGAAGATTTGGGGTTTATGACCAATGTGCGCAAGCAGGGGCTGGAACCGTCCACCGAGCTCCTCAGCTGTCAGGAAGTATTGGCCAGTCCGACTTTGGCGTCAGCGCTTAAGATCGAGGAAGGGGCGGCGATCTACCATCTTCAGCGGCGCCGTTCCATCAACCAGCGACCTGTGCTGATTGAAGATATCTATCTGGACGTGACTCGCTATCCGGGTTTGCCGCACACTCGGCTGGATAATTCTTTGAGTGTCGTGTTAGACGAAGTCTATGGTATCAAGATTCACTATTCAGAAATCCAGATCACACCCGTCGCTTTTAATGTGCCTCACGCTAAGAATCTGTTGGTGTCTCCGGGTACGCCGGCGATGCTCATTACCCGTACCGGGTATGATGCGGAGGGAGGGGTGGTTGAGTTTGATCGAG
Source organism: Pseudomaricurvus sp. ABR4_320 (assembly GCF_056159445.1). Taxonomy (NCBI): domain Bacteria; kingdom Pseudomonadati; phylum Pseudomonadota; class Gammaproteobacteria; order Cellvibrionales; family Cellvibrionaceae; genus Pseudomaricurvus; species Pseudomaricurvus sp. ABR4_320. The sequence continues at coordinate 61,175 of NZ_JBSWVF010000001.1, read as the reverse complement.
AATACTGGGTATCTGATGTCTTAAGAATTGAATTGCAAACCCAGGTGAAGGTTTAGCGTCCGGGCGGACGGTTGGTTAGGTGATGGAGGATCGTACTTTTCGTTGTGCTTAATTCGGCTCAACTTATTTGCGCGGGTTTAGATTTCAGTGACGCTCATTGAGTGCCAGTCTCGATACTCAATCGGTATTAAGACTGGCAGCCTCCTGTCTTAGAAGTTTAATTCCTTCTCGACATCTTGTAGCTTGCGACGACCCAAGGCCAGGTTCGCTTTGTTTTTATCCAGCACGTAGTAGATAAACACACCTTCTTTGATGATCATTGGGCGAATCAAGTGATATTGCTTACCCAGAGTGATCAAAATATCTTCGATGGTCTCGGTCATTTTTAAGCTTTTCATGGTTTTAAGCTTAGACCTCACTACCTCGGTATTTCCCGCTGCAGCAATTTCAAGGTCAACACCGGAACCGGCGGAACCCAGCATCATGCCGCTAGAAGAGTCTACAACAGCGCAGCACAGTGCTCCGTCTAACTCTAACAATTCTTCAAGACTTTCTTTAATTGAGGCCATTTTACATCCTTACTGTTTGACAATTTCCACCGAGAAATACATCGTTTGGGAGGGGTTCACGGTTTTGTGTGGAGGGGTCATTCGAATCCCGGCCGAAGACAGAGCTTGCGGCTAAGTCTGAAATTCTTCTGCAAGTGAACTTAGACCGCTGTCAGGCTCTCTTGGTTCCCTTCCGTTCTTCTGATATCCATAATGACGTAACCATATGCATGCTGACAGTGATGGATTTCACTCTTTGACGTCACTTTTTCAGCATGCCATTGCAAAGCTCATACTTAGGTACTACCAGCCGCGCTGAGCAAACACACTTTGATGAATTTGTTCTTCGAGAGCTGCTTTCATCTGATTGCACTGGTAAACCACTTGCGCGAGGATTGCCGACTCGCTGGCTACCACATTCAAAATGTACTCAATACCGTCAATGTTGATGGTCGTAATCACGACAAAACCTTTGGCGGTTTTAACCGTGATGCTTTCGCTGATACCTATGCTGGCCTCCTGAGAGACGACCGATCCAATTGCCGAGATAGAACTCGACATGGCGGCGATTCGAGCTGGATCCAGCTCTTTGGTTACGGTACTGGCGACGTCGAAGCCGTCCACACTGGCCACTACGACGGCGAGTACTCCGGTCAATTCATTGGTCAGGCGCAGACATTCCTGATTGGCGAGTTGCTGTTTGTGATCTGAAAGTTTCATGGTCTATTAGCTGAGTCTCTTAAAGTTCGGTTTCTGCTTGGGCCATTACCACATCAATAAGCATGGCAACTTGCTCAGCTTGTCTTACATCAACCTTTAAGACAGGAAGTGCCAGGTCGTATGTAGCGAGGCAATCAGAGAAGGCGTCAAGATCTGGCATGGGATGGGATTCTGTACGGCCAACGCCAATCACGCAGGGTGTGTTTTGAAGCTCTTCGATAAACCCATCCAGGTAGACGCGTAAATCGGCCAGTGGGTCAGGGCGGGAATTATCAATCAGAATAATCAGTCCGAATGCCTCACGAACGAGGATTTTCCACATAAAATCGAAGCGGGTTTGTCCTGGTGTTCCGAAAAGTCGAACCCGGTCGCCGTTGGCGAGAGAAAGTTGCCCGAAGTCAAGACCCACGGTCGTGGTTTCTTTGTCGAACACTGTGTCGTTATTTGCTACGTCGGTTTGTACCGTACTGGTGTCGCTGATGGCACTGATGGCCGTTGATTTTCCTGCGCCGGTTGTTCCTGAGAACACCAGCTTGAACTCTTTCATTAAATAAAAATTCCTATCTAGGTAAACCCAAAAAGGTTCCCTAAGCGCTAATGCCTAACTTCTCGCGCAACAGCTTTACTAAAAAGTTGTTTTGACTTTCCTCTTGAGGCTTCTCTGCTTTGATTTCAGGTTCTTCTTCTACAGAAACTGTTTCGACCCGCTGAGTTTCTATAAGCAGCAAATCGTTTTCCTTGAGTAGTGCAAGAAATGAATCGCACAGAGCATCGTCGTAGGTGGAGAGTCTGACGAGGTTTTGCTGAGTTATCGATGAGCGGACCAGGTAGGACGCTAATCGGGTAAATTTTAAGTCGTTCTGTAAAATGGCAACCGGCGGCCAGCGTTTGAGTCGGTAGCTTTCTACCTCTTCTTCAGAAACAACAACGTTCGCGTTGGGCGAAAGGTGTGGAATCTCAACCGGTAGTTTAAACGGCTTGCTCACCTGCGGGTTAGGTTCTTCAACAGAAGGTACTGCTGCCTTGTCACCACTTTCAGTGCGGACAGGTGTGACGTCCTCGTCTGGCGAAGAGGCTGCCGACTTTACTGCGTTATCGTCATGAGATGGCAGTTCGCCACTATCATTCTCGGCAACGGTGTCTTTTTTAATGGCCGCCATGGTCGATAAGTCTTTTGTTGCACCAGTCTCTGCTGCCTTTTTAGACGCCGCTACCGTGTTAAAGGGTAGAGCGGCTTCTCTAAGTAATTTTGGATCTGGGGTGCTAGAGCGACTTGCCGCTTCTGACGCGCGATGAATAAGCTTCAGTTTTTCTTCCGCAGCAATGATTCTCAATTTGGTGAGTGCGTCTGCAGTGGTCAGCGGTGCAGAAGTTTCTTCGGTGGCTATTACTTCCGGTTCGACGGGCTGCTCGGCCGCCGTTTGGGATTCGGGTTTTTCGGTTGCGGTTTCTACCACTGGTTCGGGATGGGCGGGCTCGACAGGCGCTGGCTCCAGATTGTTCAGAAGATCGATCAACTCTTCAGCGCGAAACGGTTTTAAAAAAGCACTCTCACCGTGATGGTCGCTGCGCTGCATGACTGGAATGACATGGGTCCGTTGGCCAGTTTGCAGGGGCGTGGGATCTGCGCCGCGCTCCACAGTGATCAAAGCATCACAATAGCCTTCGGTCACCAGCAACCAGGATGGGCTTAAAAAACTGCTTGTGCGGAGAATTGTGTTGATCAGCGTCGTTTCCGGCTGGGTGAGGCCAATACACCCCAATTTTAGAGCATCTGTCATGGTTTACGTTTAAACCTCGTCAATCCCTGATAGCTTTTTACATCACAGAGTAGAAATTCTGATTCCCATCCTTGTGCCAGAAAGCGAACAATTTAAAAAATTGTTTAGGCTTGGGAACTTTTCGGAAATTTGATGCTACAACTCTTACAAGCGTGTTGTGCGACGGGCCGCAGGTGAGCGAAAAAAGACATCTTTGCCATAATATCGACAGATTTCGGAGGTGTCTATTGAGACGCCGAAAATATCGGCAAAAATACGAACAAATATTCTTATATATAGAAAACTTGATGTTAGTCTCGGTAACAGTTGTTCTTTTCGTGTTCTATGTCAGCGTTATGTTTATGCATTTTATGAACAGAACTTCGCCGTCGATTCATCGGACCTTTGCTGCATTGAAATTTTCGATGTCTAACCCGCACTGGTGAAAACAACGCGGGGTGATTGCGCAAAAAACTGTAAAAGGTTTCGTCGTTTTATTTACTGTGTCGCATTTCAGGCAAAACAATCGAGAGAATGTACTCGACACTCAATGGTGTTTAAATGTCGGCACATTTTGCTTAACGGTTCGCGAGGCGTTGACATAGAACCGCGTAACCGTATCGTTAAATTATGCCCCCTCAAATGACTTCAGGAGAGGCGAGTTGCTCGAAGGTTTTGGCAACCAGGTTGGGGTGGGTCATCATGCCGCAGCGGGGAATGTCCAGCTTCAAAAAATTCCAGCCTGGTTCACGGGCAGGCGCCACCATGCGCTCGCTGCTTTTTTGAAATTCCTGCCCTATGCAATGAATATAGCTACGCGGGATGCCTTTCCAGCCACCGTTTTCCAGTACCAGTTCATCGGTCCATTGACGGGCAGGGTGGGTGGTCATGAGTTTTTTCAAGCGTTCGATGATGACCGTTTCTGATTCAGGCACCAACATTTTAGGTGGGTAGCTTTCCCAAAAATTCATGAGATAGCCGTCTTTAAATTTCTTCGAGTACTCCAGCCATTCTGGGGGCAGTTCCCCAGTGACAGGATCTCTTCGCACCCCGGACATAACGCCGGGACGTGGCACCAGTGCATCAAAGAAAACCATGTGGCGGACCTGGTCCCGGCGTCGGTCGGCAACGCCGGTAATGGTCAAGCCGGAGTAGGAGTGGCCCACTAACACCACATCGGTTAACTCCTCGAAATCTATGACGTTGGTAATATCCTGAATGTGCGTGTCCAAGCCAACGTCTGGGGTACTGAGATGAACACGCTCGCCACAACCGGTACAGGTGGGTGTGTAAACCCGATGGCCATTGGCTTCGAGCAGCGCTTTAACGTCTTTCCATATCCAGCCACCCTGCCAAGAGCCATGCACTAACACGAAGGTATAGCGGCGCGGTGGGGATTCTCGGCGATTGGGGCCTCTGGCGGAGCTGGTTAGGGGTAGGGCGGTGGCAAGGGTTGAGCCAAGAAATGTTCTTCTATCCATGTCTAGCGATCCTTGGATTGTCACGGGCTTCCCATTCATTGGCCGTTCGTCACCAATAGGAAGACAAAAGCCAATTGAGCAAGCCAAGTGGGCATGAAAGATATTTGCGGGGATAGAAAAATGCTGCCACCGTATGACGGCCGTTGAAATGACATTTCTCAATGGTTGTTACAAATAACCGGATGCTGTCGTTTTGGTGTAAGTTTTATGACTCAATTAGCGGCTGTTATGACGGATTGCGCGCCACGGGTGTCTTTAGCGTCTTTGATTCAGTGAGAATTCACCGGCGCGTGGCATCTTATATTTTTTTGCATAGTAAAAGTAGAAAGAGGATCGACAATGATCAGTCGTAGAGGTTTTGTGGGGGCAAGTACCGTTGCGGTTGCGGGGGGGAGTCTGGTTGGTGGCCAAGCGATTGCGGGGGCAAGTCGGACGCCGGGTGCGCCTTACTTGCACAATGTGTATTTCTGGTTGGTTCCGGATCTGTCAGATGCGGATCGCACCTTGTTTGAGAGTGGTTTGAGAACGTTGGTGAGTGATATCGCTGAAGTTAAACAGTATGAGATTGGCATTCCCGCTGCAACGCCGGTGAGAGATGTGGTTGATCATTCCTACGATTATTCGTTGTTTGCCTGGTTTAATTCTCTTAAAGACCACGATGTCTATCAGGCACATCCTGTGCATTTGAATTTTATCGACACTTGCTCGACTTTTTGGACGCGCGTGGATGTACGCGACTCGCAATTAATTACCGCCTAATTGGTGTTCTTTTGGCAAACGACAGGGCTGTTGTTTGAGACGTCTCCGCTTTAAAATCGTCGCTGGAAGATTTCTCATAAAAATAGGGACATATCATTGTTTAAAAAGACGCTGTTCAACATATCGATGCTGGGTTCTGTCGTTGTTATCGTTGGCGTTGGCTGCACGGCGACTCAGGCGCCAACACCATCTGGCGAAATGGCGACACTGAGGTTACTGGCTTCGGCCAACCAGCGCCACGAGAGCAATCAATATCAACGGGTACTGGACGAGACTTGCGCAACGGATGATCAAGAGCAGGTGGTGGTCAAATTCTCACCGATATCAAAAGTGACCGAAGATATTCAAATACCGGCGGGTGAGGCGGTTTACCTGCTGGCTCGCCACGACAGTCGATCTCAGGGAAGAAAAGAGCACGGCTCGTTAAGTATCAAGACCTTGAGTTGCCGCAATTTAGTTCGATTCACCCCGCAAGCTGGCGGGTTATATGAAATGCAGCAAGTAAAAACCAGTCCGGATACCTGCGAAGCTAAAGTCGTAGATATGGGGACGGGGCAGCGCCCGTCTGACTATGCGTTTTTCCCCATTCCCGATACATGCCCGTAATGAGCCAGGCGAGACAAGAGCCCGTTATTGGATGGTCCAACCACCGTCCAAATTAATGGTGTGGCCGGTCATATTGCGTGCGCCGGCACTGCTCAGAAAGCGAACGGTAGCCGCCAGTTCATCCATTTCAATGAAGGCTTTCTTAGGCATGGGTGCCAGCATGATGTTATTGATGACATCGTCTTCCGAGATCCCATGTTCTTCCGCTTGAGCGGCGATTTGTTTTTCCACCAACGGGGTTTTTACGTAGGAGGGGCAAATGGTGTTGATGGTGATGTCCTGCTCTGCGGTTTCCAGTGCAACAACTTTAGAAAAACCCAGGAGTCCGTGTTTGGCGGCGACGTAGGCGCTTTTATAGGCAGACGCAACCAGCGCGTGAATGGATCCGATGTTGATTATCCTGCCAAAATTGTTGGCTTTCATACCGGGTAGTACCGCTCGCGTGAGCATAGCCGGGCCGACCAGCAGAATATCGTTGATCAACCGCCACTTTTCCGGGGGAAAGGCTTCCAGTCGCGCCACATGTTGTATGCCTGCGTTATTAATCAGAACGTCGATGTTCGGATAGTGCTCAGCGACCTTGTCAATAGCGGTCTGTTGGCTGACGTCTAATGCAAACGCCTCACAGGAGGCGCCGTTATCACGAAGTTCCTGACAGACGTTACTGGCGGCCTCCAGATTGAGATCGCTAACGACAACATGATGCCCATCGGTTGCGAGTGCTTCTGCGAGCGCTCGACCAATACCGCTGGCCGCTCCGGTAATGAAAACTGTTTTCATGGTGCCTCCCAGGCATAAATTGACAAAGTCTTTGGTGGTGTACGCAAGGGGATTCGCTTTGCTGTGTTGAAAGATGCAAAGAACATTTAATGTTGTGCAGCATAGCGAGCGGGGCGTAAAAAGGTCGAGCTTTTTTCCGCCCCGCTTGCATCAGCTGGCCACTATTTTGAGGTTTCCCGGTCGAACCATTGAATGGTGTCTTTCAGGGAGGCGGAAAACAGCGGGCCATGGGTCAGCGGGTATCCCTGATACCGAGCGTCTAGGGTGTCCGGACTGTCCAGATTTTCTACCAGAGTTTGATAGTCTTTGGTGGTATCCCTTGGCGCGCCGGTTGGATTGCGGTTGGCGTCCTGTTCGCGAGCCGGTTTCTTTTTCTCGCCGTGCATCAGTAGAACTTGGGTCTGTTTTGCCGGTGCATGTGAGCTGTCGTACTGACGCAAGGTCTCCATAAGTTCGCCATCCATCCACCAAAGCGCCGGATCCGCGCTCGCAAAATAGTGAAATACGTCTTCATGCTGCTGCAGTGCATAAAGCACAAACAGACCACCGAATGAATGCCCCCATATACCGGTCTGGTTGTCATCAAAGGAAAGTTTGCTGGCAAGGTCGGTCTTTACTGAAGAGGTAAGAAAATCCAAAAATTCTGCTGCGCCGCCGCCTTGCCAGCGACCGTATTGGGTGTTTCCATCACGATCGGCCGGGGTATAGTCCTGCGCTCGTGCTTTTACATCAAATCGCAGGTCGGTTTGATAACCTAAAAATACTAAGGCGGGTGGGTTCTCATCCAGAGATTGCAAAAAGGTGTCGTCGAGGTCTGCCAGGGCGGCGTTGCCGTCCAGCAGAAACAACAGCGGATAGCCTTTTGCGGGTGCAGGACTGTTGGGGGTTGCCAGAGTTATTCGATAATGGCGTTGGCCATCGGCAGAGTCTGTCGTTAGCGTTTCGAAGTGGTAGACCGCAGAGCCTGTATCCGCAATGGTCGGGCCAACTGGTTTGCTGAGATCTGGAGCCGCCCTCGCAGACAAGGCAAAGATAAAGAATGTGATCGAAAGGGTGACGTTCAGGAAGTGTGTTCTGGTCATGATAGTTGTACAACCGATACAGATTTTTGTTGAGAAATAGGACGTTAGGTGTCTCCAAAATAGGCGATTGGGTTAAGGTAGAACGCTTTTTTATAGCCCTGGGTCGAGGCGTCTATCGCCCAGGGTCTCGGTAATAAACTCACGATAGAATAATGCAGATGCGGTGGCTTACCTTGGGCGTTGCCCGTGTCTCCTACCGATCCTAAGCGTGTGTTTGCCGTAACAAAACGGCCGCTGCGACGATCGATGTCTTCGAGGTGGGCAAAGTAATGAATTCGCCATTTCGATCCGATCGCCACCACAATCTTACCGCCTTTGGGGATCTCGCCCCGATACAATATCAGTAGTGGGGTAGGGGCGATAATCGCGGTGCCTTTGTCGGCAAAGATGTCGATGCCTTTGTGCACCCCTGAACTCCCCCAGGGTTCATACCAAAAGGTATCTTTATTCCAGTTGGCAGAGGTAGCGCCTATTACGGGAATCTGTGCCGGATCAGGTATAAGGAAGGGTAAGCCTAAGACAACCGCAAAAGCCAGAATGCAGATATTTCGTTTTTTCATCGGTGCTAAATACAAAACGCTTGTGTGCAGATGACAAGCTTACCGACTTGGATATCATCGGCAATGACGGTTAATCTGCCTGTGCAGCGTTGGGTTTATCCTTCTTGGTAATTTGAAACTTCGATCAGATTACCGTCGGGATCTCGGAAATAGATCGAAAGAATACTTCCGGTCGCACCGGTACGTTGGACAGGCCCCTCTAAAACACTAACCCCTTGAGCGGTCAAAGAGGATACGAGATCCTCCACGGCGTCTTCTATGACGAAACACAAATCGGCACTTCCTGGTTGTACATGCTTAGCCTTGGGCTCAAATTCTTGATGGTGTTGGTGGAGATTGATCTTTTGATGGCCAAATGTGAGTGCGACACGACCTTCACCAAAGGTAATTTTGTCCATCCCCATAACGGTCGTATAAAAAGCGATCGTTGCGTCTATGTTTTTAACCGTGAGGACGAAATGATCTAATCGCAATACGTGCATTGGCGTTCCTTTAAATAGAGATACAACGGCAGGCCGCAGGATACGCCAACGAGTAGAGTGCCTGCAATCGCGTAGTGGCTGTGCTTAATACTGTGCTTGCGGGCATCGGTAAGAATAAACGCGATCAGTGCGATCGCAGCAATAATCACATCCAGCCAGGCAAAAAGGCTGATGGCGTTGGCATTAGCCGCGTGGAATAGCGCAGTGACATCCAGCCCGTTGTTGACGATCCAGAACAAAAACGCAGAGTAGGGGAGGATCGTTCCCACGATTGCCAAGAAACAATAAACGGTTTTCATAGGCGTCATCCTGACGTTTACTCCCGGCTTTTATGGGCAAGAGTGTGCGCGTGATCTTCCCAGTGCTGACCATCAAATTCGACGACTGTCAGTGTTTTGGGGGCGGTATCAAGGCAGTGCGCATTAACGTCGATGCCCTCGGGATTTGAGCGAGGTGTATAAAAGGGTTTAATACCACAGATTTTACAGAAGGTGTGTTTCGCAACGCCGCTATTAAAGGTGTAAGTCAACAGCGAGTCCTCTCCCGACAATAACGTGAACTTGGACCGTGGGAGAATTAGGTGGAGATAGCCGGACGAAGGTAACCTCCGATTAATGTTGGCGAGGCGGCCTGCGCAAGGCAAAAATGACCGAAAAAGCACAGTTTACGTGTAGTAAATGAGCATTTTGAGATCATTTTTAACGCAGCGATGGCAACGCAGGTAATTAATCAGAGGTTCCTTAGTACATATGGAACAGCTACAGTGTATTGCTTGAAGATCTTCCGGTGCTTCGATTTCAAACGTTACGGCCTGGCAGTGGCAGGTTCCCTGGTAGCGCATGGGGATTCCTTGTGGCTAAAACATCAGAGGCGTGATGCGCGTGTAACTTCCGTTGCCGGTATCGGCAATGCGACCAGCGCTAGGGGGACTTCTGATTAACGCAGCGCTGGCAACGCAGGTTATTAATCAGAGGTTCCCAGGAAATTGCACGTGCTAATCGTAGAGCTTACTCAAATTCTCCGTCAATCTGAAGAAGGTTGATGGCGCTGATGTTGTAGTCAATGCCGCGCAGGCGGATAATGTCTCGATCACTGCCCTTGAGGCGTAAAACAAGCGTGCCGTTATTGATGCGCGACGAGGCGATCTGCGCGCCATTTTCCAAAACAACCGTGTCGTCAATGACATCAAAGTCGACAATGATGTCTTTATCTTTCAACCCGTTACCGGCTTCTGCTCCAAAAACAAAGGTGTCTTGCCCTCCACCGCCAGCGAGTACATCTCTTTCACCGCCCAGACCTCGTATAATCTCGTCGCCATTACCGCCCCGGAGATCGTCCCTGCCATCGGTTCCGATAATTAGATTGGAGTCGTTGGGAGGTGGGGGTTGAGTGCCGGAATCGTCAGAATTACCGTCGCTAGGAGGCGAGCTGGTAAAGCCAAAATCTGAATAATTTAGGTCGTGGTCCACCCGTTCATTGAAGGCGATATCGACAATATCAGAGAGGCGCTTGCCAGCGGCTTGTAGTGCGTTTTGATCGAGCAAATAGCGAGCCGTTGTTACACCGTAACTGATAAATTGATCGAAAATGGCGTTGACATCATAGAGTGTGGTGCCGTCGTTGAAGAAGACGGTAGCTGACGCTTCGCCATCTACACGCGATACCCGAAAGTTGACCGTGTCATACACCAGATAGCCGTCAAACAGCTGCAATGGATCAGAGGTATCGTTGCTGACTTCACTGAAAATCGCCTCATCTTCGTTGTTGCCTCGTATTAAATCGATATCCCTAAGAACGGCATTGTTTACGCCAGAGCCTCTGATTTCACCGGCATAAACGGTTTGTGAATAATATTGTCCATAGAATTCCCGCTGTTGGGACCAGCTCTGGTTTGACAGGCTCATCCCGAAGGAGATTAAAACAGGGTAAAGCATAAGTCCTTGTTTAAAACGCTGCATGTGTACTCCGCATGTGAAAAAGGGGCGAAGGTTGTCTGAAAGACAACCAGATTAACGAAAGTCGATGGCTGGCGTTGCCGTTGTTTTCCTTAGCGACATCGCTCGTCTCTTTCGTCGCAACCAATTACGCGGCACCGCACAAAAAGTTACATGCTACGAATAGCCGCATTATTGTCCGTCTAATTGATGGGCGCTTTATGGATTTCTATGAGCGTTCGAAGCGGGAGCAGGGGCATCAGCCCCGGTCTATGGTTGAAACTGTCTTGACAGTTCTTAAACCTGTCAGGATAATTTTCTTCAATCATCCACCTCGTCTATAGAGATTGGCGCCTAAGCGGGTCATTCATCGGGGGAGCGGCAACAGCAGTGCACCATAAGAAAAACGTGCTGCCGCATCGCAATTTCGCATGTCACCATGGAATGGGTTTTTCGACCATCAATGAAGATACTATGAAACATCGACTTCTTTTAGCCATTGCCTGCCTGTGTGTATTTTTGTTCGTTGGCTGTGGCTCCGAGCCTTCCTCCAATGGGCAAACCGCCTTAAGCGACGATTACAATCTGCGTCGTGCGTTTTTGTCCCAAGGGGCGCTTTACGTCAATGAAGCTGAAGCGTTCAAGCAGGATTCCTCTCCGGTTATTGTGGACTTAGGGGAGAGTCGGCTACATCAAAGCTATATTGATGATCTGTATCGTGTAACCAATTTTATTGCCCGTGATCAACTTAGTGATACTGACAAAGAGACCATTGGCAAATGGCTGGCTAAAGATTATGAGCTTGCGCCAGACCTCTGGGTTAAGAGTCGGATTTTTTTCGCAAAAATCGCAGATAGAATTGACGACGGCTTGTCGGACGCGCAAGCAGAATCCTTCCGGATTGCTCTATACAATGTGTTTGACTTCTACCTAAAAGAAAATAAAAGTCTAAATCCACTGACGTCGTTTAAAGACCTGTATCAAGCAAAAGACCCTGTATTTTACGCCGATAAAACGTCAAGGATTGCGATTCCAGAGTCGGCTAAAGTGGACTTTGTGCTCGATGATCACGGCGATAATCTGTTGTTACGACAGGACGAGAACATGTGGTTGGATCTGGCCGCACTACTGGCGGTCGAGCCTCTGTCTGACGATGATCGACAGGATATACGCGAGTGGTTACTCGACGCTTTTAACGAATCGCCTGAGGCACTTCTGGCCTATCGAGAGGCTTTGTCTCTGGCGCTGGGACAATCTTATTCACTTCATGGTGACTTGTTCGGAATGGTTCAGTGGCGCGAGAGAACCTACGGTGTGTTTTACAATCAGTTAAGCCGTGCTGATCTGAAGGGTAAAGCCTTATTTTTAGAGGTCGTGGCTCGACATAATCCTGTCTTCGCTCATCGTACAGATGAGCCGGTGATTGCAACACAGAGTTTCGTCAACTTTCAATTGGTGATGTACGAGATTGTTGCCAGCATGGTTGGTGAGACACCTAAGGTGAACAATACGGTGAAAAAACAAGCGAAAGAATTCGTGATCGAATTTGTGGAAGAGGGAACGCATCCGGTTCCTGCTTTTGTTGACCTGAGAAAAAATACGCTGAATCTCTGGTTCAATATGTATGGTGATGACGATCGCGCAACCCAAGCTAAAAAAATGGCAGAGATATTTGATGAAACTGACGGCGATATCGACAAGACCCTAGCGCCGGTGTCTGCAGACTATGTGGCCTATCATCGCATACAGGCCAATCAACAGGTGATGAAAGCCTTTCAAAGCGCGATGAATTCGTCGTTGAATACCATGCAACAATCCTGGTCGTTCACAAATCGCTTGGTGGAAGAAAGTCAGTTTCTACAGTTGGAAACCGGTAAGTGCGTCTTGGATGACAACTGTCTGGGGGTCAGTGTTTACAGCAATGGCGATTATCTTGGTGGTGTTGGGGTAGAGCCTTAACGGTGCTGTTAGTTCAGTAGCTGAATTAGATATAGATTTTCGTTTCCGGTGCAGAAACAACCTAGACAGAAAATCAACAGATTGTTTCTTCAAATCACGGCGATCAAGCCCGTCTCATGTAATTCTGTGATGATCTTTTCGAGACTTGTTCCATCGGGGATCTCGCCCAGCACGATATAACCTCCTTTGGGGTGCAGACTGAGAGGTTGCGTCCAGTAAATGGGGACAACGGCTTCGACCTGTTGCTTCACCTCAGCAAGCGCCTGATCATTTTGCTGAGGGCGTTCTTCGCGATCCATCAGCCTTAGATAAATTGGTTTCATTGCGTCGTCTTGTTCGTGGGTTGGTCCTTCGGGGATTTTATCACGCTAGTAAACGGGTAGAGGGTCTGGCCAACAACGCTTCGCGGCAGAGGGACGGTTGTCCCATAATGTGCCGGCCAATGGTCTCCCGGCATATGATAGGTGTTGAAAAGTCGGTCAAACAGGACGGTATGGGCCGAGTAATTGGTGTCAATCGCTGGCGCCTCTGAACTGTGGTGCCAATGATGAAATTGCGGTGTGACAAACACATACTTGAGCGGCCCAAACGGAAGCGACACATTACAGTGGATCAAAATCGCCTGCAGAGCTGCAAAGGTGACGTAGATGTTTAACGCCAGGGTGTCAGCACCGAGTAAATATAACGGGATCATCACCATCGCCCGCTCGGAGAACACCTGAATAAAGTGTCCCCGTGAACCGGCCAGCCAATCGAGGTTTTCAACAGAATGGTGAACCGCGTGGATGGGCCAAAGCGGTTTGCATTCGTGGTAGAGCCGGTGTTCCCAGTAGAGTACAAAATCCGCACAGAGAATCATCAATACCACTTGCAAAGTTGTTGGTAAGGACTGAATAAACGCCTGTACCGAAGGGCTTACTGCCCAGCTAAAATGGCTGCTGTGGTAGTTGGCGAAAATGAGGATGGCGGATATGGCTAGATGGTTAAAACAGAAATAATAGAGATCGACGCTCCATTCAGGGCGCATGATGAGTTGATCACGATACTTCGGAAACATTTTTTCAAGCACCATGAAAACGCCGGTCGACAGCAAGAACGCTAGAATCAACCAGTCCACTCCGAGGGAGAGTTCACGCGGCTCCACGTTGCCAATGGGGATCGAATAGCCGCCTAAGGCAAATCCCAAGAGTGTGAAGCCTGAGCCAACTAAACCCAATAACTTGTATTTCGCCTTATTTAAAACCAACGTCAAAACACCAAACATCAGCGAAAAGTACATCGCGTACTTCAAGACCAGCTGTAGTTGCTTGGCATCGTACGCTGCTCGCAGGTCTGCGGTAGTCAGATAGGAAGGATAGAGGTAGGCAAACACCGCCAGCAAACTCAGCACCCCGAGCGTGACCGATAAAAACCCACTGATGCGGCCTTCACCCAGTCGAAACTCCTGGCTTTCATCTTTATCAACGCGGCGAGGCTGGTAGTCGTATGGGTCGTTATCTGGAGCTTTGTTCACGGTGTTTAACCTGCAAAAATCTGACTCATGCCTTCTCGTAGGCTTTCCCGTTAACTATAGCGTTAAGGCAGCAGGACGGGCTAGAAATGACTGCTGTGTGCGGGGTGTCACACTTTAAATTTTGCGGCCACGGAGTATTATTCGATAATCAATTCGTACTCTATATCCTGGACCATATCTCGGAAAGGTCCGCGTTCGCTATCGTAGGCTGCTCTGAACTTTAAGGTATGTGTTCCCTTCGCGAGCGGCTTTAACATTACCCAATAGCCGTCGGAGGCTGCTGGAAAGACTTTTGGCGGTTGCGCTTCACGGGGAATAAGGCCGAGAAGGTCAAAACAGTCTTCAGAGGATATTCGTGTATTCGCCGGGTTCCAGGCGATGATGTCATCAAGCTGAACCTCGATCGACAATAGCTTATCGTTATTGAGTGTCGCGAGTTTTTTGGCTCTTTCACAGGTCAGAGAGCCAGGGAATCTGGGCCAGTACGCCATGTTAATAATCGGGAAGAACACATGCTTGCCTGCCGGTAGGGTACAGGAACGTTTTATGGTTGAGCTGCCATAACCTCCTGCCAGATACCAAACTTCACCCTCCTGATTAACGTTGCAATGCTCTCCCGTCAAATCTCTAACGGGGCTGATTTCGTCTGGCATGGTCACTGTCCATTGCCACCAGCGGTTTGCGTGGTTTATCACTGGCTGGCTGCCAACATACTCGCTCGGGTAAACCATAAGTTCTTCTAGTGAAGAGGCGTGGACGCTCATCGGTGCTATCAAAAGTAAAAGCGGTAGCAGATGTTTCTTCATAAAAGGTTCGTCTCTGGTTGACCACTGCGACCGATCAGAATGCGATAAATCGGTAAGCTGTTGTGATGGCAGTTGGGGCGTTGCAAGGTTTTACATTCAACTCGACGTCATCTTCTGCAATTGCATTCTTTTGCAATGAGCTTAAGTTCGTCGATATAGGCCTGAGTTGTCTCTTGTAGAATCGGCTCCCCAAGCTTTTGAAAATGGATCGTGAATTTTTGTAATGCATCACCGTTAGCCCGAACCTCTTTCTGGCCAAGCTCTGAGGTATAAAAGGTTAATAGGGATTTCAGCTCTTCATCCGTAAAATGCTCGCCGTAGTATTGGCTCCAAACCTTAACGATTTCATCAGCTCCCCACGGGGCGGAGACGTCATTTAAAAAGTTTGTAAATGCATCCGTGAATTTCTTCTGATATTCGGGGCTGGGCTTTAGCTGCCCCATAAGCTGCTGTAGCATTTGCTGGCCAATTTTTTCACCGTGTACTTTGTTCATTTCGAGTTGATTCTCAAACATCGAAAGCAAGCCTTGTGCTTCCATCAACTGTTCGATGGTATCCTCTCGAGCATCGGCTGAAACAGTGATAGGGGAGAGCGCTAACAGGGTTGTAATTAGGAATTTCTTCATTGACGTGTCCTTGTCCAGCATGGAGAACCATAGGAATCGTGGTAAAAGAATGACGCGGCTTTCATGCAGCGTCATTTGAACAGGTGATAATTCCCGAACTTTAACGGCTCTCGGAATCTATGAGGACGTGGATTTACGGGATATTTGAAACGCATCACAGTTTGTCAAAATGGCATTGAATATTTGCCAATTCGAGCAGACTTCTGCGTGGCTACCTCTGATTAACGCCGCGATGGCAACGTAGGTAATTAATGAGAGGTACGCTAGCCGCTCTAGGCGTGAATCCTGGGGTGATCTAGCGACTAGAGACGGCGCACTGTGTGCCTGGTATTGGATAGTCAGCCATAGAAGGGGGAGGGGCAGCTTTTGCTGACTCCGATCTGCTTTAGATCGTGATACTCATGTATTGCACATCAAAGGGCAGGTGGGGGAAGGTCTTTATCTCTCCTTCTGAAAAACCGAGATTCAGATACCAGTTCTTTAGCGTCTGATGTTTAGCGATAATGCCAATGCTGATGGTGTGGATGCTCTGCGTTTTTGCGTAGTCGAAAAAATATCGGACAAGACTTTCACCAATGCCATTGTGACGATAGTTCGGAAGCACAGACAGGCGGTTTAAGTAGGCGACGCCGGGTCTGGGGCTCTCGAAGGCGACGCAACCAACGGCGGCTCCTTGGTCTTGATATAAAAAATAGATCTCCCCACGCTCAAAATCCGCGTTAACCCAAGATGTTTGGCAAAAAGACGGATGCTTCGGGCAATTGTCAATAGTGATATTAAATTGTTCAGCAACATCTCGATTGGATTGGCTAATAATGGTTGCGATGGTCTCCGCATCCTTGGGCGTTGAATTTTTGATGTCCATGGGTAGTTCTTAATATTCCATTCAGAAGGGTGGCTCAATCTTTGGTTTTCTGGTGCTGTAATTGACTCTTGGTTTCTAAGAAACTGGGCGCCGTATAATCCCAGAATTCAACATCCTTTGCCAATATTGCACTGCGGTCAATCGATAGAATCTTGTAGTATTCTTCGTAGATACTTGGGTGTGGTTTTCGTGATCAGAGTTGTGTCGCAGCCTTGAAACCGTGCGAAATGTCTTAACGCCTCCGCAAGGCATTTTAATAATGCCTGCTCATCAAACGAATGTGGATCAATATGCAGATGTTTGATTTCGAGCTGGGTGGCTTTTCGATGCGCTTTGCAATCCATACGTCCAATGAACGTATCTCGGTAGAGTAGTGGCAGGGAAAAATAGCCGTACTGGCGTTTGGCTTCGGGAAGATAACATTCGAGGTTGTAGGAAAACTCAAATAATGCCTGTAAACGTTCGCGCTGAATAACACTGTTGTCAAATGGGGATAGAATCTTAACCCGGTCTTTCATTTTTGGAACCGGGTTTTCCAGAGTGCCCGCCCTGCAAAGAAACTCAGCGCCGTTTTCCAGGAGGATTTGTTCAAGTTTGCCCGAATCTAATTGGTCTGCGACCAAGGCTTTCATGGCATCTCGCAATCCAGGAACCCGGCGGAGATAGGTAAGTCCTTTTAACGTCACAAAGGCAGCGCTGCGCAATTGCTGATTCAGTAAATAGTCCGCTTGCTCTTCGGAGCTTGGTGTACTGGTATCGATCGTGGAGGGGATAACCCGTTCGGTAAGATCATAAGCCTTTTGAAAGCCGTCGCGATCGCAGATCATAAGATCGCCCTGCATATACAGCTGTTCGATTGCCTTCTTCGCGGGTTTCCAGTCCCACCAACCTGAATTTTTTGTTCTGCGGTCTTCGAAGTCCCGCGATCGCAACGGTCCCTCAGACTTAATGCGCGCTAGAATCTCGTTCATTAGCGTGTGATCGGGATTCCGATACCAGTGTGTCTGACCCGATTTGAGTGCCTGTTTATAGGGCAGCGAATACCGAAAATCTTCCATAGGTAGGAATGCGGCAGCATGGGCCCAGTATTCAAAAATGTGTCCGGCGCACAGCATCTCGTTGATCATGGCTGGCGAGAAGCGAGGTACCCTGGAGTAAAGGACATGATGATGCGCGCGTTCTACAACCGAAATAGAATCGATTTGCACATAACCCAAATGTTGAATCGCCTTCTGTGCACCGGCGATTCCGCGACCGAACGGTTGATCCTGCAGTAGGCCTTGTGCCGCCAGGGCAATACGTCGAATGCGCGTGTGCGCTCTTTTGCCGTTGATTACAATCATAAATTAGAATTGACTTGATGAACGCTAAACCTTAATGCGTGAGTTTCAGCGTGTCGATGGTCAATGTCTACCCAATTTACGATCCGCAACCCGCTCCAGTCTTGAGGTGGTTGCCTCTGCTTCGCGCTTAATCAATCGATCGGCATCGACGGATTCCAGCGGCTGAACGCCTTCGCGCTGTAAATCCCCATCGGCGACCATGGACAGATAACGTGCGCAGCAGACGCGCAGAAACGAGGTGAAATTACCGATGTCGTGGTCGGCATCCAGAGATTCCAGATACAGTTTGGTAATCAACTGGTTGAGGGTTAGGGCATCGCGAAAGGCGATCTCCTGTAGGATATTCCAGAAGAAGGTTTCCATGCGGATCGAGGTGACAACGCCGTCGATCCGAAGGGAGCGGGTGTTGCTCGTCCAGAGTGTTGGATCAGCGTTGATAAAAAGGCCGCACATTATAAAACCTCCTTCTGGGGTGCCATTAAAGCAAAGCCATAAATTGGCTCATCAGCGCTGGGTGCGCAGGCCACGCCGGGCCCGTCACCAGCTTGCCATCGGTGATGGCCTCATCCATAGCGACGGTTTGATAATCGCCTCCAGCCAGTTTGATTTCCGGTTCGCAGGCGGGATAGGCCGATACTTTTTTACCTTCCAAGGCGCCTGCGGCCGCTAAAAGCTGTGGGCCGTGGCAGACAGAACAGATGGGTTTATCGGCAGCGACGAATTCCTGAACAATAGCGATAACGCGCTTGTCGAGGCGTAGATACTCGGGCGCACGACCGCCAGGAATGTAGAGCGCATCATAATCAGCGGCATTGATGCTGTCGAAGGTCGCGTTGAGGGTAAAATTGTGGCCCGGCTTTTCGGTATAAGTCTGGTCGCCTTCAAAATCGTGAATCGCGGTTTTTACGGTATCGCCCGCTTTTTTGTCTGGGCATACGGCATCGACGGAATGGCCACAGGCCAGCAACGTCTGGAATGGCACCATATTTTCGTAGTCTTCGACGAAGTCACCGGTAATCATCAAAACCTTGCTCATAGGTATCCCTCGGTTGGTCGGTTATTCGATATGTGCTCGATAACCTATAGAACCACAGTCGCAGCTTGATTGGGTAATAGTATGCTACTACATCGCTGCTGGATGAGAGGAGGCCAGCTTGCTGGCTGGCCGAGGCAAGGAAAGTGTGAGTGGCGATTACTCGAGGCCGTAGTCTCTTTCTACCTTGCAAATGCGTGTTTTGAAGGCTGAATACCATCTCTCATGACCCAGTCGCTGGGCTTCCAGATGTTCCGAATTAGCCTTCCACTGCTTGATCGAATCTAGATCTGCCCAGTAAGACACAGTGATGCCCACGTCCTCCCGTGCAGATTCAACCCCCAGAAATCCTGGTTGTTTTGATGCTAATTCAACCATTTTGTCTGCCATTTGACCGTATCCGTTGTCGCCGTCTGTACGGTGAGAGGTAAATACAACGGCGTAATAGGGTGGTTTTGGCGTTTTAGCGATCAACGACATGGTCATTCCTTTTTGGCATGGTACGGTTTTGGGCAGCTGTCTCAGTTTTTGGTTGGCGTGCTGTTCGACAGCTAATTTCGGGAAGGCCTTTCCAATGCGCGGCATTGTAGTTTGAAACTGGATTGGCACAATGCACTTTTTTGTGACGATTTGTCCGCCAAGGCGCCAGTAGGGATACTTACAACTTTAGCTTAGCGAACAAGCAGTAATCGTATAGCAAAAATGGCTTATGGCTCTGGATTATGGCAGACCATTTCTATGTTATGTTCGTCCGGCCCAATGACAAAAGCGGCATAATAGCGTTCGTTATATTCAGGGCGTAAGCCCGGAGCACCATTGTCTCTGCCGCCAGCCGCTAAGGCGAATCTATAGAAATCATCAACTTGCTGTCGGTTTTCTGCTGTGAACGCTATATGCAGATGAGTTGCTATTGTTCCGTCCCGGCGAATACATAGAGAGGTGTTATTGTCTGGTCGGCAAAGCTCAACACCTAATGGCCCCTCTGAAATGACTTCAACACCGATCGGTTGTAGAACCTTGAGAAAGAATGCTTTGCTGATTTCGTAGTTAGTTGCTCCAAACACGATGTGATCGAGCATACGCTCTCCGCTTCATTGATGATCAATTATGAACCCCTTGTACCTCTCAAACGCGATTTTCTAATCGGTTCTTAGAAAATTTTTAATGAGATTTATCGGGCTTTGAGGCGACATTAGGCTGTTGTCAGGCGAATAGCAAGTTTGGAGTATCGCATATATGAAACTGACTTTACGGCGTTGATTTTGACGCCAGTGATCCTGCGGCTACAAGGTACATACTGCCAACGATTTTATTGCCCCATGAATTGCGAATGACTCTACGTTTAATAGCGGCGGCAGAAAAAGCATAGGCGCCGTAAATGGAAAATGAAATCACCATCGCGCAAATGGCAATACTGAGCACTTGTGGTGTGTAGGGTAATGCAGGATTGATAAATAGTGGGTAGGTTAAGGTGCTCGCTAGGAGTGCCTTAGGATATTGGTTAACGAAAACAACATCGCTGTTACAAACATTTTTGCCTTAGAAAGTTGTATTCCATCGTGTTCAACAGCCTGTTGTCTTTTGAAAAACGCTTTGTAAGCCAAGTAGATTAAATAGCCAACGCCTAACCATTTTAGAAATAACAGAGCAGAGGCATATTGTCTAAGCAGTAACCCTAGTCCAGAAAAGATCAAGGTTGCCTGAATGCCTGTCGATGCCATAAATCCAAAAGGAACATATATTGATTGCCAAAAGCCGTATTTTACCGATTGCCCAATTGCAAACATAACGTTGGGGCCAGGTAGGATAAGTAATGACGTAAAGGTGGCTGAAAAGAGAAGCAACAATTCAATATCCATGGTGAATATCCGTATTCTTTGAGGTGCGTTAATGCGGAGACTTCGGCTTTTCTGATGACAACGCCTGATTTCTTTTTGAACAAAATAACCTAGATCTAACCATTTGGCAGCCTTTTTACATAAGAGCCGCCGCGCAGAGTCCCAGAAGACCAATATTGGATGCCAAGCCGATCAGGAAGAAATAGGATCTTGGGCTGGGATTGGCTTCGGTCGCAATGGCGTAATACAGCGCCATATGTATGATGCGGGATATCGCAAACACCCAGATCAGTAATCCAGTCCAAAAAACACTAGCTCCCGAAAATATCGCCAAAAAAGAGGTTCCTAACATCGCAGGAACGTTTTCAATGGAATTCATAAAGGTGCGATGAGCTCGAAATACAAACGAAGAATGACTGAGATTCTCGTCAATTTTGCCGGGTATCGCACCTGTTTGCGATCCCTTTGATCCGCTGGCGACGAACCACTGAATCAACCAGGTCAGAATCACAAGAAACAAGCCCCATAAGGCTACGGAGTATTCGTCTGAAAAATTCAAAATATGTCCTCATGGTTGTTCCAAATTTGGGGAGCCAAACCAGCTAAAATCGTAAAAATATTATGGTAAAAAGGCAGGGAGGCTCATTCTAGGGATAGTAGACGACAAGTCTTGGTCCATGACAAGAGCGAATCTATGATCCCGAAAAAATAGGTTTGCCAGTGCATAATATGGATTGTTTATGCGATGCGCCCATCGCAACGACAGGAGCTGGATGGCTGCTAGCTATGGTGACTCTATAGATTTCAGGGTGGTTACGATCTCTTCGGTGAGTCGATCGAAAGCCGTGTAAATCGAATCAAACAGCTTCTGTGGGGCATCAAAGTCTGGCTCTGAAAGCAAAACGATTTCTGCAATTGAATATTCTGGCATCGACTTACTGTCGACCCATTCAACATCCTTTAGCGCCTCCCAATAATGGATCTGAATGTCCTTTGTTTGCCCAAGTAGCCATAACTCAAACCGAGCAAGTGGGTGATTGAAGACAATGGCCAATTTGAGTTTGTTCTCTTTCAGATAGTTGTCTTGCAGATAGAAGTAAGTGACGTCCAGATACCCATGAAGAATATTCGCGACAGAATACTGCCCCTTATACCGTTTGAGACAGTCGCTTCTTAGGCTTTGAACAATGCCTACGAGGCGCTGGTAGGTTTGTTGGAGTTGACCGTCGGCAAGTGCTTTCTTGTACGTGGGTATTCGTGTATTTAAACTGCGGTCTGGCATATTTTTTTCCTTAAAGCCTTGGGATGACTCTATGTACCGTTTCTGTGGTTTAGGCACTGTGGCAAGCAGTTCCAGTAAGGTCATAGCCAATAGGTACGATTCTTCAGTTTAATTGCGATTCTTGTTGTCAGCGGATGTGGTCGCTTAAGTTTTGTGATGTTTAGTTCCCAAAGATACTGTTGCTTTACCAGATGAGAATCAACAGTAAATACGGCTTATGTTAATTAGTGGAGCATTGTTTCAGGTGGCAACGTCACATGGCTATTTGTGTTAGATTAGGCGGTTTGACGTATCGAGTGGAGTGAGCAATGGATTTGGATCAGGCAGTGCGGAATCGAATTCCAAGCATTTGGATCAATCCGGACGTCTGCACGGAGAACTCTCTTTCTGAGCATGGCAGAGAACCGATAACTGAGCGGGATTTCAAGAAAGCTTGTCGGTGCTGGGCTGAGATGCAGCCCTTATTTTGCGATGTCTTTCCTGCATTGGGTACCGGCACTCGAATAGATTCACTGTTGAAGCCCATTGGTTATTCCATTGCCGAGTGCGATGTTTATCACGCTCTTCTAAAACACGATCATCGGCTTCCGATTGCTGGATCCATTAAGGCGAGAGGTGGCTTTTTCGAAGTCGTTTCGCACGCCATAGATCTAGCCAAAGCTAGTGGCGCGATGATGGAAAAGGATCCAATCACAAGCCTCACGAAACCCGATATCAAGCATTTATTGGGTAGTCACACAATACGTGTCGCCAGTACCGGCAACCTCGGTGTAAGTGTCGCACTTATAAGCCGCGCGCTAGGGTTTCAGGTTGACGTATTTGTCTCGCGGGAGGCGAAAGCTTGGAAAGTGGCGTATTTGAAAGGCCTTGGCGTTAACGTTCATCAGGTTGCCGGCGACTACACGAGTGGTTTAGTGGCCGCACAAGAAGCACATGATAGTAATCCCGTATCTTATTTTGTCGATGATGAGCGCTCCACCCGGTTATTTTTAGGTTACAGTGCGGCGGGTCCTGAATTAGCCATCCAGCTCAAGGCGCTGGGATATGACATTGGTGCGACTCAGCCTCTATTTGTGTATATCCCCTGTGGTATTGGTGGCGCTCCAGCGGGAATAGCCTATGGATTAAAGCAGATCTTCGGGGACTCGGTACATTGTTTTTTCGTGGAGCCCGTGGCTTATCCGTGCATGATGATTGAAATGTCCACACCGCGGGATGTTCATCCGGACATTAGCGATTATGGAATCAATGATAGGTCTGAAGCCGATGGCCTAGCGGTTGGCAGGGCGTCTCGACTTGCGTCCACCATGATGCGCCATAGATTATCGGGTATCTTTACCTTAGATGATCAAGAAATGCTCACAGATCTTTATCGCATGGCCAAATTGGGTAAGCAGCAGTTGGAACCTTCGGCAGCGGCAGGGCTATCGGGCCCGAGACGATTGCTGGAGTCGCCACAAGGAAAGGCTTATCTTGCTGAGCATGGGCTAGCTGATCATCTAGAAAATGCGGTCCATGTGGTGTGGGCAACGGGAGGCTCTTTGGTGCCTGCTGCAGATCATAATAAGTGGTTTAGTGCCGGACAGCAGTACGAAGAAGGTGTCGTAGAGTGACCAGCTTCCGTCGCCTTCCTTGCTCGCTCACTACGAGCGAACATATGGAAAGGCTACGTAATAAATCCAGTTGGTGCAATTGTCGAGATCGTCGCTGGTGAATCTGCAACAATTCGTGAGTGCGCTGCTCCCAATCGATAGACGCCTTATGATTATTACCTTGAGCTAAAGCAAATAGGCTAACGAAAGATAACTGCGGTATAACTAAGGCCATGCGGATTCCACGCATACTGAGTACCTCCTAGATTACTTTTCAAAACCGCTTAAGGCAGTGAAAGCGGAGTGCATCTAGGGTTGGGACTGGGACATTAATGTGAAGTTCGCCTCAATGAGAAGTGAAGACCGGAGCAATACGTCCGGTCTTTATTTAAAACGGTTTATTTTTGCCAAGGAGTGACTTGGTAAATCAGCAGCTCAGCCTGATTATCACGCTCAGTCATAAAATAGACTTGCATGCCGGTTTCGGTAGGTTCTGCCCAGAAGGCATTATTCGAAACGATCAACTCAGGATCAAGGCCATCACCCTCATCGATATAATCAGTGACCGGTACTTGATGCTCAGGTCGATTGGTTGTCAAGTCGACTAACTCTAATCCGCCAAAAGCCACTTTACCCAGCGGTGTATCGTATTTATTCAAACCGCCGCAAAGCATGTAAGACACACCGGCGTAATGGCAATCCTGATAATCGATAGAGTGCTGAGTATTGGCTTCCCATTCACTTTTAAGATGGTTGCCACGGATTTTCCAGGTGTATAAACGGCGTGATCCCCAGCTAACACCGTGAACCGTCTTTTTGGCCTGGTTATAAACCACACCACCAATGTGATCGTTTTCAGAAAACACCAATTCAGCTTGAAGTGTCTCTGGATCTAAACGAAATACGTTACTGGCACTATTGGGACGATACTCAGCCACTGGTACCCAGATACTTTCTCCATCAAAGTCCATTCCGCCTGGGTGAAAAACATCACCGTCGGACAATTCAACCTGACCGAGTATGTTGCCGTTGATATCAAACTTGAAAACCCATGCACGACCCTGCCCAGTGGTACGATCTAGAGAAAAGTCGTACAACGCATCGGTCGATCCAAATTTTTCGGTACCCTCAAGAATTTCTACTGCAGAAACATAAAAGGCGTCACCAATCTTCAAAAGCCCCTGAGTATGAAAAGTTTGCCAGCCGTTCATTTCAATTTTGTCGAGCAGTTCCCAGCTAGCACTTTTAGTTAATTCACGAAAAGCCAGGGTAGTCTCATCATCACGACTTTTAGCCTGTTTACATTTGTCGTTATTATTGTGTTCAAAAGCCATTGATGCTGCCGAGAAAGCTAAGGCGGCCAGCGCTAAGCCCATTTTTTTGTAACGCATTTTGTAACTCCAATTTCTTTAAAAATATAAAGTTAAAGAAGCTAGTTTTCCTTGTTATTACAAAATCATTTCAATTAAATGTTTTTCATGCCTATATAGGTAACTCAGCTTAATGGGTAGAATATCCAGTTCCACAAGCGGATAACAGGATAGTGTCATGCAGCGAGAAGAAATCAGTTTTTTCGAGTGGTAAGAGCGTTTTCATTCTGAAGTAGCCTGTCGATCGTTTCTTGCTCGTTACTTACCATGGCGTTTCCAAAAAAATATCTGCAGGAATACATCAATGAATTTTGTTATCGCTTCAATCGGAGACACTGGGAAGCACTGATTCCTAACCGAATTCTGAACTTGTGAGTGACGCATCTGCCGGTGCGATCATGCTGATTCTCCTTTAAAGGCATGAAATTGAATATGTATCCGAGTAAAACTATTGACACGTCATCAACAGTGTTAATTATCTGTGTGAAGTAAAG
The DNA here is from genome assembly GCF_056159445.1 of Pseudomaricurvus sp. ABR4_320. Classification (NCBI taxonomy): domain Bacteria; kingdom Pseudomonadati; phylum Pseudomonadota; class Gammaproteobacteria; order Cellvibrionales; family Cellvibrionaceae; genus Pseudomaricurvus; species Pseudomaricurvus sp. ABR4_320. The sequence continues at coordinate 35,742 of NZ_JBSWVF010000001.1, read as the reverse complement.
AGGGCAGCGACCGGAAGCATTTTTTTAATTCTTTCTGCTACCTTTGCTGCTCTCCTCAATGATGAGTTGCGGATATTCAATAGCCTTTTTTATCGAGTGGCAATCGTTTTGCTACTTTGGGATCTAGCGCTCCCATGAAGGCTTCTACGTCCCGTGTGTAGGAGTTCTCTAGTCCCAGCAGGATATTCAGCGCTGCATGGCCAGCATTACAAGGCAGTAGAACAATTTCACGGTCTTGTTGGGCGCCTTCTTCGACATATTCCTGTGCTTGAATACATGGCTGATCTTCCCGTACAGTAGAACAGATCGCTAGAATAGGAGGGCCGTAGGGGGCAAGTTGATGAAAGGGCGACGCTCTCCTCTGATAGGTAGCAAATCTGGTAAAAGCATCCAAATAGGCCTCATAAATTGCGCTGCCGTCGACGAGTTGGTTCATGCGGTCGGGAACGTGGTAGGCGGCGGTATCGATTGAAATGGTGCCGAGCCAGGGCTCAATGGCTCGAAAACCTGTACTGGTCCAGTAGGCATTTTGTGTCGCCGACGCCAATAGGGCTAAATGACCTCCCGCCGAGTGACCCATCAGTATCAGGGCATCCGGGTCGCCTTGATACAAATCGGCGTGGGCGCGGATATCTTCTATAGCATCTAGCACATCTTCTGCTTGCTCGACGGCTCTTACCTCTGGGGTCAGGCGGTAGTTGATTGACACAAAAACGAAACCTCTTGGCACCCAGCGGGCAACTTTGTTCGCGACTACATTTTCTGCGCTCTTGTCGCCGTACCCCCATAGGCCACCGTGAACCATAACAATGATGGGACGAGTGTTGGCTTTCGTTGCCGGTAGTAGTGGCCTGTAGACATCGTAACTTTGATAAGGGGAGTCCCCATAGGCGACATCTTTCGTAACGACGACTCCTCTTGGTAATGGGGATATAGTGGATGTCAGCTCGGAGATATCTTCACAGTTGGTGTATTCGACTGACCAGCACCGAGTTGCCAATATCAGTAATACAAGGGGCAGTACAGTATGGATAGGGTAATGAAATATCCGTTTCATGGGCTCTCCTAATGAATTTAGTGACACGAACGGTTGTGCCAAAGTCAGGTGGCGATTCGTGAAAGGCAGAGAGTATCCGAACGGGGTTTTAGCGGCGTTGTATTTTTACCAGAAATTATGAGACTTAATGAAGTGTAGAGTTGTTTCGGGCTAGGTCGATTTAGGTTTTTCTAAGAAAGCGTCTATCCAACATTTTCTGTAGAAATGGATGACAGGTGAATGTCACACTCATTTTTGACAACAGATGGATTGGTCAAATTAGCGAAACCGTTATTTCGTCAGTGCCAAATAAGTATTTACATTTCATCTCGCCAAGATCCACCATTTACTCGGATGAGATTACTTTTTGTCGTGCCGTGTCGAAGTGTAAAGAGATTTTTAACAGCACTATCCTCAAGAAAATTGTCCAGGTTTTTGGCAGAATTAAATTCCAGTACAACGATTTTATTGGGCTTCCAATCGCCCTCTAAAACTGTTGGAGTTACCCCTTCAACCAAATATTTTCCGTCATGTTTATATAGGTGTTCGGGTATTTTATTAACATATTCCATAAATTCAGAAATATTTAGTATCGTAAAATCTAAAATTAAATAGTCTTTCATCAATCTATCCTTAAGAGCGCTGTCTATGATAGCCGAGGGGCGCTCGGAGCATTCAGATGTTTAATGTCCTAATTTTCGAGCCCCATGGCTATAGAATAATTATCGAAACCGATTGAGTGCCAGAATTCCAAACCTCGTACATTATTGACCAATATATCCAAACAAAGTTTTACCGTAGGCTAATAAAGCTTCTTTGCGAGCAGGAAAGCTCTTTTACAATTTTCTGTACCTAGATAGGGTTCAAAGATTAAAAATAATCGCGTACTCCGGCGCGAGTGTGAGTATTCGTTTGAAAAAAGACAGATACGCTTGATGTAAAAGAGTGTTTAAAAACGAACGCTCCATCAGTGCTTTGCAAGTTAGCAAAAGACGTGAATGGTGTCGCAATGGTTGATGAACCATTGATTCGTATAGAGCTCGACACCAATGAACTCACCACATTACTGGAGAAAAGGTATCGAATGGCTCGATCTCGAACTTAATTTTCCAAGAAACCGTTCTATGCTGCCTGTATTGCGGATTGTAATAGATGAGTTAAGGTGATAGTAAAATCGATCACTCGCAAATAACCATTAAAAGATATTGCCAATCATTGCTCTCAGAGTGCTATTGGCATTAAAAAACCTGACGTCTAAGTATGTTGGTTTAGATGCAAGTCCTTTTAACGATAATTCTCCTTATTTTTAAACGCTATCCCATGAGGCATCTGGCCAGCTTGCTTTCCAAAATGCTCTCCGTATGACGTGCAAATCATTCAAATGCCAACCTTAAAAAGGTATGAAGAGTCAATCGATAAAAGATATCATAAAATAAAAGATCAAGTATCCTATCTTTAGATGGCCATTGATTGATGGCCGGAGTTTGTCGATATACACGCTACTCACATCTTCTCTTTATTCTGCTCTAGAGCTTCTTACGATCAAACAGGTCATTGCAATTTTAAGATAGGCCTAACCTAGTTTTCATCGAATCAAGGTTTTTCGAATCAAGGTTTTTCAAGTTAAGCGTCTCTTGGTGGGCATTCTAAACCAAGATATCCACTTTTGACTTTTCCTTTATGCGGGAACTCCTTCGGTCTACTGTCTATTTTATCGGCACTAAATTTCTATTTCGCGAGAAAGGTCGGCCTTTATGCCATTATTTTTTTTTAATTTTAATTCATCTGTTTGGGGGAGATATGGAATTAAAGTTTCGACTAAATTGTACCGAAAATATTTTCGGGTAGTGAAATTTTTTAGAAGTTGTCTCTCTCGTGGAATATTAAGCAAATAAGTCAATAACAAGCATAGAAGCTGGTAAAGCAGTCAATGATTAAAAACAACTATTGGTCATCCGTCTCAAAGCTGCATTAAAAATCTAATCTAGATATATTCAGTGCATGTTTTTTATGAAATATTATTTTGAAATTTAAAGTAAGCTTTGCTGTGTTTAAATTGCGGTTAGCTGTCGCTGGCGTAGATATAAATCTTTGAAAAATACAGAATTAAAAAGACGACGGAACGATCATTTAGTTAAATTTTATAATTTTTAAATGTGCATATTTAACATTAATTGCTTTTTCAGATTCTTAATATAATTTGCGAGTTGAATGCTATTTATAAATTCCAATATTGAATTTTGAGTGAACCTATACAGATTGGTCGATTACTTCGGTCATGTGGTATCTAAATCATCTAGAAAAAAATTGTCGTCAATTGAATGGAGTCATTATGAACGAACCTATTGCTATTACCGGCTTCGGTATGCGTTTCCCCGGAGGTATCTTCGACGAGCAGTCTTTCTGGGATTTTATCAATACCGGAAAAATATCCGTATCGGAAATACCAAATGATCGGTGGGATGTGAATAGGTTCTATGATCCCAATCCCGACTTGCCAGGAAAGATGTACGTTAAACATGGCAATTTTCTTCAGCAGGGCGTTGGCGAATTCGATGCGTTGCATTTTGGTGTGACGCCACGCGAAGCCGATTGTATGGATCCCCAACAACGATTGTTGCTGACGGTGGTGTGGGAAGCTCTACATCATGCCGGAATCATTCCTGAGTCGCTGGTTGGGTCCCGCACGGGCGTATATATAGGCGCATTTACTCTCGACAATTTGATACATCAAATGGGTCCACAAGCTCGTGATCTCATTAATGCACATACCGCCGTTGGATCGACGATGACGATTCTGTCCAATCGCATTTCGTATCTTTTAGATTTGCGAGGTCCAAGCCTGTCTATCGATACCGCGTGTAGTTCATCCCTGGTTGCTCTGCACCATGCTTGTGAAGCAATCTGGTCTGGGCAATGCGAACTGGCATTAGTGGGCGGGGTTAACGTAATGTTTCGACCCGAATATTTTATTGCTATGTGTAAGGGTAAGTTTTTAGCGAAGGATGGCCGCTGTAAAACGTTTGATGCTCGAGCCGATGGTTATGGTCGGGCGGAGGGCGGCGGTGCACTGGTTTTAAAACCTCTAGAGAAAGCCCGTGCTGATGGCGATGTAATACATGGCGTTATTTCTGCAACTGGTATAAACCAAGACGGTCGTTCTAATGGAATAACCAGCCCTAATCGCGATTCGCAAATTGATCTCATACGTAGCGTTCACAGCAATGCTGAAATTTCTCCCGATGAAATTGGTTTTATAGAAGCGCACGGCACGGGTACCCAAGCTGGAGATACTGCTGAGAGTTTTGCTCTTGGAGAAGCATTGGGGAAAGTGAGAAAGTCACCTTTGCCCGTTGGTTCCGTCAAGGCAAATCTCGGGCATCTAGAGGCGGCGTCCGGTATCGCCGGCGTACTAAAAGCGATGTTATGCCTTAAGAATCGTCAGGTAACACCTATTGCAGGACTTGAAACTGTGAATGCAGATATTCCTTTTGACGAGCTTGGCTTGCATTTGCCCAGGGAGTCTGAGGACTTGACCTGTGCCACAGATAAACCTTACGCGGCGATAAATTCCTTTGGTTATGGTGGCACTAACGCTCATGTTGTTTTGCAGCGGCCATCCGAGGATGAGGCACTCACAGAGTCTGTGAATGAAGATTCTGGGTCCATGGGTTACCTCCTACCTCTATCTTGCAAAGATAAAACGGCGTTGTCGCAATCTAGCAAGCTTATCCTCGATTTCATTGCAAAAACGGACGAAATAGCCTTGCGAGATATTGAGTACTCGGCTGCCTGTCATCGTAGTCACATGAGCCATCGAGCGGTTTTCTTTGGAAAAAATCGAAATGAATTACTGCAGCAATTGGATGCGTTTAGCCAAGGAGAGGTGGGTGCTTTAACCCGTTATTGCGAATGTGATGGTGAAGACAGTGGAGTCGTTTTCGTCTTTACAGGCATGGGCCCACAATGGTGGGCGATGGCACGTGAGCTATATTTCTCTGAGCCCGTATTTCAACATGAAGTGAATCGGTGCGCACAAGCGTTCGAGACGGTCAGTGGTTGGTCCATATTGGATGAATTACTTGCACCAGAACAAGATTCAAAAATGTCACAAACGGTTATCGCGCAGCCAACCAATTTTATCGTGCAAGCTGGACTCACTGCATTGTGGCGCGCGCGAGGAATAACGCCTTCTGCGATTGTTGGGCACAGCGTTGGAGAAGTCACCGCAGCCTTCGTCTCTGGTGTTCTTACGTTGGAAGAGGCGGTGACAGTGAGTTATTTCCGCAGCCAGGTTCAATCTCGTGCAGCAGGGCAGGGCGGTATGCTTGCCATTGGGTTGACTGAGTCAGCAACACAAAACTTACTGCAGCAGTACCTTGGTGCAAAAGTAGACATTGCAGCGATTAATGGGCCGGCGTCAGTCACTCTTGCAGGTGATAGCGATGTCCTGTCTGAAATAGCGAGTGCTTTGGAGGAGGCGGGGGAGTTTAATCGTAAGCTTGAAGTAGAGGTTCCCTATCATAGCCCCTACATGGATCCGCTTATGCCGGCGTTGAAGGACGCGTTGGCAGGATTAAAGCCTCGCGAACCTCAGCTTCCACTTTATTCGACGGTTTACGGAGAGCTCGTTGATGGTGTCAGTTTTGATGCTGATTATTGGGTTCAAAACTGCCGTCAAGCCGTGCGGTTTGCACCCGCGTTTATGAAGCTGTTGTCTGCAGGGCATCATGTGTTTCTTGAGCTCGGTCCACATCCCGTACTGTCGACCTCAATGCAGCAGTGTGCCGCAGAAGCGAAGACGAAAATTCACTGTATTACTTCTCTACACCGTAAACAGTCTGATATCTATAGCATCGCAATGGCAACTGCCGAGTTACATAACCTAGGATGTCATCTTGATTGGCAGAAAGTGTGTTCTCCACAGTCTCGTTATCTGCCCTTACCTGCCTATCCTTGGCAAGCAAATCATCATTGGTTAGAGAATCGCGCATCGACAGTAGACCGCCTTTCTGGTGTTGAGCACCCATTACTGGGTACGGCGCTAGAGTCGCCGTTATCCGAGTGGCAAGTATCGCTCGGAACATCTATTCAGCCTTGGTTACCTGAGCATCAGGTAGAAGATCTAACGGTGTTGCCAGGAGCTGCTTATGTCGAAATGGGCTTGGCTGCTCACCGTACTCGGTATGGTGGCTCAACGTCATCATTACAGAATTTGCGCTTTTCGAATGCTCTCATCGTCGGTGCAACGGAAGTGCCCCATGTGCAAACTCGCCTCGACAAGGACGGAATTAATTTTTCGGTGTTTAGCCGCAGGGATGGCGATAGTGATTGGGCGTTACATGCTGAGGGTCGTTTATCGAGTTTGATCCCGACAACGGTTGCCCCGCTGGATCTCGAGTTACTACGAACAAACATGACGGTTAAGCAAAACCGGCAACAGCACTACGATAATATGAATGCCCGAAAATTGAACTACGGAAGGTCCTTTCAAGGCGTGACGCAACTGTGGCGGAACAGTGAGTCTGTGATTGCAGATATTGATGCGCCTGTGACAGTGAAAGACGAACTCACAAGCTATCATTTGCATCCGGCATTATTAGATGCCTGTTTTCAAAGTCTGCTGAGTATTCTGGGTGAGGATGATGACCGCGCGTTTGTGCCCACACAGATTGATACGCTTTATTTATACCAAGCATTACCCGAGTCCTTCTGTTGCTATGGTGTAGTAGATACATTATCGAACGAGCAGCTGGTAGGCAATTTAACCCTGTGCACTAAGCAGGGTGATGTCATCGCAGAGCTCCGAGGTATTCAAGCCAAGGCGTTAAGCCATTCTGCGGAGCTTAGTGCGCAGGAGTTGGATAAATGGCTGTATCAGTACGAATGGCTGGATATTGACCTTCCAGCAACGGAATGTATCCCCCATTCAGATCCGGTTGTGTTGATTGGTAATATTAAAAGAGAAAAATCTCTAGCAAATAGCCTATACACGGAGTTGTCGAAAATAGGCCAACCACTTGTCACCATCAATTATGGCGAATCTTTAATCACCAGCCCGCTTCAGGGATATCAGATCCGTTTAGGTAACAGCGATGATATGCGCTGGGTGTGTGGTGTTATCGCAGAACAACCTGTGGCAGACGTGATTGTGGTGCCACCAGATCAAACTGGCAATCTCGTGAGCGTAGACAGTACCTCAGCGGTTCTTGCTATCGTGCAGGGTATCGCTCGTGCGGAGACTGCGAACATTAAAAGAATGAGTTGCATCACTCATTGTGCGCAACCTATTCAGCGTCAGGCTATAAAGCTAGAGCAAAGTGGCTGTGTAGGTTTGTTCAGGGTTGCGGCAAATGAATATCCGAGGATTCAATTTCGCATAATCGATGTGGATGACGCGTCTCTCAGAGATGGCCCTCAACAACACGTAATACCGGAATTGCTGAATAACAACTCAGAGAATGAAGTGGCTTGGGTCAACCATGCTCGAAAATGTTTTCGCTTACAACGAACTACGGCTGATGCATTAGAAGCGACGGCCGACGCTCGAGCCGGTAGCCGTAAGCGATTCAGTATCGATATCGGGGAGCGAATCGAGCTTCGTGAACTGGATACAAGCGCACTGGAAAAATCGGAAGTCGCTCTGAGTTTAACGGCCAGTACACTGCTATCCAATAAAATTCACCAAAAAACCACCGGGTTACCTGGTCAATTTAACTATGGTGCGAATTTGAGTCTGCACCTTGGTTACGCAGAGCTGCCGTCTGAAGAATCGTCTGAGCTAGGTCGACAAATGATTGTCGTAGACTTTGAACGAGGAAAGTTAGCGAGTCATATTGGTGCTTGTTTGGAGCATAGCTGGAAAATTCCTGATGCACTAACTGTTGCACCCGAACGACTTGCTGATGTACTCCTTTTTACCTGTGCTGAAGTGATACTTAAAGCAAGCAATCTCGTTGCTGAAGAAACGGTTCTGGTGCACGCCATAGATAGCGGTATGGGGGCTGCATTAGCCATGCTCGCAACTCAGCGTGGCGCAAGAGTATATGCTACTGCTGAGGATCCAGAACGAATAATACCCGCATTAAAGGCGCAGTCCATTGAACTGTACGACGCTCATTCTGATGAGTTCGTGTACCGCTTAAATAAGTCTTTGGAAGGCGGTGTAGATCTTGCGCTAAACCCATACAGCGGAGAAGTGGCTTCTAGAACGGTAGCTAGTGTTCGTAGTTCCGGCAGAATGCTGGATTTCTCGTCAGATACCTTGATGTGTAAGCCCGGTATCCTTCTACAGTCGTTGGATATCAATACCCTTGTGAAGCGAGACGTTGGAGAGTTCTTTCACATCATGTTGACTGTGGTAGAGCGATTGAATCGCGATCAGCTACCGGTTTTAAACGACAAGTTGGTGAAGCTTTCAGATGCGCAAGAGATGCTTAGCGCCGAAAAGCAACTGGCCATGCCCGCGGTATTACTGCCAGAGCCAATTTCTGATCAACACTGGTTTTACGCGAGCCCGGTAAGTATTGATGCAGAAGCAACTTACCTAATTACGGGTGGATTTGGTGGCTTTGGTCAAGGCGTTATTGAGGATCTTGTGAATAGAGGTGCGCAACACCTTGTGATCGTCAGTCGCAGTGGTCCAAAAACGTCTGAAGATCATAATTTCCTTGCGGAATTAAAGCGACGGGGCGTTAACGTCATTTGCGCTAAATGCGATATTTCAGACCTGGTGCAGGTCGAAGCGCTCTTTGCTGATGTCATCGCGAAGCTTCCTCCTCTAAAGGGCATCGCGCATACCGCTGGCATTCTTGATGACAGCCCTATTAATTTCGTCACTGCCGAACAACTAGATCGGGTCATGCGACCCAAAGTGTGTGGCGCATGGAACCTACACGAATATTCCAGAGCTGCATCGCTGGATTTCTTTCTATTGTTTTCGTCGATTTCCTCAATGATCGGTGCCGCTGGCCAAGCAACCTATGTGATTGCCAATACCTGGCTTGATACCTTCGCCAGTTATCGACGTCAGCTGGGGCTCCCGGCAACTGCTGTGTGTTGGGGGGCGCTTGACGAGGTAGGTATGGCGGCTATTGATCCAGAAGTCGTCGCGTATTTCTCGAGAGTAGGACTGAAGCCGATGCCTCCACGTAAAGTGTTTGCCTGTTTCGAGTCAATATACAACTGGAGGACTGACAATATTGGTCTTGTTGATATGGACTGGGGAGCCTGGGCCAGCTACTACCCAAGTTGGGGAAAATCACCACGTTACGCGCATTTGGTACCAGCAAAAGATTCAGCCGAATTAAGCAGTGGAGATTGGCTAAAGCACTGGGCAAGCCTCAGTAGCGATGAACAGATAGTAGAGATTCAGCAAAAGCTGATTTCCTTGGTCGCTAAATCGATGAAATTACCTGCTGACAAAATCAGCAGTAGTGACAACCTTCCCAGTCTCGGCATCGATTCGTTAATCGCCATGGAGCTTCAATTGACGATTCAGGAAACATTACAAGTTCGGGTATCCACGCTTGAATTAATGAAAGGCAGTTCGCTACAACAATTGTCAGAACAGATAGGCAAGTTATGTCACGAAACATTGTCTTGCGATACTCCCAGTGTGAAATCGGAAACCGATATCGAGTTACTGGATGACGCTGAACTGGATGATCTCCTCGCAACATTGACGGATTAACACATGGCTCAGAATAACAGGGAAGTTGGAATGATGTCAGTCGAGGAAAAACGTGCTCTGCTGAAAAAAATACGGTGTCAGACAGACGGTGATTGGCCGCTGTCCCTAGGTCAGCGTGCCTTATGGTTATTGCAAAAACAATGTCCTGATATGAGCGCGTACAACGTCGCAAGCTGCTTGGAAATTCAAGGAAAAATTGATTCTGATAAGTTTCGCGCCGCACTGGCATTCGTACAAGCTCGGCACCCAACGCTTCGCAGCCGCATGACTCCCGGTGATGTCATACCTCGTCAGCGCTTCACTAAAGATGCAGATATGGGATGGTATGAAGCTGAACTGGCTGGCTCGGAAGAGCAGATTAAAGCCGAGGTTTATAGGGCTTACCGGCAACCGTTTGATTTAGAAAAGGGGCCTCTGACGCGCGCTCATTTGTTTCGCTTAGAAAAAGAGCGATGGATATTCTTGCTGAGCATCCATCATATCGCGGTAGACGGTATGTCATTGTGGAAGCTGCTCGATGAGATTTCACAGGTGTATACCGCGATGTCTTCTGGCCTTCATCCGACATTGCCGGAAATAGCGTCCAGCTATCTCGATTACATAGTCGACCAGCGGCGCTTTCTTGCCAGTGAGGGCGGACAACAACAGCTCTCCTGGTGGCGTGAAAAGCTGAGTGGTGAGCTTCCGATATTACAGCTGTTGCCAGATGAGCTGAGACCACCGATATACTCATTTAATGGCGCTGAATATAAACTTCAATTTACTGCGGCTTTCAATCATAAATATATCGATTACTGTCGCGAGCGGGGAGTGACGCCGTTTGTACTTGGCCTGGCGCTCTATGCAGTATTGTTGCACCGGTACACTCGTCAGAACGATATTTTAATCGCGACACCGAGTGCCGGCGAAAGCCAATTAAAGTACCCTGATGCCGTCGGATATTTTGTTAATCCGTTGCCAATTCGAGTAAGAATTGATGAGTCAATGAGTTTTGACGAATGTTTGAGCAATATTCAAGATACCATTCAAGGTGCTCTTGAAAACCAAGATATACCCTTTCCCGTCCTGGTGGAAAAACTATCAGTACCGCGAGATCCTAGCCATCCGATACTGTGTCAATCAATGTTTGTTTACCAAAAACAACCTCAAGTTCTCAATCGAGTTGGGTTTGCAGATCGTTTTTATTCCTGGCGTAGCCTGCAAGCGAAACAATTTCCACTACCACAGCAGACGGGCCAATTTGATATTACCTTAGAAATTCTGGAGGATGCCGGAGAGATTTCGTCCCATTGGAAATACAACAGTGATATTTTCTATGAATCTAAAATTCGCGGTATCGCGGATGCATTTGTTCATTTGGCCGAAGGGGTTTTTGAAGACTCAAGGAAAATGATAGGGCGTTACCTGCTCCTAGCTCCCCAGAAAGTTAACGCTTTAATGCCGCCGCCAGAGCAGACAATAGAGCCAAAAGAAACGATTATCTCCACATTTACACGTGTTGCTAAGCGCTTTCCTGATTCGATTGCCATCAGTGATGATCAGGGGACGATGAGCTACAGCCAATTAGAAGCGCGTAGTAACCTGGTTGCACATCAGCTTCTAGCCTGTGGCATCGATAGAGAATGTCCTGTTGGTCTTGCGTTACCGCGTTCTCGAGATCTAATCGTAGCCATTCTTGCTACGCTAAAGACGGGTTGCTATTACCTTCCGTTAGATCCGAACTATCCAACGGAGCGACTGCAACACATGATAGAGGACTCTGGGTGTCAGCTAGTAGTTACCCATAGCGAATGTCATGAGTCGGTTAAGATGCTCGGAACATCTAGTGAAATACAGCCCAAGCTATTAATCATAGATAGCTTGGTGACTGACGCACAAACACAGGTATCAGGAAGACCACCCGAAGTCGAACCGTCGTCACTTGCCTACATTCTTTATACCTCTGGTTCAACAGGAAAACCGAAAGGCGTCAGGGTAACCCATCACAATGTGATGCGACTGTTTACGGCTTGTGATCAGGTGTACGACTTTGATGAAAACGACACCTGGACGATGTTCCACTCCTATGCGTTTGATTTTACCGTATGGGAAATCTGGGGAGCCTTGCTCTATGGGGGAAAGCTCGTGATGGTTCCCTATTCGATTTCACGCTCACCGGAAGAATTTTATACGTTGTTGCAAGCAGAGCGTGTGACCGTACTCAGCCAGACTCCGTCTGCATTTCAACAGTTAATAAAAGTCGACACGGCCAGAGCTGAGGAAGACAGATTAGATCACGTTCGCTGGGTCGTCTTTGGTGGGGAAGCGTTAAATCTTACCAGCCTCAGACCTTGGTTTAATAAATATGGTGATGACTCACCAAAACTGGTCAATATGTACGGCATTACTGAAACGACGGTACACGTTACCCAGCGTCGACTCACACAGGCCGATATGCTTTCGCCCCATAGTCTCATCGGCAAACCCTTAGCTGATCTACATGTCATGATACTGGATGCCGAACAACAGCCCGTGCCCATCGGTGTGCCTGGAGAAATATTCGTTGGCGGTGGCGGCGTCAGTCAAGGCTATCATCGGCGGGAGGAATTATCCGCATTACGATTTTTGGATGATCCGTTGTTACCTGGTCAGAAAATGTATCGTACGGGGGATTTGGGCGTCTGGTGTGAAGAGGGCTCTATCGCCTATCTGGGCAGAATTGATCACCAAGTTCAATTACGAGGTTTTCGTATCGAGCTGGGTGAGATAGAAGCAAAAATCTGCGCCTATCCTTCCATTGATAACTGTATTGTTCTGCTGCGGGAAGATAACAAAGATGACCAGCGCTTAGTTGCTTATGTGACCTTAGAAAATCCGCTTGATGTCCGCGAATTTTCTTGGCTTCACTTAAAGGAGTTTCTTAGCGAAACGCTGCCCGCGTATATGTTGCCGTCTACCGCCGTATTATTGGAATCGATTCCACTTACCGTTAATGGGAAAGTCGATCGCGCTGCGCTACCAAAGCCAGACTATCTTCAACAAATGTCGTTTGTGAATGCGAGAGATTCACTAGAGCAGCAGGTAGCTTGTCTGTGGGCAGAAGTACTCGATATTTTTGAGGTTGGCATCCACGATAATTTTTTTGATATAGGGGGGCATTCTCTGTTGGCGGCATCCCTGGTTAACAAAATGAGTATGCTGACAGAGCCTTTTGGACTCTCGCAGCCGCCAAGTCTGACGATGCTTATGCAATACCCAACTGTGGCGTCTTTGTGTCATGCCCTGCGACGTCAAACAGAAGTTGCTCCTTGGAGCCCCCTGGTTACGCTCTACAGTCGCGGCGACAATACGCCGCTTTTTGTGATTCCGGGAGGCACAGGTAATGCCCTCTATTACCAGCCGTTAGTTAAAGCCTTGGCACAGATTGAGCAGAATCAACGCCCTGTGTATGGACTCCAGGCCTGGGGATTAGACGGCATACAGCCGTTGCCGGAAACCGTTGAGGACATAGCGCGGAAAAATATTGACGTATTACGCAGCATACAGCCCGAAGGGCCTTATCTTATCGCTGGACATTGCTTTGGTGGATTGGTCGCCTATGAAATGGCGCTGCAACTTACTCGGGCAGGGCATTTAGTTCAGCGGTTAGTCCTATTTGATGTTCCAGCACCGCTTCCCAATCACAAGCCTCCCGCGATCCACTGGCAAGATTGTGAATGGTTGCGGTATTTCATCCAGATTATGGTTGAGAGCACCAAGGTTCAGTCTTCGTTTTCTTCATCTGATTTGTTGTCTTTGTCTTCGGAGAATCAAGTAAGAGCTTGCCAACAATATTTGGAGCAAGCAGGTGTTATCCCAGAAACGGATGACGTCACAGCCGCCACCGGCATGTTTAACGTCTTCAAACACTACAGCCAGCTCACTTACCAGCCGAATAGATCGCACCGATTACCTATCAGCTTGTTTCGCGCTCGCGAGGCTCATGCCCAATTTGACTATGGTGCAGCTGAAGACGCGACAAGCATTGAGGCGTCGTCGCTCGGGTGGCGTCAGGCGGGTGAGGATAGCCTGAATATTATTCTTGCAGAGGGCAACCATATCACTATGTTGCAACATCCGCAGGTTGAGACTTTAGCAAGACTTCTGGCAAAGGAATTACAACCCGTTCGTCCTGGCGCTTTTACGTCCCTAGACGAAAACACTCTAACGTCCTATCCATCGGTTTCGGTAGACGCTACCTCTTCTAAATTGCCATCCCCATTAAATTAAGGAGAATGATATGAAATGGTTTTTCAATGTTGTCACACTGACATTAACGCTTATTTGTACTAACGCATTTGCGGGTAATTATCCGCACACATCTGTCAAGGACGATCCGGGGTTTAGTGATCTGATCATTTTTAGTGGTTCTTTGTCAGACACAGGTAATATCGCAACGCTCGTTGGTGATGCGCCGGCACCGTATTGGAACAATCGATCCACCAATGGCCCCTCTGCCGCAGATATTATGGCGCAGAGACTAGGATTCGATGCGGAACCTTCATTGCATTTGATCGGACAAGTGGGTGGTAACAACTTTGCCGTCAAAGCCTCAACGACACGCGGCACCGAGTATACCGATTTGCCCGCTCAGTTAGATGCCCATTTTCAAAGGACAGGGGGGCTTGCGCTTCCAGATGCATTGTATTTCGTCTTTATCGGCGGGCACGACGTCATTGAAGCAGTGCTAGAGCCCGATTTAACGACATCGCATCAGATCATACGAGATGCCGTCACAGGTTTAAGAGGACAATTAGAGCGGTTAATCGATGCCGGTGCGCATCACCTCTATGTGCCTGGGTTTATCGACATCAGTTATTCCCCTGCATTTCAAGACCCATCCATTAATGAGAAAGCACACGATATCTCAGAGATGTTTGAGACGTTATTCCTGAAAATGCTACGCCAAGTAGAAGCAGAAAATAAGATTCGAATTTACAAGTTCAGTTTTTGGGACTTCGTTAAAGACAATATTGAAAGTGGGGAATATTTAGGGTTTACCAACAAAGTTGATTCCTGTGTCGATTCTCCGGATTGTGACTTCGAAAAATATATCTATATGGATTCCGTTGTGCCCACAGCTAGGGTGCATGACCTCTTAGGTAATGCTCTGGCGCTCGATCTGTTCCACCAACTGAAAGAATGTCGCCGTGGCAATTGGCACGATCAGTCGTGTCGCCGCCATAAACATTAATAAGAGATGTCGGAGAGTCTCAAAGACTCTCTCGACAAAGGTCACTTACCAGAACTGTGGCAGACTTTATGAAATCACTCGATCTAATAATAGAACGTTGGGGGCAGCGGTTAGGTGAATCCATCGCGGCTAATCGATGGCTCTACGTAATCCTACCGGTGATTCTGTGTCTTGGGATCACCTTCGGATTACCGGGCATTAGTATTTCTAACGATTATCAAAATTTCTTTTCGGAAGAAAACTCGGATTTATCGGCTTTCAAAGAGTTTCAGTCAGACTACACCAACAACGATAACATTCTGTTCGTTGTGATTCCTAACAGTGGCGATGTTTTTCAGCCTCAAGAACTCGCTGCTGTTGAAGCATTAACCGAGCTTTCCTGGACCATTCCGTATACCACTCGCGTCGACTCCATGACGAACTTCCAGCATTCTGCTGCAGCGGGGGATGACATTGTTGTGGATCGTTTGGTTCGCAATGCGGAGACGCTGACGGACGATGAAATTCTTGCGATCAAAGATGTTGCCCTCAATGAGCCTCTTCTTCGGAACAATCTTGTCGCAGACGATGGGCGAGCCGCGGGGGTCAATATTAACCTTCAGTATCCTAATGAAAGCATACAGGAGGTGCCCGATACGGTAACGGCGGCGAGAAATATACGTGACAGAATCGAAGCACAATATCCTGGCGTAAGTATTGCGATCTCGGGTATTGCCATGTTGAACAACGCGTTTGCAGAAGCCTCGCAGAATGACATGGCCGTTCTTGTCCCTCTGATGTATGTGTTAATTGTCGCGGTGATCATATTGGTGTTGCGGTCCTGGACTGCAGGGATAACAACCCTGTTGCTCGTTACTCTCGCGACTCTGTCCGCAATGGGCTATGCCGGTTACGCTGGCATCGCGATGACACCAATATCTTTTATTGCACCCACCGTCATTTTAACCTTAGCAATCGCAGATTCGGTACACCTTTTGTTAACGGCCGTTGCTGCCATGCGAGAGGGTAAATCGCAGAGAGACAGCTTTATTTACAGTTTACGTATCAATATTTTACCCATCTCACTGACCAGTCTTACCACGATCATAGGCTTCTTGAGTCTAAACCTGTCTGATTCGCCGCCGTTTTGGCATCTCGGCAACATCACAGCGGTTGGTATCGCGACTGCATGGCTATTGTCGATCACGTTTCTTCCCGCGCTCATGTTGCTTTTACCGTTGAAGATAAAATCGGTAGAGGCGGATCGGTTTAGCCGATGGATGGACACGTTAGCAGGCTGGGTTATTCGGCGCCATATTCCGATTTTAGTTGTTTTTCTCATAACAACAACGGGATTGGCGTTGCAGCTGACCAAGCTGGAATTAAACGATGATTTTGTCCGCTACTTCGATAAGGATATCGAATTTCGCACAGATTCCGAGACGGCAATTCAGTATTTAAACGGCATTTACTTGGTGGAGTATTCGGTTGGAGCCGGTGAGGTTGACGGCATTAATCGTCCAGAATATCTCCGTCACCTTGAAGCTTACACGCATTGGTTACGTCAACAGCCAGAGGTTAGGCATGTCTTTTCCTACAGTGACATTATCAAGCGCCTAAACCGCAATATGTACGGCGACGATCCCGCCTATTACAAAATACCGGACAGCAAACTCGCCGCCGCCCAATTATTATTTTTGTATGAAACTTCTCTGCCATCGGGTACGAATCTCAGTGATCGCGTTACTACGGACAAATCTGCGACTCGGATTACCATCTCTATCGATGACATGACCGCAAAGGAGGGCATCGCTTTCTTTAAACGCTCAGAGCAATGGTTGCGGGATAATACCCCAAGCTATATGTGGGCAACGCCGACGAGCGTGAGTGTCATGTTTTCCTATATTTCTCAGCGAAATATAGAAAATATGATTTCGGGTAATTTTTTAGCGCTGATTCTGATTTCGTTACTTCTTATCGCCGGTCTACGCCACATTGGATACGGTGTCCTGAGTGTGCTGCCCAACACATTGCCGATCATCGCCACTTATGGGGTTTGGACGTTGTTGGTGGGGCAGGTGGGTATGGCTGCCGCCGCGGTTTCCGCGACGTCTTTAGGCATTATCGTCGATGATACCGTTCATTTTATGACCAAGTACTTACGGGCAATTCGAGTTGAAGGAATGAGCCGGCCGGATGCCGTGCGCTACGCTTTCAGCACCGTTGGTAAGGCGATTTGCTTAACCACTGTTGTGCTTGGTATAGGGTTTTCAACGTTGGTGTTTTCTGATTTTCTCATTAATTCCCAACTTGGACTGCTCACTCTCCTGTCGATTTTACTGGCAATGGTATTTGACTTGCTATTGTTGCCCGCCATTTTATTAATTGGCTATAAACCTGCTGAGGAAGAAAATTATGAATCTGCTTACTCGTCCTAATTTAATGGCCATGACCTTGTTATTCAGTTTGGTCAGTAGCTCGGATCTATTGGCGATAACGCCGGAAGAAAAAGGCTACGACGTAGCCGCTCAATCCGATCGCACCGATCGTGGTTTTGGCGATAGTGTGGTTGACATTACCATGGTATTGAGAAGTGAGCAGGGCGAAGAAACCCGGCGCTCGATGTTACAACGCACTCAAGAAGTGCCCTCTGAGGATACTGGTGATCGAACACTTATCTTATTTTCTAAACCTGAGGACATTGCTGGCACGGCGTTACTGTCGCATACTAAAATTTTAAAAGCCGATGATCAATGGTTGTATCTTCCCGCATTTAAGCGCGTTAAACGTGTCGCCTCGGTAAATAAAGACGGTGCCTTTGTTGGTAGTGAGTTTGCTTTTGAGGACTTCACCGCACTGGAGCTAAACAAATATGACTACCGCTATATCGACAGTGAAGCGTGCGAAGAAAGAACATGCGATGTCATTGAGCGAATTCCGCGTTATGAATATTCTGGTTACTCTCGCCAAGTCGCTTGGATCGATCAGGACATCTATCAAGTGCACAAGGTTGAATTTTTTGACCGAGCGGGGGAGCGTATAAAAACGCTAAAAATGTCGGATTACAAGCAGTATGAAAACAGTGTTTGGCGCCCCCATAAAATGGAAATGGTAAATCATAAAACCGGTAAGTCTACCGATCTTTTGTTTTCTTCCTATCAGTTTGATAATGGATTTTCGCGCCGTGATTTCGATAAGAGTATTCTGGATCGCCTTAATTAGTTCCACGCTGTCGTCGGTTTCAATGGTGAGTATGGCATTAGGGAATGATATTAATGCCGATCTCACACTTGGCATTCGCGGCCGCGGCTACACCGAGCCAGGGTTGTATTCCAAACAGGACAAACGTTACGAAATTGCCGGTGAAGCAGAGCTGGATCTTAGTTGGCAACCTAGCAATGATCATTACTTTAAGATGCTGGCATTTGGTCGTTTGGATGAAGCCAGTGACGAATTGACTCACGCGGATTGGCGCGAACTCTACTGGCGGGGTAGCTATCGTGATTACAGTCTATTGATTGGCTACCAACAGGTTTTTTGGGGCGTATCCGAAAGCAGACATCTGGTGGATACCATTAATCAGATTGACTTTCTTCAAAACATCGATGGTGAAGACAAGTTAGGGCAACCGATGGTATCAGCCAGTGCGCGGACTGATCTTGGTGAGTTCGAAGTGTATTGGCTGCCGGTATTCGTTGAGCGCGCCTTTCCCGCCGTTGAAGACAGATTCAGCTTACCTCTGGCTGTAGAAAACACATCAGAGTTTCCTGATATCTCTCCACACAGTGATAAGCAGTATGCGCTGCGTTATAGCCACTATTGGGAAGCCTGGGATTACGGAATCCATTATTTTTACGGGTTATCGAGAGAGCCGGTCTTGGTTTCAAACGGTGATGGGCTCACGCCATACTATTATGAGATGCAGCAGTTTGGTGTCGATCTGCAGTACACTGAGGGGGCATGGCTGCTTAAAGGGGAAGCGATATATCGAAAAACCCAGGATGATCCCTTCCTGGCTATGGTCGGTGGGTTTGAATACACACTGTTTGGCGTACGTGAGGGTAACACGGACTTAGGCTTATTGGCCGAGTATCTCTACGATGATCGCAATGAAGATCAGCCGGCAACTTTTCTCGATAATGACCTGTTTATTGCGACGCGCTGGGCGTTAAATGACGTTAAGGACACAACCTTACTGGTGGGGCTCTATCAAGACATAGAATCTTCGGAAAGGCTGCTGAGTCTTGAAGCAAGTACACGGATTACAAACCACTTTAGAGTGGATCTTGAAGCTCGCTGGTTCGAGAGTGATGGAGACACACCGATAAGAAGCTTCGAGCAGGACGATTACATCGAGATAAATATCAGTTATTACCTTTGACAAACCCGTTAAATTTCTGTGAGTGGATTTCTTAAAGAGAGCGAATACGAACGGATCTTTCGTATTCATAAAGCAGCAGTATGTGCTTACCATTATGATCTTTCAAAGTATTCCGACAGTTTATTTGAGACGTATGCGACACCATTTCCAAAACGTTTAAATAACGCCGTGAATAAGAGAAAAGCAGAATATCTTGTTGGTCGATATTCTGCTGTTGAAGCTTTACAAAGGGTGGGTATCAGAATCGACCGCCTTGTTAAGGGAGATGATGGATCACCGCAGTGGCCAGACGGCATTGTGGGTTCGATATCGCACACAAAAGATACTGCAATTTGTGTTGTTTCACAGAATATTTGCTACGAGTTCATTGGCGTTGATCTGGAAAATATAATGACATATGACACGGCTATCAAGCTTAAACATTTGATTCTTGATCAATACGAAGAAAACATGATCCAAGCATTACCGGCTAGTTTTGCTGCGTTAGTCACGTTGATTTTTTCAGCAAAAGAAAGTATCTACAAAGCGCTTTATCCTACAGTAAAACGGTATTTCGATTTTCATTCGGTAAAGTTGGCTAACATTTCTATGGAATCGCGCTGTTTTGAGTTCATTCTAGCTAACGATTTGTGCAGAAAATATACACGGGGCGTTGTCGTTAAAGGGCGATTTTATATTAATTGCCATAGTGTTTTGACACTGGTATTAAAAGAAGCCATGACTCTTGAAGGCTCGTCAAAGGTTCATCGATTATAAAGATTCGCCGCAACTAGGGTAGTTTTATTTTTTAGCGTACAGTTAAAAACGGCGAGCATCCAGAACTGAACACCGCCACTAGATCGTGTATTTATAAATTTCAGCGCCAGTGGCCGCGTAGAGCGAGGCTGGTTATTCGTGAGGTGTCTGCTTTTCTTGGAGAGCTTGGGCGTTTAACGCCGACACAAAATTTGTGTCGGTTAAACACACGTGTTAATCATTTGCTTGCGTCGGTGGAAGCGGCTGCTTCTCAACACGCTCAAGTTCCGGATCAAGACACGCCCATGCTGGTGCGCTTTTCGCCCATATATTTACGCTTGGCTTTATGGATGAAGGTTCATCTAACGTCCCGGCTCGAACAACTGTAAACTGGGGTCTCGCTGATGAATTAGCAAATAATTGACTCCCGCACTTAGGGCAAAAGCGACGCGTCAGTTGATTACCGCTGTCAGCAACACTGGTGTATGAGATGGGTTCACCTTGAATCTCAAGAGATTCAGTCGGCACCAAAAGATTCACGGTGCCGTTTGAAGAAATTTTCTGACAATCTTCGCACCAACCTATTCTTGTGGTAATAGGATCCGAAGATACAACGTAGCTAACTGAACGACATAAACACCGTCCTGTTCTTTTGTTCATTTATTTCTCCTTAATTTGTATTTGGCGAAAGCAACAGTACGGGTGGTACAAGGCTGCTGATTAAATAAATACCTTTTCTCGCCCAGCGTGGGCATAAATAAATGAGCGGGTAACAGCCCAGTTTCGAACAAGTCCAACCTGAACAGAAATAATAAATCTAATCGATAAGACCATCTATTTTTTAAAACTCTTACAGAGTAAAAAGGCTTATAATACTCAATCCCTGGACTTATTGGTTAAGAGCTATGAGTATCCGCAAGCCCAAAATGATTCTGATCGACGTGGACGGCACTTTGGTAGATAGCGTCCCCGATCTGGCTTACTGCGTCGATGAATTAATGAAGGCCCTTGGGCGGGAACCCCATGGCGAGGCTAAGGTGCGTGATTGGGTTGGCAACGGTGTTGAACGTTTGTGCCGTCGTGCGCTGGTGGGCCAGTTGGACGGCGAGCCATCCGACGAAGAGTTTGAAAATGCCTACCCGATTTTTCTCGATCTCTATGCTGAGAACACGTCCAAACGTTCCTGTCTGTATCGGGGCGTGCGCGAGGGGTTGGAATACCTCAAATCGAAAGATTATAAGATCGGATGTGTAACCAACAAGGCTTCGCAGTTCACCTTGCCACTGCTTAAGGACCTAGGCCTGTTTGAAGACTTCGAGATCATCGTTTGTGGCGATACCCTTGAGGAGAAGAAGCCGCACCCATTGCCGTTGCTGTACGCCGCTAAACAGTTGGGTGCGAGCGCGGAGGAATCGTTAATGCTGGGTGATTCGATGAGTGATGTGAAAGCCGCACGAGCAGCCGGCTTCCAGATTATCTGCATGAGTTACGGCTACAACCATGGTGAAGACATCCGAGACTACAGCCCGGATGCCGTGATCGATTCGATGGCGGAGTTAAGCGGGCTGCTGTGAGCCTTAGGCGGCAGTGGCCTGTCGCACATATCCTGCGGCGATTGCTTCCAGCGAAACAGGTTTGATCTTCGAGCCTTGCCCGGCGCAGCCGAACGCTTCGAAACGTGCCTTGCAGATACCGGCTGCGGCGTTTTTGGCCGCCGCCAGGGCTTTGCGTGGATCAAAGTCCGACTTTTTCTCGTGTAGGTATTTGCGCATAGCGCCGCTCATCGCCAGTCGGATGTCGGTGTCGATGTTGACCTTGCGCACGCCGTACTTGATGCCACGGCAGATTTCTTCAACCGGTACACCGTAGGTCTCTTCGATCTCACCACCAAATTCGCGGATCACCGCCAGCCATTCCTGGGGTACGCTCGATGAGCCGTGCATGACCAGATGGGTATCCGGGATGCGCTCGTGGATCGCGCGAATGCGATCGATGGCGAGAATGTCGCCGGTAGGCTCGCGGGTAAATTTATACGCGCCGTGGCTGGTGCCGATGGCGATGGCCAATGCGTCTACGCCGGTTGCTTTGACAAAGGCTTCGGCCTCATCCGGATCCGTCAGCAGCATATTGTGGCTCAATTTACCCGCCGCGCCGACGCCGTCTTCTTCACCAGCTTCACCGGTTTCCAAGGAACCGAGGCAGCCGAGTTCGCCTTCCACGGAAACACCAACGGCGTGAGCGAAGTCGCAGACTTGGCAAGTGACGCAGACGTTGTAGTCGTAGTCAGCCGGGGTTTTTGCGTCTTCGCGCAGTGATCCATCCATCATGACGCTGGTAAAACCGGAGCGGATCGACTGCTGACAGACCGCCGGGCTGGCGCCGTGATCCTGGTGCAGCACAATGGGGATGTCCGGGTGTGATTCAACCGCAGCCAACACCATGTGGCGCAGGTAGGCTTCGCCAGCATACTTACGAGCGCCAGCCGAGGCTTGCAAGATGACCGGTGCATCACAGGTCACGGCTGCCTCCATAATCGCGTGGATTTGCTCAAGGTTGTTTACGTTAAACGCCGGCACGCCGTAACCGTGTTCAGCAGCATGATCAAGCATTTGGCGAAGAGATATCAGTGCCATAGGTAGTCCTCCGATTGTATGTTAATTGACAGCTCAGGTGTTGGCTTCGATCATCTCGCGAACTTGCGCACTGACGTTATCGACGGCGAAGCCGAATAGTTTGAAGAGTTCACCGGCAGGCGCAGACTCGCCGAAGCGGTCCAGTCCGATGACGCGACCACGATCTCCCGCATAGCGCCACCAGCCTGCTGTCGCACCGGCTTCCACCACCAGTGTCGGTGCTGCCCGGTTGAGCACGCTGTCGCGATAACTGGCATCCTGACGTTCGAACACGTCGGCACAGGGCATGGAGATTACTCGTACGTTGATGCCGTCGGCTGCGAGCGCATCCGCCGTCTGCATGGCCAGCTGTACCTCTGAGCCAGTGGCGATGATGTTGGCGCGAGCGTTATCCGCATCGCGCAGCACATAGGCACCCCGTTCGATATCGGCGAGGGTGGCAGATGAATGGGGGAAGGCCGGCAGACCCTGACGACTCAAAATCAAGGCGCCGGGGCCGTCTGTTCGCTTGATGCAGGATTGCCACGCGACGGTGGTTTCGACCTGATCACAGGGGCGCCAGACATCTACACCGGGGATCAATCGCAGACTGGCGGTATGCTCTACGGGCTGATGGGTGGGGCCATCCTCCCCAAGGCCAATGGAGTCGTGGGTCAGCACATGGACTACTCGGCATTGCATGAGCGCGGCCATTCGAATCGCGTTGCGTGAATAATCGGAGAAGGTCAGGAAGGTGCCGCCAAAGGGCAGGTAGCCGC
The DNA here is from genome assembly GCF_056159445.1 of Pseudomaricurvus sp. ABR4_320. Lineage (NCBI taxonomy): Bacteria > Pseudomonadati > Pseudomonadota > Gammaproteobacteria > Cellvibrionales > Cellvibrionaceae > Pseudomaricurvus > Pseudomaricurvus sp. ABR4_320. The sequence goes on along the minus strand of NZ_JBSWVF010000001.1, from coordinate 12,316 downwards.
CGTGCAGGGCCATGCCGTTCATGATCGCCGCCATGCCGAATTCCCGTACACCATAGTTGATGTGTCGGCCACCCGGTTTACCTTTGCGCACCGCACCGCAATCCGGCCAGTTGGTCAGATTCGAGCCGGTCAGGTCGGCTGAGCCCCCGAGCATCTCCGGTAGTTGCGGCGCCAACGCACTCAAAGCAATTTGCGACGCTTTGCGCGTGGCGACAGTGTCAGGCTTATCACTCATTTCAGCCAGCACTTGCTCGAACAGCTCGCTGGCGTTTACTGGCAGTTCGTTATGCAGGCGGCGACGCAGTTCATCCGCTTCGGCAGGAAAGGCTGTTTTATAAGCGTCAAAACGCTCCTGCCATTGGCTCTGGCGCAAGGCGCCGCGCTCACGGGCATTCCATAGGATGGATGCTTCTGAGGGCACCTCGAAGGGTTGAGCGGTCCAATCGAGAGCCGCACGAGTGGCTGTGAGCTCTTCGTCGCCCAGTGGTTCGCCATGGGCGCGGGCCGTGCCGGCGCGATTGGGAGAGCCCTGGCCAATATCCGTGCGGCACATGATCAGAGTAGGTTTATCAGCTTTTTTAGCGCTACAGATCGCTTGATCCAGCGCGCTGATGTCATGGCCATCGACGGCATCAATGACATTCCAACCATAAGCTCGAAAACGCTCGGCAGTGTTGTCGTTGAACCAGGGCGAGACTTCACCGTCGATGGAGATGCCGTTGTCATCGTAAAGCGCCACCAGCTTATTGAGACCAAGAGCACCGGCAAGACTACAGACTTCGTGACTGATCCCTTCCATCAGACAGCCATCGCCGAGGAAAACCCAAGTGCGGTGGTCGATCACCTCATGACCGGGACGATTGAATTCATCGGCCAGCAACTTTTCGGCGAGCGCCATGCCGACCGCGTTAGCCAACCCCTGGCCCAACGGACCGGTGGTGGTCTCAACGCCGGGTGTGACACCGACTTCGGGATGCCCTGGTGTCTTGCTGTGCAACTGACGGAAGTTTTTCAATTCTTCCATCGGAAGATCGTAGCCGGTCAGGTGCAACAGCGAATAAATCAGCATAGACGCGTGACCGTTGGATAGGACAAAGCGATCCCGGTCAGCCCATTGCGGATCGTTAGGGTTGTGTTTGAGGTGACGCTGCCACAGGGTGACTGCCATCTCGGCCATGCCCATGGGCGCGCCCGGATGTCCGGATTTTGCTTTTTGTACCGCATCGGCCGCCAACATGCGCAAGGTGTTGGCGCTGATTGCCGACGGTTCGAAATCGTCAGGGGTATTGATCTCGTTACTCATGAAATTCTCCGGGGATTCAGCGTATGTTATTAGAGGCGACCCAGCGCACGCTTGCGCTTTTCCATCATGCGCCAGATAAACGGCGTGAAGATGAGCTGCATCGCGAGTTCCATTTTGCCGCCCGGGGCGACAATCGTATTCGGGCGTGACATAAAGGAACCGTGCAGCATGTTCAGCAAATAGGGGAAGTCGATGCCCTTGGGATTGGCAAAGCGAATCACCAGAAAGCTCTCGTCTGCGGTGGGGATATGTCTTGCAATAAAGGGGTTTGAAGTGTCGACCGTTGGCACACGCTGGAAGTTAACGTGGGTGCGCTGGAACTGCGGACAAATGTAATGCACATAGTCGTGCATGCGCCGCAGGATGACGTCGGTGACCGCTTCAGTAGAATAACCGCGGGTGCTTTGGTCGCGATGGATTTTCTGAATCCATTCCAAGTTGATGACCGGAACTACGCCGACTAAAAGATCTGGGTAGCGGGAGACATCGACCGTGTCGGTTTTTAACGCCCCATGCAGACCTTCGTAAAACAGCAGATCGGTGTTTTCGGGGAAGGGTTCCCACGCGGTAAAGGTGCCCGGTTCCTGATCATAGGGCGCGGCCTCTTGGTCGTTGTGCAAATATTTACGAGACTGTGCCTGGCCCGTTTCCGCATAGCTGCGGAATGTCTGCTCCAGTTCTTCAAACAGATTCGACTCATCGCCAAAGTGGCTGAAATTGCTGTTACCGGCGGCGGTCTGTTGCACCATCTGATCGCGCATTTCCATGCGGTTGTACTTGTGAAAACTGTCGCCTTCGATAATGGCGGCTGCCACACTCTCGCGGCGGAAGATTTTTTCAAAAGTGCGTGTGACGGAGGAGGTACCAGCGCCTGAAGAGCCGGTGATGGCGATAATCGGATGTTTCTCTGACATGGCGTATTTCCTCAGGCCAGTTCGCGGAACAGACCGCGAACGTTAAACAAAGGTGTGTCGTGGTCATCGGGGCCGGATTCGCTGTGGTAACGCTCAATGCGCTCGACTTCATCACGGGAGCCGAACACAAAGCCGATGCGCTGGTGCAGTTTCTTGGCGGTTTGTTGAAGAATGGGCTCCGCGCCTGTGCTGGCGCGGCCACCGGCTTGTTCGATGATGAAACCAATTGGATTGCACTCGTAAAGCAGGCGCAAGCGACCGGCCTTGCTCGGGTCTTTGGTATCCCGCGGGTACATAAATACGCCGCCGCGATTGAGAATACGGTGGGCCTCGGCCACCAGAGAGGCGACCCAACGCATATTGAAGTCACGCTCACGCGGGCCATTGCGACCGGCCAAACATTCCTCGACGTAGCGTTTAACGGGAGGTTCCCAGAAGCGACTGTTAGACGCGTTGATAGCAAATTCGGAGGTTTGCTCCGGCACGGTCATGTCCGGATGACTGAGCAGGAACTCACCCATCTCGGGATTTAAGGTAAATCCTTGTACCCCACAACCCACGCTTAACACCAGCATGGTGGTGGGACCGTAGATGGCATAGCCGGCAGCAACCTGTTCATAGCCTTTCTGGAAAAATGCGTCGTCGGTGATCGCTTCGGTGTCAGGGGGCGCACGCAATACCGAGAAAATACTGCCCACCGAGACGTTTACATCGATGTTCGAGGAGCCATCGAGGGGATCAAGTGCCAATAAGTAGTTAGAATCCTGCGTGTCAAAGCAGATCAGTTCCTCGTTTTCTTCCGAGACGATGGCTCTAAGATTGGCTTGCCATTGCAGGCAGTGCAGAAAGGTTTCGTTGGCGAGCACGTCGAGCTGTTGCTGGGTTTCGCCATGGGTATTGGTGGTGCCAGCCGAACCTTGTTCACCGTACAGATTGCCGTAAGCGATCTTGCGCGATAACACCTTGCACGCCAGGCCCACTGCCAGGATCAAGCTGTTGAAGGAACCTGTTGCCGAGGGGTGTCGCCGGCGTTCCTCAATAAGGAACTGGGTCAGGGTTAAATGACTTCGGATCATGTTGTTTTCCTTCTCTTATCATTATTTTTAAAGGTTTGCCTATTCAGACGTGTCAGGCAGCAGCGGCGATCGGGTTCCTCAATGCGCTGATGGCCTCGCGGTAGCTGGTACCACCGAAGACGGCGCTGCCGGCGACCAGCGTGTCTGCACCGGCGTCGATTATGGACGCGGCATTGCCGGGTTTGACACCGCCATCGACCTCAAGCCGAATAGCCAGTCCGCTGGCGACGATACGCTCGCGAATCCTACGCAACTTGGGCAGGGCGGTTTCAATAAAAGACTGTCCCCCATAACCCGGGTTAACCGACATCACCAGAATCATATCAAGCCGTGGCAGTATATGGTCCAGCCAGTCGATCGGCGTGGCTGGATTTAACGCGATACCGGCTTTGCAACCCAGGTCGCGAATCAGTGCCAGGCTGCGGTCGACGTGCTGGGACCCCTCAGGATGAAAACTGATCACGTCGGCGCCGGCCCTGGCGAAGCCTTCGATCAATGCATCGACCGGCTGTACCATCAGATGCACATCGATCGGTGCGACAGTGTGCGGTCGAATGGCCTGGCACACCATAGGGCCGAACGTCAGGTTGGGTACATAGTGATTGTCCATGACATCAAAGTGAATCCAGTCTGCACCGGCGTCGACCACGCTGCGCACTTCTTCACCGAGACGAGAGAAATCCGCTGACAGTAGGCTGGGGGCGATGATGATGTCGTTTTTCATAGTGCCGTTCCTGTGGCTTGTGTTGTTGGGCGGCGCTGGTGCCAAGCCTGTAAACCCTTTAGATCAAGGTGGCGCCGATCAAATTCCCGGTGGGCATGGCGCCAGGGGGCGTCGGGCTCACCAAGGTCTTCCAAAAGGGCGTCGGCAGTACTGAAGTCGTCGTCGTTCCAGAAATGACTGGGGGTGGCTACCACTGCAATGCCGGCGGAATTGGCTGAGGCCACGCCGATGCGTGAATCCTCAAAGGCAACCGCCTCGACGCTATCAATATTGAGCTCGTCTAGGACCGCCAGGTAGACGTCGGCGGCGGGTTTTTTATTGGGCACGCTGTTGCCGGCCTTGATGCTGTGAAAGAGTCTCCTCCAGTCGTCGCCAAAGTGTGGGGCGAGTAGGGCGTCGATATTGGCCGGCGTGGTGGTGGTCGCAATGGCCAGCAGAAGATTGGCTTCCCGCGCCTCATTAATCATCCGCTTAATGCCCCGTCGCAATGGCAGACCACTGTCGAGCAGGTCGGCATATACACGGGTTTTCACCCGGTGCAGCTCGGCAATATCCTGCTGGCTGATGCTGACGTTTTGCGTATTGCACCAGTGTGCAAGGCGCTCTTTACCACCGCCAACCCGCAGTAGGTCGCGATAGATCCGTGGGGTCCAGCGCCAGTTTTTTCCAGCGTATGAAAACGCAGTATTGAAGGCCTGACGATGGGCTTCCTCGGTTTCTGCCAGGGTACCGTCGACATCAAAGATCAGGGCTTGCAGGGTTGGATTCATCCGTTTTGATTCCCTGTTGTCGGCGGTCCGTCCGGTGCATCAAACACCCGGCTGGCGAGAATGTCTTCCGCGGCTATGGCCTGCAGTGTTGCTTTATCGGCATCGGCGATATGACCAAACAGGCGGCTGGCATGACGCAGGCGCGCGCGGTCGATGGCGTTACGAATGCTGCGGGCATTGGCGAACCAGGGCTGGTCTGCGCGTTTTTCGATATAGCGTTGAAAGGCATCCCGGGCCGAGGCATCCATGGTGTAGCCAAGCTCATCGAGCATCAGATCGCCAATCTGTAGCAACTCGGCAATGGAGTAATCGGGAAAGTCTATGTGGTGGGCGATGCGCGACGAAAAGCCGGGGTTGCACTCATAAAACGTCGCCATGCGGTCTTTGTAGCCGGCAAGGATTACCACCAGGTCATCACGCTGGTTTTCCATCACCTGCAACAAAATTTCGATGGCTTCCTGACCATAGTCCCGCTCATTTTCCGGTCGATATAGATAGTAGGCTTCGTCAATAAAAAGCACTCCGCCCATGGCTTTTTTCAGGACTTCTTTGGTCTTGGGTGCGGTATGGCCAATGTACTGTCCAACCAGATCGTCACGGGTAACAGCGACCAGGTGGCCTTTGCGGACATAACCCAGGCGATGAAGAATCGATGCCATACGCATGGCCACCGTGGTTTTGCCGGTGCCGGGGTTGCCGGTAAATGACATATGCAGACCCGGAATGCGCCCGTCGAGGCCATGCTTGCGACGCGCGGCGTCCACCAGCAGCAGCGCCGCCACATCGCGGATGCGCTGCTTGACCGGTGCCAGGCCGATCAGCTCCCGGTCCAGTTCGGCCAGCAGCGAAAGCACATCCTGCTCACCGAGCCCTGCATCGATTGACACAGGTTTGCTTGTGTCGTTGCCGTCCGATGCGGGCGTGGGCGGCGTGTAACCCATGTTCCGGTATGCAGGATTGCTCATCTCAAAACCTCGCAGTGGTTAGCGAAAGGTGTCACGCGTAACGATTGTTTTCCGAGGCAACCGTAGCGTAGGGCTCGACACTGTAACGCTGGGTACGGCCCGGACCGTCGACTCGCTTGAGGCGGAAACCGGGTTCGTTCTTGGGACGATTGACCAAAAAACTCAGGCGGATACATTCCCAACCGATGCTCGAATCAAACGCATTGATGCGGATGTAATGGTTGGGAAAGGTGCCTCTGCATTCGGCCAACTCGCCCATAGCACCGGCAGGATCCTGTAGATCGAACATCGGGTGTCCGAACATTTCCCAGTAGGTGTTGCGTGGGTGGATGTCGTCGGTATATTCAAACGCGACTGCCCAGCCTTGATCCAGACAGTACTGAATCTGTTTGCTGATCTGCGCGTCGGTCAGGTCGGGCAGGAAAGAGAAGGTGCCTTGGGTAACTCTCATCGTTTTATCCTCGTGCTGTTGCCGGTTCAGGCCAAATTGGGGGTGACGGCGAAGTCAGACGTATCGGTGCTGGCGTAGTTGAAAGAGACGTCCTTCCAGGTGTCGAGTGCGGCGGCGAGGGGAGAGCAGTGGCGTGCAGCGGCTTGTAATATGTCCGGGCCTTCCTCGCGAATGTTGCGGCCTTCGTTGCGCGCCAGCACCATGGCTTCCAGTGCGACACGGTTGGCAGTCGCACCGGCCTGAATACCCATCGGGTGACCGATGGTGCCGCCGCCAAACTGCAGCACCACGTCGTCACCGAACAGATCCAACAGCTGATGCATCTGACCGGCGTGGATACCACCGGAAGCCACCGGCAATACCTTGTTCATACCGCCCCAATCCTGATCAAAGAAAATACCGCGGGGCAGATCGACTTTGTTATAGGTTTCCCGGCAGACGTTGTAATAACCCTGCACGGTCATGGGATCGCCCTCGAGTTTGCCCACCGCCGTACCACAGTGCAGGTGATCAACACCGGCCATACGCAGCCATTTGGCGATCACCCGGAAGGAGATGCCGTGGTTCTTCTGCCGAGTGTAAGTGCCGTGTCCAGCGCGGTGCATATGCAGGATCATGTCGTTCTCACGACACCAATTAGAGAGCGACTGAATGCCGGTCCAGCCGACGATCAGATCGACCATGATGATGCACGAGCCCAGTTCTTTGGCAAATTCGGCACGCTTATACATTTCTTCCATGGTGCCGGCGGTCACGTTCAGATAGTGACCTTTGACTTCACCGGTCGCAGCAGTTGCGCGCGCTACCGCTTCGGTGCAGTAGAGGAAGCGATCACGCCAGTGCATAAACGCCTGGGAATTGATGTTCTCGTCATCTTTCACAAAATCTAGACCGCCTTTCAGCCCTTCATAAACCACTCGGCCGTAGTTCTTACCCGACAAACCTAATTTGGGTTTTGTGGTCGCACCCAACAGCGGACGACCAAACTTATCCAGGCGCTCACGCTCAACCACGATACCGGTGGCCGGGCCGCGGAAGGTTTTGATGAAGGAGATGGGGAAACGCATGTCTTCCAAGCGGGCGGCTTTCAACGGCTTAAAGCTGAACACGTTACCAATGATGGAGGCGGTGACGTTGGCGATGGAACCCTCCTCAAAAAGGTCCAGCTCGTAGGCCACATACGCGAAATACTGCTCGGGATTGCCGGGCACCGGGTCGACCTTATAGGCTTTGGCGCGGTACTGTTCGCAGGCGGTGAGACGGTCGGTCCAAACCACCGTCCAAGTCGCGGTAGAAGATTCCCCGGCAACGGCGGCGGCGGCCTCTTGCGGGTCAACGCCTGGTTGCGGGGTAATGCGGAACAAAGCGAGGACATCTGTCGCTTTCGGTTCATAGTCCGGCTGCCAGTAGCCCATCTGCGCGTACTTGAGTACGCCGGCGGAATAGCGCTTTTTAGCGTCTGTTATTTGCGTGTTATGTTCGCCCATCTGCGTCTGCCTCTTGGTCCGATGACTGTCGATGGGCATACTGTCTCAGGGCGGATACTTCAGGTCTATTCAGAATAAATAGATTGATACATAATAAATTCTTATGAATATAAAAAAACGACTAACAATCAGACAGTTAGAAGTGCTGACCAGCGTTGCACACGAGGGTGGCATCACGCCAGCGGCCCTAAAACTGCACTTGACGCAACCTGCGGTATCCATGCAACTGCGCCAATTGGAAGAATTATTGGGCTTCCCCTTGTTCGAGCATGTCGGCCGACAGCTGCAGATTACTGAGGCTGGCGAGCGCATGTGTCGTATGGCCGATGAGATCCTCTCGCGGCTGGAGGATTTTGAACAGAACGCGCTGGCGATAGGGGGAGCACGTAAAGGTAAGGTGCGTATCGGGGTGGTCAGTACCTGTAAGTATTTCGTGCCGTCACTGCTGGCGATGTTCCTTAAAGTACATCCCGGTATCGACATCAAGCTGACGGTGCACAACCGCGCCGAAATTATCGAACAGTTACGCAGCTACCGGATTGATCTTGGCGTGATGGGGCGTCCGCCCAAAGACGAGAGTTTTAACGGGCAGGTATTTGCGCCTAACCCCCTGGCGATGCTGGCGCCAGTCAACCACCCACTGGCATTACGCAACCAAATCTCACCGGATGAACTCACCGGTGAACCCTTGCTGACACGGGAGCAGGGCTCAGGCACTAAGGTCTCGATGGAACGTTTTTTTGAGGAGAACGGCGTGCATATGAACACGGTGTTGGAGGCCGATTCTAACGAGACCATCAAACAGTCGATTATGGCGGGTATGGGAATAGGGATGTTGTCAATGCACACTGTGAGGGCAGAGTTGGCAGCAGCGCGCATGGCATTGCTCAAAGTGCAGGGCTTGCCCTTGCGCAGGGAATGGTATGTGGTAACGATGGCAGACCGGCTTTTGTCGCCGGCTGCGCGTAAGTTCCGTACTTACCTTTTGGAAGAGGCTGAGGGGCTAATTCGGTCTATGGTGTGATTTTTTAATTAGATTAAGCTGAACGGTTTTGACTTTAAATTCGTTCGAATTCTGTCAGGTTGTTTTCGGTTTTATATTTTGGTATAGGACACCTCGTCAGTTTGGCTTTGGTGTTCGTTAAAGCAGGAGAAGATCACTATCCTGCAATATGCGCTTGTTAGGAATTTTCTACCCCAATACTTTGAAGTAGCGCCGAATACTGGTCTGGATCTTTTTCTTTAATTTTCCGCAATATAAAACTTGCCGTTGTCTTCATCTCAGGCACATCAATAGGCAAAACACTTCTCTCAAATATACCCTCTAAATGGGAAAACTCATTGTTTATGCGATCCGTTAGTGACGATGCCAATGCATCATCTCCGAAAAAACGCTCCAACCTATCATCTTTTTCTACGGCATTGGGGTATTTGTAGTACAAGAATGCTTCAAGAAATTTGCGGGCATTGTTTCCAAAGTTGTAGTAGCAATCATGATTTTCATCACACTCGATTTGGGCATGAGCGCATTTATAAATTTGATGAAATAGAAAGTTGAATTCTGTGACGTAGTCTTTCAGGTAGCGAGGCATCAATGTAATATTACTGACTTGATCCGTTCGGGTAATGATAAAGTATTGAGATTTATTTTTATTCAAAGCGCCGGGTAGCCGCTTCAGATACTTCAAAAAATCCAAATTGTGAGTCGAAATAAATAGCTGCTTAAAATGATCACGTTCCTTTATCTCCCCGCCATCTTCATATTTCTCTGGCGTTACAATCTCTGCCTTAATAAGGCTGTAGACAAAAAAGATATGGTTTGCATCCAAGCTAGAAATAGGATCATCGATCCAAATGATTGGCTGGTTACCTTTAGTCTCTATGTCTTCAAGCTTGGCCATGAAGTAACAGAAAGCTATCAGGCTACATTCGCCTTCACTGAGATGGAATGCTTTTTTGTCATTTCGAGTCACCTCAAATCGGTATCCAGATGACACGTCCCCTAGGTTTTCTTCGATGGCTTTGAGTGAGAGAGACTGGTGGCCGAAAAAGTTGTTCAGATAATCGTTTACCCTATCAGCTCCCTTACTTTCATCTTTTAACTGAGCCTTCAGTTCAGCGATCTCTCTTCGCTTTACATCAACCTTTTCTTTTGCGGTGTTTTTAGCTTCCTTCGCTTCGCACATAGCCACGTTCAATGCCTCAATGGCCGTACACTCGTCTCCATACTTAATGTCGTTTATGAATGTATAAACCTCATGGAGGCGAAGAGCCGCACGAGCTTCAGATTGGCCGTCGCTCAGTGAGGCTGTAAGCTGGTTAGATTCGTTTCTGAGCTCCTCGTACGAATCTCTGACCGCATTCAAAGCATCTTCAATAGACGCAGATGTTTTAAACTCAAGTGGCGTAAAAATGTCATCTCTTCGCTTTTCGATCTGTTCTTTTATCGAGTCCAGACTCTGACTGTAAGACTCTGATAAGGTCGACAACTGTTCTGCCAATGAATCTAAGTCGGCTGTAAAGTTAGAGTAGAAATCCGAGTTTTTGATTTTCAGTAGATTAGGAGCTCGGGATCGTTCACGTTCAATAGATCCTACCAGGGCTTCCAATGCTTGACGAAGCTCTTCAGACTCCTGATTAAAATGCTTGTCCAGTTTTTCCCACAAATCTTCAGGAAGGTCACTGCCACAAAATGCGCATTTATCTCTTTTCTCTTGATGGTGGCTCCGACCAGCCCTCACCCAAGAGGCCAAAGTCGCATCGTTTAGCAATTCCTGAATTGGATTAGATGCTTGAATTTTTTTTTCAATGAGTTCATTAGCCTTTGAAGCGATAGCAGAATATTGAAGATTGAAAGTTGATGATTCAGGGATTTCCGGTTTGGGTTCTTCTCTAAGGAGGTCGTTAAACTTGCCCACCTGCTCATCAGTAAGCGGAGAATAAGTGTCTTTTGTAACAGTCGATATGTCTATCTTTATTTTAGGTACATTGTAGTTGGCATCACCAAACGTTTTATTGTGCTTGATTCCAGTGTCTGCCTTATTGGCTTTATCACGTAACTTCCCCTCCAATTCTGACGACTTGTTGTCATGGTCTTTTTGGGCTACATTGAATTTTTCTTCAGTCCCGAGGTGCTCTCCCAGTAGTCCAGACTTCTCCTCTTCGCTCCCAAGTTCGGCTTCGTGCTTCTCGATTTCTTCCTCAAGCTTTGTATTGTCTTCCCCCAAGATGGCGAATGAATTGATCGTCTGCTCGTCATCAACAATGAACCGAAGATTATCCCGGACAAAGTCCTCATTGAAAACCCGAACGATTTGACCATGATTACTTAATGACCTTTGCGTGGTAGTTCTGCCGCCATCGAAAGACAATTGAAATTCAGGTGAACTATATTTGTCTGATATCGTGCCGGTTTCGAGAGCTCTGAAGATCCGCGAGAGTGTTGTTTTGCCTGAGTAGTTGCGGCCATATAGGATGTTAAGGTTTTTAAATTCTGCGATGTTGTTACCTGTATCTCGCATAGATGATGACCACTGAAAATCATCATAGACCGCCATCCCTTTAATTGAGTCTATTTTTTTGATGTGTCCGCTCATGTATGTCCTTTTTAACGTCTGTGCAATAGGCTCGAGCTTACGAAAATGCTAACTAACGCGCTTGTATGGTTCATCTGAATGTTCTGACCAAGTGTGCCTTACTGGCCGCTATACGTGCTTCAGCGTAGAACGCTCCACCAAGTGCAATGAGTGCTGCGATAGGAAAAGACCAAAAACCTAGTCCCCACATCATAGGAATGTTAAAGCCAAACCATGACTCAGAATACGAAGGAATGTGGAGCATCGTGACCAGCAATAGAAGCCCAATAGCTGCTACTGATGTTTGCCTGATGTGAAGCCTTTCCTGAGCGGTAAGACCATACTTAATTGTTCCCTGGCAACCAAGGCATACATGCACACCATTCTGAAATGGTGTCGCGCAATGCCCACAGGCATGCATTTCTACTTTCGGATCTAGCGACACCCCTTGAGATTTTAAAACTGTAGTTTGTATAGCGTTGGCGACGCGATTCGCATCTCCATTCCACAACAGAAATAACTTGTCATTTAGAAGCGGAAATTCATCGACTATTCCATCAACTTCTGACTGTGTTCCTACCAAAATAGGAATAATGATTACTTTTCCGGATTTGGATTCTAAATTAAGTACCGCCCATAATTCTCTTTTTGGCCAATGCTTAGCCATAAAAGAACGACTTAAAATAACTACGACAAATTCTGAAACTTTAAGGCCGTCATTGACTCTTTCAGTAATACTTTCTCCAGGAGATATTTCTGCTTCATCAATCCAATAAGTAAGGCCCCTCTGAGCTAAACAACTAGATAGCGGTCTAGCAACAGCAACTTTATCTTCACTTGCGTGACATATAAAAATGTCTTTTTTCATATGTAGTGATATCCCTTTTGAACTTAATAGTTGTATAAGAGGCATACATGTTTTCGATGAAACGAGTAATTTCTATGCTCTAATGCTCTGCGAACTATGGTAAATTATTCGAAATAATTTCTCATTGCAACGTAAAGCGAGCGCGCCTTTTATATGTTATGGAAATGCCTATTAATTAGTATT